>NZ_JBNJOG010000011.1:0-166251 GCF_050113695.1 Vibrio sp. TRT 17S01 | reverse complement strand
CTCAGAAGTGAAACGAATTAGCGCCGATGGTAGTGTGGGGCTTCCCCATGTGAGAGTAGGACATCGCCAGGCTTTAATTTTAGTTTTTACCTTTCAAAAAGGTGAAGACAATAGTTAAAAGAGCCCGTTTGAAAAAACGGGCTTTTTTAGTCCTGAAGGGACATCTTGATGCTGATATAGCTCAGGTGGTAGAGCGCATCCTTGGTAAGGATGAGGTCCCCAGTTCGAGTCTGGGTATCAGCACCATTACGGTTTGTTTTGTGTTTTCGCATAGAGCATAAAGCAAAACGTAAAGAATTTTACTTGGCGACCATAGCGATTTGGACCCACCTGACTTCCATTCCGAACTCAGAAGTGAAACGAATTAGCGCCGATGGTAGTGTGGGGCTTCCCCATGTGAGAGTAGGTCATCGCCAGGTTCTTATTCCAGACCTCAGCAGAGATGCTGAGGTCTTTTTGTTTGTATCCACTTTGAACCTCACATAATAAGTCTGCTTGTGCGTGTCTAACTGAATAAAGGTCTGAATTGGGTATCCTCCGTCGCTTTGCCTCCTAGTAAGAAACAACCATTTTTGTTTAGCACGACAAGTTTTCTTTCATCGGACTAGCTTTATTGAAGTGCAGGTCTTTTTTCCGTTGAAAGATTAGGCTTTGCTATTTCAACATATTCACTCTTTTGCAAAGCTAATATTATTGTTCATATCTAGTTGATTTGTTTACTCTACTTCATTAAGAGACCAATCATATTCATAGTTAAAATTACCAGTTAACTTGTTTAATTCTGGACGATATTGGCTTAGGTGTTCGATTAGCTTCTGTTTATTACCAAAATCTTCGGCAAACCAATCATAAATAGAAGACAGCTGTGCCGTGTTACCTTGGATGGATACGCCTTTACTGCTGTTGATAAATGTTTTTGCAGCACTTTCGAGTAAGGCTTGAGTGTTGTCGGCAGTAAATGCTTGAGTCTGTAAATTTGGGCAACCTAAGCTGGCACAATTCACCGCGTAATGGGTTCTTGGATCATTCCAGATTGGACGCAAAATTCGATGCTCAATATCGTTTAAAGTCAGGTCCTTGCCGTTGATCACGACCACATCATCTCCCCAAGGTCCAAAGCTAAATAAGCCGCCCAGTTTGGTTATCGATTTGACGGGATAGTTATCCAAAATCAGATCCACCGTGATGGCGTTGTAAAGGTTCACCCAATAGGCGTATTGTTCTGCTTGGCTGTATTGTCGAGGGTCAAGTTTCGCCAATCTTTGGATGTACTGCTTTAGCTTCGCCTTGTCGGAAGTTGTGACTTTGCTGTAGCGAAACAAAGTATTTTCACCTTGTACAACCAAGTAATTGTCTAGCAGTTGTTGCCATACTTGATGAGAAATCTGGGCTTGGTTAGCTTGATTGGACTGCTTCCAATACGGCCACAAATCCGATTTTGGTGCGGAAAAAGCAGAGAAAGAAACGAGGGCACACAATAGCAATAGCAGACGCTTCATAGAGAGACCTTTGAATTAAAACTTGTTGATAGTGTAGACCTGTCTACGATGGGATTTCTTTCCTGACACAATGAATATAAAGAAAAAAGGCTGGCCAATGCCAACCTTTTACCTGTTTCAATTACGATTTGAATTAGCTTAAGAAGCTCGGGATATTCGCCTCGTACTCGGCAATCTTGTTTTCGTGTTGAAGGGTAAGACCGATATTGTCCAAACCGTTTAGCAGGCAGTGACGACGGAACGAATCGATTTCAAAACTATATTTTTTGCCGTTGGCACGAACCACATTGGCTTCTAGGTCGACTTCGATTTCTGCACCTTCGTTCGCCTCAACAAACTGGAAGATTTCATCCACTTCTTGCTCAGTCAAACGAACTGGCACCATTTGGTTGTTGATCGAGTTACCGTAAAAAATATCGGCAAAGCTTGGTGCGATCATCGCTTTGATGCCGTAATCCGCTAGTGCCCATGGTGCGTGCTCACGAGAAGAACCACAACCGAAGTTTTCACGCGCTAGCAAGATAGAAGCGCCTTGGTAGCGAGGGGCGTTCATCACGAACTCTGGGTTCGGTTGTTCGCCAGCATCGTCTAGGAAGCGCCAGTCATGGAATAGGTGCTTACCAAACCCTAGGCGGGAGACCTTTTGTAGGAACTGCTTTGGAATGATGGCATCAGTATCTACGTTCGCTGCATCTAGAGGAACAACTAAGCCTGTGTGTTGTTTAAAGCCTGACATTTGTTTGCTCCTTAGTCTAGTTCACGAATATCTACAAAGTGACCAGCAATTGCTGCTGCCGCTGCCATCGCAGGGCTCACTAGGTGGGTACGGCCATCACGACCTTGGCGGCCTTCAAAGTTACGGTTTGAAGTAGACGCACAACGTTCATGTGGACCCAAACGGTCGTTGTTCATTGCTAGACACATTGAACAACCAGGTAGGCGCCACTCAAAGCCCGCTTCTTTAAAGATAACGTCCAAGCCTTCTGCTTCCGCTTGCGCTTTTACTTGCTCAGAGCCAGGAACGATTAGCGCTTGAACGTGAGACGCGACTTTGCGACCTTTCGCTATTTCAGCGGCTGCGCGCATGTCTTCGATACGTGAGTTAGTACAAGAACCAACGAAGACTTTATCGACGTTGTAATCTGAAAGTGCTTTGCCTGCTTCTAGGCCCATGTAAGCCAATGCTTTTTCAGCAGAGGCTTTCTCTACTGGGTCGGTAAAGCTTTCTGGAGCTGGGATCGGTTGGTCTACTGCGATAACTTGGCCTGGGTTAGTACCCCAAGTGACTTGTGGTTTAATGTCGGCAGCATTTAGCGTCACGACCGCATCAAACTGAGCATCATCGTCCGTTTTTAATGTCTTCCAGTATTCTACTGCTGCATCAAAGTCGGCACCTTGAGGTGAGAATTTTCGGCCTTTAATGTATTCGAATGTGGTTTCATCTGGTGCAATCAAACCGGCTTTAGCACCTAGCTCAATTGCCATGTTACATACGGTCATGCGGCCTTCCATTGAAAGGTCGGTGATCGCTTCACCGCAGAATTCAACCACGTAACCCGTACCGCCAGCAGCTGTGGTTTCACCGATGATCGCTAGCACGATGTCTTTCGCGGTGATGCCTGGCGCTACTTTGCCTTTCACTTCGATCTTCATTGTTTTAGCGCGTGCTTGTTTTAGCGTTTGAGTTGCCAATACGTGCTCAACTTCAGAAGTACCAATACCAAAGGCTAGGGAGCCGAATGCACCGTGTGTAGCCGTGTGTGAGTCACCACAAACAATCGTCATGCCCGGTAGGGTAATACCCAGCTCAGGGCCCATGACGTGGACAATGCCTTGGTATTTATGGTTGATGTCGTAAAGTGTAACACCAAACTCTTCGCAGTTTTTCGATAGCGTTTCCATCTGGATACGCGCCATCTCACCGGATGCGTTGATGTCTTTGGTTGTCGTAGAAACGTTGTGGTCCATGGTGGCAAAAGTTTTGCTGACCTGACGCACTTTACGACCTTTTTCACGCAAGCCGTCAAATGCCTGCGGAGAAGTCACTTCATGTACCAAGTGACGGTCGATGTACAAGATTGGGTTTTCCCCTTCTGCTGCGACGGCAACGTGTGCGTCGTAGACTTTTTCGTATAATGTTTTGCCCATTGTTTGCTTCCTTTCCTCGTCGCCTTTGCCGCAATAACTGCGTTAGCTACACCCATTTATCCAGTTATTTAGCGAACTAAACGCCTTAATATAAATAAGCTTGCTGCCTTGTTATTGCACCAATGACTTAGAGGAAAGCCATTGGTTGACTGAGGATTTTGTATTTATTATGAATCTGTTCTGTATTAAGAGTTTAAAATATACTCAGCGATCTTATCGCCCATCTCAGACGTCGAAAGTGCTGGGTTGTCACCGGCAAGGTCACCCGTTAGCTCACCTGCAGATAGTGCTTTTGAAACGGCCGTTTCGATGTCTTGTGCCGCCGTTTCTTCACCTAGGCTGTAACGTAGCATCAGTGCGGCAGATAGGATTTGAGCAACTGGGTTAGCGATGTTCTTACCTGCGATATCTGGTGCACTGCCGCCTGCTGGTTCGTACAGACCGAATTTGCTTTCGTTTAGGCTTGCTGATGGCAACATACCCATAGAGCCAGTGATCATCGCGCACTCATCAGAAATGATGTCGCCGAAGATGTTTGAACATAGCATTACGTCGAACTGTGCTGGGTCTTTGATAAGCTGCATGGTTGCGTTATCAATGTACATGTGTGATAACTCAACATCTGGGTAGTCTTTTGCGATTTCTTCGACCACTTCACGCCATAGGATTGAGCTTTGTAGAACGTTCGCTTTGTCGATTGAGCACACTTTCTTGCGACGTAGACGAGCAGACTCAAAGGCAATTTTTGCGATACGTTCAATCTCGTAGCGGTGGTACACCTCAGTGTCGAACGCTTTCTCTGTTGGACCTTCACCTTCACGACCTTTTGGTTGGCCGAAGTAGATACCGCCTGTTAGTTCACGGACAACCACGATGTTAAAGCCGCGACCTGAGATGTCTGCGCGTAGTGGTGAGAAAGCTTCAAGACCTGAGTGAATTTGTGCTGGGCGTAGATTACAGAACAGTTGGAAGTGCTTGCGTAGTGGCAGTAGGGCACCACGTTCAGGTTGGTCATTTGGTGGCAAGTGTTCCCACTTAGGACCGCCAACTGAGCCGAATAGGACTGCATCAGACTCTTCACACGCTTTTACTGTGCTTTCTGGAAGTGGGCAACCGTGATTATCGATCGCGATACCACCTACATCGTGCTCGTCACGCTCAAACGCAATGCCGTGCTTCTTTTCGATTGCATCCAACACTTTATGTGCTTGCGCCATTACTTCTGGGCCGATGCCGTCGCCTGGTAAAACGGCAATTTTGTATGATTTGTCTGTCATGTTAATCCTTTATTTTCTAATTACTTAGAACGCCAGGGACGACTCTCGTCCCTGGAGTCTGTCTTATACGGTTGCGATTTGCTTCTGCTTTATTTCTGCAATTTTATCGGCACGATGAATGCTGTTGATGACGTGCAATAGGGCTTGGCCCGATGCTTCAACGATGTCGGTAGAAACGCCAGTACCATGATATTTGCGCCCTTTGTAATTGGCAATGATATCAGCTTGACCTAATCCATCCTCACCTTCACCTTTAGCGGTGAGATCGAATTTATCTAGCACAATATCATAACCTGTTACGCGGTAGATACATTGGTAAAGTGCATCGACAGGACCGTTACCGACGGCCGCTTCGCATTTTTCTTCATCGCCACACTGTAGCTTAATGCTGGTTGTTGCCATGACACTACCAGATTGCACGCTTAAGTAGTTCAATTTGTAGAAATCATCTTCTTCGCGCAAGTTAGAAAAGTGCATCAATGCTTCTAGATCGTAATCAAATACTTGGCCTTTTCGATCCGCCAGTTTCAAGAAATCCTCGTACAATGCATCTAAGTTGTACTCTTCTTCTTTGTAGCCCATAGAATCCATGTGACTCTTCACTGCTGCGCGGCCACTGCGGCTGGTTAGGTTTAGCGCTTGGTTCTTAAGACCAATCGACTCTGGCGTCATGATCTCGTAAGTGTTTTTATTCTTTAGCATGCCATCTTGGTGGATGCCTGAAGAATGGCTGAATGCGTTTGCACCAACGATCGCCTTGTTGCTCTGGATCGGCATGTTACACAGTTGGCTGACCAACTTACTAGTGCGATGGATTTCATCGTGTTTTAGGCCCGTATGAACACCCATGAGTTCTTGGCGTGTTTTCAAGATCATTGCGATCTCTTCTAAAGAACAGTTACCCGCACGCTCACCGATACCGTTGATGGTCCCTTCAACTTGTCGCGCACCGGCTTGAACAGCTGCAATAGAGTTGGCTACAGACATACCCAAATCATCATGACAGTGAACCGAGATGATAGCTTTGTCGATATTTGGTACACGGTTAAATAGGGTCTCAATAATGGCGCCGAATTCACTTGGTACGGTATAGCCAACCGTATCTGGAATGTTGATGGTACTTGCGCCAGCATTGATTGCTGATTCAACCATACGACATAGATTATCAATTGGTGTGCGACCAGCGTCTTCACAAGAAAATTCAACATCGTCAGTGTAGTTACGTGCGTGTTTAACAGCTTTTACGCCCATTTCAACGACATCATCATAGCTACGACGCAGCTTGTCTTGCACATGAATGGTAGAAGTAGAAATGAAGGTATGGATTCGGAAGGCATCGGCTACTTTTAATGCTTCTGCTGCGGCATCAATGTCTTTTGCCACAGCACGAGAAAGGGCACAAACGCGGCTATTTTTGATGTGTTTAGCGATGGTTTGTACGGATTCGAAATCACCCGGAGAAGAGACAGGGAAACCCGCCTCGATAACATCAACGCCCAGCCTTTCAAGCGCATAGGCAATTTGCAGTTTTTCCTTAACCGTCAAGCTTGCTGACAACGCCTGTTCGCCATCACGCAATGTGGTGTCGAATATAATGACTTGATCGTTCATGTTTGCTTCCTTTGTTTCCATGTTGTGCATTCTTGCACAAGTTAATCGTTTACTTCCGGTACATTCTTAGTATTCAGATATAAAAAAACCCGCATCTGAGTGCGGGTTCTTGTCATTCTGTGTGGTTCTTTTTTCTTCCACAACCTACCCGCGCGAACTGGTCACGATAAGGAGGAGGCTAAGCAGGATAGAAAAATGAGTTGTCATTGTTAACTACTTCCTAAGAGCGTTACATAAACCACAAAATTAAGTTAATAGATTAGTACCGTACTCACGTAAGCACGTCAACCCTAAAGTTGCTTTTTTATTCATATCGGATGAGTTCTGGCTGGTAGAGGTTAATTCATCAATTGATGAATTAGTGATGAATTAATGTCATATCGTATATAAAAACAACAATCTATAATTAATCATCTGATGAATTTTTGAAGGGGAAGGCATGGTTGACTCTGGGCGTAAAGCGGGCAGGCCAAGTGAAAAAACAGATGCTCGAGGTAAGCTGATTTTTCATGCACGAGAGCTGTTTACCGTAATGGCGTATGACAAAGTCTCTACCCGGCTTGTCGCACAAAAAGCAGGCGTAAACAGTGCCTTGATCCGCTACTACTTTGGTAACAAAGAAGGGCTGTTTGAAACCATGTTGAGGGAGACGCTGTCGCCGATGCAGATCACCATGCAAGCATTGCTTCAAGATAGCTCGCATCAGAATTTTATTGATTTAATGCGAACTTACTACCGAGAAATGGTCAAGGTGCCTCAATTTCCTCGGCTGATTGCTCAGGTGATGCACATGCCACCTTCCGACACGCAGCGTAAGCTGATGGAGAAGGTTTTTATTGATATTAGCAAGCCAATGCAAGACATCATCTTCGATAAGCTGGTGGATAGTGGCGTTTTAAAGCCAGATATGGACCCAAAACTTTGTCGGATTTCATACATTAGCTTGATGGTGTTTCCTTTTATGGCTCCGCCAGCATTGCTTGCGATTCACGGAATTGAACTCAATGAAGAATTCCTCAACCGCTTGTTTGAACACAACATTAAATTGATGACGAGTGGATTTATGTTTCCTATGCCAGTACAAGGAGTGAGTGATGAAGGTTAACCGCAAGCTACTTTTTTTTCCTGTTTTAGCTATTGGGGTTTTGGTTTTGATCTTAGCCATTAACCTTCGCCCGGATATTCCGACTAAGCCAGCTGGTGAACGTGCTCGATTGGTTGAAACGATACCACTTGAACTCAAAGCCATGGCGCCGTTGGCGATTGGATTTGGAAAAATAAAGCCCAAAGTGGAATGGAAAGCCATTGCTGAAGTATCAGGTAAGGTGGTTTATCGCCACCCAAGGCTAGAAAAAGGACAAGTATTGAGTAAGGGAACGGAAGTCCTTCGTATTGACCCGCTTGATTACGAACTCAAGCTGGCACAGACACAAGCGGATTTAAAATCGAGTGAGACGTCATTGGCGAAGCTACAACAAGAAGAGCGCAACCTGCGACAAACATTGGGGATTGAGAAAAATCGGCAGAAAATTGCTAAGAAAGAGCTCGAGCGCAAACAGAACTTACGTAAACGCGGCCTTGCCTCCCAATCTGAAGTCGATCAACAGCAGCAGAGTACCTTATCTCAACAAAAGCTAGTGCAAGACATAGAGAATCAATTGGCATTGATACCGGACGAAAAGCGGGTGGCTGAAGCAAAGATAAAAGTGAATGCTTCCAAGGTGCAAGAAGCACAGCGCTTGTTAGCAAAGACCAGTATTGTTTTACCTATGGACCTGCGTATTTCTGAAGTTGACACTGAATTGGATCAGGTCATTAATCAACAGCAAACCATGGTTGTGGCACATGGAATGAAGACAATGGAAGTGGAAGCGCAACTCTCAATTCATGATATGCAGACGTTGGCCTCCAGTTTAGGGGAGTTTCAGCGTGATGAGGCCGGGATCCCTCAGCCTGATATGACATTTATTCGGGCTCAAATAGAATTGAGCAGTGGAAACTTAAAAGCAAACTGGCCAGCGAAGGTCGCTCGGATCAGTGAAACGGTGGATCCTAATCGGGCAACTGCCGGCGTGATCTTAGAGATCGAGCAAGACTATAGGGATCTGAATCCAGATACCGTCCCGCCATTGGTCAATGGTATGTTTGTCAAAGCAGAGATTGAAGGTCAACAAAATCCAAGTTGGGTGATCCCTGAACGTGCTTTACATGGTGATCGTATTTATTTGATGGATGACAATCAGCAACTAAAAATTGTGTCGGTTACGGTGCTGTATCGCCGGAATCATCATGTTGTGATCGAAGGTGATCTAGAGCAGGGAGAAAAACTGATTCTTAACGATTTACTACCGGCAATTGAGGGCATGAAATTACGTGAGAACGCCCCTCAGTTTGAGGAGCGTAAATTATGATCCGATTTTTTACACGTCATCCTACCGCAGCCAATCTGTTAATGCTGGCGTTGTTGATCCTCGGATTCAGCTCGTTATCGACCATTAAGCGAGAGACTTTTCCTGAGTACGATCCGCCTTACATTATGGCTGGCATTGTTTATCCGGGCGCTGCGCCGCAAGAAGTGGAAGAGAGCCTGTGTGTGCGGATGGAAGATGCTGTCGATGGGCTGGCAAACATCGTTGAAACCCGCTGTGAAGCGATAGAGGGTTCTGCTCGTTTGATCTTAAAGCTCAACGAAAAAGCAGATATTGGCCGGATGCTGGTTGATGTTCAAACCCAGATCAACGCGATTAATGATTTCCCAAAAGAGATCGAATCACCCGTGGTGCAAGAGCTTGATTGGAATGAACCCGTCGTCGATGTCGCAATCACTGCCGATACAACTTGGCCGGAGTTAAAGGCTTATGCCGAGCAACTTAAACGAACCCTCAAGCTTGATTATGGCGTGTCATTAGTGGATGTAAGTGGTTTTTCTGATCACCAATACTTGGTCGAACTAGATAACACCGCTATGCGCCAACTTGGCTTAAGTGTAAACGACATTGCAGCACAGATCGGGCAACAAAATATTAAGCTGCCAAGCGGTAATATTGAAACGCCTGACAAGAACTTTCTTATCCGTTTTGATGAGCGAAAAATTGCACCAGATACACTGGCTAATATGGTGGTAGGTTCTTCACCAAACGGGGCCCTAATCCGGCTTCGTGATATTGCGATAATTACTGATCGTTTCGAACTGGATGAACAGAAAGTGTTATTTGATGGCAAGCCATCTGCATTATTGAAGATCAGCAAGAATAAAGAGGACGATGCCTTAAGAATTAAAGATCGAGTCAGCCAGTTTGTTGCAGATCAGCAGCAAATCGCCCCCGATGGTGTGGCATTGGAAATGACCAATGATCTTTCCTCGGTATTATGGGATCGCCTAACAATGATGGTTCGTAATGGCTGGCAAGGGATCGTGTTGGTGTTTGCAACAATGTGGCTTTTCTTTAGTTTTCGTTATTCATTTTGGGTGGCGGCTGGCCTACCTGTTGCATTTTTAGGTGGTTTGTTCTTGATGGCCCAATTGGGCTTGTCTATCAACATTATGTCTCTGGTCGGATTATTGATGGCCATTGGCATCATGATGGATGATGCGATTGTGATTGCAGAATCGATAGCGGCTCACCTTGAACGCGGCCAAAAAGTAGATGAAGCCGTGATCAATGGGGTGAAGAAGGTGTTACCGGGGGTATTTTCTTCTTTCCTTACCACTATTTGTATTTTTGGCAGTCTACTTTTCTTACAAGGTGAGATGGGGGCTGTACTCAAAGCCGTGCCACAGGTACTGATTCTGGTGCTGACTTTGAGCCTTGTTGAAGCATTTTTGATTTTACCTAATCACCTTGCTCACTCATTGCATCAGCAAAAACGTGAGCGTGATGATCTGAAGTTTAAGCGGATTTTGTTGGCGCGCTTTGAAAACTTTCGCAATACCACATTGGTGTCGTTAGTCGAAAAAGTGGTGAGCTATCGCTATGCCTTTTTAGGGGCTGTGTTTGCTGCACTATTGATTTCGGTCGCGGCGATTGCTGGTGGCTTACTTAAATTCCAACCGTTTCCAGATTTGGATGGTGATATTGCAGAAGCGCGGATCATTTTACCGCCCGGCTCATCGCTTGCTCAAACTGAGTTAGTGGTTGATAAAGTGGTCGCTTCGGCGAAAAAACTCAATCAACAATGGAGTGACAATATTGAACAGGGGCACACGCTGGTTGAGCACATTACCACACAGTTTAATGCTAACGCGGATGCCAACGAATCAGGTCCTCATATCGCCACGGTTCGCTTAGATTTACTCGGTGCTGAGCAGCGAAATACGGTCATTGATGATTTTATTGAGGCATGGCGAAATGATGTGGGAGAGCTAGCTCAACCTATCTCTTTAGTCTTTAAACAACCAACAATGGGGCCGGGGGGACGCTCTATAGAAATACGTGCTTCACATGACGATCTCAGTCAGTTGAAAGCGGCTTCAATTGATATTCAAAATTACCTCAACGAGTTTGATGGTGTGCACGGCGTTTTAGATGACATGCGCATGGGCAAAGAAGAAATTTTGGTCAGGCTCCGCCCTGGTGCAGAAACTTACGGCATTAATGGGCAACTTATCGCGAACCAGTTACGGGCTGCTTATTTCGGGCAAACGGCGGATGAAATCCAAATTGGGGTGGAGAACATCTCTATCGAAGTACGATTGGATAAAACGCAGGCCGGTGATTTGCAACAGCTTGCGAATTTCCCAGTTATTTTACCTGATGGAACACAAATCCCATTAGCCACCTTGGCTACATTAGAATTCCAGCGAAACTATGTTCGAATTCAACGGATAAATGGTCTGCGGACCATCAGTGTATTTGGCGATACCGACAACACTAAGGTGAGTTCCTCGGCGGTGATCGCCCAGTTCCAAAAACAGGAAGCGCCCGAGCTAATGAAGAAATACCCGGGTTTGCGATTTGATTTTGAAGGTGAAGCAAAAGATGCTGCAGAAACAGGGGCATCGATGGGGAAAGGATTTTTACTCGGTTTGTTTGGTGTGTTTGCCATTCTTAGCTATCAGTTCCGCAGTTATCTCGAACCCTTTGTTGTTATGCTGGCGATCCCTCTGGCTTTTATTGGTGTCGTTTGGGGCCACGTATTGCTTGGTCACTCGTTGAGTATGCCAAGCATGATGGGATTTGTCTCTTTAGCGGGGATTGTGGTCAATGATTCCATTTTGTTAGTGCAGTACATACGGCACCATGTTGATGAAGGGGATAGTGTTCATGACTCCGTGGTGAAAGCCAGTCGAGAGCGGTTTCGTGCGGTATTTTTGACCTCGATGACGACAGCTGCAGGTTTACTACCGCTTTTGACAGAAACCAGTTTGCAAGCTCAAGTGATTCAGCCGCTAGTGATCTCCATTGTGTTTGGTATTTTTGCTTCCACCTTACTGGTGTTATTTATGATTCCGGCTGCCTACGCCATTTTAGCTGACTTTGGTTTAGTGAAAAAGCACGAAGCGCTTGATGCGTAAAGTCATTAAAGGCCACTTCGGTGGCCTTTTTTTATCTCAATGGATGTCATTATTTTACAAACAAACCGTCACTACCTTGTCACTGTAGGACTTTAGTTTGGACGTGAGACCGCTAGAAAAGGAGTCGGTTATGCGTTCGATAGATTCGATAATCAAGTTAGACGTCACGATCTCATTGTTTTGTTTGCAAAACAGATTCAGTCCTTCGATGGCAAGAGTGAGCAAAGCCATTTCACATACGGGAGACGGGCATTTATATGTTGTGATTGCTCTTATTGCTTGGGGATACGATACAACACACGGGACGACATTTGCTTTAGCTGGGCTTACTGCATTTGCAATGGAACTCCCTATTTATTGGGCTCTGAAAAATGGTTTCAAACGGCGGCGTCCTCAAGAACTCTCCCTCAATTTGTTCGCTTACATCACTCCTTCCGATCAATATAGCCTGCCTTCGGGTCATACCGCTGCCGCGTTTTTAATGGCTGTGTTACTGAGCCACTTTTATCCCGCATGCACTGGCTATGCTTACTTTTGGGCACTGTTGATTGCAAGCTCGCGCGTTTTGCTCGGCGTTCATTTTGTTACCGATGTTGCTTTAGGTGCGGTATTGGGGATGACGTGTGCCTATTTAGCACTGATAGGGCTAGGAGTGTAATACGATGAAAATACTCTATGGTGTACAAGGCACAGGAAATGGTCACACGGCGCGAGCAAGAGCAATGGCAAGAGCACTTGCAGAGCAAAGCGTTGAGGTTGATTTTCTGTTTTCTGGTCGAGAAGAAAGCCAATACTTTTCTATGCAGGCATTTGGTGACTACCAAACGCGAAAAGGCCTGACCTTTTGTTCTTATAAAGGCAAAGTGAACTACTTTCAAACGGCCATGCGTAATAATATTTGGCGCTTTTATCAAGATGTAGCACGGTTAGAACTGTCTGACTATGATTTGGTATTGAACGATTTTGAACCCGTATCCGCTTGGGCCGCAAAGTTACAGTCTGTACCTTGCATCAGCATTAGCCACCAAAATGCATTTCGTTATCCGGTGCCACTTAGAGGGGCAAGCTGGCTCGATAAACAGCTTTTGGATCACTTTGCTCCAGCTGACTATCATCTCGCCCTGCATTGGTATCATTTTGAACAACCGATTCTACCGCCGATTGTTCACAGTGAAGTGGAGCTTGTTGAGGAAGAGCCCTTCGTTTTAGTTTATCTCCCCTTTGAAGCGATGAGTGATATCAGTGAATTGTTATGGCGTTTTTCAAGCCAACACTTCATCTGTTTTCACCCACATGTGAAAACGTACTGCAAAGTGGAAAACATTGAGTTTCACCCATTGTGTCAGCAGTCTTTTCAATATTATTTAAAACGATGTCGTGGGGTGATGGCGAATGGTGGATTTGAACTGCCTTCAGAAGCGCTGATGCATGGTAAAAAACTATTGCTAAAACCATTGGCTGGTCAGTTTGAACAATTAAGCAATGTCGCCACACTGGAAGAGCTTGGGCTCGCAGTTGGAATGGAGCATTTGGATGCGGCAAAAGTCCGAGAATGGCTCGATGATAGCCGCGGAGAGACCATTCGTTATCCGAATGTCGCCAAAGCAATTGTTGAATGGTTGTTAGAAGGAAACTGGGATTGTAACGAAAAACTCTCAAATGATTTGTGGTCTCAAGTAGATTGGCTGAAATATACAGCGAATATTTAGTCAACTACATGCATTCTCATAGTCAAAAATACACCGTGTACCATAAGTGAGGCTTTTTCATAACGCTGGTCATTAATTTGAATGATGAATATTAGGTTTCTATCAATGAAGATCCATTACTAATATCAATAAAGGTATGTTGAGCATCAAAAAATCCAATTTATATTTTTTTATAAGTCGATTATTTCATTGATTTGTAAGATTAATCTTAATTATTAGGTAAAAAATACTGATTAATTGTGAATCTTATTGCTAATCGCTAATTGATTCGTGGATAGTAGGGATCGCCAAGAAATCATCTAAACCATAAATACAAAAATATTTGGTTATCTATTCCCAACCTTATCCTGAATAAATATCTATTATTTACGAATACAAGAGGCTTGATTAATGATTGATAAGAAAGAGTCTATGAGTGCTATATCGAGTTACCGAATGGAGAGCACATTACGAGGAGTAGATCTAAACCTGTTAACGGTATTTGATGCCGTAATGCAAGAGCAAAATATTACTCGTGCTGCCCACAACCTTGGTATGTCTCAGCCAGCAGTTAGTAATGCTGTGGCTCGTCTTAAAGTGATGTTCAATGATGAATTGTTCATGCGTCAAGGCCGTGGTATTCAACCAACTCAGCGCGCACGTCAATTGTTCGGCCCGATCCGTCAGGCTCTGCAATTAATTCGCAATGAACTGCCAAGTTCTATCTTTTCTCCTGAGACGTCAACTCGTCTGTTTAAATTGGCAATTTGCAGTCCGTGCGACATGCGTTTTGCTCCTAAAATCATGTCGAGTGTGCATGATCAGGCGCCAAACGTAAAACTTCATCTAGATGCTGAATTCGATCGCCTTTTAGCTGAGCGCATGCGCTACCAAGAGATCGACTTCGTAATCGACTATTCTCGTTTTGATGAACAGGGCTTCTCTAGCACTGAAATCTTCCAAGACGATCTAGTTGTTGTGGTTTCAAAATCACACCCTCGCATTCAAGGTTCTGTCACTGGCGAACAGCTAAAATCAGAGCGTCATGCGAAACTGTCTAAAGTTCATGGTCAGCGTAGCTTCTCTGAGCAAGCATACCGTGAGTTAGATGTTGCGGCATATTATGAAGGTACAAGCTTGAGCAACGTATTGTACGTCGTTGGCCAATCTGAATTGGTGACGATGGCTCCACGTTGGATGGTTGAAAACGCAGCGAACAAAGACCAACTGCAAGTGCTAGAATTCCCGTTCGAAAATGCCAAAATCAATGGCTACCTAAGCTGGCATGAATCGAGTGAGAAAGATAAAGGTCACATCTGGCTTCGCGACCAGCTAATGATGATCTGCGGTGAAGTTGTTGCAATGAAATAACTTTCATCTGCTACGGAAATTAAAAACCTTGGATAGTCCTGTGCTATTCAAGGTTTTTTACTATTTATATCCACAAGTTTGATGCTTGTCAGTTGCCTTTTGGTGGCTGAAATGTACACTTGTGCGCTCAAAAAAGCTTACAGGTGTAAGCCAAAGGTAAGACATATAGATGGCAAGCTTAGATTTCCATATCGTAAAACGAATTCGTGAACAAATTGCAAAAGGCGGAGACCGCATCGCACTGAAACATAAAATCGGTGCAGTATGGCAAGGGATCAGTTGGAAGCAGTTTGGTGAGCAGGTTGATGCTATTTCATTAGCATTACTTGCACAGGGCCTTAAGGTCCAAGATAAGATAGCAATCTTCTCAAATAACATGCCCGAATGGAGCATTGCTGACTTAGCCACAATGCAACTGCGTGGCGTGACAGTTCCGATTTATCCCACCAATACGGCTGCACAATCCTCTTATATTTTGCAAAATGCAGATGCGAAAGTCCTGTTTGTTGGTGAACAGCCGCAATTTGACGCTGCGGTAAGTATTTTTGATGAATGTGAACAGCTTGAGCTGATCGTGGCAATGGGTGATGAGATTGATCTTAAAGCGCACCCTCATGCGATGAACTGGCAATGTTTCATTGAACAAGGAAAAGCCGCTGATCGCGCTGAATTGGAAACTCGCCTTGAGCAAGCCAATATTGATGATCTATTTACCCTCATTTATACCTCAGGTACAACAGGGCAGCCTAAGGGTGTGATGCTTGATTACGCGAACATCGACGCTCAGCTTAAAGGTCATGATCAGCGTTTGAGTCTGACTCCTGAAGATGTTTCTTTGTGTTTCTTACCACTATCACATGTGTTTGAGCGTGCGTGGACTTTCTATGTTCTCTACAAAGGTGGCACTAACTGTTACCTGAAAGACACAATGCAAGTCAGAGAAGCCCTCAGTGAGATCCGTCCAACGGTAATGTGTGCCGTTCCTCGTTTCTATGAGAAGATCTTCTCTGCCATTCATGAAAAGGTCTCTAAAGCTCCGTTTATTCGTAAGGTGTTATTCACTTGGGCAGTAAACATGGGCGCGAAGATGTCGGTTTGTCATCAAGAAGGCCGTAAGCCGTCACTTATGCTGACCAAAGCCTATAACCTTGCCGATAAACTGGTGTTGTCTAAACTACGTGCGCTGCTTGGTGGCAATATCAAATTCATGCCATGCGGTGGAGCGAAACTAGATGAAACCATTGGCCGTTTTTTCCATGCTATCGGAATTAACGTGAAACTGGGCTATGGGATGACGGAAACCACAGCGACAATCTCGTGTTGGGATGATCAATGTTTTGACCCTGACTCAATCGGTATGGCTATGCCCGGCGCACAAGTTAAAATTGGTGAAAATAACGAGATTTTAGTCCGTGGCCCGATGGTGATGCGTGGTTATTACAAAATGCCGCAAGAAACGGCCAAAACCTTTGATGAGCACGGCTTCTTAAAAACAGGAGATGCGGGTCATATTGATGAAAATGGCAACCTATTCATTACCGATCGTATCAAAGAGCTGATGAAAACCTCAGGTGGTAAGTACATTGCTCCACAAATGATCGAAGGGACGATTGGTAAAGACCATTTCATTGAGCAGATTGCAATTATTGCGGATACACGAAAATTTGTTTCTGCGCTGATTGTGCCTTGTTTCGATAGCCTAGAAGAGTACGCGAAAGAGCTGAACATTAAGTATCACGATCGATTAGAGCTGATTAAACATCATCAGGTTGTGGAAATGTTCGAGCAGCGTGTGAATGAGCTACAAAAAGAACTCGCGAAATTTGAACAAGTGAAGACGTTTAAATTGCTACCGAAAGCTTTTTCAATGGATGATGGTGAGCTAACACCGACGCAAAAACTGCGTCGTAAGGTGATTAACGACCGTTATCAAGATGAAATTGAAGAAATGTACAAAGATAAAAGTACGAAGTAGCACTTTATCAATCACTAAATTTCATATTGATTAAAAAGCCCTCAGCTGAGTTTTTGACTCCTGAGGGCTTTTTTGTATCCGGCGTTTCTTTAGGAAACGCAAAAGTTTGGCTTAGTTATAAATAAGTTAAGTAAAATTATTGGCTTTTTTTCGTCCGACTTCTGAGTATTTACTCCGCTTTAATGTTCTGTGTTGCTCATTACATCTGGTTTTGTTCTAAAAAATAGCATTTTGTTTAAAAAGTGACACACCACTCAATAGACCCAATGCTAATAACACGTTACATTTGTTTTGTTCACTTGTACTTTGTTATGACAAAGGCAAGACATAGCCGAAAACTGGAAGTATTTCGAATTAGGCTACAAATAAGACCTCGACTATGTAAAACCGGCCCATTGCGTTGACCTTACGTAATGAAGAAACCGGTAAGGAGAAAATATGGCAGCAATGTTATCCGGCGCAGAGATGGTAGTGCAATCTCTGATCGAAGAAGGCGTTGAACAGATCTTTGGTTATCCAGGGGGGTCTGTTTTAGATATCTACGACGCTTTACATGAAAAAACCGAACAAATTAAGCACGTGCTTGTTCGCCATGAGCAAGCGGCGACACACATGGCTGATGGTTACGCTCGTGCTACGGGTAAACCAGGGGTAGTTCTTGTGTGTTCTGGACCTGGCGCAACCAATACCGTAACGGGGATTGCGACTGCGTATATGGATTCAATCCCGATGATTGTAATTTCAGGTAACGTGCCAACAAACCTGATTGGTAATGATGCATTCCAAGAATGTGATATCGTTGGGGTCTCTCGCCCTATCGTAAAACACAGCTTTTTAGTCAAGAAAGCTGAAGACATCCCTGAAATCGTTAAAAAAGCCTTTTATATCTCGACAACGGGTCGCCCAGGACCAGTTGTTATTGATCTGCCTAAAGATGTTATGAACCCGCAGATCAAGCTCCCTTATCAATACCCTGAAAGCATTAATATGCGCTCGTACAAGCCAACGACGAATGGCCACAAAGGGCAGATCAAAAAAGCACTTAAAGCGCTGTTGGCGGCGAAAAAACCAGTACTGTATGTAGGTGGTGGTGCTGTGATCTCTGAAGCTCATGAGCAAGTATTGCAGCTATCAGAAAGCTTAAACTTACCTGTAGTGAGCACTTTGATGGGCTTAGGTGCCTTTCCCGGAACGCACAAAAATTCATTAGGCATGCTTGGTATGCATGGTAAATACGAAGCCAACATGGCCATGCATGAAGCGGATTTGATCTTTGGTATTGGTGTGCGTTTTGACGATCGCACGACCAACAACCTAGAGAAGTACTGCCCGAATGCCAAGGTTATGCATATTGATATTGATCCTTCCTCAATTTCAAAGAACGTGAAAGTGGATCTGCCAATTGTGGGTTCGGCGGAAAAAGTGTTAGCAACCATGCTGACTCTGCTTGAAGAACAAGGTGGCACGAATGATCAGCAAGCCGTCAATTGCTGGTGGGATGACATCAAAGTTTGGCAAGATAGAAATTGCCTCGCTTATGACAAATCGTCTGAGCGTATTAAGCCACAACAAGTGATTGAAGCACTGCACAAGATCACCAAGGGTAATGCTTATGTGGCTTCGGATGTGGGGCAGCACCAGATGTTTGCGGCTCTCTACTACCCATTTAATAAGCCTCGTCGCTGGATTAACTCTGGTGGCCTTGGCACGATGGGCTTTGGTTTACCTGCGGGAATGGGAGTGAAATACGCACTTCCCGATGAAGAGGTAGTCGTTGTAACAGGGGATGGCAGTATTCAGATGAATATTCAAGAGCTGTCCACTGCGATGCAATATGACATTCCGGTTAAGATTATTAACCTAAACAATCGATTCTTAGGCATGGTTAAGCAGTGGCAAGACATTGTTTACCAAGGCCGCCATTCAAATTCTTATATGAGCTCTGTACCTGACTTTGCTGCGATCGCTGAGGCGTATGGTCATGTTGGTATCCGTATTGAAAGCGTTGATCAGCTCGAACAGGGGCTGCAAAAAGCACTGGATATGAAAGATCGTCTGGTGTTTGTAGATATCAATGTTGATGAAACTGAACATGTGTACCCAATGCAGATCAAAGGTGAGGGTATGGATAAAATGTGGTTGAGCAAAACGGAGCGCACGTAATATGAGACACATTATTTCACTACTACTAGAAAACCAGCCTGGTGCACTGTCTCGTGTTGTTGGCCTGTTTTCTCAGCGTGGCTACAACATTGAATCTCTGACAGTTTCTCCGACTGATGATGAAACCTTATCACGGATCAACGTGACCACAGTGTCTGATGAAATGGAACTTGAGCAGATCCAAAAGCAACTTCATAAGCTCATTGATGTACTGAAAGTACAAGAAGTGACGGAGTTTGATCATATTGAGCGCGAACTGATGATGGTGAAGGTGAAAGCCAGTGGTTTTGCTCGAGCTGAGGTAAAGCGCACTGCTGATATTTTCCGTGGCCAGATCGTTGATGTGACGGCCTCGCAATACACCGTACAGTTAGCAGGAACCAGTGAAAAATTGGATGCCTTTATTCAGGCTATTTCAGAAGTGACGGATGTTATTGAAGTGGCAAGAAGTGGCGTTGTCGGTATTGCTCGTGGTGAACGAGCATTGAAGCCTTAACGTTGCTTAATCACTGAATAAAAAAGCCACCGCAATGACGGTGGCTTTTTTGATTCGTTATGTATTTACTTAGTGCAGGATACGTGCGCGAAGCGTTCCTTCAATGCTTTTCAGTTTTGCCAGAGCTTCTTCTGAGCGTTCAGACTCGACGTCAATGACCACATAACCAATGTCTGATGCGGTTTGTAGATACTGACCTGCAATGTTGATCCCTTCTTCAGCAAAGATGGTGTTAATTTGCGTCAAAATACCGGGACGGTTTTGGTGAATGTGGAGCAAGCGCGAGCAATCACGATGCTCTGGTAGTGATACTTCAGGGAAGTTGACACTTGAAAGCGTTGAACCATTATCTGAGTATTTCGCTAGCTTTCCTGCGACCTCTACACCGATATTTTCTTGGGCTTCTTGTGTTGAGCCACCAACGTGAGGCGTTAGGATTACATTATCGAATTGCTGTAGTGGCGATTCAAATGGGTCTGCATTTGTTTTCGGCTCAACAGGGAATACGTCAATTGCAGCACCAGACAGATGCCCTGACTCCATGGTGTGGCATAACGCTTCGATATCAACCACAGTGCCGCGGGCGGCATTAATGAAAATTGCGCCCGGCTTCATACGAGCAAACTCTTCTGCACCCATCATATTTTTTGTCTCTGGCGTTTCAGGCACGTGCAGAGAAATAACATCACATTTATTGAGTAGCTCACTCATGGTTGGGATTTGAGTGGCGTTACCGAGAGAGAGTTTATTTTCAATATCGTAGAAATAAACTCGCATCCCTAAGTTTTCGGCAATGATGCCAAGCTGGGTGCCAATGTGGCCATACCCAATGATACCAAGGCGTTTACCACGTGCTTCATAGGAGTTGTCGGCACTTTTCTTCCAAATACCACGATGAGCCAGTGCGTTCTTTTCTGGGATGCCACGAAGCAACAATAGGATTTGGCCTAGCACAAGCTCAGCAACACTACGAGTGTTGGAGAATGGGGCGTTAAACACTGGAATACCACGTTTTGCAGCGGCATTAAGATCGACTTGGTTAGTACCAATACAGAAGCAACCAATAGCAACCAGCTTTTCTGCTGCATCGATTACTTCTTGTGAAAGGTTAGTTCGGGAGCGAATACCAATGAAGTGGACATCTTTTACCGCTTCAAGCAATTCTTCTTCCGGAAGGGAGCCTTTATGGTATTCGATGTTGGTATAACCTGCCGATTGAAGCACTTCCACAGAAGATGGGTGAAGACCTTCTAGAAGTAGAATCTTGATCTTATCTTTTTCCAGTGAAACTTTGGCCATTATTCTCGTCCTTAAAATGGGAAGGTGGGGCTAAATTGGCGCACATCATAAATATGGTGAATCAAAAGTGACTTTTGCCATTGTTTTATAGGGACGCAAACGTTTTCCCTGTGCGTCTTCTTCCAACTAACTTAACAAAAAAAATACAGTTTGGGTAAGAAAATTACGGAATAAGGCATACTTTTTAATATAAAGAGCAGAAAAAACGGCACATATAGGTGCCGCTTGTAATGAAATAACAGAAATTTACTAACTTCTAATTATTTATTCTTCGATTTTAGCGCCTTCTGGAGTTCCTGTGATCACCACATCTGCACCTCTGTGAGCGAACAAGCCAACAGTAACAACGCCTGCGATACCGTTGATCTTATCTTCCAGCTCTTTCGGGTTGGTAATTTTAAGGTGATGGACATCCAGAATCACATTGCCGTTGTCAGTGATCACACCCTCACGGTAAGCCGGATCACCGCCAAGCTTCACCAACTCACGAGCCACGTAAGAACGAGCCATTGGGATCACTTCTACTGGTAATGGGAACTCACCTAGGATATCGACGGCTTTGGTATCATCTACAATGCAAATAAACTTGTCAGACAGTGCTGCAACAATCTTTTCACGCGTTAATGCGGCACCGCCACCTTTGATCATATCGCGAGTCGCATTGATTTCGTCTGCGCCATCGACGTACACATCAAGTTTGATCACATCGTTACAATCAAACACTTCAATGCCCAGCGCTTTTAGTTTTTCTGTCGATGCTTCAGAGCTTGATACTGCACCCTTAATGTCTTCTTTGATTGAACCAAGTGCATCGATGAAGTGATTGACTGTTGAACCGGTACCGACACCCACAATGCTACCTTTCTCAACGTATTTCAGCGCCGCCCAACCAGCTGCTTTTTTCATTTCATCTTGAGTCATGCTCATCTCCTGATTTGATGAAGGTGAAGTAACAAATATCGGCGAGATTATAGCGAGTCGAGCTTAAGATTCCCATTGCCAGATCTGGCTTGGTGTCACTATTTTGGGCAGAGGTACATCCCATTTCTCAATAGGAAGGCGCTCAACATGTTGGCAATTATGAGCCAGCCCAACAGGTTTAGGCCCAACGCCACTTTTAAACCAAGTTTCTAACGTTCGGTCATAGTAGCCACCGCCCATGCCAAGGCGATGTCCTTGCGAGTCAAACCCCACCAGAGGCGTGCAGATCATATCGAGTTCAGCGACAGGCTGAATCAAGGTTTGATTTAAAATGGGTTCTAGAATGCCGTATTTATTGAAGGTGAGAGGCGTCTCAGGAGTGTAATGAAGAAAGAGTAAGTGGCCTATAGAAAAAGGATGCAATACAGGGAGGTAGGTTTGGATGCCATCTAGCCACATTTTTTCAATTAATGGTTTGGTATCGACTTCGCCATCGGAGGAAAGGTATAACGCGACATGATGGAGTGTTTGGTATTCGGGAAGCTTGTTAAATTGCCGAACTAAATCTAATCCCGCCTGAAATTGCACATCGCTTGGTAGCTGATTGCGTTTTTCTCGGATCTGTTTTCGAAAATCTTGTCTGGATAGATGCATAATGATACCCATTTGTGAAGGTACCTTAGTGTAGAGATACCCCAGAGTGCCGTTGGAGAATGTTGACCCTTGAACCAGCTGGTTCAAGGCGGATCAGCAATGATAACCGTAGGCTTCTCGGTACTTGCCGAGCTTGCTCAATAGCTACCAAGTACTAACCCTTAGGTATTGCTTATCGGCTCAGGGACGTAATCCCCTCACGAACACTCCAGGGTAAAATGCTTGTTGCAGTAAAGGTTATGGCTGTCCGGGCTTAACTTTACTAAGTACATCTTCAAGTGATGCAGTGAGCTGTTCCATACGCTCAGTTATTTGATTTTGCTCTTGTTCAGCATTTGAGTTTTTTGCTCTTAGCTCATAACAAAAGTTTAGCGCAGCGATCGTGAGTAGGTGAACTTCGTTGGTCACTTTCGTTTTTGATGTCATGTCTTTCAGACGGTTGTCGAGATCTTGCGCCGCTAATAGCAACGACTCTTCCTGCCCAGGAGGACAGTTCACTCGAGTAAGTTTACCTAAGATTTCAACTTCTACCGCTTGATTGCTCATATTGACTCTACACGCTTAATTCAGATGATGACTCATGGCACCATCGAGGAGGAAACTATAGGAAAAGCGATAATAAGATTCAAGCTTTTCCCTGTCAGCATTGTCAATTCAGCGCAGAATGACACAGTAATTGGACAAATTGTGTAAAAGCTATCCACAATTGCATTGTACGGCGTTTTCCATGACCTGACGAAGTGGTACGATTGACTTTATTTACCCAAATTTAGGCCTTCCTATGAGCAAAAACTCTCTCCCTGATTATTTAACTGCAGCAACTGAACTTCAATCTGCTGGACTGGCAGTGAATCCCTCGGAAATGCATGGCTTGTTAACGGGGATGCTAAGTGGTGGGCTTAGCCTAAATGATGAAAGTTGGCAGCCGATTATTTTTGATTATACCAATGATGGTATGGGATGGCCGGATAAGGCGCTGCAACAAGCAAAACAAGCGTTGGCATTGACCAAAGAAGAGCTGACCGGTACGGCAATGGAGCTATCTCTATTACTGCCGGATGAAGAAGCAAGCGCTAGTCTCTTTGATATCGCTGATGGCGTTGCGGATTGGGTAAACCACTTTATTTCTGGCCTTGGCCTTATTGGTGTTGAGCTAAAAAAGGTGTCTAAAGATGTGAAAGAGGCGCTTACTGATCTTGAAGAAATCGCTAAGTTAGGGATTGATGAAGATGACGATCTGCAAGAACAAGCTCAACTCATGGAGCAGGTGATAGAGCATGTTAAGGTTTGTGTACTGACTATTCATGCGGAGTTTGGTCAAAAGCCAGAAGCGAAAGAAGCTGCTCCAACTATTCACTAAGAGTCTGCTATGAAGCAATTTGATGTCATTATTGCCGGTGGCGCGATGGCGGGTATGACCCTCGCGTTTGCATTGGATCATTATAGTAAAGGAAAGCTGTCGGTGGCGGTTGTCGAGCAATTTGAGAATGATCACCAAGCACATCCGGGGTTTGATTCTCGTTCGATTGCGTTGTCATACGGTACGGTTGAATTACTCAAACAATTTGATCTTTGGAACGCGATTGCTTCGGCTGCAACGCCTATTGAACATATTCATGTCTCAGATCGTGGTCATGCGGGCATGACCGAAGTATCAAACCAAGAATTAAATGTGTCTGCCCTTGGTTACGTGGTTGAGCTTGCAGATATTGGGCGGATTTATGCTCAGCGCTTATCACAACACAATAAGATCACATTGTTGTGTCCTGAGGCAGTTGCCGAAGTTGAACGTACGCCACAAAGCACAAAGGTGACGCTGGAAAGCGGTGAGGTGATACAGGGTAAGTTACTTGTTGCTGCTGACGGTGCGGTATCCCCATGCTGTGAACAAATCGGCTTAACCTTGAGTGAACATGATTTTGGGCAAGTAGCGGTCATCGCCAATATTTGTACTGCTGAAGCTCATTCAGGGCGTGCCTTTGAACGCTTTACTGAGCACGGTCCTGTTGCTTTGCTGCCAATGAGTGATGAACGCATGTCATTGGTTTGGTGCCTTCCTCCTGCTGAGGCAAAGAGGGTGATGGCATTAGAGGACACCGCTTTCCTTGAGGCGCTTCAACAGGCATTTGGCTGGCGTTTAGGGCGAATGACCAAAGTTGGGCAGCGCGCGAGCTATCCTTTGGTGCTTCGTTATCGTCAGCAGATCATCTCTCACCGTTTTGCCACCGTTGGCAATGCTGCACAAACACTCCATCCGATTGCGGGTCAAGGGTTTAACTTAGGTATTCGAGATGTCGCCTCACTGGCTGAGGAAATTACGGCATCAAGTTGCGATCCTGGTGCGTATCAAGTGTTAAGTCGTTTTCAGCAGCGACGTGAAGATGACAGAGAAAAAACCATTACCATGACTTCAACCTTGGTTCACCTGTTCTCAAATGACTATTTGAGTATGAGGATTGGTCGCAACCTTGGTTTAGCAATGATGGACAACTGTGGTGTGCTTAAAGCCCCGCTGTTACAAAGAACATTGGGTTTAGTTGCTCGCTAAACAGAAGAGTAGGATGTAAAGAATGATGCAAAGTGTTGATATCGCCATTGTTGGTGGAGGAATGGTAGGTTTAGCGTTAGCGGCCGCATTTAAAGACTCAGAACTTAGGATTGCCGTCATTGAAGCAAGTACTCCCGATTCGCAACTGAATGAGTTACCAGATGTCAGAGTGTCAGCATTGAGCCGCTCAAGTGAGAATATTTTACGTAACCTCAATGCGTGGGAAGGGATTGTTTCTCGTCGTGCTGCGCCATACTCTGCAATGGAGGTTTGGGAGCAAGACAGTTTTGCTCGAATCGAGTTTAATGCGAATGAATTCGCTCAGCCAGATCTAGGCCATATCGTTGAGAACCGGGTGATCCAGCTTGCTTTGCTTGAGCAAGTTAAACGTTTGGACAATGTTTCCTTATTCATGCCAGCAAAGTGCAGCACGATCGCTGTTGGAGAAAGTGAAGCTTGGCTAACACTTGATAATGGTCAGGCGTTAACGGCAAAGCTGGTGGTTGGTGCGGATGGAGCAAACTCATGGCTTCGTCAGCAGCAAGGCATTCCTTTAACGCACTGGGACTATGGCCATAGTGCTTTGGTGGCGAACATACGCACCCATGACCATCACGCTAAGGTTGCTCGTCAGGTGTTTACGCCTCAAGGACCATTGGCTTTCTTACCGATGTCACAAGACAACATGAGTTCGATTGTATGGTCGACGGAGCCAGGACGAGCTGAGCGTTTAGTGGCGATGTCTGAAGCTGAGTTTAATAAAGTTCTAACAGCTGAGTTTGATGCTCGCCTGGGACTGTGCGAAGTCGTTGGTGATCGTTATGCTTTTCCATTAAAAATGCGTTATGCACGCGATTTTGTTACGGAACGAGTTGCTCTCGTGGGTGATGCTGCACATACCATTCATCCACTTGCTGGACAGGGAGTGAATTTAGGTCTGTTGGATGCTGCAAGCTTAGCTCAAGAAGTATTGGCATTGTGGCAGCAAGGAGAAGACATTGGTGCGAAACGCAACTTGCGAGCTTACGAGCGTTGGCGCAAAGCCGAAGCGGCCAAAATGATTGCGGCAATGCAAGGTTTCCGAGACCTATTTGAAGGCGGGAATCCTGCGAAAAAACTCATCCGAGGGCTTGGAATGACACTGGCAGGTCAATTACCAGGTGCTAAAGATGAGATCATGAAGCGCGCATTGGGATTAAAAGGACGTTTACCTGATCTGGCAAAATACCCAGTGACGACTGTCGAAGTGTAGAAAGCAAAAAGGTTGGCAAACGCCAACCTTTTTTAATTCTTGCTTAAGCATATGCACAGCGTAGTTTCATTATTTCCTGATTAATTTCTTTTACCGCTTGAAAATGCCGTTGCTCTGCTCTTTCTGGCAAAATGAGTTTACCGTTATCAAACTCAAATCGACCAACGCCATATATATAAATTCTTCCCTTAAATAGCCTACTTACGTGTTTAGCAATCATACTTGGAGTATAGCGCTTAAACAGTCTCATATATTTTTCCTTATTGTTGGCAAGCACCGCGAATTATACGAAAGCCCCTCATTAATTTGTGTGATTGTGTTAGGGGATTGTGCATTTTTAACTGACTTTCTAGGATATCTGTGCTGTCGTAAGCATATTTTTGTATAAATATCCGGTTCAGTGTGATTTTTACCTCATTTCTTTTTTCGAGCTGGAACTGCGTTCTTTTTTATCTATCAGCTATTAAGCCTTAAGATTATGACAATATAAAGAATAGTTTATTTTCTTAACAACGTGCTAATTTGCTGTAAATATATTGAAAACAAAAAAAAGCCCGCAGACATTGGCGGGCGAATAGTCACAGATGCATTACACAAAAAGTGGATGTCCTGAAACAATCAGTGGATTCACTTTTTCGTTGGAGAAGATTCAACACGCCTAGACTATGGCATTACTGTTCATAGTGGCTGTGTTTAATAAAACAACTTCAAATTGTTTGAACTTTAACCAACGACATGAGCATAGTCTAAAAAAATAACCATGACTACTTATGCTGATAAATTGAATAATAATTTATCTTATAACATCGCATACTGCGAAGTAGATCTCCAATCTCTGTAATAAAGTAAACGATTACATTGTGCTTACCGACATATAGCTGCAAAGTGAGGGCTGCATAATTTGATGAGCGCATCCCGATGAAGTGCAATACCTGCCATTGGAGAGCCGCTACTTATAGTAACGATCTCTTCTAGTAGGATTTGACTGTCGAAGATAATAGGCATTGGTGTTGAGAGCAGTAAAGGCGTTACCGTTCCAATTTGATAGCCGGTAATGTCGGAAACTTGGGATAAATCGACACAAGTCATGCGTCGACATTCTAAGAAGGCTCGGACTTTTTTAGGGTCAACCGATTGATCGCCCAGTGCACAGGCAAGTGCGTAGTTATTTCCCATGTCTCGCAACAGAATAGATTTGACCATCTGTGCGGGGCGAACCCCTCGTTGTTGTGCCGCATCTTCAATAGTGATAGCGGGCGAGCGGTGGGGCAGCAGGCGGTAGTCCACCTGCTTCTCATCAAGATATTGTGTTAACTTGGTCGTCAACATTTTATTCATCTTCAAGTGAGTAGGGCAGCGCTTCGATAGACCACATAAGCTGTGGTTGGTTTTTTATCCGCAATTGTGTATCGGCCTCAAGGTTATTGGGTAGCACGATAAGACCAACGGCGTGATTATCGGAGAACTGATAATGGCTTAACAATGTACCTGCACTACGCCAGTTGTCGCCGACTGCTCGTTCCAGCTCGATAGGGCTTTCTGATTCTTGCTCTAAGGCACCTTTTACGATGAACATCGCGCGTTTATTCATTCCGCGATATTTCGCACGCGCTACGGTCTCTTGCCCAGTGTAGCAACCTTTGTTAAAGCTGATTCCATTGAGTGCTTGCAGGTTGATAGCTTGAGGAATGTGTTCATTTTGTTGTTCGGCTTCTAATATCGGAAGTGCAGATTGGATATCAAAGCGTCGCCACAGGGATTCATCATGTTTTACCAGCGTATCATCTTCCAATAAAGAGGCGACTTGTGCGCTATCGATTAAGAGCAACCAACGTTGAGGATCAACTTTAACAGCAGTTCCTCCATGGATCGGTCGAACATCACCACGTTGATCACTATGAGCGTCAACCCACTGGGTAGCATTATCGCCGATAAGACCAAAAGCAATATCGCTGCTTTCATTGATCTCTACTTTAGAAAAAATGGCGTACTTTTTAAGTTCTGTTAGCTCTGTTGCTATTGCTGATTTTGGCTGAAACATGGCATAACCATGATTGTGATGAAATAGGCGGAAAACACTCCAAACTTTGCCCTTAGCATCGCAATGAGCGCCAAAGGTCGAGGCTTCTTCCTTCAGCTGTACTACATCACAGGTTACTTGGCCCTGTAAGTAAGATTTTTTGTCATCCCCCGTCATCACAATCACTCCCCACGATTTTAAGTGGGTTAGGGTTAACGCTGGGATGTCATCTTTTTCTGAAATAGTTAATGGTGAAAAAAGGGTTTGCCAATCCATTTTTGGTTACCTTATCGCTTTCTAATCCCCTTATGTTACTGGTTAAAGCTAAGGATAAACAACCACAACTTGTTACGGGAAAAGTGTTAGCTTGCTCCGGAGTGTGATTGAGATACTAGTTGTCACTAGAATTGGCTGTTACACTCGGCGCAAATAACCGATAAGGTGAGGAATTGTAATGTATACCGCTGAAGAAAAAGCACGTGTTAAGTGGGCATGCCGCCGTGGTATGTTGGAACTTGACGTTGTCATTATGCCTTTTTTTGAAGAGTGTTTTGAACAGCTCACTGAAGCCGAGCAACGTGATTTTGTTTCTTTGTTAGAGTGCGATGACCCGGATTTGTTTACTTGGGTTATGGGGCATGGACGAAGTGAAAATCTCAGTCACGCTGCAATGGTAGATAAAATTGTCGCCCATAATCTCAGAAAGGTGCGTTAAGCTTTTTGCATCCTATTCTTTTCAAAATCTTATGGTCAATTTCACGATGCTGATGTTGGCCATTCATTTTATTGTCGTATCAAATCTTCCTTTATCTGCTTCCTGTTTCGTATTGTTATTCATCCTAAGGCACGCTTTTAGTCATTTGGCTTGGCTAGCTTTACCTTTGATTGGCCCTATTGACGTAAAAGACGAAGAGTTTTCAATATCAGAAAACACAAAGCGAGTCGTCAAAGTAAATTTTACTTATGTGAATTGGTTTATCCGATTGACGTTTGATGATGGCAGTCGAGGATTATTGTGGCGAGATAGTGTGAGTGAAGCTAAGTATCGACAATTAATTGTGATATTAAAAAAGGGGCAATAGCCCCTTTTGTTATTTATTTGGCTCTAAAATGGTCGGCCCGCTGTCTTCCGCCAGCTCTGGATAGTCCAACGTATAATGTAAGCCGCGGCTTTCTTTACGCTGCATAGCACAGCGAACCATGAGCTCGGCGACTTGCAATAAGTTACGCAGTTCCAGAAGGTTGTTTGAAACACGGAAGTTGCTGTAGTACTCATGTGTTTCTTGCTGAAGCAATTGAATACGACGTAGTGCACGCTCTAGGCGTTTATCCGT
Source organism: Vibrio sp. TRT 17S01 (assembly GCF_050113695.1). Taxonomy (NCBI): domain Bacteria; kingdom Pseudomonadati; phylum Pseudomonadota; class Gammaproteobacteria; order Vibrionales; family Vibrionaceae; genus Vibrio; species Vibrio sp. TRT 17S01. The sequence continues at coordinate 136,480 of NZ_JBNJOG010000011.1, read as the reverse complement.
CCGCACAATCCCCATGTAATCCCACATAAACAGACGTAGTTCATGCCAGTTGTGTTGGATCACCACCTCTTCATCGCTACACAGTACTTGGCTTTCATCCCAGGCTGGCAATGAAGGCGGCATTTCTACATCATTAAGGTGTTTAATAATGTCATTGGCCGCAGACCAAGCATAAACCACACATTCAAGTAAGGAGTTTGATGCCATACGGTTCGCGCCATGTAAGCCCGTATAACTGACTTCACCAATCGCGTACAATTGTTTGACATCCGTTTGCCCGTGTTGATCGACCATGACACCACCGCAGGTGTAGTGTGCTGCTGGTACGACTGGGATCGGCTCTTTGGTCATATCGATACCGAGATCTTGCAAGCGCATGTAGATGGTTGGGAAGTGTTTCTCAATGAAATCCGCAGGTTTGTGGCTGATGTCGAGGTACATGCAATCTGCACCCAGACGTTTCATTTCAAAGTCTATTGCGCGTGCTACCACATCGCGTGGCGCGAGTTCTGCTCGCTCATCAAAGTCAGGCATAAAACGAGAGCCATCAGGACGTCGCAAGTATGCGCCTTCACCACGTAACGCTTCAGTCAGTAGGAAGTTTCGTGCTTCTGGGTGGTACAGGCAGGTAGGATGAAACTGGTTAAACTCTAAGTTGGCAACGCGGCATCCTGCACGCCAAGCCATTGCTATACCATCACCGGAGGAAACATCAGGGTTTGATGTGTACTGATAAACCTTAGAGGCACCGCCAGTGGCTAGGACCACGAACTTAGCACGAACTGTCTCGACATGTTCTTCATTGCGATTCCAAATATAAGCACCAATGAGCTTATTTTTATCGCCGCCGACTTTATCTTCAGTGATCAGATCTAAAGCGTTATGTCGTTCTAAAATCGTAATATTTGGGTGGTTGTGTACGTTATCTTGCAGCGAGGTTTGCATTGCCATGCCCGTTGCATCTGCAGCATGGAGTATGCGGCGGTGGCTATGACCCCCTTCGCGAGTTAGGTGATAACGAGGCGCTTCGTCGCTGTCGTCATCTTCACGATCAAATGGCACCCCACCATCGATTAGCCACTGAACACACTCTTTTGCATTTTCTGCTATAAACTCGACGGTCTCTTGTTCGCAGATGCCAGCACCGGCAATCAAGGTATCTTCAACATGAGATTCGATGCTGTCTGACTCGTCGAATACGGCGGCAATACCGCCTTGAGCGTAGTATGTCGCGCCTTCACTACGAGGGCCCTTACTAAGTACGATGACTTTGCTATGTTTGGCTACACGCAATGCTAGAGACAGGCCTGCGGCACCACTACCTATCACTAACACATCACAAAGATGTTCTCGGTTTGCGTTCATAAAACTTTTAAAATCCTGAGTTAGTGTAGAGTTATCCAACTCTTTTGCGAACAATCATTGCTTAATGATACCACTGCATCACAAGCATTTCTTTGTAAATACCATTGCTTTTCGTCACTTTGATCCCCAGAATTTGAGCATCGAAAGAAACGGGCACATCGCTTGGCCGACATAATTGACAAAGTTTAAAGAAACTTTGAACTTTCTTTTTATTCTTGGGTCACAATAGTGCTCAAGTAAGCGGTGGTGTCAATACTACATTTTGCATAATTAATGCTCATATCTGAGAGGATAGGGGTTAATAACGATAGGAGTATACGCTCGAATGAACGAGCAGCTGACCGATCAGGTGTTAATTGAGCGAGTTCAGAGTGGAGATAAGCAAGCGTTTAACCTGTTAGTTTTGCGTTACCAAAACAAGGTATGCAATCTAATTTCACGCTACATCAATAATCCTGGTGATGTACCTGATGTAGCACAGGAAGCTTTTATTAAAGCGTATAGAGCGATACCAAGCTTTCGAGGTGAGAGTGCGTTCTATACTTGGTTATATCGAATTGCTGTAAATACTGCGAAAAACCACATTGTTGCCCAAGGTCGACGACCTCCAGCACAAGATGTGGATACTGAAGAAGCTGAATATTACGAAACTGGCAGTGCGTTAAAAGAAATTTCGAACCCTGAGAACTTAACGTTGTCAAAAGAATTGAAACAAGTAGTTTTCAGTGCCATTGAGGCACTACCAGATGATTTAAAAACCGCAATGACGTTGCGCGAGTTAGATGGCTTAAGCTATGAGGAAATTGCAGCGGTTATGGATTGCCCTGTAGGAACGGTACGTTCGCGTATCTTCCGAGCTCGTGAAGCGGTTGAGAAAAAGATTCAACCTCTATTGCAACGATGAACCAGTAACTAAAATGGTGAGAGATAATGGCTGACAAAGAAAAACTTTCAGCACTCATGGATGGGGAGTTGGTTGATAAAGCTCTAATTAGTGACTTAGAGCGTGACCAAGAAAGCCTGCAAGCTTGGAAAAATTACCATTTAATTGGTGATGTCATGCGAGGTGAAGCTCCTGAAAAACCGGAGTGGAATATAGCTGAAAGTGTTGCTTTAGCATTAGAAGCTGAGCCCACTCATAGTGCTCTAGAAACACACCGTAGTGCTCAGGTTACGGAGCTTCCTCAAGAAGCTCAACCGACACCTGCGCAAGCTCGTCGTCAACTTCCTGCTTGGTTAACTCAATTTGGTCAGGTTGCTGTGGCTGCGTGTGTATCATTGGCTGTTATTTTAGGTGTGCAGCAATATGGCGGTAGCGATCCTTCCCAGCCTGAAGCTGACCAACTGCCTGTTTTGCAGACTATTCCATTTTCTGGCAGCGCAGAGCCTGTGAGCTTGACGCGTGACTCTGTGGAAAAGCAAGTTAATGAAGTGAATGTTCAAGAGCAGCGACGTCGTATTAACGCAATGCTGCAAGATTATGAACTTCAGCTTAGACTTAACAGCGAGAGTAATGATCATATTGATCAGCCTGAAGCGGTAATTGAATGAGAAAAATTCTGATCAGTGTGCTGACACTGCTCAGTTTGAATGTAAACACAGCCTTTGCAGATGACAAACCTGCGGAGGCTTTGTTACATCAAATGAACGAAGCCAGTCAGCACTTAAATTTCGAACTGTCTTATATCTTAATCAAGAAGAACAGTATCGAACCGTTGCTGTATCGCCACGCTCGTCCTAAGGAGAGCGACCAGCAGCTTGCGCACCTTGTTTATCTCAGTGGCCCGATGAGAGAAGTGATTCGTCGAGGCAAGGAGATCAGCTATATTGAAACTGGTGCAGAACCTTTCACCATCGAATCTGGCAACATGGTTGCGCCAACCATTCCTTTATTGAACTCGAATGTTGAACAGCTCAGCCGTTACTATGATTTTGTTCAGGTAGGACGTGCTCGCGAAGCGGGAACAGCATGTCAGGTATTACGCGTGGTTCCAAAAGATGGCTTGCGATATTCCTACGTCTTGTGGGTCGATGAAAAGAGCAAACTACCGCTACGCGCAGATCTTGTTGATCGTGATGGTGAGATATTAGAGCAATATCGCACGATTTCTTACAGCGTGAATGATCGCATTGCCGATATCTTGAGTGGCTTAAATGACGCCAAGTTACCTGAAGTTCTCTCTTTGCCAAAAGGTAACCTGCGTGAAACGTTTTGGAGTGTAGGGTGGATCCCGGATGGATTTGAACCCAAAGAGCTCAATCGTTATCGCATGTCCGTCACAGAGCGAATGGTTGAAAGCCAGATGTACAGTGATGGTTTGTTTAACTTTTCCGTCTACGTTTCCAACAGCGATAACCATTCACTGAAAGGTCAATTGGTCCGCCAAGGCCGCAGAACGCTTCATAGTTACGTGAAGGGTAATGCAGAAATCTCTGTGATTGGAGATATTCCTCCTGCAACGGCAAAACGTATTGCACAATCTGTCACATTTAAGCCGGTACCAGCTCAATGATGACCGCACTTGCAACTGTCGCTGCGGTGAGCTCTCACCCTGATGGTTATCAAGTAGAGCTCAACTGTGAGCAGCAAACCAGCTGCTCTAGTTGCGCTTCTCAGAAAAGCTGTGGAACAGGAATTGTTTCAAAAGCGGTTGGAAGTAAGCAGTTACACTGGCGGCTAAAAACTCGCAAAGCGGTACGAGAAGGGCAGGTTGTTGAGATTGGCTTACCTGAGAAGAGCTTACTGTTTTCAGCCGCGCTGGTGTATTTAGTACCGTTATTTGCGCTAATTATCGGAACTTTGATTGGACAGTGGTGGCTAGCACCATTATTAAGTGCTGGTGAAGGCGTCGTTATTTTAAATGCTCTCCTGTTTACCGCTGGTGGAATCGTGCTTGCTAAGCGACTGGCAAGGAAACAGGAACATGAGTCCTCACAAAATGTCGTGTTACTTAGAGTTCTGGGCGAACCAATTAGCTAGTGCGAAGCGGCTAGAAATTGGGTAGAATCTGCCAACTTGATTGAAATGCCGTCACAAGACGGCTTTTCTTGTCCCCATTTATAAGAGTTTAGTCACACCAAATCATGAAGCACATTCGTAATTTTTCGATTATCGCCCACATCGACCATGGTAAGTCGACCCTATCAGACCGTTTAATCCAAGTATGTGGTGGATTAAGCGACCGTGAAATGGCCGCACAGGTTCTGGACTCCATGGATCTAGAGCGCGAGCGTGGTATCACCATCAAATCACAGAGTGTGACGCTAAACTACACCGCTAAAGATGGTGAAACTTATCAGCTGAACTTCATCGATACTCCGGGACACGTTGACTTCGCATATGAAGTATCACGTTCTCTAGCCGCATGTGAAGGTGCGCTATTGGTTGTTGATGCAGGTCAGGGTGTAGAGGCTCAAACTCTTGCTAACTGTTACACTGCGATCGAAATGGATCTAGAGGTTGTGCCAATCCTCAATAAGATTGACCTTCCTGCTGCAGACCCTGAGCGTGTCGCGGAAGAGATCGAAGAAATCGTTGGTATTGATGCGATGGAAGCGACTCGTTGTAGTGCGAAAACAGGTATCGGTGTTGATGATGTACTTGAGAATATCGTTTCTGCTATTCCGGCACCAGAAGGTGATCCTGAAGCACCACTACAAGCACTGATTATTGACTCGTGGTTTGATAACTACCTCGGTGTCGTTTCTCTGGTTCGTATTAAGAACGGCGAACTGAAGAAGAACGACAAGATCAAAGTGATGAGCACTGGCCAAGTATGGGGTGTGGACCGTCTTGGTATCTTCACACCTAAGCAGGTCGATACAGATATCTTGCGTACAGGTGAAGTAGGCTGGGTTGTCTGTGGTATCAAAGATATCTTAGGCGCGCCAGTGGGCGATACGCTAACGCTAGCTAAACACGGTTGTGATTCTCCATTACCAGGCTTTAAGAAAGTAAAACCTCAGGTATACGCGGGTCTATTCCCAGTATCCTCTGATGACTATGAAAACTTCCGTGACGCGCTAGGTAAACTTAGCCTGAATGATGCGTCTCTGTTCTATGAGCCAGAAAACTCAGCTGCACTTGGTTTTGGCTTCCGTTGTGGCTTCCTTGGTATGCTGCACATGGAAATTATCCAAGAGCGTCTAGAGCGTGAATATGATCTCGATCTGATCACAACAGCGCCAACCGTAGTGTACGAAGTTGAAGAGACCAACGGTAATCTTCTATATGTCGATAGCCCGGCTAAGCTACCTGCTGTTAACGATATCGAAGAAATCCGTGAGCCTATTGCTCGCTGTAATATCCTTGTCCCTTCAGAGTACTTAGGTAACGTAATTACTCTGTGTGTTGAGAAGCGTGGCGTTCAGGTAGATATGGTTTACCACGGTAACCAAGTTGCTGTGACGTACGATATTCCAATGGCAGAAGTGGTATTGGATTTCTTTGACCGCTTGAAGTCGACATCTCGTGGCTACGCCTCGTTGGATTACAACTTCCAACGCTTTGAAGCGTCTAATATGGTTCGTGTTGATGTGCTTCTAAACGGTGACACTGTTGATGCGCTGGCAATGATCACTCACAAGGATCAATCTCAGACTCGTGGTCGTCAGCTGGTTGAGAAGATGAAAGAGTTCATTCCTCGCCAGATGTTTGATATTGCGATTCAGGCGGCAATTGGTAACCACATCATCGCCCGTTCAACCGTTAAGCAGCTACGTAAGAACGTAATTGCGAAATGTTACGGTGGTGACGTGAGCCGTAAGAAGAAACTTCTGAAGAAACAGAAAGAAGGTAAGAAGCGTATGAAGCAGATCGGTAACGTCGAACTGCCTCAAGAAGCGTTCTTAGCGATTCTTCACGTTGGTAAAGACTAGAGTTGAACTATCTGTCACTCTTGTCTGTCATAAGACGGTAGATATTAAAGTAAGTGAAAGGGTTTCGGCTCTTTCACTTTCGTGTTTTTAAGATAAGGGAAGTCAATGGCGAATACATTCTCACTTATTCTAGTCATCGTTACGTTGGTAACGGGGATAGTCTGGACATTAGAGAAGCTGGTATGGGCAAAGAAAAGAGCAGCGAAAGTTGCTGATGTTGAGGCACAAACAAATGGCCTAAACGCGGCAATGGCTGAAAAAGTCAAAGCTCAGCCATGGTGGGTTGAAAATAGTGTTTCTATTTTCCCTGTTATTGCTTTTGTCCTAGTGTTGCGCTCGTTTATTTATGAACCATTTCAAATCCCTTCAGGCTCTATGATGCCAACCCTTCTGGTGGGGGATTTTATTCTGGTTGAAAAGTATGCTTACGGCCTGAAAGATCCAGTGTGGCGCAAACAACTGGTAGAAACCGGTAAGCCAGAGCGTGGTGATATTGTGGTATTCAAATACCCACCACAACCTAATATCGACTACATCAAGCGTGTGGTTGGTTTACCGGGAGACCTTATCCGTTATAACAGCAATAAAGAGCTGTGTATTCAACAAGCTGGGACGTCGGTTTGTGAGCCTGTGAAGCTATCTAACGTTCAAGAAAGTGCGTTTAATGATCGCGGGATCCCGTTGGTGCAACTAGAAGAAAAACTCGGTCCGGTGGAGCACAATATTTTAGTCAATCCGCTCGTACGTAATCCGGTGGAGCAATATTATCCACGTGGTGGTAATAGCGAATGGGTTGTACCACAAGGTCAGTATTTTGTGATGGGTGATAACCGTGATAACAGTGCTGACAGTCGCTACTGGGGTTTTGTTCCAGAAGCTAACCTAGTCGGTAAAGCCGTTGCGATTTGGATCAGCTTTGAATTTGAGCGTGATTCAGACAGCGCGCTACCGTCTTGGATTCCTACTGGTGTGCGTTTTAACCGCATTGGTGGTATTAACTAACTTCTCTTGATGCTTGGAGTTGTAGGTTGCAGCTCCAACTCTTTAGAGAATTAAAAATTAACGAGAGAGTATGAATTCTCCAATATCGAAACTAGAAAAAAAGCTTGGCTACCAATTTGCTGATGCTGAGCTTATCAATTTGGCACTGACTCACCGCAGTGCGAATGGAAAACATAATGAACGTCTTGAGTTTCTGGGCGATTCAATTTTAAGTTTTGTCATTGCTGACGATCTTTATCATCGTTTCCCGAAAGTCAATGAGGGTGACATGAGCCGTATGCGCGCGACTTTGGTTCGCGGCAATACATTGGCAGAGCTTGGACGAGAGTTTGAGCTAGGAGATCACTTAAAATTAGGTCCAGGTGAGTTGAAAAGTGGCGGTTTCCGCCGTGATTCCATTCTGGCTGATGCTGTGGAAGCGATCATTGGTGCTATCTATCTTGATAGCGACATTGAAGTGGTTCGCGGCATTATCCTTAACTGGTACAAAACTCGCCTAGAGGCTATCAAGCCAGGCGTGTCACAAAAAGATCCAAAGACTCGTTTGCAAGAATTCTTGCAAGGACGTCGTAAGCCATTACCGGTCTATACTGTGACTAATATTAAAGGTGAAGCACACAATCAGGAATTTACTGTATCGTGTGAGGTTGCAGGTATTGGACAGCCTGTTATAGGTAAAGGCACCAGCCGCCGCAAGGCAGAGCAAGCGGCTGCTGAAACGGCACTAGAGCAGTTAACAAATGGCTGATAACGAATTTGATATCGATGCATTTTTTGCATCAAACGGTGAGGTAGGCTCACCTGAAAACCAGCACTGTGGCTTTATCGCCATTGTTGGGCGCCCAAATGTGGGTAAATCAACGCTACTGAACAAGATTTTAGGTCAGAAGATCTCGATCACTTCACGTAAGCCACAAACTACACGCCACCGTATTATGGGGGTGGATACTGACGGGGATTACCAAGCAATTTACGTTGATACACCGGGACTTCATATTGAAGAAAAACGTGCGATCAACCGCTTGATGAACCGCGCAGCGAACTCATCATTGAGTGATGTAAACCTTGTTTTCTTCTTAGTCGATGGTACCCATTGGACTAACGATGACGAGATGGTGCTGACTAAACTTCAAAAAGCGAACTTCCCTGTTGTTTTGTGTGTAAACAAAGTGGACAACGTGCAAGATCGCAACGACGTGATGCTGCACATGATGGAGATGTCGAAGAAGATGGAGTTTGTCGATGTCGTGCCTATTTCGGCGAAACATGGCAAAAATATCGACGTTTTACGCAAACATGTTCGTGACCATCTTCCTAAGGCGACTCACCACTTCCCTGAAGAGTATGTGACCGATCGTTCTCAGCGGTTCATGGCTTCTGAGATCGTACGTGAAAAACTGATGCGTTTTACTGGTGAAGAGCTGCCTTATTCAGTTACGGTTGAAATTGAACGCTTCGACTACAACCCGGAAACGGATGGTTTCCATATCAATGCCCTAATTTTGGTTGAACGCAGTGGCCAGAAGAAAATGGTGATTGGTAAAGGCGGTGAAAAGATCAAGACCATTGGTCGAGAAGCGCGTTTAGATATGGAAGAATTATTCGGTCGTAAGGTTTACTTAGAGACTTGGGTCAAAGTGAAATCGGGTTGGGCAGATGACGAACGTGCATTGCGCTCTCTGGGTTACATTGACGATCTATAAGTTAGCGAAAGCGATCCCGTTTCGCTCCGAGCAATATGAGAAAGAGGAGCCAGCAGGCTCCTTTTTTGATCACCCTTGACAAGATTTTTGAGTTTAGTTTATGTCTTCAGAAGGATTACAGCGCTGTTTTGTCTTGCATCGTCGCCCTTACAGCGAGTCGAGCCTGATCCTTGATGTTTTTAGTGAAGAATATGGTCGTCTCACCTTAATGTCGAAAGGGGCACGAAGTAAGCGTTCGAATCTGAAAGGAGCATTACAACCTTTTACGCCCTTATTACTTAAGTGGTCAGGGCAAGGTTCAATGAAGACATTACGCCAAGCTGAGCCGATAAGCCTTGGTTTACCCTTATTTGGCATCAACTTGTACTCTGCTATGTACGTCAATGAGTTAATTGGGCGTGTCTTGGTAGCAGAAGTCCCCATGCCTGCGCTATTTCATGATTATCTCCACGCATTAACTGAACTTGCTCAGTGTGATAACCCAGAGCCAGCACTACGGCGTTTCGAATTGGCATTACTTTCAGCCATGGGGTATGGCGTAGATTTTCTGCACTGTGCTGGTAGTGGTGAACCTGTCGAGCCTGATATGACTTACCGTTATCGTGAGCAAAAAGGGTTTATTGCTTCAGTACGTCGAGATAACTTAACTTTTTATGGTAATGAGCTCATTGCCATCAGTGAGCGCCGTTTTACAACAAAAGAGCAGTTAAAAGCGGCAAAACGCTTTACACGTATGGCACTAAAGCCGTATCTTGGCGGCAAACCACTAAAAAGCCGGGAACTCTTTCTATCCCAGACAAGCATTCCCAACGCAAGGAGTATTGGAAAATGAGCTCAATTTATCTAGGTGTGAACATCGATCATATTGCGACGCTGCGTAATGCGCGTGGTACTAAATATCCTGATCCTGTACATGCGGCTGAAATTGCTGAACGTGCAGGTGCTGATGGGATCACGATTCATTTACGTGAAGATCGTCGTCATATTCTGGACCGTGATGTGCGCATTTTACGAGAAACGCTTCAAACGCGAATGAATTTGGAAATGGCCGTGACGGATGAAATGGTTGAGATTGCACTCAATACTAAGCCTGAATATGTGTGTTTAGTTCCTGAGAAGCGTGAGGAACTAACAACAGAAGGTGGCCTTGATGTTGTTGGTCAGCTTGAGAAAGTGAAAGTGGCAACACAAAAGCTGACTGATGCGGGGATTAAAGTTTCTCTATTTATTGATGCGGATCGTGAGCAAATCGATGCAGCTAAAGCTTGTGGTGCACCATTTATTGAGCTTCACACAGGTCATTACGCAGATGCCGAAACAGAAGAAGATCAGCAAGATGAACTCAAAAAAATCGCTGCTGGTGCTAGTTATGCAGCGGATCAAGGGATCACGGTAAACGCAGGTCATGGCTTGACCTACCACAATGTAGCAGCGATTGCGGCTATTCCAGAGATCTTTGAACTGAACATTGGCCACTCTATTATCGGTCGTGCTGTATTCGATGGCCTAGCAAAAGCCGTGACGGACATGAAAGCGATCATGGAAGCGGCGCGTAAATAAGTATGGCGATTGTAGGTTTAGGGACGGATATTGCTGAAATTGAACGTGTAGAGAAAGCGCTCAATCGCTCTGGAGAGGCGTTTGCAGAACGCATTCTTGCTCAACCTGAATTGGAGAGCTTTCGAGCGCTCAAACAGCAGTCTCGTTATCTGGCTAAACGCTTTGCAGCCAAAGAGGCGGCATCTAAAGCTTTAGGAACGGGGATTGCTCATGGTGTGAGCTTTCATGACTTTATTATTTCCAATGATGAACATGGTAAGCCACTTCTGACACTTTCAGGTAAAGCGCTTGAGTTATCACAGCAAATGCAAATATCCAGTATTCATCTATCCATCTCAGATGAACGTCGCTATGCAGTAGCGACGGTCATCTTTGAAAAATAAGCGGCTATGAGCCGCTTATTTTTTAGATTTCTTGTGCCATGATGGCAAAACTACGATCAGCGGCTTCCAAGGTCGCGTCGATTTCTTTACTGCCGTGAGCTAAAGAGGTAAAGCTCGCCTCAAAGGCTGAAGGCGCAAGGTATACACCGTGATCAAGCATCAGGTGGAAGAAGCGCTTAAAGCGCTCAACATCGCACTTCGTCACGTCTTCATAGCACGTAATACGTTCTTGATCAGTAAAGAAGAAACCGAACATACCACCCACTTGATTTACTAGTAATGGGATGCCGTGCTTATCGGCGAGTTCTTTGAAGCCATCGGCAAGTTGTTTGGTTTTAGCGGCGAGGCGTTTTTCGTTGCCTTCTTCTTTCAACAGATTCAGACACGCGTAACCTGCAGCCATTGCAACAGGGTTACCTGAAAGCGTCCCAGCTTGGTATACCGGACCTGTTGGAGCAATATACTGCATCACTTCTTTACGGCCGCCAAATGCGCCTACAGGCATGCCGCCACCGATCACTTTACCAAGCGTAGTGAGATCAGGCTTGATGTTGTAGTGACCTTGAGCGCAGCCAAGTGCTACGCGGAATCCAGTCATGACTTCATCAAAAATCAAAAGTGCGCCTTCTTGATCACAGATTTCACGCAGACCTTCGTGGAAGCCTTCTACTGGTGGGATACAGTTCATGTTGCCCGCTACAGGCTCAACGATGATACAAGCAATTTCCCCTTTATTGGCGGCAAACAATTCACGCACTGAGTCAAGATCGTTATATGTTGCAGTTAACGTGTACTTGGCAAAGTCGGCTGGTACGCCAGGAGAGCTTGGTTGACCCAGTGTGAGTGCACCGGAGCCTGCTTTTACTAAAAGACTGTCGGCGTGTCCGTGGTAACAGCCTTCAAACTTGATGATTTTGTCGCGGCCTGTATAACCACGAGCTAATCGGATTGCGCTCATGGTAGCTTCTGTACCCGAGCTCACCATACGAACTTGTTCCATAGAAGGGACTAATTCAGAAACCAGTTCCGCCATTACAATTTCCATTTCGGTCGGCGCACCAAAACTTAATCCACGTTGAGCAGCATCAATCACCGCTTCACGAATAACCGCGTGGTTGTGACCAAGGATCATTGGACCCCAAGAGCCAACATAATCAATGTACGCTTTACCATCAGCATCGAAAACCAATGGGCCATCAGCTCGTTCAATAAAAATTGGCGAACCACCCACACCATTGAAAGCACGCACTGGAGAATTAACACCACCCGGAATGGTCTGCTGCGCTTTTTGATAGAGTTCTGCTGATTTGGTCATTGAAATATCCTCTTTTGATTGCTCGGACCAAGTTGGCGGGCATTGTACCTGTCACAGCCGTTGCGAGAAACGTTTTGCACCACATTCTGGTCACTTTCCTCGCGATTATTGGCAAATTAACAGAAAAGTTAGTCTATTTTGCTTAAGAAGATGGTGAATACTTGAACGCTTCGGTCAGGTATTAGATAATCAGTCGGTATATTTAGAAAGAGATCCCCTGCGGTGGATGAAATCATCCTCCAACAGACAGGTAGACACCAGTGAGAGAGGTCGTAGTGAGCGAAGTAAATATCCCATTAACTTTTTCAGACGCTGCAGCAAGTCGTGTGAAAATGCTGATTGCAGAGGAAGAGAATCCTGAGCTAAAGCTACGTGTATATATCACCGGTGGTGGTTGCAGTGGTTTTCAATACGGTTTTACCTTTGATGAAAACGTCAATGAAGGTGACATGACGATTGAAAATTGCGGCGTAACCTTAGTGGTTGACCCAATGAGTTTACAATACTTGATTGGTGGAGAAGTGGATTATACCGAAGGTCTAGAGGGCTCCCGCTTTTTTGTGAACAACCCAAATGCGACAACCACTTGTGGTTGTGGTGCATCCTTTAGCGTTTAAGCACTTTTGATGATTGATAAGCCGCGTGATGAACGCGGCTTTTTTATATCACGAAACCTTAAAATTGAGACATAGGTGAATTGCTAGATGGCAAGCATAAGCGTACTTTATACAATGATTGCATAAATAATAATCAGGAAGCATAGACGCAGTATTTCTCACGGTCTTCGTTTGTGTGTACAAAGGAATGTTATGTCTAGATTGTCTATTTTTCAGCAGTTGGCGCTGCGGCCATACCTCATCTCTATCATCCTCATCACGTTCTTATCACTCTGGTTAGGGTTTGGCTCCTTACAGGCGGAAGAAACGCCAGTTAAAGAAGCGGAACAAGAAATCCCCTTAGCTAAAGTGGCTTATCAAACCTTTGTCGCTGAGCCGACATTTAAGAAAATTGATCTCTATGGTCGGACGGCTCCGGATAAGCTGGCCCGTTTAGGGGCAGAGTTTGCTGGAAAAATTCAGCAGTTAATGGTGGATAAAGGTCAGAGCGTTAAGCAAGGTCAAGTCATTGCCGTGATCGACAAAGGTGATCTGCCGATGCAGCTTGAACGGGCTCAGGCGATGCTAAAAGTTCGTGAGAAAGAGTTTAAAGCCGCTCAGTCGCTGAAAAATAAAGGCTTGCAAGGAGAGGTTGCTTTTTCAACGGCGCAGGCGGCGTTGGTTGAAGCTAAAGCGATGGTTAGCAATGCGAAGCTGGCATTGCGTAATACCCAAATTAAAGCACCGTTTAATGGCATTGTGGATCACCTGTTCATCGAAACGGGAGATTTTGTTGGTGTTGGCGATCCTGTCGCGCGGTTAATTGATTTGAACAAAGTGGTGATTGAGGCGGATGTGAGTGAGCGACATATCCAGAACCTAGTACCGGCACAAGCCGCTCAAGTCAGGTTTATTGATGGAAAAACGGTGCAAGGGACTCTTCGTTATATTTCGCGAGTTTCATCAGTATCGACCAATACGTTTCCTATCGAAATTGAAATAGATAACCCAGAACAACGCATTCCTGCAGGGATCAGTGCAGAAGTTGAACTCAACTTGCAAAGCAAACTTGCAGTCAAAGTTACCCCTGCGATGCTAGCGCTGGACGAGTCGGGTAACCTTGGTGTTAAAACACTTCAAAGCGACCAGGTGCATTTTGTGCCTATTCAACTGGTAAAAGCTGAGCAAGATGGAGTGTGGTTGACTGGACTCGGTGAGCAAGTGGATATCATTACCACCGGACAAGGCTTTGTACGTGATGGTGATAGCGTCATCGCGATTAAGCAAGCCAACTAGGAGGGCGTATGTATTCAGTCATTGATGCGGCGTTATCGCGCACTCGTACAATGGTCACGCTACTTATCTTTATTTTGATTGCTGGTATTGGTACTTACATCACCATACCTAAAGAATCGAGTCCTGATATTACGATCCCCATTATTTATGTTTCTGTGGGACACCAAGGGATCTCTCCAATTGATGCAGAGCGGTTGCTTGTTCGACCTATTGAACAAGAACTTCGCTCAATTGAAGGAGTGAAAGAGATGAAGGCTACGGCAGCAGAGGGGCACGCTTCTGTAATGCTGGAGTTTTCGGTTGGCGTGGATCTGGACAAGGCGATGGCGGATGTGCGGGAAGCGGTTGATCTTGCTAAGCCAAGGTTGCCTGCTGATAGCGATGAACCAACAGTGAATGAGGTGACTTTAGCTTCTGAAGAGCCTGCACTGTCAGTGGTACTGTATGGTACCGTGCCGGAACGCACCATTGTGCAGATCGCACGTCAGTTACGCGATAAGTTGGAAAGCTATCGTCAAATCCTGGAAGTTGATATTGCCGGGGATCGGGAAGACATCGTCGAAATCATCGTTGATCCATTATTGATGGAAAGCTACGGGCTGGATCAAGGTGATATCTACAATTTGATTGCGTTGAATAACCGAGTTGTGGCTGCTGGGTTTGTGGACACGGGGTATGGACGTTTCTCGGTAAAAGTACCGTCGGTATTTGATTCTTTGAAAGACGTACTTGAATTGCCAGTGAAGGTTGATGGCAAGCAAGTGATTACATTTGGAGATGTCGCCACGGTAAGACGGGCATTTCGAGATCCTGAGAGCTTTGCACGCTTAGATGGGAAATCAGCCGTTGTGCTTGATGTGAAAAAGCGTGCTGGTGAAAACAGTATTGAGACGGTTGAACTGATTAAGGCGGTGTTAGAGGAAGCGCAACAGCGTCCAGAATGGCCAAATAACTTGTTGATCAAATACACTTGGGATCAATCCAAAGATGTCAAGATGATGCTCAATGATCTACAGAACAATATTCTGTCAGCCATTATTTTAGTGGTGATCGTTATTATTGCGATTCTTGGCTTGAGAACTGCGGCGTTGGTGGGTATCTCGATCCCTGGTTCTTTTCTTACGGGACTATTGGTTCTTTCGGTCTTTGGGTTAACGGTCAATATAGTGGTGCTGTTTTCGTTAATCATGGCGGTAGGAATGCTGGTGGACGGTGCCATTGTTGTCACCGAATTTGCGGACCGGCGAATGCAAGAGGGCACGCTTCGGCGTGACGCTTATCGTGATGCAGCAAAACGTATGGCTTGGCCTATTACCGCTTCTACCGCCACTACGTTAGCGGCATTTGCCCCGTTGCTATTCTGGCCCGATATCACGGGTGAGTTTATGAAATACTTGCCACTGACCTTAATCGCAACCTTATCCGCTTCACTGTTAATGGCTTTGCTATTTGTTCCAGTATTAGGTGGGCTCATTGGGCGGCCGCAAAATGTGAATGCGACCAACCGGACTATGATGGTCGCACTTCATAATGGTGATTTTTCCCAAGCCACTGGGATCACAAAGCTTTATTACCATACGTTAGATATCGCCCTTCGCCATCCTTGGAAAATTTTGCTCAGCGCGATTTTGTTAGCTGCTGGGGTCGGAGGCACTTATTACAAAGCAGGTTTGGGGGCTGAGTTTTTCCCTGAAGTGGATCCGCCATTTTTTACTGTGAAAGTGCGCTCTTATGGTGATCTCTCTATCAATGAAAAAGATGTGATCATGCGAGAGATTGAACAAGTGATGCTTGGTCATGATGAATTTGAAAGTGTTTATACCCGCACGGGTGGCAATGATGAAATTGGTCAAATCCAAATTACCCCTGTGGACTGGCAATATCGTCGCAAGGTGAAAGCGATCATTGATGAGTTAAAGCAGAGCACGGATCAATTCGCTGGTGTCGAAATTGAGTACAAATTCCCGGATGCTGGGCCTCCTGTCGAACACGATCTGGTGATTGAGATGTCAACGAGGCAATCACACGAGCAACTCGATATGGCTGCGAAGGTAGTGCGGCATTGGGCAGACAATAACCCTGCGTTTGAAAACATCAGTGATAGCAGTAGTAAAGAAGGGATCGACTGGCAAATTGATATCCGCCGCGATGATGCTTCTCGATTTGCCGCTGATGCAACAACGGTTGGCAATACGGTTCAATTCGTGACTAATGGGTTGAAAATCGGTGATTATTTACCGGATGATGCAACCGAAGAAGTGGATATTTTGGTCCGTTATCCAGAGGATAAGCGTGATATTGGTCGCTTTGATGAGCTACGAGTGAAAACAGCAGCGGGGATGGTTCCTATCACGAACTTTGCCCGCATTGTACCTGAACAAAAACAAGACATGATTCAGCGTGTCGATGGCCATCGAGTCATCAATATCATGGCAGACATACAAGAAGGGTATAACTTAGCGTTGGAATTACCGCGTATTGAGCAGGCGCTATCTGAGCTCGATTTACCTGCGGGAGTTGAGTTTAAAATCCGTGGTCAAAATGAAGAGCAGGAAAACTCACAGGCCTTTTTGATGAATGCATTTGTAGTAGCGCTGGTGGTGATGGCGCTGATTTTGATCACTCAATTTAATAGCTTTTATCAGTCGTTTTTGATTTTAAGTGCGGTGTTGTTTTCTACCGTCGGCGTGTTTGCGGGTTTATTGATTTTCCAGAAACCATTTGGCGTCATCATGTCTGGTATTGGGGTAATCTCTCTGGCGGGTATTGTGGTGAATAACAATATTGTCTTGATTGACACCTATAACCAGCTGTGCAAAAGAGGATTAGATAAGCGTGAGGCGATCCTGCGTACTGGCGTGCAGCGTTTAAGGCCTGTTTTACTAACTACGGTGACTACGATCCTTGGGCTGCTGCCGATGGTGCTCGAAGTGAACATTGACCTGATCAATCAGAAGATTGAATTTGGCGCTCCAAGTACACAATGGTGGTCCCAGCTAGCAACTGCAGTAGCGGGTGGGCTCGCTTTTGCGACATTGTTGACCTTAGTGCTGACCCCATGTTTGTTGATGTTAGGGAGTCAGCATCAACTCGAAGCAGAGGATGAGAAAGCCAAAGTTATCGCAGAGTCTTAAATTGGTTTATTGAGTTTCTGGATCAATATTAATTTTCTTCCTAACTACTTCACATAATAGAAAGCCCGCTTAATGTCGCGGGCTTTTTTGTTTGAAGTGAATCTTTTAGCTAGTCAGAAGATGCTGAAGCTTATCCCTTAAAGACTCGATATGTGTGCGCTCAGGACCTTGCTCTTTACAGTGTTCAAGGATGTAGTCCAATGAACTTAAAACGGTTCGCCAGCGTGGCGTTTTAGGAAGTGTCTCGACCCGTAAGTATTTATCTAACGTTCGAGTTTGAAGCGTACTTCGATCAAGATACACGCGCCATAGTCCGCTTTGTTCAGCAAAAGCAAATTTACTTTGCCCAGTTACGCTTTCCCAGTAA
Organism: Vibrio sp. TRT 17S01; assembly: GCF_050113695.1. Taxonomy (NCBI): domain Bacteria; kingdom Pseudomonadati; phylum Pseudomonadota; class Gammaproteobacteria; order Vibrionales; family Vibrionaceae; genus Vibrio; species Vibrio sp. TRT 17S01. Next base: position 118,881 of record NZ_JBNJOG010000011.1, on the reverse strand, counting down.
TTGAGAGCGCTGGTCATTGCATCAACCAAGACTTCACGCATGATGTCGTGTTTAGACTGGCTTTCTCCGGAAACCTTATCGGCAAGGCGGGTAAATTCTCCCCCTAGCTCTTTCAGTTGTTGTAATTTCGCTTTGTCTCCTTCAAAAGCAAAACTAGACAGTGCTTCAATAGCGGTTTCTAAATTATGGATGCGCGCAACATTAACCCCACCACCAACATTAAAGATGTACATTAATTTTAGGTCTGCGCCTTCAGGCAGTCTGAGTATATCGGCAGAGACATGTTGGCGCACATCTTCAACGTATATATCGATGTTGCCGCAGTAGTGCTCCTGCTCGACATTGAGGAACTTAGGCGCAATGATTTCATCCGCTCGTGACCGTTTAAGCTGCTCAGGACTACGACGGAATAGGCGCGATGCAGCCTCGTTAACAAATCGAATCTTATTGTCGTCTCGGATACAAACAATCGCTTCAGGGGCGGACTCGAGTTGCTCTAGCAGTCTGCCTTGCGTTTCAAGCAAGCTGGCTTCTACGATAGCGCGTTGTTTCAACTCGTTTTGCAGTTGTTGATTTTCAATACGTCGTAGTTCTGCCTTACTGGCTGTCAGGTGAGCGGTGATACGAGCGGCAAGTTCACGCTTATTAAACGGTTTGGTGAGGTAATCATTCGCCCCTGCTTCAAAGCCACGAATGCGATCATCTGGCTGGTTTAGAGCCGTGAGCATGATAACTGGTAATTGAGAGTGATCGTATTTTTCACGTAAGGTCGTACAGACCTGATAGCCGCTGAGTCCGGGCATCATGATGTCTAACAGAAGCAGCTCAGGTTTCTCTTGTTCAATGATATCGAGCGCCTCATGACCATCTTTCGCAGTGCGAACGCGGTATCCTTCAAGGCGCAAGAAACTGTCCAAAACTCTTAAATTGACTGGTTCATCATCTGCCACCAGCAGTAATGGACCATCAGGATTCTCAGGTAGGCAATTCGTTTCTTGGATTTCGATATCACCAACATCGGGAGCTCGGAAGTGCGAGGCTTCACTGTGGCTTGCTTGAATGATTTGTTCTTCGCTCGCCAGAGGAAGGGTAAAGCTAAAGGTGGTTCCAACCATAGGTTGGCTACTGACATAAAGAGAGCCGTCCATCAGTTCAATCAGTTGTCGGCTGATTGAAAGTCCAAGCCCCGCGCCTTGACGGTAACGGCTGGTATCATGACCCGCTTGGATTAATGGTTCAAAAATATGTTCGAGTTGCTCTGCTGGTATACCTTGGCCAGTATCAACCACTTGTACGCGGATCTTGTCATCAACAACGTTTGCTGAAATAACAATTTTTCCTTCGCTGGTGTATTTAATCGCGTTACCAACTAGGTTGTACAGCACCTGCTCTAGGCGTTGCGGATCGGCAGAAACCCAAACGGTCTCGCTAGCAACTTGATTGATAATACGAATAGGTTTGCTGCCAAGAAGGTGAGAAGAAAGTTCCAATACCAAGCGTGTGGCACTTGCAAGGTCAACGGCACTTGTTTGAATATCCAAGTTACCATAACGCATTTTATGGTAATCCAACAGATCATCAACGAGCGTTGCGAGACGTTGGCCACTACTGATAATGATGTCGAGTTGATACTTATGATCTGCCGTGATTGGGCCATTTGCTCCAGAGACTAAAGCTTCAGCGATCCCAACCATGCCGTGTAATGGTGTTCTTAACTCATGAGATGTGGTTGCAAGAAATTCGTCTTTGAGTTTGTTTGCTAATTGCAGCTCTTCATTTTGTTTCTGGATTAGCTTGAGGTTGCTTTCAAGCTCCCCATTTTGCTCTTTAATTAGCTGCATTTTCTCGCGAATAGAGCGTTGCATACGCTCAAAACTGACCGCTAGGCGGCCAATTTCATCTTTGCGATCTGTGTTGATCATATCCGCTTCAAGATCACCCGCGGAGACCTTTTCCGCCGCCCAAGTGAGTTTGAGGAGTGGGGAGGTAATGAAATTCGAGAGATAATGTGAGGCGATCACAACGATAACAATAGCGACCAACATTGCGAAGATGAAGAGGGTTTCAAGCTGATGCACACGGGCAAATGCTTCTTTTTCTGGCACCTCAACAACCAAAGCCCAATTCTCACCCTTAAAGGAAATTGGACTGTACGCTGCAATCGTATCTTCACCAACGGTATTGGTATAAGTGCCAAAGGCGGTGGAGCCTTGGAGAGCCAGATTGATCACCTCTGCACTTTTGTCGATATCCGTTTGCTCATGGGCTAATGTTCTGGAGCGATGATCACTTCCGACCAACAAGGTGCGCATTTGCGATGTTTGACTACTGTCTGCGATCAGCTTAGTGATGGCGTTATTTGGCAAACGGAACATTGCGTAACTGTGTAGGTAGCCTTGTTGAATGATTGGGGCACCAAGCCAAGCAACCATTTTGCCTTGTTCTGGAGAGAAGTCTGAAATCACCACTGGCGTGTAGTCTTCATTACTTCTGCGTTTCTCTGCAACTTGATCTTTGAGCTTTTGGAAAGTTTTACCTAAGTTGGCATCTTTATATTTACCATTAAGCAGGTTAGTACCGTAGTTATCGTATTTATAAATGGAGTAGGTCACGTTGCCGTCACGGTCAACTAGCAAGATGTCGTCAAAATCAGAGCGCTTTAATAGCTCCAAATAGGCCCAATGATAACGTTTGTGCAGCAGACGATACCGCTCTGAGGCATTGTACTCTGTTGACTGAGGCAAAATTGACGTTTTAATTTTATCGCCAGAGCCGGGAATATAACGTTTTTGTGCGTATTGACGAGCTTCTTCAATGGTAAGTCCTAAGTTTCTGAATGCATTGACTAAGCCATAAAAATGCCCACCACTTGCGGTTGCAAGCTCAGAGCGCACAAATCCCATCACCTCTGACTCTTTTGAAAATAGATAGTCAACGACTTGTTGTTTTTTGCTATCGCGAACCGAAACAAGGTGGGAGGTACTTTGTTCTTGCAGATCTTTACTGTGTGACTGCAAAAAGAACAGAGCAATGACAGTCAGTGGGGTTATGCTCAAAACTAAAAACGCCAGCATTAGGGTGTTCTGCAAACGTTTAAATCTTTGTTTTCTATACAACTTGAACATGATTCAGTCTAACTTTCCGTGAGAAACGACGTTAAAACGCGTCAAAATAAAATGGAGTAATCCTAAAGTGACAAAATTAACGAGTTTTTTTACTTTGACAAGTAAGTAGACGGTAAAGCGTGTGAAGTAGCGCAAACTTTTTGTGTGATTTGGTAAATTTGCCCAATAATCGAAGCATTATCGGGCAAGAGGTCTATTTTTGAGCGTGGTAGATAGCGAACTTGTTGGTCTTATTTAACGTCGCACAATTACCAAACGCTTGATTGATGATAGGTGGGTATTTGAGGAAGCTATTTGCCACAATAAATAACTGGCCAGCAGCACTTTGATGTTTCGGTGCATTGGCGAGTAGTGACTCGGTGGCGCTGTAGCTGGTATCAAGCCCTGAATGAAAAGGAGGATTACTGATGATAAATTGGTAATCATCTGCACAATCTGAATAAACGTCTGATGCAAAGACTCGGCCTGACAGACCATTGGCAGCTAAGGTCGCTTGACTTGAAGCCACGGCAAGGGCGCTGATATCACACATCTCAAGCTCTATTGATGGATTTAACGTTGCCATCACTGCTCCGATAACGCCTGCACCACAACCAAAATCAAGCACTTTTCCATTGAGTTTTGGCAAGGTATCTAATAGGAGTTTACTGCCCACATCAAATTCACCATGGCTAAAGACGCCTGGTAAGCTATGAATGTGCAGGGTGTTGTCTTGGTATTGAACTTGGTAGTGTTTAAACCACTCTTCTAAATGAAAGGGTGCTGGCTCATTGGTGCACTGCCCCCAATAAAATGAACAGCGTCTGGCTGAGTCGTATTTATTGATAGGGCCGTACTGAGCAAACATTTTCTCGATGCTTTTTACGCCAGAACGGTTTTCACCCACGACGACGATTTCCGTATTCTGGCCTAATTTTGCCATTAACATGGCCAATAGATATTCTGCTTCTGCTTTTGCTTTCGGCCAATAAAGCAAAACCATATCTGCTTGAGAGTCGCCATCAAATGCTGCACCGAAATGGCAATTCAACTGAGAGTAAGCACTAACTTGACGGTAGTAACCGTAATTGGTGGTGAAAATGCTGACAGACTCACAGTGTTTCGTTAGCTCAAGCGGGAAGAGATCTTCCGCTTCACCAGCGACCAACACATGTTTTCCTTCAAAATAAGCAAGTTGGCGTTCAGTAATTTGACTGGGGGCGATATAGGCAGACATAGCATGCTCAGTAAATACAAAAGAGGGAGGATTCTCTCACAATCCTCCCTTTGCTTGAAGTGCTTAGTCTATGGTGTCATCAACTGCGATCTTGTTGGTCGAGAAAACCTTTGAACTCTTCTTCGTAAATATTGAATAAAACCATAGTAATGGCAAAGATCAACGGGCCGTATATTAAGCCGATTAATCCGAACAATTGAATACCACCGAGCAGTGAGAAGAAAATCATCAGCGTATTCATTCCCGCACTGCCTTGCATCAAGAGTGGACGCAGTAGGTTATCGATCGAGCCTACAACTGCGATACTCCACACAGCTAAGAAGATTGCCCACGTTGTATCGCCAGTGAGTAATAGGTAGATGGTCGCAGGAATCCAGATTAAAGCGGTTCCAACCACAGGAATGAAGGAAGCAAATCCCATCATAGTTCCCCAAAACAGACCAGGGAAGCCTGCTAGCCACATGCCGATACCACCCGCAAGGCCTTGTGCGATGGCAGTAAGAAACGAGCCCATAACGGCTGACTTGGAGACTTGTTCAATTTCAGATAAGAGCTTGTCTTCTTGGCTGCGTGAGAGCGGTAAGATATGTCGGATCGCGCTGATGATTTTGTCGTGATCTCTCAATAAGAAGAACAAGACAAACAACATCAAGAAGAAATTCATCAGAAAGCTGGTGGCATCGCCAAGGATCTTTGCACTGATGCCAACAATATTCGAGCCAAATGAGGTGGCCAGTTGCGCCACTTTCTGTGCAATCTCTTGAGGGTCAATCTCGTCAAAAGGCAGATAGGTATTCACCAAAGATAACCCTTTCACCACCCAAGGGTGTTCAAATACCGTTTGGATACCACCATGAGTGACCCATTGATACATATTTTGTGAGAACAGTGACCCTTGTTGAACGATGGCCGCAAAGACAAACAGTAGCGGAATGACAATAATAAAGGTCAGTACCACACAAGACAAAAATGCGACGATATTGGGGTGATTAGGCAGTTTACGCTCTAGCCATTCATGTATCGGAAACATGAGTAGTGAAATAATAAACGCCATAATAATGGAGTTGACGTACGGCTCAACGAGCAGGTAACAAGCGAGAGCTGCGGCTAAAAGCGCAACAACAATAACCCAGTGACTGGATGTGATTTTGACTTTGTTTGACACGTTTTTTTCCAACTGAACAAAGATATAGCCGTATAATGGCTTTAAAATTGAGCGTTATCAATGGAGAATTATTGATATGGGATGCTGTGACAATGACAAAGGTTGTGCTTCCAAGCAAGGTGGTCGACGTAAAGTTCCTTGGTTTAGTTTGCTTCTGATTGCATTCATTCTGCTTGTTGTCTTTTATTGGCAGTAATTGCTTGTTGATAAAAATGCCGCTCACTTACAGGAGCGGCATTTTTTGATCAGTTGCATTATCTCATGTAATCACTTCCTAATCGCAAAGCCCTCACATTTAACTCTTCTCTTTATGGCATGAACTTTGTGATTACAACGTGCTCTAGGTAAGAACTGCTATTCTTGATATGTAACGCAACAATAAGCGTTCTGACTAACAATCAATAAGGATAGCAATACATGCCTAAGAAATTGTGGGCACTGACTTTTGCAGTGGGACTTATGCTATTTGGTTCGTCAGCTCATGCTGTGGATTGGTCTGTCTCCGGTTTTGGTACTTTGGGTTATACCTATGAGAATGAAGCAGATTTAGGATATCGACGCGATATCACTCGAAGTGCAGATATCGAGGACAATGGCATATTCAACAATGACTCCAATGTCGGCGTTCAACTGGATCTTACCTTCGACCATCATTGGTCCATCACTTCGCAATGGCTACTGGATAACAGTATCGATTACGACTTAGATGAAATGACTGAGCTCGCGTTTGTTCGTTACGAGCCTAATGAAAACTGGGATTTTCGAGTTGGTAGAGTGGGAGTCAGTGCTTATGCTGCCGCAGATAGCCGTCATATCGACTATGCCCATTTATGGGTTAGACCGCCTCAAGAATTGTATGGTGGCATTGTATTTAACTCGCTTGATGGGGTTGGTTTTACCTACTATTCCAATAATGCCAATCTGAATTGGTCGGCAAGTGCTGAATATGGACGCATTACCCAGATGGGTGAGGTTCCAGAGCTTCAGGAAAAGTATCGAGCTAAGCTCAAAGATGTCCTCTCTCTTTCATTTGAAGTTGAGCAAGATAAGTGGCGCTGGCAATTATCCTATGCCCACGTAGGCTCTCTTTCTGTCAACAATGGTCCTTCCTTACAATCCCTACAAAATCAAATTGCTCAAGTTGCCAATAGCAACATCCCGTTATTAAGTGAAGATGCCGCTTCCCTTTACGATGCTCTAGTTCTTGATGATGAAGAGGTGACGTATTTACAAGCCGCTGTCACTTATTTTGATAGTGAATGGACTGCACAATCCGAGCTGTTTCGAATTACGACCGATAAAAACTCGATACCACAAGGCTATGGTGGATACGTTCTGTTGGGTAAGGCTTTTGAACGGCTAACCCCTTATGTAATGTACGGGGCATTTCACGTTGATCAAGCGCCGTATCAAAAAGCACTTGATTGGTCCTTATTTAATCCTGCGCTAGTACCTTTACAAGAAGGAGCGATTGCAGGCATTAACTCTGTACGTATTGAACAATCAACATACAGTCTTGGTTTACGTTGGGATGTTGCATCACAGGTTGCTGTGAAAGCGCAGCTTGATTATGTCGAGATAGAACCATTTGGCTATGGGCTGTGGGCGACGCCAGCGTCTAGGCAAGGGGGAGAGCGAGATGCTCTGGTGCTAACGTTGAACATGAACTTCATTTTTTAAGGGGGAGGTATGAAGTATTTTTATCTGCTCCTGTTGTTAGTTCCCAGCTTTGTTGCAGCAGACATCTACGTTGTAGTGAATGCAAATAGTGCCGTAGGGAAATTGGAATTGGAAGACGTAACAGACCTCTATTTAGGGAGGAAAAAAGTGCTGGGGACTTTATATGTCAATCAAGTGCTCGATCGACATGGCGAAGGGCGACAGCGTTTTTTCTACCGAGTGGCAAAGATGGAAGAAAGCCAAGTTAATGCTTACTGGGCAAAACTGAAATTTTCTGGGCGGATGCGTGCGCCGGAGAATATCCATTCAAATGAAGAGTTGCTGATTAAGTTGCAGGAAAACCCCCAAGCCATCGGTTACATGTTGGAACCGCCTTCTTTAGATTCAGGTGTAAAGGTAGTGCTAAAAATCGATGAATAGACCTTGGACAAGTTCTCTTTCCCACAAATTGCTAAAAGCCGTGACCGTTCTGGCTTGTATGTACTTGGCGATCATTTTGATGATTATGGTGCCAAGCGGTTTTGTACAAGCTGATAAAAATCATAAAGAGTTAGAACGAAAATTAGCCCTCTCTTTGTCCAATTCTGCCGCCATTGCTGTTTATGTCCAAAATGAACAAATAGCGGCCGAGGTGATGGAAGCGCTGTTAATGCATGAAGAAATTGATGCAGTTCGTATTGAAGGAGAAAACGAAGTCCTGTTTTTTGCAGGCTTTCCTGTTGATGAAGAGTCAGATTTTTGGTCGCATGCTAACCAATACCATTTGTACTCGCCTATTAATGGAGAGGTGATTGGTCATTTGAAGATACACAATGACCATCGTGTCTTAAGACAAAAAGCACTGGCAGGGGTATTTGAACGGCTCATTGCTGTTATTGTGATGTTTTTAATTACCTTGATCGGTTTAGTGTTCGTATTCAATAAGATCGTGGGGCGACCATTGACGAAGTTGTCCAAGTCCGTCTATGAAACGACACCAGAGCAAGCGGAAATGATCCCAATAGACCGAGACAATGAAAATACAGAGCTTGGAGTGGTAGTGCACAGCATTAATACGTTTATTCAAAGCTCTCGTCAAGCGATAGAGAGAGAAAGGGAGTTACGAACTCAAATTGAACGTTGGGAGCAACACTATCGAAACCTTGCAGAACAAGACACGCTGACCGGATTAAAAAACCGTTTAGGGTGCGAGAAATTCTTAGAGCACGCATACTCTTCCGAGCAGAGTATCGCTTTGTTTCTGATTGATTTAGATGGCTTCAAAGCCGTCAATGATCAGTTTGGTCATGCGGCGGGAGATGCGGTACTAGCGGATATTGCGAAGCGATTTTCTTGTATCATTGATGGAGTGAGTGTGCCTGGTGTCATCGGACGAATGGGTGGTGATGAATTTGTGGTGTATCTGATTTTATCTAAGGTAGAACGACCACTATTGGAGTCGGTTGCAACGGAGTTAGTTAAGGCGGCAAACTTACCTTGTCGTTATCAAGAACATAAGATAAAGGTCGGGTGCAGCTTAGGCATTACCATTCATGAGCGCGGCCTGATGGAATTAGAAAAGCTGATCCATCAGGCAGACTTAGCCATGTATTCAGTGAAACAAGCAAATAAAAACAACTTTCGTTTTTTCAGCGAAAGAATGAGTAATAAGGGAAGTGAATGCTCCCCTTAATAAAAAATTCTACTTAGCTTAAATAAGGCTTAGCACTCGCCGTTACTTTTTCCATCTCATCTTGAAGCTCAAACAGTTCTGGTTCAATCTCTTCGATCGATGCGTTGGAGCGAAGCGTTTTTTCTAATGTTTCACAAACTTTCTTAAGTCTTGGCACACCGCAATAAGAGCAACTGCCATGCAGTTTATGGATATGGTGGGTCAGCTGTTCCATATCAGGCTCATCATGTTCTAAGGCCACTTCGACGACCTGACTTACTTCGGGGATATAGTCAATCAGCATCTGTAGCATATCGCGTGCTAAGTCTTCTTTATTTGCCGACTGCTTCAATGCTGCTTGCCAATCAATGATGATATTGCTGTGCTCAACGCTGGCAATATGAGCCTGAACGATAGGATCGGGTTGTGAGACCAGATCGATTTTTTCGAACTCATTTGATGCGGTATAAGGGTTCCAGTGCATCAACACTTGTTGTAGTACGTGCTCTTCTATCGGCTTGGTGAGGTAGTCGTCCATTCCAGCTTGAAGCAGTCTGTCTCGTTCACCAGTCATGGCGTGGGCTGTGACGGCGATAACTGGGGTTTGCGCATTAAGCTCAGTCTGTTTGATTTTGCCACAAGCGGTTACTCCGTCCATGTGTGGCATCTGAATGTCCATGAGAATAATATCGAAACGCTGCACTTTAGCTTGTTCTACGGCATCGAGGCCGTTGGTGCAGGTAATCACACGCTCAACACGCTCTTGGAGTAATGCACTGATCAGTTTTAAGTTTGCTGGGTTATCGTCGACGGCCATGACGGTCAGTGGGAGTGTATCTCGTTTTTCTACTGTGCATTCAGCGTCTTCGATCTCCGGTAAAATCTCATGGTTAGCCACTAGAGTTTGCAACAGTTTGCGTCGAGAAAGAGGCTTAGTGATGCAATGAATTTGATATTTCTGGATCAGGTGATCGGATAGTGCCAGCGCGGTACTTGGTGTACCAACAACTACTTGTGCGGCACTTTCAAGCGCTTTTTCAACCCATTGTTCGACCAACTCAAATTCATTCGATTTATTTGGTGCAAGGTTGAGCAGAACATAGTCATAGCTTTCCAACTCTTCTGGCATTGAAGAGCGGTAGGTGACGTTCAATCCTTCTTGCAGTAACAATTGCTGGGTTACCGATGCAGCTTGCATGTTCGGTTCTATCAGAAGCAGTGTTCGCTGGTTGAGAATTTGTGCTTCGATTGGATCGCTGACTGGCATGATTGTCGAGTGTAGGCGAAGGGTGAACCAGAAAGTGGAACCTTGGTGCAGACGGCTGGTTAGGCTGATTTCACCGCCCATTTGTCCAACGAGTTTTTGGGTAATAACCAAACCTAGTCCCGTACCACCATAACGGCGAGAAATACTGGCATCAGCTTGACTAAATGCTTGGAATAATTGGGCTTGTTGACGCTCTGATATACCAATGCCCGTATCGCGAACCATAAATTGCAGTTCCACGATGTCTTCTTTTTGTGAGCGAAGCTCGACACTGATGTCGATATTGCCTTTTTCGGTAAATTTAATGGAGTTACCAACTAAATTGGTCAGTACTTGTTGAATGCGAAGCGGATCGCCCACCAAGCCCGTTGGGATTTTGGAGTCAACTTTCAGAGTCAGTTCCAACCCTTTCTCATGAGCGCTGGTGGCTTGTAGGCTCACGACTTCTTCTAACGACTCTTGGAACTCAAACGGAATATTTTCTAAGGCCAACTTACCAGCTTCGAGTTTCGAGAAGTCGAGAATGTCATTGATGATGCTAAGTAGATTATTGGCTGATTTTTCAATGGTTTGTAGGTAATCAGTCTGGTTATTGGTTAATTTGGTCTTGAGCATTTGACGCGTAAAGCCAATTACCCCGTTTAATGGCGTGCGCAGCTCGTGAGACATATTGGCTAAGAATTCGGATTTCACTCGCGCTGCTTCTTGCGCACGTTTCTTAGCAATGTCGAGTTCCACGTTCTGTATCTCAAGCTGCTCTAAAGTTTCACGCAAGTCAGACGTTGCTTGATCGATACTGTGCTGCATTTCTACGTGGTATTCCGACAGCGATACCGCCATGGCATTGATGCCGTTTTTGAGCGCATCGAGTTCACCATGCATCTTGCCTTCGATTCGAACATCGAGGTGACCACGTCGAATCCGATCCACCATATTTTTCATATGTGAAATCGGTCGAGTAACGTCATGCATCAGGCGAAAAGCGAAGAAGGCTGATAACCCTAAACCACTAAGCAGAACAAGAAAGGCGGAGAATACCTCTTGGTATTGTTGTAGTCGTAGCGAAGACAAATCCACTTCGACGGAGATGTAACCTAGTGCGGCATTGTTATTTTGCCCTTGCTGATTGGTAATAATTCCAGACTCTGCCAAAACAGGGGCTTTTAATATTAGGGTATTGTCTCGCAACTGGGAGTCAATATGTAGCGGGATTGGCTGATCACTTGGAAAAGTGAGTGACTCAAAATTGGGGTGAAAGTTCGAGGTAACAAACAGTTCGTGATTGTTATCGAATACCGCAATACTGCGTATAAATTGAGAATTCTTACGATGAGCGTAGCTGATAATGCGTCGAACCGACTCGCGACTGTTATTTTTCAAACCATCTTCACTGGCAATGGCAAGAGGCTCAATGATACTCAACCCAGAATTAATGACTTGCTTTTCCAAATCGTGATAGCGGTTAAATGAGAAAAAAGCACTCAATAACAAGCCGATAATCAGAGTTGGAGCTAGGGTAAGAGTAATAACGCGGGCGCGTAAGCCATATCTGGTCATTATTGTCTAAACATCACGGTATGGATATGGGAAAATAACTTCAAAAAGAAGCCGTCGAAACGATAAGCATAATCAACTCACTCGGCTCATACAATGATTCAAGCGTCAAAAGGTGACGCTTAGGCAGCAATTGATCGCAATTATTATAGGCATTTAGCATGGCGCGTTTTTTCCAACCGAAGAAGAAAACTCAACTCAATACCAAACACCAATCGATGCAGGTAGAAAAACTCGACCATCATGGTGCTGGTATCGCTTATCAAAATAAAAAGCCAGTCTTTATCGAGGGGGCTTTACCTGGAGAGCAGGTTTTGGTGCAGCAGACCGAAAGTAAAAGTAAGTTTTCTCGAGCGAAATTGATCAAAATTCAACAGAGTAGTGCTGAGCGGGTGGAGCCATTTTGTCCACATTATCATGAGTGTGGTGGTTGTGACTTACAGCATTTAGCGATCGAACAACAAAGAGAGCACAAGCAACAAACGCTAGGCCAGTTGATGCGAAAATTTGCTGGGCAATCGGCTCAGTTGGAAAATCCTATTTTTACTCGTGATAAGGGCTATCGACGCCGAGCTCGAATCAGTGTGATGCTAGATAAGAAAAGCAAAACGCTGAAATTTGGTTTTCGTAAAAAGCAAAGCAAAGATATTGTCAATGTAACCAATTGTCCGGTGCTTGAACCTGAATTGAACCAACTGATGCTGCCAATTTATGATGTTTTGAAGACATTTTCTCATCAGGAGCACCTTGGTCATGTTGAACTGGTTAAAGCCGACAATACTCGTGTGATTGTGTTACGTCACTCTCGACCTCTTCAACAAAAAGATCATGATGCGTTGCTTGCTTTAGCTCAGTCAGAACAGGCTTCGTTATATTTGATGCCAAGCAACGATGAGCTCAACCGTGAGTGCGGTGAGCCACCACATTATTGTGAATCTGGAGTTACGATTCCATTTGAGCCAAATAACTTCATCCAAGTGAATCAGAGCGTTAATGAGAAAATGGTCCAGCAAGCTCTGACTTGGCTTGCGTTAGATGAGCATGATCGCGTGTTAGATTTGTTCTGTGGTTTAGGCAACTTCAGTTTACCGATGGCAAAACAAGTGCAGCAAGTTGTTGGTATTGAAGGGGTGGATGCAATGGTTGAAAAAGCTAAAGCGAATGCGGTTTTCAATAATCTAACCAATGCCACGTTTTACCAAGCAAATTTGGAACAAGATATGTCTGCTCAGTCATGGGCGAAAGAAAAATTTGATAAAGTACTGCTCGATCCAGCTAGAGCTGGTGCTGATGGTATAGTAGCGCAGTTATCCGAATTGGGTACGACAAAAGTCGTTTATGTTTCTTGTAATCCTGCTACTTTAGCCAGAGATAGTCAGAGCTTGCTGGCACAGGGTTTTAAACTGACTAAATTGGGTATGTTAGACATGTTTCCGCATACCAGCCATCTAGAATCGATGGCATTATTTGAAAAACTCACGAACTAACAGAGACGTTGGTTAGTCATAATAAACAGAATAAAAACTAGGACGAAATATAATGGTTGCGGTAAGAAGCGCACACTTAAATCAAGACGAACAGTTTGAACTGGAAAAGTGGATTGCCAGTTTAAACCAAGAACCTAAGACAGCAAATCGGCTAACTGAGGTTTATCGTCAGTGCGAAACCATTCTTAAAGATCACGAACAAGCGCAATTGCTGTTATGGCGTGGTCGGGAAATGATTGAAATCCTGATCACTCTGTCAATGGATAAAGCCACTTTAGTGGCCGCGCAGCTTTTCCCATTAGTGTCTGCCGGGGCATTTGAGCGTGAAGCGCTTGAAGAAGCTTACAGTAAAGAAATCATTAAGTTGATCGATGGCGTCGACGAGATGGCCGCAATTGGTCAACTGAATGTCACTCTTGAAGGTGGTGCTGCCTCTTCTCAGGTTGATAACGTTCGCCGCATGTTACTTGCGATGGTAGATGATTTTCGCTGCGTTGTTATTAAGCTTGCAGAGCGAATCAGTAACCTGATTGAAGTGAAAAAAGCGCCGGATGAAATTCGCCGGGCGGCGGCAAAAGAGTGTGCCAATATTTATGCGCCACTGGCAAACCGCCTTGGTATTGGTCAGCTTAAATGGGAAATTGAAGATTACGCCTTTCGTTATCAACAACCCGAAACTTACAAACAGATCGCAAAGCAGCTATCTGAGCGCCGTATTGTCCGTGAACAGTACATCAAAGACTTTGTAGATGATCTAACGCAAGAGATGTCGGTGTGTGGCATTAATGCAGAAGTCAGCGGCCGTCCAAAGCATATCTACAGTATCTGGCGTAAAATGCAGAAGAAGAGTTTGGCTTTTGATGAATTATTTGACGTACGAGCTGTGCGTATCATCGCCGACAAACTTCAAGACTGTTACGCCGCACTCGGTGTAGTTCATACCAAATACAAACACCTGCCAAGCGAGTTCGATGATTACGTCGCTAATCCAAAACCAAACGGCTACCAATCTATCCATACAGTGATTCTTGGGCCTGAAGGCAAAACCATCGAGATCCAGATTCGCACCAAAGATATGCATGAAGACTCGGAGCTGGGCGTTGCTGCACACTGGAAATATAAAGAAGGTGCAAGCAGTCGCAGCGGTTACGATGAGAAGATCACGTGGCTACGTAAACTACTCGATTGGCAAGAAGAGATGTCCGACTCTGGAGAGATGTTGGATGAGCTGCGTAGTCAAGTATTCGATGATCGCGTGTATGCCTTTACCCCTCGTGGCGACGTCGTTGATTTGCCAATGGGGGCGACCCCTCTTGATTTCGCTTATCATATCCACTCAGAAGTCGGTCATCGTTGTATTGGGGCCAAGGTTGCAGGACGTATCGTCCCGTTTACGCACAAGCTGCAAATGGGTGATCAGGTTGAAATCATCACTCAGAAAGAGCCGAATCCATCTCGTGACTGGCTGAATCCATCACTGGGTTTTGTTCATTCAGGACGTGCACGAGCAAAAATCAATGCATGGTTCCGTAAGCAAAGCCGTGAGAAGAACCTTGAAGCAGGCCGTGAGATCCTAGAGCAAGAGCTGGTGAAAATCGGGGCGACGTTAAAAGATGCGGAACAGTACGCACTGAAACGCTTTAACGTTAATAGCGCCGATGAATTGTATGTTGGTATTGGTAGTGGTGACTTGCGCATCAACCAGATCATCAACCACATCAATGCCTTGGTAAATAAACCGACGGCGGAAGAAGAAGATCAGCAAGCGCTAGAAAAACTGCAAGAAGCAGAAAACAGAGCGCCAGCGCAAAGTCGTCCGAAGAAAGATGCGGTTGTGGTAGAAGGGGTCGATAACCTCATGACGCACCTAGCGCGATGCTGCCAACCGATCCCGGGTGATGAAATCAGTGGTTACATCACTCAAGGACGAGGAATTTCTGTTCACCGTAGCGATTGCGAACAGCTTGAAGAGCTACGCCTTCATGCACCAGAGCGGATCATTGATACGGTTTGGGGCAGTGGTTTCGTCGGCTCGTATATTTTGACTGTACGTATCGAGGCGATGGAACGAGGGGGTTTAGTGAAAGACATTACGACGCTATTTGCCAATGAAAAAATCAAAGTCACCAGTATGAAGAGTCGCGTTGACTACCGTAGTCAAATGTCGATCATGGATTTTGATTTAGAAGTAACCAACCTTGAAGTGTTCTCTCGTGTGTCAAAGCGTGTTGAGCAGATCAAGGATGTGATGTCAGTAAAACGCCTCGGCTAATTTTTACGTCGTATTTGGCTCTCTAACTGCGGTAACTGCACTATACTCGCTCCATCACATAGGCAAGCTATGCTCAGGAGCCTCGTAAGTTTGTTGTCTTGTTAGAAAAACCAACTACTTAGTAAAAACGGTCAGAGAATAAATTAAAGGTGAGTGGTTATGCTGCTCACCTTTTTTCTTTAAATAGAAGGTTTAAAGGAACATAAGATTATGAGTCATCCAATTGAACAGTTAGAACAAATCATGGCGAAGCTGCGAGATCCAGAAAGCGGCTGTCCTTGGGACCAAAAGCAGACGTTTGACACCATTGTTCCGCATACTATTGAGGAAACCTATGAAGTGGTGGATGCCATCCAAAACAGGGACTGGCTAAACTTAAAAGAAGAGCTTGGTGATTTGCTATTTCAGGTGATCTTCTATAGTCAGCTGGCGAAAGAACAAGGGCTGTTTGAGTTTTCTGAAGTTGTTGAAACAGTTAATGAAAAGCTGACTCGACGCCATCCCCATGTTTTTTCAGATACCAAGTTTGAGAATGAAGAGCAAATAACGGCGAATTGGGAAAAAGAAAAGGAAAAAGAGAAAGCTCAAGCAGGAAAAGAACAACAAAGTATTCTAGACTCAATACCAAATTCTCTTCCGGCACTTTCACGTGCTACAAAAATTCAGAAACAATGCGCCAAATTTGGTTTTGATTGGGATTCTATCGGCCCCGTTGTTGCGAAGGTTCAGGAAGAGATAGAAGAAGTAATGGATGAAGCTCTACAAGTTGAACTTGATGAAGAACGAGTGGAATCGGAAGTCGGGGATTTATTGTTTGCGACGGTTAATTTGTCTCGTCACTTAGGGAGAGATCCGGAAGTTGCGTTGAGTAAGGCAAACCTAAAATTCTCACGTCGGTTTAAGCAAGTTGAGTCTATCGTTGCTGAGCAACAAAAGCAGCTGACAGATTATAACTTATCAGAACTGGACGCGATGTGGGATGAAGTAAAGAGGCAAGAAAAGCGGTAAGTGGTAAAGGATAACTGGTGTGAATGAGTTTGAGACAGTATTGACTCAAACCGTTTTTTCGAATGGAACAATGCTTTAACGCAGTTTGATTTGAAGCAAAAAATAAAAAATTGCAGTGTGATAGATTTCACGTTGTGGCGGTTAGGTGCTTCTGGTATATTCACATCCCGTCCAGAAGAAATCTATTTCCCTCATTCAACCAATTTCAGGTTAAACATGACGACAAATTACATTTTTGTTACTGGCGGGGTTGTATCCTCTCTAGGTAAAGGTATTGCAGCAGCATCTCTTGCAGCTATTCTAGAAGCTCGTGGTCTTAAAGTGACCATGATGAAGCTTGACCCTTACATCAACGTTGATCCAGGCACAATGAGCCCAACTCAACACGGTGAAGTGTTCGTTACGGAAGATGGCGCAGAGACTGACCTTGACCTTGGTCACTACGAGCGTTTCATTCGCACCAAGATGACTAAGCGTAACAACTTCACTGCTGGTCGTGTTTATGCAGACGTTCTACGTAAAGAGCGTCGTGGCGATTACCTAGGTGCAACCATTCAGGTTATCCCTCACATCACCAACGCTATCAAAGATCGCGTAATTGCAGGCTCTGAAGGCCATGATGTCGCTATCGTTGAAGTCGGTGGTACGGTAGGTGATATCGAATCACTACCATTTATGGAAGCGATTCGTCAGCTTGCTGTAGAACTAGGCCGTGAACGTGCAATGTTCATGCACCTAACGCTAGTTCCTTACCTAGCTGCTGCAGGTGAAGTGAAAACTAAGCCAACTCAGCACTCTGTTAAAGAGCTACTATCTATCGGTATCCAACCAGATATTCTTGTTTGCCGCTCTGATCGTATGATCCCAGCGAACGAGCGTAAGAAAATTGCGCTATTCTGTAACGTTCCTGAGAAAGCGGTAATCTCAATGAAGGACGTAGATTCAATCTACAAGATCCCTCAACTTGTTAAGTCTCAAGGTCTAGATGACCTAGTTTGTGCTCGCTTTGGTATCAATGCACCAGAAGCTGATCTGTCTGAATGGGAACAGGTTATCTACGAAGAAGCGAACCCAACTGGCGAAGTAACTATCGG
This sequence comes from Vibrio sp. TRT 17S01, assembly GCF_050113695.1. Lineage (NCBI taxonomy): Bacteria > Pseudomonadati > Pseudomonadota > Gammaproteobacteria > Vibrionales > Vibrionaceae > Vibrio > Vibrio sp. TRT 17S01. The sequence goes on along the minus strand of NZ_JBNJOG010000011.1, from coordinate 101,362 downwards.
TATGGTCGGTAAATACATCGAACTACCAGATGCTTACAAGTCAGTAAACGAAGCACTTAAACACGCAGGCTTGAAAAACCGTCTAAACGTCACAATTAAATATGTAGACTCTCAAGATGTTGAGACGAAAGGCGTAGAAGTACTTGAAGGTCTGGACGCAATCCTAGTACCTGGCGGCTTCGGTGACCGTGGTATCGAAGGTAAGATTCGCGCAGCACAATACGCTCGTGAAAACAAAGTACCTTACCTAGGTATCTGTCTAGGCATGCAAGTAGCACTGATCGAATACGCGCGTAACGTAGCGGGTATGGAAGGTGCACATTCAACAGAATTTAACAAAGAGACGAAGTACCCTGTGGTAGGTTTGATCACTGAATGGGTAGACGGCGAAGGTAAAGTTGAAGAACGTACTGAAGCGTCTGACCTAGGTGGTACGATGCGTCTTGGTTCACAGCTATGTCACCTAGAGAAAGGTACTAAAGCTCGTGAACTATACGGTAGCGCGACAGTTCATGAACGCCACCGTCACCGTTACGAAGTAAATAATGTGCTTCGTCCGAAAATTGAAAAAGCAGGTCTGAAAGTATCAGGGTTATCTGCAGATAAGAAACTAGTGGAAATGATTGAGAACCCAGCTCACCCATGGTTTGTAGCGGCTCAGTTCCACCCAGAATTCACCTCGACGCCTCGCGATGGTCACCCACTATTCGCAGGTTTCGTTAAAGCAGCGGGTCAAAATGCTCGCGGCGAATTCGAGAAGTAAAAGGATACGGGCAGCGGCGAAGGTTGTGCTGCTGCCCTTTAAAATTGACATTTATATTTGAACGAGAGGAAACATTAATGTCTAAGATCGTTAAAGTTCTAGGTCGTGAAATCATCGACTCACGTGGTAACCCAACTGTAGAAGCTGAAGTACACCTAGAAGGCGGTTTCGTAGGTATGGCGGCAGCTCCATCTGGCGCATCTACTGGTTCTCGCGAAGCTCTTGAGCTACGTGACGGTGACAAAGCACGTTTCCTAGGTAAAGGTGTTCTTAAAGCTGTTGAAGCTGTAAACGGCGCAATCGCTGAAGCTCTAGTTGGTAAAGACGCTAAAGACCAAGCTGCAATCGACGCAGTAATGATTGACCTAGACGGTACTGAAAACAAATCTAACTTCGGTGCGAACGCTATCCTAGCTGTTTCTCTAGCAAACGCTAAAGCTGCAGCAGCAGCTAAAGGCATGCCTCTATACGAGCACATTGCTGAGCTAAACGGTACAGCTGGTCAGTTCTCTATGCCTCTACCAATGATGAACATCATCAACGGTGGTGAGCACGCAGACAACAACGTTGACATCCAAGAGTTCATGATCCAACCAGTTGGTGCTAAGACTCTTAAAGAAGGTCTACGTATCGGTGCAGAAGTATTCCACAACCTAGCTAAAGTTCTTAAGTCTAAAGGCTACAGCACTGCAGTTGGTGACGAAGGTGGTTTCGCTCCTAACCTTAAGTCTAACGCTGAAGCTCTAGAAGTTATCGCAGAAGCTGTTGCAGCTGCTGGTTACGAACTAGGTAAAGACGTTACTCTAGCTATGGACTGTGCAGCATCTGAGTTCTTCGACAAAGAAGCTGGCATTTACAACATGAAAGGCGAAGGTAAAACTTTCTCTTCTGAAGAGTTCAACCACTACCTAGCTGAGCTAGCTAACCAATTCCCAATCGTTTCTATCGAAGACGGTCTAGACGAGTCTGATTGGGATGGCTTCAAGCACCAAACTGAACTACTAGGTGACAAGCTTCAACTAGTAGGTGACGATCTATTCGTTACTAACACTAAGATCCTTGCTGAAGGTATCGAGAAAGGCGTAGCTAACTCTATCCTTATCAAGTTCAACCAAATCGGTTCTCTAACTGAGACTCTAGCTGCAATCAAGATGGCTAAAGACGCAGGTTACACAGCAGTAATTTCTCACCGTTCTGGTGAAACTGAAGATGCAACTATCGCTGATCTAGCGGTAGGTACAGCTGCAGGTCAAATCAAGACTGGTTCTATGAGCCGTTCTGACCGTGTTGCTAAGTACAACCAACTTATCCGTATCGAGGAAGCTCTAGGTGAGCGCGCTCCTTTCAACGGTCTTAAAGAAGTTAAAGGTCAAGCTTAATTCTTAACTGAATGAGTTTAGCTATATAGCTTTCTGAGAACGCCCCACTTTGGTGGGGCGTTTTTTTATGCCTTAAGAAACAAGATCAACGGCTTAAGAGGGGAGATGTTATTGAGTGAGGTTCTTTATCGCTTGAATCCTACGTTTTTCCATCTCTTCACGAATTGCCGCACCTTTAAATCCATCTTTGATGATATCTTTGACTTCAACGCTTAATGCTGCTTGGTAAGATCGTTTAAAAATTTCTTTTTGCGGGTATGGATTGGATTCACAACCAAGTCTTCCGGCGTGATCAGCCTGACAGCAGAGTAAAATATTTTCGAGCCGGTCTGGTTTGCGCCAGACATCGAATGAGTTGAGAACTTTCAACTTTGTGGCTGGCTTTAGTTCCGCTGCACGATGTATGTTGGAGTGCTGTTCACAGACTATTAAAGCGAGATCGCGAAACTCGTTAGGAACTTTGACTCGCTGACATAATTCTTGAATAAGTTTGATGCCCGTGTAGCAATGGCGCTTGTGGCTTGGCCATTCACTTTCCGGTGTGACCCCTTTGCCTAAATCGTGCACTTGCGAAGCAAATCGGACAGGAAGCGAGGTTGAGAGTTGTGCCGCTTGCTTTGCCACCATTAACGTGTGGATACCAGTGTCAATCTCAGGGTGCCATTGCACCGGCTGAGGTACACCAAATAAACAGTCAAGCTCAGGCAATACAATTTTTAGCGCCCCGCACTCTCTCAGTACAGACAAAAACACTTGCGGATCCTGAGTCGAAAGTGATTTATACCATTCTTGCCACACACGCTCAGGGGTAAGACATTGGAGTTCACCACTTTGTGCGATTTGCTTCATTAGCGCTATCGTTTCTGGAGCGATAGTAAAGCCCAAATGAGAGAGCTTTGCTGCGAAGCGAGCTACGCGTAGTACTCGGAGTGGGTCTTCAGTGAAAGCATCAGAAACATGGCGTAAGATACGATTCTGGAGATCGGCTTTACCACCATATGGGTCAATTAAGTCACCATTTTTATCTTGGGCGATAGCATTGATGGTTAAATCCCGTCGCAGCAAGTCTTCTTCTAGGGTGACATCGGCAGCAAAGTGGCACTCAAAACCCGTATAGCCCGAGCCAGTTTTGCGTTCTGTTCGAGCTAGCGCGTGCTCTTCTTTGGTTGTTGGGTGGAGGAATACTGGAAAATCTTTACCCACAGGCGTAAAGCCAGCTTCCAACATCTGCTTTGGTGAGCTGCCAACCACCACCCAATCTTTGTCATAGACAGCAATATTAAGTAACAGGTCGCGCACTGCGCCACCAACTAGGTATACTTGCACCTTTCTACCTCGAAACGAATTATTCGCCATTGGCGTTGTCTTAAGCCAATGGTACTTTTCCTGATAATAAAATTATAGAGACGAGAGTATGTATAAGGAATTTTTTGGCTTTGTGGAACAACCTTTTTCGATTGTTCCTAGCTCTCGCTATTTGTATTTAAGCCAAAGACACCAAGAAGCTATTAACCATTTAAATAGCGGCTTAGGTGAAGGTGGTGGTTTTGCCATGCTGTCTGGTGAAGTCGGCACTGGCAAAACTACGGTTGCCCGGGCGATGTTGAAGTCACTGGATGCTCAGACACAAGCAGGCTTCATTCTTAATCCAACGTTTTCCTCGTTAGAATTGCTGCAAGTGATCTGTGATGAATTTGAGATTGAATACGTTGAATCAGCGACCTTAAAACAGCTGAGCCAAGCCATCTATCAATTTTTGTTGGCTAACCACGCCAACGGAATGCAGACACTCTTAGTCATTGATGAAGCTCAGCACCTTGCGGCTGACGTTCTAGAGCAACTTCGTTTACTGACCAATTTAGAAACCGACAGCCGCAAACTATTAAAGGTGTTGTTGATTGGTCAGCCTGAGCTGCAACAAAAATTGCAGATGCCGCAGCTACGTCAGCTCGCACAGCGTATTACAGGCCGATATCACTTATTACCGCTAACACTAGAAGAATCGGCGAAGTATATTCAATTTCGTCTTGATACGGCGGGTGGCGATGTTCATCTGTTTGATGCTAAAAGCTTAAAATGCATTGCTGCGCATACACACGGTATTCCACGTTTAATTAATTTAGCATGCGATGCAGCATTACGCGGCGCATACCAAAATGGGGAGAAGAAACCTTCCTACGCAACGGTTCAATATGCGTGTTCAGAAGTGATGTCATTTCAAGGGGCGGTATACCAACCTGCTACTAGACAAAATGCTCGCTTTCCAACAGTCAACCTAGCATTACCTGTATCGTTATTAATTGGTTTGGGACTTGCTTGGGGAGCCTATGTTATGGCACCTTCGATTGCAGAGCCGTACATTGATGCCCAGTTAGCCAGTAAGTACCCACAAATGGAATCGGTAGAGCATCGCAAAGAAGTGTTTCCTGATGTTGTTAATGTCCTTTTGGCGCGTTCAGGCGTGTTAGATGCGGAAATTCGTGAACTTTATAAGGTGTGGGGATATCAAGCCTCTCCGTTTGACAGTACCTGTAGTGAGAGTGAAAGTAGCCTATTTCGCTGTGAGGCTCGTCATGGTGCCATCCAAGATATTCAGAATTTAGGCTTGCCCGTTGTATTAACATTGAATGTTGATAACAACCGAAGTTATGCCGTTTTGTACAAGTTTGATGGTGATAAAATGCAGCTTCTTGCGGATGGACAACGGGTTGAGTTGGAGAGTCGCTGGCTCAGAAAAATATGGAATGGTGAATACCATTTCATTTGGCAAAGAAGCTGGGATCAGATGTTAAAAAGTGGCATGAAAGGTGAGTCAGTTCGGTTACTCGATCAGCGTTTATCGCAATTGTTGGGTGAGTCGGAAACGGGGACGGATGAATTTGGCATTGGGTTGAAGCGTAAAGTTGAGTTATTTCAGAAATGGCAAGGCTTAGAAACTGATGGTATTGCTGGAAAGCGCACCTTGGAGAAGCTTGAGCTGATGACACAACAAAATGCACCATCATTAAGCCTTGAAGAGGAATCACGCTCATGAGTCGAGTATTACAAGCGTTAGAGTCTTCAGAACAGCAGCATAGCCGAACCTCTTTTGTATCACGTACTCCTTTGGCGCAAAGTGAAACTGCGGCGACAAAAACGCCGCCAGTAATTTATCTTGCTTGCCTGCTAGTACCAGTGGCTATAGCGGCTGGGGTTAGTGTTTATCAAACGTATCAAAGTAAATTGGTGCAATGGCAAGAGCATAGCCAACCAAAGCCAGTTACGGTTGAAGTAGAAGCGTCATATAGTGTTCAAGATTACCCAGAGTTTGGTCGTTTAGCATTGAATCATTATCAACCGATGCCACGTGTTGAGCTAAGCCCGCAACGAACGGAAGAGGTATTGACTCAAGTTACACCTGCTCGTGTCGAAGAGGCAGCTGTGCCAGTTGAAGTGAAGGGAGAGAATGCTTTAGCTGGGTTAGATTTAAGTGCACTGCCTCCGGAGCTTGCATTGCGAGTTGAAAATGCGCTGGGAGACACTAACACGTCACGCTCGTCATCGGCGACACGACATCAAGATTCCATTATTGAATTAGCTCAGCAGGCGGATAAATGGCATGGAAAGCTGCCAGCGTTAAATTTTCAGACCCATGTTTACTCAAGCAATGAGAAAAAACGTTGGGTTAAAATTAATGGTACTGAGTACAGTCAGGGTGATTGGATCGGAGACATTCAGTTAGTGGCGATCGAGCAGCAATCATGTGTTATTCAGCTCGGAGAGCAGCGACTTCGTGTGCCAGCCCTATATGATTGGAAAGGATAAAAAAGAAAAAGGTCACGATGAACGTGACCTTTTTCTTTTTAAGCCCAGCCTGATGGAGAGCGTTTTCTACGTGGAATGATATGTGGCAAAAGTAAGCCAAATAGCAAGCCGCCACCAGCAACGCCGCCGCCATACATAAAGTATTTCAGTAGTAGATCATCTTTTTGCGTATCAAGCTTCGCGCGTAAGTTACGAACTTCTTCTTGTGATGCCGTTAACTGTTTGCTGATATCACTGTAATTCTGTTCAAGCTCAGAGATTTGCTTATTACGAATATCTAGAGAGTCAACCAATCCTGCTTTTTCGTTATCAGCATTGGATTGTGCATTCGCCAGTTTTCCTTTCACTTCAGCCAACTCTTTTTCTAGGCGCGGCAGGCGAAGTGCCATACTTTCTTGGCGTGTAATAAAGCGGCTTTCAACCCAACCTTTACGACCTTTTCCATCAATAACTTGGCTGTAACCTGTTTCTTTATTTGAAGAGACAAGCTGAACCTTTTCACCAGCATTGATGCTGCCAACAATACGATATTGATTACTTGGGCCAGTGTGCATGTAGGTAAAGAGTTGATCTGCAATATAGCGATTTTGCGCCAATGCGGCAGGGGCAGCCAACATTGAAACTAAAACCATGCATAACAGTTTTTTCACGATAAATCCTTTAACAATCTTTGAGTAATTTGAATGCTAATGCGTGAAGCAAATAGTAAGAAGTTTCAGACGTCTGTGCAACAAAGAAGGGAGGCAAAGCCTCCCTTTCTGTGCATTTGAGTCAATAATGACAGTTCGCTTACAGATTATTGACTGAATAACTTAAGCGAAAGAAGCCTGAATTGCGTAAAAGAATACGACGGCTAGCAGCGCACCCGCTGGCAGTGTGACAATCCAAGAAGCAACGATGTTACGTACAACACCTAGGTTAAGTGCGGCAATACCACGCGCAAAACCCACACCAAGAACCGCACCAACGAGAGTTTGTGTGGTTGAGATTGGCAGGCCAGTGCCTGAAGCCAATACTACTGTTGATGCTGTTGCTAGCTGCGCAGCAAAACCACGACTAGGAGTCAGTTCAGTGATACCTGTACCTACCGTCGCCATAACTTTATGACCTAGGGTTGCAAGACCAACCACGATACCAAAACCACCGAGTGGTAGAATCCACCATGCAATGGTGCTTTTCGCTGTGATCTCACCCATATGTTCTACAGTCGATACAACTGCCGAAAGAGGACCAATCGCGTTTGCTACATCGTTTGAACCGTGCGCAAATGCCATTGCACATGCAGTGATAACCATCAATACGCTGAAGATGCTTTCTACGCCGGCAAAACCATGGTCTTCTTCACGGCTAGCGAATTTCTTCTGGATGTATAAGTAACCGCCAACCATCACAATACCCGATACAATCGCCGCCCACATCCACGCTTCGGAGCCACTCAAGTGAAGCCCAACGTGTTTCAGACCTTTCTTAATTGTAACCAGTGCAATCACCATGGTAGTGATGAACATGTACACAGGCACAAAGCGTTTTGCGTTGATAAGTGGTTTTTCTGTATCAAAGATCAGGCGCTGTGCACTAACAAAGATAACGTATGCAAAGAAACCAGAGATAACCGGTGTAACAATCCAACTACCTACAATACCTTGTACTGAGCCCCAGTCGACCGCTTCTGTACCTACAGACACACACGCAAAACCGATGATTGCACCGATGATTGAGTGAGTTGTAGATACTGGCCAGCCCATGTATGAAGCAAGCAGTAGCCAAGTACCAGCCGCCAGCAATGCTGACATCATACCGTAGACAAGAATGTCTGGTTGGCTAGCAAACAGAGATGTTTCGATTACACCTTTACGGATAGTGTCGGTTACTTCACCACCTGCCAAGTATGCACCCGCAAATTCAAAAATCATCGCAATGATGATGGCTTGTTTTACGGTTAGCGCTTTAGACCCTACTGATGTGCCCATCGCATTGGCAACGTCATTCGCGCCAATACCGATAGCCATTAGGAAGCCAAAAAATGCTGCAACAATGATCAGGACAGTGCCGTAGTTCGCAAGGATATCCATCGTAATACCTAGTTGTTGATAACAAGCGGAGCAAATTAGGCACGACAAAACCCCTTCGGCGCGTCAGTATTTATCGCCTATTCGGGGAGTGCTAAAAAATGCTCTTCGTTATTTGGTTAACTTATTATTTATGAGCGAGACAACATTAGCTCAAGACGCGCGCCTACACGTTGCGCTTGATCAGCAATGCCACCTACCCATTCTAAAATTTTATAAAGGAACATTACATCGATAGGATTCATATCGTTTTCGATCGCCATTAATTGTTGGCGAAGTTCGATCTGCATCGCATCGGTGTCATCTTCGATTACATCCAGTTGATGGATCATTTCAGCCACGAGTGTTACCTCACGACCTTTAAATCCAGTTTCCAATAACTCGTCGAGCTCATTGATGACTTTTTGCGCTTGATTGGCTGCGTCAAGACAACGCTTCACATACGCAATAAAGTTTTCTTGAAGTGGCTCAGGGATGACTAATTGACGGCCGTAGACGCGGCCAGCAATGTCTTTTGCTAGGTTGGCTAGTTTGTCTTGTTGTGTCAGAAGTTCCAGCATGTCGCTGCGATCAACTGGCATAAACAAACCGCGAGGAAGCTTAAGGCGGATTTCACGTTTGAGTACGTCTGCTTCTTTCTCTAGGTGAGAAATTTGAGCACGAATTTCAGATGCTTTTTCCCAATCACCCTTTGAACTGACTTCAAAGAAGTTGATGAGGTGTGAGCAACATTCATTCACACATACAACGTGACGCTGCAAAGGCTTAATAGGGGACTTTGCAAATAACCCCATGATTGTATTTACTGGCATGGTCATTCAACCTAATTAATATAACCTAAAAATAACATACACTATTCGTGGTGAAATGTTGAACGATGGCTATAAAGGCGCGCATGGTAACGCATTAAATCGTTCATTAAAACTGTTTTAGATCATCATTGGCGCGATATTTCTCTCTTGCCGAGTGAGAAATTAGGCAATATCCTGTTTCTATCTGCTTTGAAAGGTAAAACTATGGAAACCGAGATAGAACTGAAGTTTTTTGTTTCTCCTGATTTTTCAGAGACTTTGCTGAAAAAAATCGCGGAAACGAAAGTGCTTCAGCACAGTTGTCGCGAGTTAGGTAACACATACTTCGATACGCCGGATAATTGGTTACGTCAACACGATACTGGCTTACGTATTCGCCGTTATGATGACGTTTATGTCCAAACAGTAAAAACTGCTGGACGTGTGGTTGCGGGATTGCATCAACGCCCTGAATATAATGCGGAACATTCCAGTAATGAGCCGGATTTGTCATTACACCCAGGTGACATCTGGCCATCAGGTCGAGATATCAATTCACTTCAGTCTCAGTTGGTTCCGCTTTTTTCTACGAACTTTACCCGTGAACAATGGCTCATTGGTATGCCCGATGGTAGTCAGGTTGAAGTAGCTTTCGACCAAGGCGCAGTAGAAGCAGGTGAGCTTCGTGACCCTATATGTGAAGTTGAACTTGAGCTGAAATCGGGTCAAACGGATGCGTTATTTACATTGGCTCGTCTCCTCTGTGAAGACGGAGGAATGAGGCTCGGTAACCAAAGTAAGGCGGCGAAAGGTTATCGCCTTGCTCTGGGTTACGAGGGTGATGAAGTCAGAGAGTTACCCTTAGTGGATACGGGCAAGCATGACACGGTTGAGTATTGTTTGATTAACTCACTTGAGCATGCGTTGTCTCATTGGCACTACCATGAACAAATTTACTCAGAGCGTGATTCAATTGAAGCGCTGCATGAAATCAAAAATGCCATCAGTTTTATTCGCCAAACGCTAACTATTTATGGCGGCATCGTCCCTCGTCGTGCGAGTGCGATCTTACGCCAAGAGTTGAAATGGTTGGAGCAGGAGCTGGAATGGCTAAAAGAGTACGACTACCTCGAAGACTTGCTCGAAGATAAAGGCCATGCACTGCGTAAGCTGGATGCGCGTAAGTTCCTCGTTGCTGAGCTGACAGAAATTCAACAGCAGCTGCCTATACGTGAAGAGATACTTATCTTATTAAACTCTGCACGTTATACCGGGCTTTTGCTCGATCTCAGTCGTTGGATATTAACCAGAGGTTGGCAGCCATTTTTAGACGACAAGGCACGTCAGAAAATGGCATTAAATATTGAGCATTTTTCAGTAAGACAGCTGGATCGAACATGGGCAGAACTGATCGAGGCTTTCCCACCAGAGAAAATCTTATCCAGTCAGGAATACATCGATCAGCAATACCGTTTGATGCGTAATCTGTACACAGGAGTAGGGTTTGCTAGCCTGTATGATGCAGAAGAAAGGCAGAGTTTTCGCCTGCCTTGGGCTGACTTGATGCAAGGGATTGATGATTTGCTGATGTTGAGACCGTTGCAACGGTTGGTTGAAAAACTCAATGGAGAAGAGCGTGAGCAATTAGAACGCTGGATTTCGCGCCAAGAAGTTTCAATCTTACATGCCATGGAGCAAACGCGCATAATTAGCATCGAAGCTCAGCCATATTGGCAAGAATAGAAATAAAAGCGGGAGTTTAGCTCCCGCTTTTTTTATTGCTCTCTTGGTTATGCTCAATACGCTCTAATCTCTGTAATATCTCTTGTTGCTGTTGAACCAGTTCATGCAGCAGACGTTCTTTATTTTCTGAACGACGAGCCTGACGACGCGTTGGAGAGGTAATAAAAGACGTGATAAGGCCCGAAATCATACCGAAGATCCCGACGCCACAAATGATCAAAGCGGAAGCTAAGATTTTCCCCCCATTCGTCACCGGATAATGGTCACCATAACCGACGGTTGAAATCGTGACTAATGCCCACCACAACGCATCACCACCACTTTGAATGTTGGCGTTTGCTGCTTTGCCCTCGATCATCAACATCATGCTAGAGCCCACAGTCAGGAGTACAACCAAAAGCAATAGAATCGAAGCGAGTGTGGTTTCTCGGCGGTTATCAAGTAACTGGTGAATCACATAGTGACCGGAGCGGAGTACTAAGATCACCCGCAGGATATGAAATAGTCGAGCAAAGCGAAGCGGCTCGATCATTGGCAGGCTGGCGAGAAAATCAATCCAATGGCGTTTAAGGAATTGCACGCGATCTGTTGAGCGGATCAAATCTACGCTCAATTGTAGGAGAAAAATACTACAGATAATAAAGTCTAAGCCGATAAGAACTTGTCGCGTTTGCGGCTGTAATGGTGCGAAAAGTAACGTAGATACCACAAATAGTGCCACAAATGACAAGATTAGTGACAGCAAGCTCATCGGCTTGGTCTCAACTTTGGTAGTATTTTTATTCATACGAGGCTCGAAATAAATCATAACCCAAGAAATTGAGGGTTAGTAGGTAGCTACAGTCCACTATATAAGACTTAATGGAGAACTGACAATGACAACGATGGCATTTAAGCCATGGGAGCGGTTGATTACGGATATTCGGCTGGTTCCAAAAATGGTGATATTGATGGTGTTCAGTACTGTGCTGATCATTGCCAAACAGCTTTGGGATGCGAGTACTTTTTATAATGCATTGCTGGTAGCAACACAGGATGAGATGGTGGCGCAGCAACATTATGAGGCTTACTTGGTCAATGTTGTTTGGCAAACTGCGCTGTTGATTATTGCTTTCGTTGTGCTCCTTCTCTTTGCTGCGCGTATCATGCTGCGCCAAACCCAATATCTGAATGATTCGATCAAACAAATGGCCAGCCGTGATCTTTCTAATCCGATCGGAATGGACTGCAAAGATGAATATGGTGATGTCGCGCGCGAGCTTGAGAAAACACGCCTTCAGCTACAAGAGATGATCAAACTTCAAGTGGATTCTTCTCAAGAGCTGGCGACCTTAACGGAAGTGATGACATTGAGCATGTCGGAAACAAAAGAATCAGCTCAAGAAGAATTTCATGAAATTGATCAGTTAGCTACAGCGATGAGTGAGATGAGCTCAACCGTTCAAACCGTTGCTGATCACGCGCAAAATGCCTCGTCGCTTACCGAAAGTGCCTCGAATCAAGCGCAAACAGGGCAAAGTTTTGTCAATGGCACCGTTGCGAAAATTACTGAGCTATCACAAGACATTTCTGCTTCAGCTCAAGCGGTGAATCAAGTGGAGGATAGCGTTGAATCCATCGGCAGCGTTATTGGTACTATTCAAGGGATCTCTGAACAAACCAATCTATTAGCGCTGAATGCTGCAATCGAAGCAGCACGTGCAGGTGAAGCAGGCCGCGGTTTTGCTGTGGTAGCGGATGAAGTTCGTAACTTGGCTCAGCGCACTCAAGAAGCAACCGTTGAAATTCAAGAGATGATCACTCAGTTACAGTCGAACGCGAATACGGCTGTTGAGCTGATGGAAAAAAGTGTCGTGGAAGCGGCGGAAGGCGTTGAATTGGTGACCAATGCCGGTAACGAGCTTGATGGCATAGTTGGGCAAGTGAATCAAATCAATGACATGAACTTCCAGATTGCCACGGCAGCCGGGCAGCAAAGTAGTGTTGCTGGTGAGATGAATCAAAACCTGACAAATGTTCGTGAGTTGGTTGAGGCTTCGGTAACGGTAGTCAGTGAGTTATTGGAAACCTCTGAAATCATGCAGCAGAACGCCGAAGAGTTGGATAAAAAGATCACCTCTTTCAAAATCTAGTTTGCCATTAAGTATGAATAAACGCCCACAGCTCAACTGTGGGCGTTTTTTATTGGCTTAACTCTGGTATAACTAAGGGATTCCCTTTCAAAGGCTTATTGATACAAGGAAGATACATGCAACTGCCTGCCAGCCTCGTTAGTATTTCTCAATCTGTACTCGATTCTTTCTCACAATCACCGCATGTCGAACGCTGGTCACCCGCTCGTTTGGCAGAGCTCAATTACGTTGTTGGCATAAGTAAGTTTGTCTCTGAAAACTTGCTTAAAGATGAACACTTACAACAACACTTGCCAGACATGTTGGATGAAAACAGGCGTTGTGAGCAATATCGAAGTCGACTATCGGCGCTACTGGCTGAGTGTCATGATGAAATGCAGGGACACCGCATTTTACGCCAGTTTCGCAATCGAGAAATGACGTACATTGCTTGGCGAGATTTCACGGCAAGCTGGTCTTTAGAAGAGAGCTTGGAGCATTTGTCTGAGCTGGCTGAAGCAATGATCTTCGAAACCTACCAATGGCAGTATCAAGAATGTTGTGAGTTATGGGGAACACCTTGCAACGCGGAAGGTGAGGCGCAGCCAATGTTGATCATTGGTATGGGTAAGCTTGGCGGTGGGGAGCTCAACTTTTCTTCGGATATTGATCTTATCTTCACGTATCCAGAAAACGGAGAAACCCAAGGGGCTCGTCGTAGCATTGCCAATGCCCAGTTTTTTACTCGTCTTGGTCAACGTATTATTAAAGCGTTGGATCAGCAAACCTTTGATGGTTTCTGTTATCGAGTCGACATGCGTTTGCGCCCATTTGGAGAAAGTGGCCCATTGGTCATGAGTTATGCCGCTCTAGAGGATTACTATCAGGAACAAGGGCGAGACTGGGAACGTTACGCCATGATTAAAGCGCGCGTTATGGGGCGTGAGATGTATAGCCAGTATCAAGAGTTACGTCAGATGCTGCGTCCTTTTGTATTTCGTCGTTATATCGATTTCAGCGCCATCGAATCATTGCGCCGTATGAAGTCAATGATCAGCAGTGAAGTACGTCGTCGTGGTTTGAGTAATAACATCAAACTTGGGGCTGGTGGCATTCGGGAAATTGAGTTTATTGCGCAAGTATTCCAATTGATCCGAGGTGGACGAGAACCTAGCCTAAGGCAACGTGGCTTATTAGTAACACTGTCGGCCATAAAAGAGCTAGAACAGTTAACCCCCCAAGAAGTTGATCAGTTGCATGCTGCCTATGTGTTTTTACGTCGACTAGAAAACTTATTGCAAGCGATGGCTGACAAACAAACCCAAACCTTACCCGAGAGTGAATTGGAGCAATTACAGCTGGCCACAGCTATGGGCTATAGTGAATGGGCACAACTGATTGAGCATGTGCAGGCGCACATGAGCAATGTTCATCGGGTATTCACTCATTTGATCGGCGATGATGAAGAGGAAGTCACCGAAGTTGCCAAGTACTTCCATGAATTATGGGATATGGCACATAAGCGCGATGTGATTGAGCATATTTTACAGCATGATCTTAGCGTAGAAGCTGTGACACAAAAAGCCGACACCATCATTCAGTTCAAACAAGACTTAGCGAAGAAAACCTTAGGCCCGCGCGGGCGAGAGGTATTAAATCGTTTGATGCCAAAAGTGTTCTCGGCCATTTTTGCTCATAAGGATGCGCAGTTTGGGTTATCACGTGTTCTGCATCTATTGCATCGTATCGTCACACGGACCACTTACTTGGAGCTGCTTGATGAGCACAATGCTGCACTGACGCAGTTAGTACGTCTATGTACTGCAAGCCCGATGATTTCAGAGCAGCTAGGGCGCTATCCTATTCTTCTTGATGAGCTGATTGACCCGCAGCAGCTGTATAACCCAATACCATTAGATTCGTATCGAGTCGAGTTACGTGATTATCTTGCTCGAATTCCGGAAGATGATATGGAGCAGCAAATGGAAGCGCTGCGTCAGTTTAAGCAAATCTGTATTTTGCGCATTGCTGCCGCTGACATTGCTGGCGTTCTACCCGTGATGAAAGTGAGTGATCACTTAACTTATCTTGCGGAAGCTATTGTTGAAGCTGTTGTTGGCCAAGCATGGCAACAGATGACAGAAAAATATGGAGAGCCAACCCACGTAATGGATCGCGAAGGCAATGGGTTTGCTGTCATTGGCTACGGAAAAGTTGGAGGCTGGGAGTTAGGCTATAACTCCGATCTCGACATCGTGTTTATACACGATTGCCCGGTCAATGTTTATACCAATGGCAAGAAGGAAATTGACGGCCGTCAGTTTTATTTACGTCTTGCTCAACGGATCATCCATATTTTCTCTACGCGAACAGCTTCGGGAATTCTGTATGAGGTCGACACGCGGTTAAGGCCATCTGGTGCATCTGGATTATTGGTTAGCCCAACGGACGCGTTTGATGAGTATCAACGCCAAGATGCATGGACATGGGAGCATCAAGCTTTAGTTAGAGCAAGAATGATCTACGGTGATGCCCCATTGTTCGAGGCTTTCCATCAAACTCGTCATAACATTTTAACGCTTGAACGTGATCATCAAGAGTTGAAAAAGAGTGTGGTCGATATGCGCGAGAAAATGCGCGATCATCTTGGTGGGAAAAAAGCAGGGCGTTTTATGTTGAAACAAGATCCTGGTGGGATCACCGACATTGAATTCCTCGCCCAGTATCTGGTTCTGAATTACAGTCACACAAAGCCCAAGCTAACACGTTGGTCAGACAACGTACGCATATTTGAGTCCTTAATTGCTCAAGACGTGATGGAGGAAGGCCAAGCAATGGCGATCACGCATGCTTATACAACCATGCGAGATCAAATACATCACCGTAATCTACTCAATTTAGAAGCTGATGTGGCGGAAGATAAGCTTCAGACCGAACGAGATCTCGTCATCAAGGTTTGGAAGCAATGGCTGGATTAGTCACAGACAAGAGTACAGAGACGAAAAGGGCTGTGTTAAACTCTCGCCAGAAATAGAAATTGGAGACATACAATGAAACCAATCCTACCTGACTACAGTGATTCAGGCGTATTAATTATTGGTGACGTAATGCTGGATCGTTACTGGTATGGCCCGACTGGCCGTATATCACCAGAAGCTCCAGTCCCTGTAGTGAAAGTAGAGAACAATGAAGAGCGTCCAGGTGGAGCTGCAAACGTTGCCATGAATATCGCTTCATTAGGTGGACATGCTCACATTGTTGGTTTAACAGGGATTGATGAACCTGCGAAAGTGCTTAATGAAACACTTTCTGCTTTGAAAATTAAATGTGACTTTGTATCGCTACCCAATTACCCAACTATTACCAAATTGCGTGTATTGAGCCGCGGGCAGCAATTGATCCGTTTGGACTTTGAAGACAAGTTTGAAAATACTGATGCTGAACTCATTCTTAACCGCATGACGCAAGCGCTGCCAACCGTGAGATCTGTTGTTCTGTCTGATTATGCTAAGGGCGCTCTTGAGCACGTTCAGCAGTATATCCAGAAAGCACGTGCAGCCAACGTACCTGTGTTTATCGATCCGAAAGGGGCTGATTTTGAGCGTTATCGCGGTGCAACATTATTGACACCAAATATGGCAGAGTTTGAACTCGTTGTTGGTAAAGTCAAAAATGAGCAAGAATTGGTAGAAAAGGGTTTAGCGCTGATTGAAGAGTTTGATTTCGAAGCGCTACTTGTGACCCGCAGTGAGCATGGTATGACATTGCTTCGTCGTGGTGAAGAGCCTTTCCATTTACCTACATTAGCAAAAGAAGTTTACGATGTGACGGGCGCCGGTGACACCGTGATCTCTGTGCTAGCCGCTTCTGTAGCTGCCGGTAAACCGTTAGACGAAGCTTGTGCTCTGGCTAACGCGGCTGCGGGTGTGGTTGTCGGTAAACTTGGTACGTCAACGGTATCGACTATAGAATTGGCTGAAGCGGTTCATGGTAGCCAAGATACCGATTTTGGTGTTATCGCTGAAACTGCATTAATTGAAGCGGTTAGAAAAGCGCAAGCTCGTGGTGAGAAAGTAGTCATGACCAATGGCTGTTTTGACATTTTGCATGCTGGCCACGTTTCTTACTTAAATCATGCTGCAGAGCTAGGTGATCGACTGATCGTAGCAGTTAACACTGATGAATCTGTGAAGCGCCTGAAAGGTCCTGGTCGTCCGGTTAATCCTACGGATCGTCGTATGGCGGTATTAGCAGGATTGGGTGCTGTGGATTGGGTTGTGCCATTTGGAGAAGATACGCCACAACGCCTCATTTCTGAAGTCCTGCCTGACATGCTTGTAAAAGGCGGTGATTATAAACCTGAAGAGATCGCTGGTGGTAAAGAAGTCATCGCTAATGGCGGCGAAGTAAAAGTTCTTAACTTTGAAGATGGCTGTTCTACGACAGAAATCATTGACGCAATTAAAGGTGGCCGAGGCTAACTTTATTTAAGCTCAAATTGAAATGCTCGTCAGATGACGAGCATTTTTGTTTAACACAAACGTTAGATATAAAAAATGGAGCCATTTGGCTCCATTTTTTTAGATAGAGTAAATTACTCTTCTAGATCGCCACAGAAACGGTAACCTTCACCATGAATCGTTGCAATGATTTCTGGAGTGCCAGAAACCGATTCAAAGTGTTTACGGATGCGACGAATTGTTACGTCTACCGTACGGTCATGTGGTTTAAGCTCACGGCCAGTCATTTTCTTTAGAAGATCGGCGCGAGTTTGAATTTTGCCTGGGTTTTCACAGAAGTGCAGCAATGCACGAAACTCAGAGCGTGGTAGCTTGTAGCTGTCGCCAGCAGGGCTAACCAATGAACGGCTGTTGATATCTAATACCCAACCGTTGAATTCGTATTTTTCTACCGAGCGCTTCTCTTCTTGAGTCGCGTTCGCGTTCATTGAACGACT
Organism: Vibrio sp. TRT 17S01; assembly: GCF_050113695.1. Classification (NCBI taxonomy): domain Bacteria; kingdom Pseudomonadati; phylum Pseudomonadota; class Gammaproteobacteria; order Vibrionales; family Vibrionaceae; genus Vibrio; species Vibrio sp. TRT 17S01. The sequence goes on along the minus strand of NZ_JBNJOG010000011.1, from coordinate 83,745 downwards.
TAGCAGGTTACGTGCACGAATCGTCAATTCACGTGGGTTAAATGGCTTAGTAATGTAGTCATCTGCGCCGATTTCTAGGCCCAGAATTTTATCGACTTCGTTGTCGCGACCAGTTAAGAACATTAAAGCAACATTCGCTTGTTCACGTAGTTCGCGAGCAAGCAGTAGACCATTTTTACCCGGTAGGTTGATGTCCATAATCACCAAATTAACTTGGTTTTCAGACAGCACGTGGTGCATCTCTTCACCGTCACTGGCCTCAAAAACAGCGTATCCCTCTGCTTCAAAAATACTCTTAAGAGTGTTACGAGTTACTTGCTCATCTTCTACGATAAGAATGTGCGGGGTTTGCATTGGCGGTACCTAAACTTGTGAAAAAATTGTGCTAATAGAATAAATTCTAGGCAAAAACATAACATACAGGTAATGTGATGTTGATAATAAACCAAAGCCTATAAAAATACACTGTCTTTGATCGCCCGCCTTCCGTGGTATGCGCCTTCTATTTAGGTTGAACTCCTTTCCCTAACTTACTCTACTAGGCTTTGAAGCGGATTCTATAATGTTAACAGCATGCTAACAACGCTGAAATGTTAATTCCATGCACTTTGTTGATTTATATCAAGAGTTCATATGTAACAAATAATAATAGTATTGGGTAAATACAAAACAACGGATTATAGGATGATAGACGCACAATTATGGCAGGCATACTGTGACCCTTACTTCCGGTTTGAGAGGTCGGTTAAGTTTGCTGAATTTGCGATTATCACCGCTTGGAACCCAAACAGTAAATGGCGGTCAGAAAAAGAAAATTGTTTAAATAATCAGCTGTTACTTCAAGATATCAACCATAATCAATATATAGAGGTAGTGGTTGGAGATGAACAGTTCTCTTGGTCTGAAGCCAGTTTTGCTGTGGAAATGAGCCGCTCTGAGGCCATTTGTTTAGCAAGACGATACCAGCAAAATGCAATTTATTATGTTCAAAGAGAAGCGCTATGGTTGCTGTCTTGTTTATCGGACCGCACTGAACTAGAGCTTGGAAGCTGGAAGCAGCGTTTGAGATAAGGAACTTGAGTTATCACGGAGGAAAAATGAACGATATAACACCAGATATTTGCGATAAGTTTGAAGATGAAGTGACACTCGTTGATCTGCCGTTACAAAGTTTTGGTCAGCGAAGTGCTTTTTGGGGAGAAATCGTTACCGTTCGTTGTTATCACGACAACTCGAAAGTGCGAGAAGTGCTTAGCCAAGAAGGCAAAGGGAAAGTGCTGGTTATCGACGGGCATGGCTCCTGCCAAAAAGCACTGCTCGGTGATCAGTTAGCTATTCTAGCGATTGATAATCATTGGGAAGGAATCATCGTATACGGTGTTGTGAGAGATGTTGCCGCAATGTCACAGATGGATTTAGGCATAAAAGCATTAGGAACAAGTCCGTTTAAAACTGAAAAGCGTGGTGCCGGTGATATCAATGTTACTTTGACCATTCACAACGAAATGATCCAACCTGGTGACTACATCTACGCGGATTGGAATGGTGTGCTTATGTCCAAAGAGTTATTGGATTGGAGCTAAAAGCGAAAGCCTAAACCAACCTCAACCCCTTGCTGCCACGTTTGATAATCAAGCGTGGCATGCAAATCTAAATTGTCAGTCAGTTGCATCCTACTAGAGAGCTCCGCAGAAATGGCTGTCTCTTTTTGTTCTTCAAGGCTTGTGTCTGCGTAGGTATGCAAAGTGCTTTTCACGGAAATTTTGGGTGATACCTGATAGCTCACGCCACTGATCAACCCGTTATTCATACTTTCAGTATTGTTAACGCGGGCCCCGACATACAAATCAATTTTATTAAAAATATTGTATGAGTAACCGCCATCAATCGACCAACTGTCGAAGCCGTGATGATCTTGCTCGCTGGATAGAAACAGTTGATGTGGCGATTTCAGCTTGTGAGCCGGTAAGGTGGGTAATTCTGTCGCCAAAACAGAATTAGCTAAGAGTGCTGCTACGAAGCCAAGTATTATTTTCATATGCACTCCTTGTTATTTTGATTCTCTCCACTGCAAGACTAATTAAAGCATAAAACTTACAGACTAGAAGTAAGTTTTATATAGTAATTCGTTATTATGATATGTGCTAATGATTTCATTTGTGACTGCAATATTGAAGGGCGGAATTTTGCATACGAATGAGAAATGCACTGAGCGAGGGTAAAAAAAGCAAAGTTTTCGTTGACTCTGTGTCCGGAAATAAGGTACACGTATTGGTAAGCAAACACACAAATGTACGCATAAATTGATGTTTTCAAGCAGCCTAACAGTAACGACCACAACCATTATTATTACCGACATGACATGCGTTGGGGCAGGCTGCTAAGCGAAAGAAATTCAAAAAAAGGCCTGTATCCAACAAGATACAGGCCTTTTTTTATGCCAAATTAATACTATCTGGAGGAAGGGATGCGAGTTTTAAAATTTGGAGGCTCCTCGTTAGCGGATGCAGATCGCTTGTTAAGAGCAGCGGACATTATCGCCAACAATGCACAACAAGAAGAAGTCGCTGTTGTATTGTCGGCACCAGGGAAAACGACCAATAAATTGGTTGCTGTCATTGAATCAGCACTAAAAAATGGTGAAGCAGAATTACAAATTGCAGAGTTGGAAGACTCATTTCGCGACTTATTCCAAGATATTAAAGCGGCAGTACCTACCATTGATGGTGCAGCCTATGACAATCAAGTCAAAACCTCTCTTTCTCAACTGCGCCAGTTTGTTCATGGCATTAACCTATTAGGGATGTGTCCAGACAACGTCAATGCACGCATCATCAGCAAAGGTGAGCGCGTATCGATTCAATTAATGAAAGCGGTGCTAGAGGCGAAAGGCCAGCCAGCAAGCCTGATCGACCCAGTTGAGTACCTATTTGCCCGTGGCGAGCCTCTTGAAGCCATGGTTGATGTCGAAGTTTCTACACAGAATTTCCGCCACAAACCACTCCCACAAGGCCATGTGAATATTATGCCTGGTTTTACTGCTGGTGATGAAAATGGTCAGTTAGTAACGCTTGGCCGTAACGGCTCTGATTACTCGGCAGCAGTCTTGGCTGCTTGTTTAAGAGCAGATTGCTGTGAAATTTGGACAGATGTTGATGGTGTATACAACTGTGACCCTCGTTTAGTTGATGATGCGCGTCTGTTGAAGTCTCTCAGCTATCAAGAAGCGATGGAGTTGTCTTACTTCGGAGCTTCTGTGCTTCACCCTAAAACCATTGCTCCAATCGCCCAGTTCCATATTCCATGTCTGATCAAAAACAGCTTTAATCCTCAAGGTGCCGGTACATTAATCGGTCAAGATACTGGTGAAGATAACCTTGCGATCAAAGGCATTACGACACTCAGTGACCTGACAATGGTCAACGTTTCAGGCCCTGGCATGAAAGGCATGGTTGGGATGGCGAGCCGCGTGTTTGGTGCGATGTCATCTGCTGGGGTGTCAATTGTACTGATCACGCAATCTTCTTCTGAGTACAGCATCAGCTTCTGTATCGAGTCGCAAGATAAAGCTCTCGCTGAGCAAGCGCTATCAGATGCATTTGAGCTAGAACTGAAAGACGGCTTACTTGAACCTGTGGATTTCACGGATGATGTGGCTATCGTGACGCTGGTTGGTGATGGTATGCGAACTTCTCGCGGCGTCGCGTCACAATTTTTCTCTTCTCTAGCAGAAGTGAATGTCAATATTGTTGCTATTGCTCAAGGGTCATCTGAGCGTGCTATCTCTGCGGTTATTCCAGAAGATAAAATTTCTGAAGCCATCAAAGCATGTCATGAAAACCTATTTAACTCGAAGCATTTCCTTGACGTATTTGTTGTCGGTGTTGGTGGTGTTGGTGGTGAGTTGGTGGATCAAATTCAACGTCAACAAACGAAACTGGCTGAGAAAGGCATTATCTTACGCGTATGTGGTTTAGCAAACAGTAAAGGCTTGCTATTGGATAGTGCAGGGCTTCCGCTTGAGCATTGGCGTGATCGTATGAATGATGCGACAGAAGAGTTCAGCTTATCTCGTCTCATCTCTCTAGTTCAGCGTAATCACATCATTAACCCTGTGTTGGTGGACTGTACTTCTAGTGAAGGAATTGCCAACCAATATGCTGATTTCTTAGCGGCTGGTTTCCATGTTGTTACGCCTAATAAGAAAGCCAATACAGCAAGCATGTCTTATTACCATCAGCTTCGCGATGTTGCACGTAGCTCACGTCGTAAGTTGATGTATGAAACCACGGTGGGTGCTGGCCTTCCCGTAATTGAAAACCTGCAAAACCTTATCTCTGCTGGAGATGAGTTAGAGAAATTCAACGGTATTTTGTCTGGCTCGCTTTCTTATATCTTTGGCAAGTTAGATGAAGGTATGACTTTGAGTGAAGCGACGAATATCGCCAAAGAAAATGGCTTTACCGAACCTGATCCACGTGATGATCTGTCTGGTATGGATGTTGCGCGTAAGCTGCTGATCCTTGCCCGTGAAGCTGGCATGAACTTAGAGCTTGAAGACGTTGAAGTGGATCAGGCATTGCCGCCAGGTTTTGATGACTCAGGTAGCATTGAAGAGTTTATGACTCGCCTACCAGAAGCGGATGCTTACTTTAAACAGCAAGTTGAAGAAGCGGCGAAACAAGGCAAAGTTCTACGCTACGTTGGTGAAATCTTAGATGGTAAGTGCAAAGTACGCATCGCTGCCGTTGATGAAAATGATCCAATGTACAAGATCAAAGATGGTGAAAATGCGCTGGCATTCTACAGTCGTTACTATCAGCCTATTCCTTTGGTATTACGTGGTTACGGTGCTGGTACAGAAGTAACGGCTGCAGGTGTATTTGCGGATGTCATGCGTACACTCGGTTGGAAGTTGGGAGTTTAATTTAATGGACAGTGAGATGAATGTTGTCGTTTACGCTCCAGCTTCAATTGGTAATGTTAGCGTAGGTTTTGATGTGTTGGGGGCGGCTGTGTCCCCAATTGACGGCACCTTATTGGGTGATCGCGTTATGGTCCGCTCAGGGGCGGAGCCATTTTCTCTTAAAACGGCAGGTAGCTTTGTCGATAAACTGCCACAAAACCCTAAAGAGAATATTGTGTACGATTGCTGGCGAGTGTTTGCTCGCGAGCTAGATAAAAAAGGCGTTGAGCTCAAGCCTGTTGAATTAACACTTGAGAAGAATATGCCGATTGGCTCAGGCCTTGGTTCTAGTGCGTGCTCCATTGTTGCTGCCTTAGATGCACTTAACCGTTTCCATAGCGAACCACTCTCTGAAATGGAGTTGTTGGCGCTTATGGGGGAAATGGAAGGGCAAATTTCAGGGGGGATTCACTATGATAATGTTGCCCCTTGTTACCTTGGCGGTTTGCAGTTAATGCTGGAAGAGCTGGGGATCATCAGCCAAGAAGTGCCTTGTTTCGATGAATGGTATTGGGTTATGGCGTATCCGGGAATTAAAGTGTCAACGGCAGAAGCTCGTTCGATACTACCCTCTCAATATCGACGCCAAGATGTGATTGCTCATGGTCGTCATTTGGCCGGCTTTATTCATGCGTGCCATTCTGGTCAGCCAGAGTTGGCGGCCAAAATGATCAAAGACGTGATCGCAGAACCATATCGTGAGAAACTGCTTCCTGGTTTTGCCAATGCACGTCAATACGCAGCATCTGCGGGAGCATTAGCAACCGGTATTTCTGGCAGTGGTCCGACACTGTTCAGTATTTGCAAAGAGAAAGATGTCGCCGAGCGTGTCGCGCGCTGGTTAGAACAAAATTATGTACAAAATGAAGAAGGATTCGTCCATGTTTGTCGTTTAGATAAACAAGGTTCGAAAATGACAGGAAGTGAGCTATGAAGCTTTACAATATAAAAGAAAATGATGAACAAGTTTCCTTTGGCCAAGCTGTACGCCAAGGGCTAGGCCGTAATCAAGGTCTATTTTTCCCATCGGAATTACCAAAATTTGAAGACGTTGATGCGCTACTGGCAGAAGATTTTGTCTCTCGTAGCACTAAGATCCTATCAGCACTGATTGGTGATGAACTGGCGGAAGAGCAAGTTAACGCAATGGTTGATGCTGCATTCCAATTCCCAGCACCAATCAATCAAGTCAAAGATGGCGTTTACGCACTAGAGCTTTTCCATGGTCCAACCCTTGCGTTTAAAGACTTTGGCGGCCGCTTCATGGCGCAATCTCTTGCCGCTGTTTCTAACGGTGGCAAGATCACCATTCTGACTGCGACTTCTGGCGATACTGGCGCAGCCGTTGCGCACGCTTTCTACGGTATGGAAGACATTAATGTGGTGATCCTTTACCCGAAAGGTAAGATCAGCCCACTGCAAGAAAAGCTATTCTGTACGCTTGGTAAGAACATTCACACAGTAGCGATCGATGGCGACTTCGATGCTTGTCAGGCACTTGTTAAGCAAGCCTTTGATGATGCTGCACTGCGCGAAGAGATCGGTCTTAACTCTGCAAACTCAATTAACATTAGCCGTTTGATGGCGCAAATCTGTTACTACTTTGAAGCTGCTGCGCAAATGAGCAAGCAAGAGCGTGAAAACCTAGTGGTGTCAGTACCAAGCGGTAACTTTGGTAACCTAACTGCAGGTCTGCTGGCAAAATCGCTCGGTCTACCTATCAAGCGCTTCATTGCTGCCACTAACGCTAATGATACTGTGCCACGCTACCTCGAAACAGGTAAATGGGAGCCAAAACCAACGGTTGCAACAACATCGAACGCGATGGATGTAAGCCAGCCAAACAACTGGCCTCGTATTGAAGAGCTATGCCGTGTCAAAGAGTGGGGCTTAGAGACGTTAGGTAAAGGTGCGGTTTCTGATGAGCAAAGTGCACAATCAGTGAAAGGCCTATACTCACTCGGCTACCTATGCGAGCCACACGGTGCCATTGCTTACCGTGTACTGGAAGAGCAGCTTCAAGAAGGCGAAACTGGCCTATTCTTATGTACTGCGCACCCTGCGAAGTTCAAAGAAGTGGTGGATGAAATCTTGGAATCAGACATCGAGCTTCCTGCGCCGTTAGCGAAACATGCTGCGATGGAACTGCTGTCTGAAGACCTCGCTAATGATTTCGACTTACTAAAAGAAGTGCTTCGTCGAGTACAGAAATAATCTATAAAGATTGAAGATTAAAAAAGGTCACCTAGGTGACCTTTTTTGTGTTCTGGGGACTATTTATTCAATGCAAACGTTGGTAATGATAAGTGCCAGCGAATTGCCCCTAAACGGATCAGCAATGTTGAAAGAATGCCAGCTAAGAATGCATTTTGACTGTGGTAGCCCATTGCAAGCGCGGTTGTATGAAAAATACCGCCAATAATACATGCTGTTGCGTAGACTTCACTTCTCAATACCATCGGCACTTCGCGAGCGAGCACATCACGAATGATCCCGCCACCACATCCAGTGATAACACCCATGATGATGGCAACCAAGGCTGAATCTTGGTAACGCATTGCTTTCTCGACCCCAATACCGACGAAAACAGCTAATCCAATCGCATCGCAAACGGGCAATATCCACCAAGCAAGTCGTTTTGGGCGTCGAACAATTAACATAGTGAGTAAGCAGGTGATCAAAATGACCCAGAGATAGTTTGTATCTTTAATCCAGAATACAGGAGTGGCACCAAGTGACATATCACGAATGGTTCCGCCTCCTATTGCGGTAACGCTCCCCAATACTGCGACACCGAATGGGTCCATTTTTAAACGACCTGCGAGTAAAACGCCGGAGACAGCAAAAACGGCCGTACCGAATAAATCGATAATATAAAGCAGCATGGAATCCATGTTACTGATTTCTCTTGATTGACTTGTTAACTAACCACTGATGCCGGATTGTACGGTATCTCAAACGAAAACGTTACCGTTTTTGGCGAATGCTTTCAAAATGCTCACAAACCTCTTTGATGGCCTTTAATGTTCGAGGTGTTGGGCGGTTTAGCCAGTCAGAATTGAGACTCCAAATATGCTGATTTTTTATTGCGTCGAGTTGCTTATCCCATTTTTGCCACATATTGCCATTTCTGATTGCGTGCTCAGAAGTGAAAATGACCTCGGGGTTTGCTAATAAGACTTGCTCTTGTCCAACTTGTGGGTAGGGAATTGCGCTAGATTCAAAGACGTTCACGCCGCCACAAAATGAAAACACCTCACTCGGCCATTTGCCTTGAGCTAGCGTAATGATGGGACTTTCACTCAATTGATAGAAATAGCGAACTGGCTTTGTGGTCCTATATTGTTGGGACATCTGATTAAGTTGCTGGCGAAACTCAAAGGCTTTTTGTTGGGCAATTTCTGGCTGTTCAGCGTATTGGCCAAGTTGCTCAATGCTGCGAGCGATGCCTTCTAGCGAGCCTGTCTGCGAGTAATAGATGTTGAGTCCGAATTGTTTTAGTTTCGAGAGTTCTTTTTCTGGATTCCCCGCAGGCCAAGCTATGACTAGATCTGGTTGCAGCGCAATAATTCGCTCAATTTTTATACCTTGATAGTTAGCCACTTTTTCAAGGTGTTTTGCTTGCTCGGGGTAATCACTGTGCTCACTGACGGCGATTAATTTATCGCCTAATCCTGCCGCATATGCGAGCTCAGTCGCGTGGGGTGCAAGGCTTATTACTCGTTGGGCGGGTTTGGCAAAAACGGAAGTCGCCAACAGTAGGCAACACAGAGGGATAATGCGAAACATCTAAATTCCTTGATAAATAAAGCCCATGATTAAGCTTTGAAGAACTATCCATGCAAACATGCGCCACGCTAATAGCTTTTGAACCTGCGCAATATGCAGCGCAGCAGGCGCAATCCTCCCCCCAAGTTTGGCTCGTACGGCTTTATACCCATCGTACATTGCCGGACCGCCAAGGGACAATTCGAGTTTGGCTCCCACGGAAATCAATAACCATGAAGGGCCCGGCAGAGGCCATGTAGCGGCTTGCTGTTTTAAGAGCTGAAATACTTCTTTGGTACGTTGGCCAATTGCGATCATCAGAGCAAATAATCGAAGTGGAATAAAATCCAGTATGGCAACAGCTCTTACGACAGGAAGGCCGAATGGAAGGAATGCTTTTCGTGATGGAGACCAAGCACGAGCCAACTCAACATTCATGCGGTAGAGAAACGCCCCAATTCCACCGGCAATGCCATACCAAAACAATACGCATATTACATTGCGGCCATAAGACATAATCAGTGTTTCAGCACCAGCTTTGCCCAAACCAAGCAGAGACAGTGGCTGTGTCGAGCGGTTTATCAGTGGCGTGATAAGCTGCTTCGCATATTGCTTATCTTCTTTTGCAAGCGCTTGAATAAACTGGTTGGTGAATTTGTCGGTATTGCGCCAATCGATAGCCAAAAGCAATAACGCTAATTCAAATAAATGCGGTTCCCAAACTAAGGGCTTGAGAGCAATGAGTACTATCCACATCGGGATGATCATTAATAACCAAGCTAAAGTGCCGGAAATCATACTCTGTGAGTAATGATGATTGGTATTAACTTTGTTTGCTAACTGCTCTGCAAACTTATGCCATAGGATGGCTGGGTGCGCTTCCCGTGGGAAAGGGAGAATTAAATGAATGAACAGCGCGCCCCATAAGACGAGGAGCGCGCCATTGGCGTAGAGTTGATTGAATAGTTCTTCCATGATTCTGCGTGTTTTTGATTACTTAAGCAGTTCAACCATTTTAATGACCATCTCAGATGAACTCTTCGCGGCTAATGGTAAGAATTCATCGAAGCTCATACCGGCTTCTTTATCAGCTACGTCAGAGATAGCACGTACCACAACAAATGGGACTTTGAATTGGTGACAAGTCTGAGCAATCGCTGATGCTTCCATTTCGACTGCAACGACAGAAGGGAAGTTTTTACGAATGAACGCTTGGCGTTCTGCACTCGCAATGAACGCATCACCCGTACAAATTAGGCCACGTACTGCGTGCGTATCTTCCATTTGTGCCAGTGCTTTTTCTGCAACATCCATCAGCTTTTCATCTGCGATGAATGCGGCTGGTTGCTGCGCCATTTGACCAATTTCATAGCCAAATGCAGTGACATCAGCATCGTGGTGGCGAACTTCGGTTGAGATGACAACATCACCCACGTTTAGGCTAGCATCAAAGCCGCCTGCTGAACCGGTGTTGATCACGATGTCAGGTTGGTACTCATCCAACAAAATGGTTGTACCTACTGCGGCTGCGACTTTACCAATACCTGATTGAAGTAACACAATCTCAACACCGTTGATCTGACCTGAGAAGTAAGCACAACCCGCCTTGTTAACTTCTTTACGGTTTTCAATTGCTTGTTTAAGAATGGAAACTTCTTGTTCCATTGCACCAATGATGCCGATTTTCATAGAGAATCCTGTTTATTCAAATAGGTAGGTTTGATGTGGCTAAGTGTATCAGAAAAGGGCAACAACGGAATGGTTGCTTGCCAAAATAGCTATTGCCTAACCTTTATACATCCCCTATAATTCGCGCTCCTCGTGTCGGCTGAATCAGAGATTGGCTGGCACAATGTTAAACCTACTCTTATTAGGAGAGAATTATGTCTCTGAATGCAGAAACTAAAGCAGCAATCGTTGCAGAATACGCTCAAGGTGAAGGCGATACTGGTTCACCAGAAGTTCAAGTAGCTCTACTTACAGCTTCTATCAACCACCTACAAGGTCACTTTAAAGCACACAAAGGCGATCACCACAGCCGTCGTGGTCTGCTACGTATGGTTTCTCGCCGTCGTAAGCTTCTTGACTACTTGAAAGGTAAAAACCTTTCTCGTTACCAAGACCTAATCAAACGTCTAGGTCTACGTCGCTAATTAGCGACTGCATAGCAGTTTGTCAGAAAAGGGGCTTTATGCCCCTTTTTTGTTGCCCATTACTTATTTTGATTGCTATAGCTTAGCCAAATCACTTTTATACCGTTATACTACGCACGGCAAAAATCCCTGCTAGGGATTTTCTACATAATGACTCAGTGCATTACAGTCAACCACGTCGACCAAAAGGTCGCGACTATTCAAAATGAACTCCATATAATCCCAGTTCATTTTTACTAGTCGCGATTTGTAATGCCTTGAGTATCAATCAATACTCTCTGAGCAAATCTTTTGATGCGCTCGGAAACAAGGAATAACAATGTTCGAAAAACCAGTTGTTAAAACGTTCCAGTACGGTAACCACACAGTTACTCTAGAAACTGGCGTTATCGCACGTCAAGCTACGGCTGCAGTTATGGTTACTATGGACGATACAGCAGTATTCGTTTCTGTAGTTGGTAAAAAAGAAGCGGTTGAAGGTCAAGACTTCTTCCCTCTAACGGTTAACTACCAAGAGCGTACTTACGCTGCAGGTAAAATCCCTGGTGGCTTCTTCAAGCGTGAAGGTCGTCCTTCTGAAGGTGAAACACTGACTGCTCGTCTAATCGACCGTCCAATCCGTCCACTTTTCCCAGATGCATTCAAAAACGAAGTACAAGTTATCGCAACGGTAGTATCTGTGAACCCAGACGTTCAACCTGATATCGTAACTATGATCGGTACTTCTGCGGCGCTAGCTATCTCTGGTATTCCGTTCAACGGTCCTATCGGTGCTGCACGTGTTGGTCACATCGACGGTCAACTAGTACTTAACCCAAGCAACACTGAACTAGAAGCTTCTAAGCTAGACCTAGTGGTTGCGGGTACTGAATCTGCAGTACTAATGGTTGAGTCAGAAGCTGACAACCTAACTGAAGAAGAAATGCTATCTGCTGTTGTATTCGGTCACGATCAACAGCAAGCTGTTATCAACGCAATCAACGAGTTCAAAGCTGAAGTTGCTACTCCAGCTTGGGATTGGGTGGCTCCTGAAGAGAACACAGCACTTAACACTAAGATCGCTGAACTTGCAGAAGCTAAGCTTGTAGAAGCTTACCAAATCACTGAGAAGATGGCTCGTTACGACCGTATTCATGAGATCGCTGCGGAAGTTAACGAAGTGCTGCTTGCTGAAGATCCAGAAGCAAACACAAAAGAAATCCACACTATCTTCCACGATCTAGAGAAGACAGTTGTACGTCGCAGCATCATCGCGGGTAACCCACGTATCGACGGTCGTGAAAAAGACATGGTTCGTGCGCTAGACGTACGTACTGGCGTTCTTCCACGTACTCACGGTTCTTCACTATTTACTCGTGGTGAAACTCAGGCGCTAGTAACTGCGACTCTAGGTACGCAGCGTGACGCTCAAATCATCGACGAGCTAACGGGTGAGCGTAAAGATCACTTCCTACTACACTACAACTTCCCTCCATACTGTGTTGGTGAAACTGGTTTTGTAGGTTCTCCTAAGCGTCGTGAAATCGGTCATGGTAAACTGGCTAAGCGTGGTATCGCAGCAGTAATGCCTTCTGTTGATGAGTTCCCATACACAGTACGTGTTGTATCGGAAATCACTGAATCTAACGGTTCATCTTCAATGGCTTCTGTATGTGGTACTTCGCTTGCTCTTATGGATGCAGGCGTGCCAATCAAATCTTCTGTTGCGGGTATCGCAATGGGTCTTGTTAAAGAAGGCGACGATTTCGTTGTTCTTTCTGACATCCTTGGTGACGAAGACCACCTAGGTGACATGGACTTTAAAGTAGCGGGTACTAACACGGGTATCACTGCACTTCAAATGGACATCAAGATCGAAGGTATCACTAAAGAGATCATGCAAATTGCGCTTAACCAAGCTCAAGGTGCACGTAAGCACATCCTATCTGTAATGGATGAAGCTATCTCTGGTGCTCGTGAAGACATCTCTGAATTCGCTCCTCGCATTCACACAATGAAGATCAGCGCAGAGAAGATCAAAGACGTTATCGGTAAAGGTGGTGCAGTTATCCGTGCTCTAACGGAAGAGACGGGTACAACTATCGAAATCGAAGACGACGGTACTATCAAGATTGCAGCAACTGAAGGCGCTGCAGCGAAAGAAGCTATCCGCCGCATCGAAGAGATCACTGCTGAAGTTGAAGTAGGTCGTATCTACACTGGTAAAGTTGCACGTCTAGCGGACTTTGGTGCATTCGTAACGGTTCTTCCTGGCAAGGATGGTCTAGTACATATCTCTCAAATTGCTGACAAGCGCGTTGAGAAAGTGTCAGATTACCTAACTGAAGGCCAAGAAGTTCAAGTTAAAGTTCTTGAGATCGACCGTCAAGGTCGTGTACGTCTGAGCATGAAAGAAGCAGTAGAAAAGCCTGCTGAACCAGCTCAAGATGATGCAGCACCTGCCGCAGAATAATCGCACAAGCTATAGCTTTTAGGCTTTATTCGCCTATTAAGCTAAAAGCATGCTATAAAGGGAGCAATACGCTCCCTTTTTTAATGCGGATTAATAGTCATCATTGTGGCTAACAGGAGTTTTTATTTGTGAAATGGTTTCAAACCGCTACGTTGACACTTTCTCTACTCATCACTGCAGGCTGTGCATCCACTTTCGATAAAGAAGAACAATGGCTGTATCCTCCAATGGCAGTGCCTTTACAGGCAAGTGTGCAACAAGAAGTGCAGATTGCGCGTTTAAGTCAGCTATTGCGTCGTGCTGATCTTCCGAATGATATTCGTGCGAAGATGCTTTATGAGCGTGGTAATTATTACGACAGCGTAGGTTTACGTGATTTAGCGAGACTGGATTACAATCAGTCACTGTCGCTCAACCCAGCACAACCTGATCTGTTTAACTTGCTTGGTGTTTACTTCACCCAAGTCGGGGAATTTGATGCTGCTTATGAGGCGTTTGATTCGACATTAGAGTTGGACCCTAGTAACTCTTACGCAGCACGAAATCGAGCCATTGCACTGTATTATGGTGACCGTATTGAATTGGCGCTGGAAGATATCCAACGTCATTATGATGAAGACCCAAGTGATCCGTTTCGGGCACTTTGGATGTACATCATCAAATCAGAACAAGATGTAGAAGTTGCACGCCATGAGCTCTTGACCAGTTATCAAGCACGTGACGAACAATGGGGTTGGGTTCTTGTGGCTTTAACGTTAGGTGAAGTGAGCGAAGACAAAGCTTTTAAAGCCATCTTGCAAGGTACTCGAGACAATACCTTGTTAGCGCAACGCCTGACAGAAGCTTACTTTTATTTGGCTAAACGTTATCAAAAACAGGGCGACTATGCAGGTGCTGTTTCGTTATACAAATTAGCCATTTCGTTTAACGTTTTTGATTATGTAGAACATCGTTATTCGTTTTTAGAATTGAGCCGCATTTACAATCAAGTTAAGGCTGAGCGATTAGCAAAAGCTAAGCGAAAAGAAGAACAGCCCAAGTAAGTTAATGATAAAAAAACCGCGTTGAATAAGCGGTTTTTTTATTGCCTTTTCATCAGGGAATATTAAAATAGTTAGCCTTGCTAACTAAATGAGCAAAACACAATGGCATTGGAAAAAAGCCTGATTGATTTGGAACGCTTCTGTGCCAAGGCATGGCGTGTTTATGCAAAGGAAGACCCGCTTTCAAGCTTGAGCTTTAATGAGTTTGACTACTTACGAGTGATCCAGCAATTCCCTGAAGGCGTTCGGATTACCGACTTGGCTGAGGAGCTTCAAGTGACGAAACCTTCAGCTTCAAATATGGTGGTTCGTTTAGAGAAAAAAGGCTTGGTGAAGCGCATTGCTTGTAGTGAAGATGCTCGTTCAAAGCGTGTACTACTGACTAAAGAAGTCATAAAAGAAATGTCGCTGGAACAAGTGGTCTACAAAGACATTTCTCAGCAGCTAATGCGTAAACTTGATCAACAAGAAGCCCAACAGTTGAAAGCGCTACTGGATAAAGCGCTCGGAAACTAAATATATTACTTATTCATTTATCTATTTAGTTAGTCTTGCTAACTATTGGTGACAGTCATGCAAAACTCTATTTACAAACAGTTTTGGAAATACACAATTCCGACCGTTGCAGCCATGTTGGTGAACGCTTTATACCAAGTCGTAGATGGCATTTTTATTGGTCGTTATGTTGGTGCTGATGGATTAGCGGGGATCAACGTGGCGTGGCCGATCATCGGCACAATTCTCGGCATCGGTATGATGGTGGGTGTCGGTACTGGTGCCTTGGCATCGATAAAGCAGGGGGAACAAGATACCGAAGGGGCGAAACGTATCCTCTCGACGGGACTACTTTTGTTAGTCGCCTTGATGCCATTAGTCGCGACGACCTTGTTTTTCTTTGCGGATGACTTTATCCGTTGGCAGGGCGCAGAAGGTCGTGTGTATGAGTTAGGTTTGCAGTATCTGCATATTCTTATTGTGGCATGTGTATTCTCATTAGGTTCGATTGCTGTCCCTTTTTTGTTACGCAATGATGACAGTCCGAACTTGGCAACCTTGCTGATGGTCGTTGGTGCGGTGATTAACATCGTGTTGGATTACCTCTTTATTGCTTGGCTTGATTGGGAACTTACTGGAGCGGCGATCGCAACGGCATTAGCACAGATGGTGGTGACTGTCCTTGGTGTGGGCTATTTCTTTAGCGCTAAAGCCAAGATGCGCTTATCAAGATATGATTTAAAGATGCAGTTCAATGTTGTGCCTAAAATTATGATGATTGGTACATCGAGCTTCTTTATGTATGCCTATGGCTCAATGATGGTCGCACTACACAACAGCTTATTTGCGCAATATGGCAGTGTATTGCTAATTGGTGCCTATGCCATTTTGGGCTACATCGTTACAGTTTATTACCTTATCGCTGAAGGCATTGCGAATGGCATGCAGCCTTTGGTGAGCTATAACCATGGTGCTCGTAACCGAGAAAATATTCGTAAACTACTGAATATTGCAATGGGGACCGCGGTATTAGGTGGGGTTGCGTTTGTACTTTTGATGAATGCTTTTCCGTATCAGTTTGTATCAGTATTCAACCATTCAGATCAGCTGTTGATTGAAAGTACTGTCGTGGGGATTCGCCTGCACATGTTTGCTTTATTCCTCGATGGATTTCTAGTTGTTGCGGCGGCGTATTACCAATCGATAAACAAGGGCAGTAAAGCAATGTTTGTGACGATTGGGAATATGGTCATTCAGCTACCATTCTTATTTATTCTGCCGAAGCTATGGGGTATTACGGGGATTTGGATTGCGTTCCCGCTATCAAATATTGCGTTGAGCTTAGTCGTAATGAGTATGCTGTGGCGTGATATTAAGAAGTTACACGATGAAAGCCCAGCTGAGCCAAGCATTCAAGCTTCTTAATTGATAAATAGAAACAAATAGCGAGGCTAATGCCTCGCTTTTTTACTTTGAAAGCAGTGAGAAGTGCTTAGATGTTTTTCACTTCTAGACCGGCAAGTTGGTGCCAATAGCCGTTACATTGACGATCTTGGATCTTTCCTGGGTTAGTCCCTTTCTCATTTGAACGGAAATGATCCAGCTCAGAGAAGGTGCTGATGCCCAATGGGCTTAAACGAACCACATCAACCAATCCTTCCATGCTTGGTAGATCATTAATGAGGTTATAGCAGTAACCCGACTGGGTCTGAATGCCATTGAGGTTAAAGACTTCCTGACCTTCTTGACTGCTGACCTGAATACCGGTTTGGTATTTGATACAACAGGTTTCGCAATCGTCTTTCGCTCGGTTTTCAGCGCGAGCAGTAAAACATCGGGCAGAATAGGCGAGTGGTAGATAACCGTGGCTGAATACTTCAACTTCAAACTTATTGCGGATACCGAGTTCATCGCATTGAGTTAAAACGTTGCTTAACCATTCACGTGACAGTTCTACTGGCATACACCAGCGAACCATTCCTTGTTTAAGAAATAAGTTCAAGGTGTGTGCGTTGTAAGTATTTACCGCAGGGCCAACAACGAATGGGACTTTATGTTCAGAAGCTAATTGAACGGCTGATACATCGTTTGCTTCGATGGCAAAGTCACCGTTGTCGATGTATTTCTTCATGACGTTCACTTCGCTGGGGGCTTCTAATAAAGCCATGGTCGATAGCACGACCTGTTTGCCAGACGCGGACAGTTCTTTTGCAATTTCAAACCAGTGCGCAGGCTTCATCTCACGACGCTTTGAACACACAGTCTCACCGAGATAGATGATGTCTGCTGAGCTTGATTTTGCTTGTTCGTAAAATGCCTCTACATCTTGTTTTGGCCAAAAGTAAAGTAGTGGGCCAAGTGCGTATTTCATTGAATTATCCATCTTAACCTCTACTGCCATTTACGATGGTAAGCACCAAGAGTGGTTTGCGTGCCTTCAGACACGTTTGCTAATGCGGCGTCCCAAGCTGCTTCCACTTGGTAAGCTTCTGGATTTGCTTGATAGCGATCTATCGCTGCGCGCCATGTACGCGTGACTTGCTCTACGTAAGCCGGACTGCGCTGGCGACCTTCGATTTTTACTGAAGCAACGTTTGCAGCAAACAGTTCTGGTAACATCGAAAGAGTGTTTAGGCTGGTTGGCTCTTCCAGTGCATGATAGCGTTTTTTCTCACCTTCAATTTCGGCTTCGAAACGGCCTTTGCATAACGTTGGGTAGCCCGCGTTTTCACCGGCACTGTAACGGTCAATTAAAATGTTATTCAAACGTGATTCTAAGCCATCAGCCGTTTCTTGCCAGCGTACATATTTTGCAGGGGAACAAGCGCCAACAGTATTGGGTGACTCGCCAGTCATATATGATGAAAGATAGCAACGACCTTCCGACATAATACACAAACTACCAAAAGCAAACACCTCCAGCTCAACATCACTGGTGATGTTACGCGACAGCTGTTTGACTTGATGGATTGACAAAACCCGAGGCAATACGACGCGCTTTACATTGAAGTTCTGTTGGTAGAAGTCGATGGCAGCCACATTGGTCGCGGAAGCTTGTACGGAAAGGTGCAGCTCAAGATCAGGGTATTTATTGGCCGCATAATCTAATACTGCAATGTCCGCGACAATCAGGGCATCCACACCAATGTCGGCAGCGCGATCAACCGCTTCAGTCCAGCGATTGAACCCGTTTGGATGGGCAAAAGTGTTGAGGGCTACATGAATTTTTTTATGTTTATCATGAACATATTGCACTGCCTTATCTAGCTTCTTGCCAGTGAAGTTTAGACCAGCAAAATGACGTGCATTGGTGTCATCTTTAAAGCCGATATAAACCGCATCGGCACCACAGTCGATTGCAGTCTTTAGCGCAGGTAGGTTACCTGCTGGGCATAGGAGTTCCATCGCTCATTACCAATTATTATTGCTGTTAGTTCAAGTAAGGACAGTACGTACAAGCTGGCACTGCTTATTTGAATTGCAGGTGTTTGCTTAGAAAATTGTTCCGTATTTTATGAAGAAATATGAATGGCAGAATTGATGTAAGGCAGGTTTGTGTGAGTTAACTCGAAATTACCCTTAAGGGGTTAGTTTTTGTGGCGTCGGTTTTGAATGAATAATTCTTCCACTTCTTGTTTTGGTTGAGGGCGATAGAAATGAAAGCCTTGAATAGAATGACATTGAAGGTTTGAAAGCAGCGTTGCCTGTTGAGGTGTTTCAACCCCTTCAGCAACCACGGTTAGGTTTAGAGATTTACCTAAGTTGATGATGTTTTCGATGACGGTCACCTGTTTCGGCAGTGTATCGATATCGGTAATGAAGGCGCGATCTATTTTGAGTTCATCGATAGGGAAACGAGCTAGATAAGACAGCGATGAATAACCGGTACCAAAATCGTCAATGGAAAGAGAGAAGCCAAGTTTCTTAATCGCGTTAAGCATTTGTAGCGTATGCTCACTGTCACTCATTACGGCGCTTTCAGTCAGTTCAAATGTAATGCAGGCAGGGTCAAGTTCGGTACTGCGCAGTAACTTCTCCATGTAATCGATGAGCTTAGGATTACCAAATTGTTCCGGAGATAAATTGATGGCGACGCGACCAGGTAAGATCCCTTGTAGCTTCCAGCGTTTGACGGTAGAAAATACTTCGCGCATGACAACGCGACCTAAATGCTCAATTAAACCTGCACGTTCAGCAACTGGGATAAATGCGCCCGGACTGATGTAACCTTCCACCGGATGTTTCCAGCGGATCAGAGCTTCCGCTCCGTTAATACTGAAATCACGAGCGTTGACCTTAGGTTGGTACCAGACTTCCAATCCATTTTGCTGCAACGCTTTTTGCAGTTCGATCTCCAACCATAAACGCATGCGTGCTTCTTTGTTCATTTGGTCGTTAAATTTGATCAGGCGGTTACGCCCACGATCTTTGGCCTCATACATGGCAGTATCTGCATTTTGTAGCAAAATACGTGCATCGTTACCATCTCCCGGATAAGCCACACTACCAATGGAACAAGCCAAGCGTTTACTAAAGTGGTGAAGATCAAAAGGTTGATTTATAAGAGAAATGATTCGATCTGCCATCATTTCTGCCATGCGGTTATTGTCTGGCTCTGGCAAAATGAGGCCGAATTCATCGCCTCCTAAATGACCAAGTACGGCTTGCTGTGGCAGAAGGCGCTTTAAGCGAGATGAAACTTCTTTAATGACTTTGTCGCCAATGTGGTGACCGAGTGAGTCATTGATGTTTTTGAAGTTATCAATGTCTAGGTAAAGCATGATCAACGGCGTTTCGTTGTGGATCAATTGCTCCAGTCGTTTGGTGAAACCAAAACGGTTGTATAACCCTGTTAGTGAGTCTAAATGGCTGTCATCCTGTTTGTATCCTGATAACTGCTTTGGTGTCTCTTCCGCGTCTTGGATCAGCACGATCTGAGAAGTACTACCCAGAATAATGGTTGCATCAGCACTCAGCTGAACTCTGCGCTCAAAGCCGCATCGTGGCCCGGTTAAACAGACTAACGGTGCCTCTGCCAGCAATAAACTTAACTTCGCGTTAAAACTCGTTTTGGATTTTTCGTCAATAAAAAGCGTACTGAGTTCTTCACCCAAAAGGTCCGAAACACTTTCCAGCCCAAGCAAGCGTGATGCAGATTGGTTCGCAGAAATAATGCAATCGTCTTCGACTAGTAATAAGCCGTCTGGTAATAGAGAGGTAAGGGTAGAAAACTTGCTTTCCGCTTCATCAAGAGAACGAACTAAAAGTTGTTTTTCTGAGGTATCGATGGCGTGAAAAATGACTTGTTTAATACCGTGTTCGCTTTCGATTGGCGCGAGACAGAAGTGCAAACTGGTTTCAAGATCGAGCTCACTTAATGTGATTTCTGCTTCGAGCTGTTCACCTTTAAAGGCACGCTCATAATACGGTTTCAGATGAGTATAAAAATGCTGGCCGAATATCTGGACGTCATTCATCCCGATAAGTTCTTTAGAGGAAAGTCCCGCGATATCACAATAGCGTTCGTTCACCATTGCATAGTTGTGCTGGTTATCTAAAACAGCGAAAAAAAACGGGCTGTTAGCCGTTAATTTTGCAAACCAATGCTGTAACTGTTGCGAAGGCATTAATATTTTACCGGGTCTCCAAAGAGCTCATACATTCATAGGGCTGATAGTAGAGAGCTACTATAACTGTGATTGCCAAGTTAGAAAAGGATATCGGGCATCAGACGGTTTTATTGATGCATAACAGGAATTGCAGCACATACATCCTTTATGATGGGCCATTCTTTTTACAAAGTAACGGATAACACGCGTGATTAACAAGATTCGCACTCAATTAGTTCAAAATGCGGCATCAATTTTGCGATCTCCAGTCCACTTATTACCGCAATCTGTACAAAAAAAAGCCTTATTAGAAGGACTTAAAAGCATTTTCAAAGAAGCTTTAGAGGATGGGGATTTTGAATTCCTTGAAGGAAAATGGCTTAAGGTTGAAGTTAAAGATATGCAGTTATGTTGGTATATCAGCTACGAAGGTGAAAAGTTAGTTGTTGCAGATACTCCAATGCAAGAAGACGTATGCTTTGCTGGGAATTTGAATGATTTAGTGTTGATCGCTGGCCGCAAAGAAGACCCTGACACCTTGTTCTTCCAGCGACGTTTGTCTATTGAGGGAGATACAGAGCTTGGTCTTGAAGTCAAAAATTTGATGGACAGTGTCGATCTTGATCTATTGCCGAAACCTTTACAGGTTCTTTTAAATGAATTAGCAGACTTCGTTCATAAAGGGTTACAATCACCAGTAACACAAAACGAGGTTGTAAATGCTTATACGAACTGAAGCGCCAGCTGATATTCTGGCCGTCGATCGCTTGCTAAAAGATGCATTCCCAACAGAAGCGGAAGCTCAGCTAGTGATGAAGTTGCGCGAAAATGGCCACCGTACGCTGTCATTAGTCGCATGCAGTGATGAAGGTGAAGTCATTGGGCATATCATGTTTAGCCCAGTGACACTTGAAAGTGAAGATTTAAATTGGCAAGGGCTTGCCCCTTTAGCTGTTAAGGCATCTGCGCGAAATCAAGGGATTGGTGCTGACTTGATTAAAGAAGGTTTGATAACGCTAAAAG
Organism: Vibrio sp. TRT 17S01; assembly: GCF_050113695.1. Classification (NCBI taxonomy): domain Bacteria; kingdom Pseudomonadati; phylum Pseudomonadota; class Gammaproteobacteria; order Vibrionales; family Vibrionaceae; genus Vibrio; species Vibrio sp. TRT 17S01. The sequence continues at coordinate 62,236 of NZ_JBNJOG010000011.1, read as the reverse complement.
AGTTTGGTTATCCTGCCTGTGTTGTTTTAGGCGATCCTGCTTATTATGGTCGGTTCGGTTTTGAAGACGCACAGCAACATCAAATCCGTTGTCAATGGGAAGTGCCTCAAGGTGCTTTTCAGATCGTCGCTTTAGGTGATGGTGAGTTGGATGGCCGCCAAGGCCTGATTGAGTTCAGCCCAGAATTTAGCGAGCTGTAACAAGATTAAAAAGGGGTGAAACACCCCTTTTTATCATTCGTTTTCGCGTTTTTTGCCCCAGACTTCGATTTTTGCTTTCTTACCTACACCGAAGGCATTCAGTGTTTGGCTTCCCCAGCTATCGTATGTCATTTCCAGCTTTCTTAGTTTTGCGTCTTCATTGCCAGGCAAAATCCATGCGCGAGTTGACATCCCTTTACTCAATGTCCCCATTGAAGAGAGCTCCTTGGTTGAACCATCGCTCATGGTCACAACAATCTTGTGTAAACTCACGGTACCTTGAGTACAAGTGAGCTTAATCTGGCCAAAGTTACGCGCTTTTAAAAATGGAATAGGGCGAACTACATCGGTTTCTGATTTGTAATTTACCAATTTTTCTGCGATTAACGTCCAGTCACCATCTTGTTTCGCTGCCATGCTTGCGCTGCTGAGTGTGGCCAAAACTATGCCCAGTAATAGGTTTTTCAAATGTTTCATAATGCCTCTGACTTTAAATCATTTATTTGGTAGCATTGCTGGGTTTTCTTTGGTCAAGACACGTCTATGTCACAGCACGAGCTACAATATTTGCAAGAAATGGGGATTCAGAGTTATCAACTCGCTCACCCAGAAAGGTTGCTAGGCTACCAAGCCGAAAAGTTTGTTTTGCAAGCCTCCTGTAAACTTTTATTGGTGTCTCCTTTTTATCCTGAAAATGAGACAGCATTGTTGTTTGAACGGGTTTTAAAAAGCATTCAGCTGACCCTAAGCGACGCACTGCATATTTTTCCAGAACAGATTGAACAGTTAGGTGAGCATCACTTGCAGTGGGTTTGGTATGCAGGTTGTGATGCCTCAGACCAGATCCAAGCGAATAAACTAGTTTCTCCTGAGCTGGCTAAAATTGACGGCGATAATCAACAGCGCCGGGCATTGTGGCAGCAAATTTGTGCGTATCAATAATCCATTATGACTTATCAATTACTTCCTTTAGCGGCGGAACATACTGAAGCCGTTTTTCATATAGAAACTCGAGCACATAGCCACCCTTGGTCACAAACGATGATCAATGACATCAATAGCCGAGGCGCCTGTCATCATGTCTTGCTGTATCAAGGTGTTTTGGTCGGTTATTTCTATGCGCAGAATATTGTCGGTGAGGTAACTTTACTGAATATTGCCGTTGCACCAAGTGAGCAAGGCAAAGGGCATGGTAAATATCTTATGGATGCGTTTTTAACCCTGTGTGAAAACGTGAAGGCTGAGAGTGCATGGTTAGAGGTTCGAGAAAGTAATGTTGGCGCATATCATCTTTATGAATCACACGGTTTTAATGAAGTCGACCGCCGCATCAACTACTACCCAACAGCATCAGGCAAAGAAGATGCGATCATCATGAGTTATCTATTTTTCTAGTGGTTTCATGTCGACTTGTTATTTCTGACCAATTTGTAGTGCATCGACTGGGGTAATAACGTAATAGTTATTCTTGAAGCGTTTTTCAATCTCCTCAGCAGGTAGAGGTTTATCAAACAAATAACCTTGGAACTGGTCACACCCCAGATTTTTTAGAGCTTGTAGCTCGTATTCATCTTCTACCCCTTCTGCGATGACTTCCATATTGAGACGACGTGCAGTCATGATGATGGTATCGACTATAGCCTGATCGCTTTCATCCATATGGAGTTGGGTAACGAAAGAGCGATCAATTTTAAGAACATCGGCATCCATGTGTTTCAGGTAGCGCAGCGATGAGTAGCCTGTACCAAAATCATCAATAGAGATCGTGAGCTGGTGATTTTTCAGCTGTTTCATCTTCTGTATCGCCCCTTCCACATTTTCTAAAAGAAGGTTCTCGGTGATCTCTAATTCAATATGTTCTCCGTCTATCCCCGACTGGGTGAGTGCTTGACGGATTTGGTCGACAAAAGCGTTTTGTGAAAACTGTAGTGGGCTGATATTGACGGCTAAACGGCGGAAGCTATCAGGGAGTATTCCTTTATTTTTCCATTGCGCGTATTGGTAAAAGGCTTGTTCAATGATCCAGTCGCCAATCTGCAGGATTTGTCCCGTTTCTTCGGCGATGGGCATAAATACCCCCGGTGGTAATAAACCTTTCTCAGGATGATTCCAGCGGATCAAGGCTTCGACCCCAATGATCTGATGTTTCTCATTAACTTGCGGTTGGTAATAAAGCTCTAATTGATCTCTACTGATGGCTTCATGCAGACCTTTTTCTATTTCTAGAAAAGAATCGACTTGCGCCTGCATTTCTGGTTCATAAAACATGTATTTATTGCGGCCTGCGACTTTAGCGCGGTAAAGCGCTGTATCGGCTTGTCGTAGCACATCGATGTTGTTGCAACCCACAAATGGAAAGGTAGAAATTCCGACACTGACGGTGCAATAGAGTTGGTGATCATCAATTGAATAAGGGTTAGAGATAAGAGCAAGTAACTGTTGGGCAACCTCTTTAACGCTATCATGTGGCAGGTTAGGAAGCAGAATGGCAAACTCGTCCCCCCCAATGCGCGCTGCGATATATTCATCTTTTAACCATGCTTCAATTCGCATCGCAATGGCTCGAATGAGATGGTCACCAATGGTGTGGCCTAACGAATCATTAATGGTTTTAAAGCGGTCTAGATCAAGATAAAACAGCGCGCCGACGGTGTTGTCTTTGTTAGCGCAATCAATGGATTTTCCTAGTGATTGCAGTAGCAAGCTTCGGTTTGCTAGGCCAGTTAGAGAGTCGTAATAAGCCAACTGGTTGAGTTTCGCCTCAGCCGCCTCTCTGTCTTTCCATAATGTATGAAATGTGGTCGCTAGGTGGCCGATTTCATCGTCTTGATTTTGTGTCGGTGGTGGAAGGTTTTCTTTACGGTTTTGTAATGAACGAACCCAATCAATCAGAGTAACGAGTGGCTTTGATAGTTTGTAATAGAAAAAAATCAGCAAAATAGTGGTCAGTAATATATTTCTCAATAAGTCAAACAGGAGAATTTGACTGGTTTTGGAAATAAACGCTTTCGCAATATTGGCTCCATTCACCGAAAAGCTCAGTGTACCAACCACGACATTCGAGTTGGGTTGATGCAGCTCGGTTGTATAGGTTGGGGCGGATGGGGTGAGGTAACCTGAAAGTATGTGGGTGAATCCACTTTGTAACGAGATACTGCGCTCTCGCTCAGTTAAAATATCGCCAAAATCATCAATGATACGTACGTTATAGATGGCCTGATCCATCATCAAAGTTGACGCAACTTGTTCGGCAAGCAATTGATTAAGGTGATAGGCAGCTTGGCTGGCATTGGAGTAATTTTGTAATAGTTTGAACTGGTAATGCTCTTCAATCCGGCGCTGTTCTTGATGCAAGTCGACCAGAATGTGATACAAACTAAAACACAGCCCGAGTATCACCGATACTAGGAATACGGTTTTTGCTTGTCGAAATGCGAGTGAATTTATTTGCTTGGTCTCTGGCATAGCTAGGTTCGCTTCCATCTACTCCTTTAGTTATAGCTCATATTTATTGAGATTTTAATTTCTAGCCAGTTAGCGGCAAAAAACATTGTAATGCCAGGTCTAAAGTTGCTCCCATGAGGAATATAAGCGAGAATACCGCGCAAATTTGAATCGAATGGCACGGGGCGCTCAGCTGCATGAGCAGAATAACCTGCCTATCTGACTAAAGAAGACGAGTTTCATGTCAAATACAGCGTTTTTAGGTGAAGTCGGCAAACGTCGTACTTTCGCTATCATTTCTCACCCGGATGCGGGTAAAACCACCATTACTGAAAAGGTTCTGTTATTCGGACGCGCAATTCAGACTGCCGGTACAGTAAAGGGCCGTGGCTCAAGCCAACATGCCAAATCTGACTGGATGGAAATGGAAAAAGAGCGTGGTATTTCGGTAACGACTTCTGTGATGCAGTTTCCTTATAATGAGTGCCTTGTCAACTTATTAGATACCCCAGGACACGAAGATTTCTCAGAAGATACCTACCGTACGCTGACAGCTGTTGACTCATGTCTGATGGTGATCGATGCCGCTAAAGGTGTTGAGGATCGTACACGTAAGCTGATGGAAGTGACTCGTCTACGTGACACACCAATCGTAACATTCATGAACAAATTGGACCGAGACATTCGTGACCCAATGGAATTATTGGATGAAGTCGAAAGTGAGCTAAATATCTCTTGTGCTCCGATTACTTGGCCAATTGGTTGTGGTAAAGAGTTTAAAGGTGTGTATCACATTCACCGTGATGAAACCATTCTCTACACCACAGGCCAAGGCCATACGATTCAAGATCAGCGTATTGTTAAAGGTTTAGACAATCCAGAATTGGATGAAGCGGTGGGTACAGAACTGGCTGAGCAGCTACGTGAAGAGCTTGAGTTGGTGATTGGTGCATGCCCTGAGTTTGATCAAGAGTTGTTCCTCGCTGGTGAATTGACGCCAGTTTACTTTGGTACTGCACTGGGTAACTTTGGTGTTGATCATATGTTGGATGGTTTGACTGAGTGGGCGCCGGCGCCAATGGCTCGTCAAGCGAACGAACGTGAAGTGGAAGCGAATGAAGAGAAATTCTCTGGATTCGTTTTCAAAATCCAAGCGAATATGGATCCTAAACACCGTGACCGTATCGCCTTTATGCGTATTGTGTCGGGCACTTATACCCAAGGTATGAAAATGAATCATGTTCGTTTGGGTAAACAGGTGAGCATTTCTGATGCAGTAACCTTTATGGCTGGTGACCGTTCTCGTGCTGAAAATGCGTATGCGGGTGACATTATTGGTCTGCATAACCACGGCACCATTCAAATTGGCGATACTTTTACTCAAGGTGAATCGCTTAAGTTTGCGGGTATCCCGAACTTTGCGCCTGAATTGTTCCGTCGTATCCGTCTGAAAGATCCATTGAAGCAAAAACAGTTGTTGAAAGGCTTGGTTCAGCTTTCTGAAGAAGGGGCGGTACAGGTTTTCCGTCCGGTGCAGAACAATGATTTGATCGTTGGTGCTGTTGGTGTGCTGCAGTTTGATGTGGTTGTGGCTCGTCTTAAAGCGGAATACAACGTAGAAGCGATCTACGAAAGCGTCAATGTTGCTACTGCCCGTTGGGTTGAGTGTGGTGATGCGAAGAAATTGGATGAATTCCAACGTAAGAACCAGACTAATTTAGCATTGGATGGTGGTGATAACTTAACTTACATCGCGCCAACCATGGTGAATCTGAACTTGGCACAAGAGCGTTTCCCTGATGTTGAGTTCCGTGCTACTCGTGAGCACTAATTGCATCTCGGCCTTTGGTGTGATGAAGGCTTTGTATAAGGCGAATTCACACCAAGCCATATAAAGTAAAATGCTTTCTCGTTATCAGTAGATGCTGATAACGAGAAAGAACGGATATAAAAAATGCCGCTTCGATTGAAGCGGCATTTTTTGTTTATTTAAACGTTATTTTTTCTTAGCTACTTTCTTTTTGCCTTTCGCTTTTACCGTTGTTTTTTTCTTGTCGTCTTTTTTCTTTTTCTTCTTAAACACTGGTTTTTTATGCTGAGGGCGCAGCTCTTTGATGAATCGCTCTTTGATCTCTTCTTTGACGTAGCGAGCGACGCGATCCATCATCGGCTGATCGTGTGCTTCAACGATTGATACGGCATTGCCTTTTTTGCCGGCGCGAGCGGTTCGGCCGATACGGTGAAGATATACATCCGCACTGCGTGGCATGTCGTAGTTAATCACGTGGCTCACATCAGGTAAATCGATACCACGAGCAGCGACATCGGTCGCTAATAAGACATTCACGGTACCATCACGGAAGCGGCTAATCGCATTATTACGACGATCCTGAGGCATTTCTCCTTGGATCCATGAACATGGGATTTGTGCTCTCTCTAATTCGACTCGCAGTTCTGCTAAACGCTCACGAGTTTTTAGGAAAATAATAGAGCGTTCCGCTTGTTCGGTAAGGATTGTTTTAAGTAGTGCCAGTTTGTGCTCCATGCTGTCTGCACGGTGGTACCACTGGGTGATTTTCTTACGTTCACGGCGAGAAGGTTCTGCATCGATTTCAGCAGGCTCTTTAAGGAGATCTGCTGTAAAACCTTCAACCCCTTTTCCTTCGAGTGTGGCCGAGAAGAGTAGGGTTTGTTTGCGCCAACGACATTCTGATGAAAGACGATCGACAGTTGGGCCAAAGCCCATGTCTAACATACGATCTGCCTCATCTAAGATTAGCCACTCAATTGCACGACAATCAAAACGTTCGGCTTCAATGTATTCCATTAATCGCCCCGGCGTAGCGACCACAATGTCTTGAGTGGTTGAGAGAATGTCAGCGTGCTCTTGATATTGTACACCACCCGTAATGGTGAAAATGTTGAGCTTGGTATGCTTTGCGAGAGCACGAGCTTGATCGGCAACCTGCATCGCCAACTCACGAGTCGGTGTTAAGATCAGAACGCGTGCAGGCCCCGGTTTGCGACGAGGAAAGTCTTGCAGAAACTGCAATGCTGGCAGTACGAATGCGGCGGTTTTCCCTGTGCCTGTTGGTGCTGATGCTAAAATGTCGCGTCCATCCAGTGCTTGTGGAATGGCTTCCGCTTGGATTTGAGTTGGACGCGAGAAGTCCATCTCTTCAATGGCGAGAAGCAAGTTTGGATCTAATTCTAATTCAGCAAAATTTTTGATCACTGTGATATCTCCACAAGCCGAAAGGCAAGTCTGGGTAAGTAGACGACAAAAAATAAGGGGCCATAGTATAGAGGGTTCGGTGATTCGGATCACACCTTATTTTACATCTTAAGGTAAAAGGCTTGCGTCAGATGAATAAACTCTGCGCTGTATTGGCCGTTTTCTCTGATGAGTAATTGACGGTCGCTTGGCTGACATGGCGCTAGGCTCAGCTCGATCAACAGTCGGTTAATGGGCTTTTTTTCGGTTGGTTTGATAGATAACAAACGCTTAAGAGACCACCCTGAGCCTAATGCATGCCGGTAAAAGATCTCTCCTTCTGTCACAGGAAGCACAAAGCTGGCGGTTCCGGTTGGCGTCAGTAGGCTTTGGCAACGAGTGAGTAAATCATGGTGGGGGAGCTGGTCAGTGTGTCTAGCTATCGCTCGTTGTACAGACTGTGCTTGTTCTCCAGAGTTAAAGTAAGGTGGATTGCAGACGATGCGATCGAACTGGTGGGGGAAATTAGTATCAAGTATGTCCCCAAAATGTAGTGTTAAACGCTCATGCCAAGGACTGGCTCTGAAGTTATTTGAAGCAGCATGGTAAGCATTTTCTTCAATATCAATCGCTTCAATCTGCAATTCTGGGTTCCGTTGCGCGCACATTAAAGCCAACAACCCTGTTCCCGTCCCAATATCCAATAAATTCTGGCTCTGTTTTATATCAACCCAAGCGCCTAGTAACACGCCATCGGTACTGACTGGCATACCTGAACAACCGCCATCAATTTTAAATTGTTTGAAACTAAAGCTTTTGGTTTTTTGCGTGCTACTTTTCATGTTTATTTTGTTTGGTGATAGTTTTGTAGGTTCTTTAACTAATGTTAGTGTTTTGTATAGTTAAATGCTCTACTTGTGATTAAATTGTTTTATTAAATGAATGGTTCAAATAGCTGGTGTTTGTTTGTGAGGCAGCATAATGAACTGCAATGTTGTTGTATTTGTAAATTAATATAGTGTTTTTAAAGGGGTAGTTGCGCATGGATAAGTATTTCGTCATTATTCGCCCCTAAATTTTATAGATTGGAAGGCGTTTTACGTCTATCCAAGCATACACAACATCAATCAGTATAAGAAAAGGGTTAGCTGTGAAACAGACGCTAAAACTAACAGATATCATCGCAGTAGGCTTTATGCTTTTTGCGTTTTTCTTGGGAGCCGGTAACATCATTTTCCCACCATCAGCAGGACAACTTGCGGGTGAAAGCTTGCTTCCGGCGATGTCAGGTTTTCTATTGACCGCTGTCGGTCTTCCACTTATCACCATTATTGCCATTGCACTGGCTGGTGGCAGTTGGGAACACATGACCAAAGATCTACCTAAACGTGCGGCAGTGACCATGGCCGTGCTTATCTTCATTATTATTGGTCCAGCATTCGCGGCTCCTCGTACTGGGTTAGTTGCGTACGAAATGGCAGTGAAGCCATTTTTCGCTCATGCGGAACAAATTCATCTGACGATGTTCTCGATTTTATTCTTTGTCGTTGCAATGATGTTTGCTTGGTTCCAAGGCAAACTTATTGATGTGATTGGCAAAGTGCTGACGCCTCTTTTGTTCGTTGGTTTGATTGTTCTTGCTCTGGCAGTATTTCTGAATCCGCAAGGTGATATTGCAGCTGCTCAGGGTGAATATTTAACGCATCCGTTGCAAAAAGGCTTCCTAGAAGGTTACAACACCATGGATACGTTCGCATCTCTGATGTTTGGTGTGCTGATGGTTGATGCGCTGCGCAGTAAGGGCATTACCGAGCGTGCTGCAACCACCAAATACCTTATTAGTGCTGCATGCATTGCAGCGGCAGGTCTAGCGTTTGTGTACATTTCATTATTCTATCTAGGCGCAACGAGTTCGACGGTTGCCGCTGGGGCCGATAATGGTGGTGTTATTCTAAGCCATTACGTACAGGCGCTATTTGGCTCTTATGGTCAAATTGTTCTTTCTATTATCGTATTACTGGCGTGCTTGACCACAGCAATTGGTTTGGTATCGGCGTGTTCAGATTACTTTAGTTCATTGACACCGTTGTCATACAAAACTTGGGTGATCATCAATGGTGTGGCATGTGCATTTGTTGCAAATGTGGGCTTGTCTCAGCTTATTTCTCTATCTGTTCCTGTGCTATTCGCGTTGTATCCGGTTGCGATTGCGTTAGTTGCACTGACTTTTGTGCGTAAGAAATTGCCAAACCCTCGTGTTGCTTACCGTGTTGTCATCTTAGTATCGCTATTGTTCGCATTGATCGATGCAGCGAAAGTTGCTGGTATTGATGTTTCGGCATTCAACATGCTGCCTTTGTTTGAGGTGGGAATGGGGTGGTTGCTACCAACTACAGCTGCAATTATCTGTATGTTTTTTGTCGGAAAATCTGTAGAGCAACCTGTTGTCGAAGAAACAGCATAGTTGTAAAAGACGAACCTTCCGCAAAATAGAAAAGCCAGTGGTCATCACTGGCTTTTTTGTTTCCATTTTTCAATCCAATTTTTCCTGTATCTTCGTCACATTTTTGAGTAGAATTTCTCGGTTAAATTCTATTCTAAAATGTTGAGCAAACATGTTTGAAATCAATCCTATTAAAAACCGTCTTCAGGACGTGTCTGAGCGCACAAATGTCCTGAGGGGGTACCTTTGACTATGACGCTAAGAAAGAGCGTCTAGAAGAAGTCAACGCAGAACTCGAACAACCTGATGTGTGGAATGAACCTGAGCGTGCCCAAGCGCTTGGTAAAGAGCGTGCATCTTTGGAAGCGGTTGTTGAAACTATTGATCAACTTGAGCAAGGCGTTGAAGACGTTGACGGTCTTTTAGACCTTGCTGTTGAAGAAGAAGATCAAGAAACATTTGATGAAATTGAACCAGAATTGGTTGAACTTGAAGAAAAGCTCGAGAAGCTGGAGTTCCGCCGTATGTTCTCTGGTGATCATGATGCATCGGATTGTTATATCGACTTGCAAGCAGGCTCCGGCGGTACTGAAGCACAAGATTGGACTTCAATGTTGCTGCGTATGTACCTACGCTGGGCTGAAGCGAAAGGCTTTAAAGCTGAGGTGATCGAAGTTTCTGAAGGTGAAGTGGCTGGCCTTAAGTCAGCAACAGTCCGCATCTCTGGCGAATACGCTTATGGTTGGTTACGTACCGAAACAGGCGTTCACCGCTTAGTGCGTAAATCGCCATTTGATTCCGGTGGTCGTCGTCATACTTCATTTGCTTCTGCGTTTATCTACCCTGAGGTTGATGAAAACATTGATATCGACATTAACCCTGCTGATCTACGCATCGACGTATACCGAGCATCAGGCGCGGGTGGTCAGCACGTTAACACCACGGAATCTGCGGTACGTATTACCCACCTTCCAACCAACACTGTAGTTCAGTGTCAAAATGATCGTTCACAACATAAAAACAAAGATCAAGCAATGAAACAGCTTCGCGCGAAGCTATTCGAGCTTGAGCTACAAAAGCAGAATGCAGAAAAGCAAGCCAATGAGGATGCTAAGTCTGACATCGGCTGGGGTAGCCAGATCCGTTCTTATGTATTGGATGACTCTCGCATTAAAGATCTACGGACCGGCGTTGAAAACCGCAATACCCAAGCGGTACTTGATGGCGATCTGGATAAATTCATTGAAGCTAGCCTGAAATCAGGTTTATAAGCTTTTCACCGACCAACGACAGGATACATCGAAAATGACTGATGCTGTTCAAAACGAAACTGTACAAGAAGTCTCTACACCAGAAGAGAATAAGCTGATTGCTGAGCGCCGCGCTAAACTGGATGAAATCCGAAAGAGCTGCAAAGCAAACGGCCACCCAAACGACTTCCGTCGTGACGCATTAGCGGGCGACCTTCAAAAAGAGTTCGGTGAAAAGAGTAAGGAAGAGCTAGAAGAGCTTAACCACGTTGTTGCAATCGCTGGTCGCATCATGGCTAAGCGTGGTCCATTCCTAGTAATTCAAGAGACTTCTGGCCGTATCCAAGCTTACGCTGACAAAGCGGTGCAAAAAGTACTTAAAGAAAAATACCAAGGTCTAGATATCGGTGACATCATCGGTGTGAAAGGTGCACTGCACAAGTCTGGTAAAGGCGACCTATACGTGAACATGGAAGAGTTCGAATTGCTAACGAAAGCACTTCGTCCACTACCAGAGAAGTTCCATGGTCTAACTGACCAAGAGATGCGTTACCGTCAACGTTACGTTGACCTAATCGTTAACGAAGATTCTCGTCAAGCGTTCGTAGTACGTTCTAAAGTAATGTCTGCAATCCGTAACTTCATGATCACTAAACAGTTCATGGAAGTTGAAACGCCAATGATGCACGTTATCCCTGGCGGTGCGAGTGCGCGTCCATTCATCACGCACCACAACGCACTAGACATGCCAATGTACCTACGTATCGCACCTGAGCTATACCTGAAGCGTCTAGTGGTTGGTGGTTTCGATCGCGTATTCGAAATCAACCGTAACTTCCGTAACGAAGGTCTTTCTCCTCGTCACAACCCAGAATTCACAATGATGGAATTCTACATGGCGTACGCGGACTACAAAGATCTGATGGACCTAACTGAAGAACTACTAAGCTCAGTTGCTCTCGAAGTTCTAGGTTCAACGTCAATGCCTTACGGTGATGATACGGTTGAATTTGGTGGTACTTACACTCGTATGAGCATGTTTGAAGCTATCAAACACTACAACCCAGACCACGCGCAAATCCAAGCGCTAACAGAAGAAGACATTCAAAACCGTGACCTAATGGTTTCTATCGCGAAATCTGTTCACGTTGAAGTAGAACCTTTCTGGACATGTGGTCAGCTTCTTGAAGAGATCTTTGGTGAAACTGCTGAACCTAAGCTAATGCAGCCAACGTTCATCACGGGTTACCCAGCAGATATCTCTCCATTGGCTCGTCGTAGCGATGACAACCCGTTCTTCACTGACCGCTTTGAATTCTTCATCGGTGGCCGTGAAGTAGCGAACGGCTTCTCTGAGCTTAACGATGCAGAAGACCAAGACGCGCGCTTTAAAGCACAGGTTGAAGCGAAAGAGTCTGGTGATGACGAAGCCATGTTCTACGATGCAGACTACATCACTGCACTAGAGCACGGTCTACCGCCAACAGCTGGTCAAGGTATCGGTATCGACCGTCTGGTTATGCTATTGACTAACACGCACACCATTCGTGACGTTATCCTGTTCCCAGCGATGCGTCCTCAAGCATAGGACTAGTCCTACGTGCGGTAAAAAGGTCACCATTTGGTGGCCTTTTTTTGTACAGATTAATCTTTATACTCAATGACTTATCGCAACTAATTTTGTATTGATTTTGTAGGTCAAATGTTGCCATTCTTAGTTCTTGAACGGCGTTTCATTCTGCGGGTGAATCGGTGTCTCATAAATGATTGGTAAATTCATTAATTGGACGCTAGTCTTAATATTGAGACAGATCTTTTTGCCTAGTCTCGATAATGTAACGGCCTAGTTTCATGTGCCTAGTGTCGCACTGTAGATAAAATCATTAATAAAAGGAACAAGTTGAATGGGTAGTCAATTCCGGATGGATTCTGTCCCTGGTTCTCTTATTGTCGTTGGCGGTACCTACGAGCCGTGGCTTTCTGTATTAGAGCAGGTGGGCTGGCGTTGTACGCAATGTGCCGATTTGCGTAAGGCTGATGCACTTTTCTCAGAGACAGGTCCGTGTATTGGTATTGTGGATCTTAGCCATGATGAATTTAGTCTAAATGGTATTGCAAATCTGGTTAGTAACCACAAACAAGTTCGTTGGTTAGCGTTTATCCGTGAATCTCAGCTTAGCTCAGATACAATTTGTCAGTTCATTGTGAACTTTTGTATCGATTTCTTCACTGCGCCAATTCCTGATGCCCAGCTACTAAGCACCATTGGTCACCAGTTAGGTATGCTTAAGCTAGAGAAGAAAGTGTGGCCACATTACGGCAACATGAATGACATGGGCCTTATCGGTGATTCAATTCCGATGAAACGTCTACGTGATCAAATTAAACGTATTGGGCCAACAGACGTTAGCATCCTCATTTATGGTGAAAGTGGCACGGGTAAAGAAACGGTTGCACGCGCTGTACATAAAACATCTGCACGTGCTCAGAAAGAATTCATTTCTGTCAACTGTCGTGCAATGTCGGAGCGTCGTTTAGAGTGTGATTTGTTCGGTATTAACCGTGAAGACGATACGCAAGTATCCATTCTGGAGCGTGCAGACGGTGGTACCATACTACTCAACGATATTTTGACACTGCCTAAGTCTCAGCAACTTAATCTATTACGTTTCCTTCAAGAGGGTACGGTAGAAACGGTAAACGGCCGTAAAGAAGTTGATGTACGAATCCTAGCGGCAAACTCTGCCGATATTGAAAAAGCCCTAATTGATGGTGATTTCAATGAAGAGCTTTATCACTACATTAACGTTTTGCGTATTAATGTGCCTAGCTTGAAAGAGCGTGCGGGTGATATTGCTATTCTAGCTCGTCACTTCCTGCAAGAATATTCTAAAGAGTACAACGCACAAGCTCGCAGTTTTACTGAAGAAGCAACACGTGCTCTGACTCGTTATCATTGGCCAGGAAACGTTCGTGAGCTCATGAACCAGATCAAGCGTGTCGTGCTGATGTCTGATACAGTGATGCTTGATGAGCCACATCTTGATTTGCCAAAACGCAGTGATGGCAAGCGCAGCCTAAAGAGTATCCGTGAGCGCAGTGAGCGAGATGCATTGCTATTAGTTCTTGAATCGCATTCTGGCCAAGTGTCGATGGCGGCAAAAGAATTGGGTGTTTCCCGTGCAACGATGTATCGTTTGTTGAACAAGCACAACTTGATCTCTGATAACGCGATATAATTTGCTGTATTTAATCGAAAAAAAAGCCACGCAATCCATTGCGTGGCTTTTTGTTTTGGAGCAAAGTGTCGCTGATTAAATATTTCGCTATAGAATATCTTATAATTTTCTGTTTGCTTTTATGATTTTTGGTTTATTTATTTGTTTTAGAAATATTTGTTAACAATGGGTTGAATTATTAACCCGTTTGAATAGAATTTAACCGTGAGCAACAGCTCCACACAACACATCTCATTAGGATTAATTAACTGCTTAGGAGGCGCACAATGAATCATTTCACTTTCATTCAAATTGTTTGCGTCTCTATCGATCCCGCGAAATCTACAGCCAAGGATTTTAATGGTTGCATGATGAGCGCTGCTCGAAAACAGACCACCAAGCAAATTAATTAGTCCGCACCTCTTAATTTTTAATAGGCTGCGGAAAAGGCAGCATATTAAAAATATCGGATACCTTTTTGCCTTTATGCTGAACTTTTCCCAGTCTCAATGTAACTGGAGAAATACCATGCGTCATTCTGTATATTTAACACTTGCCACTATGCTGGTTAAAGCCGACTTACGTCGTGAAGAGAGAGAATGGAAACGAAAAGTACGCCGCAGTGCACATGATTTGCCTTGGCACAACGCGCACCTATTACGTGACATCGGGTTAGAACAAGATGGTCGTACAATTGGACACTCTGAACCTGATGCTGTGAAAGCGGAACGTCGTATTCGTCACCTTCGTCGAGTGTTAAGTGCGCGAATAATAACGTAATCAAAAGGGCTAGTGATGCGTCGCTAGCCCTTCACTATTTATGGGCAAGGGTTGGAGTATGTGGTTCCAATTTCTTGTATGCCAGTCAATAACTCATCACTTAGTGCCACATCAATACTTTCTATGTTCATTTTGAGCTGCTCAAGGTTCGTCGCTCCAATAATATTTGCAGCAACAAATGGTCGTTGGTTGACGAAAGCCAATGCCATTTGAACAGGATCTATCCCGTGTTCTCGTGCCAATTGAACATAAGCTTCTGTTGCTTTTATTCCTTGTGGTGTGAAGTAGCGAGCAAAGCGTTCCCACCTCGTACAGCGTGCCCCTTCAGGTTTTGCACCGTGAAGATATTTTCCGCTTAAGCAACCGAAGGCGAGGGGAGAGTAGGCAAGAAGCTGAACGCCTTCGTAGTGGCTGATTTCAGATAAACCGACTTCAAAACTTCGGTTAAGTAGATTGTAGGGATTTTGAATCGAAACGATCCGAGGTAACTCATGCTTCTCTGCTAATCGAAGTAACGTCATGACTCCCCAAGGGGTTTCGTTTGAAACACCAATGTAACGAATCTTTCCCGCTCTGACTAACTCAGCGAGAGCTTCAAGTGTTTCGATCAGCGTGACTTCTTCCTGTGTACTTGGATAAGAGTAGTTAAGTTGACCAAAACAGTTGGTTTCCCTTTGTGGCCAGTGTAACTGATAGAGATCGATATAGTCAGTCTTTAGACGTTTTAAGCTGTCATCGAGCGCTAGGTGAATATTGCGTCGATCTAAGCTCATATTGTCGCGAATGTAAGGAAGGTTACGTGGCCCTGCGACTTTTGTTGCAAGTACTACTTTTTCTCGCTTACCCGATTTTTCAAGCCAGCGGCCAAGATAGCTTTCCGTTGCTCCTTGAGTTTTTGCTTTTGGAGGCACTGGATACATTTCGGCAGTATCAATGAAGTTCACGCCGTGATCGACGGCGTAATCGAGCTGATTAAAGGCGTCTTGTTGATCGTTTTGTTCACCATAAGTCATCGTTCCTAGGCAGATCTTGCTGACTTCAAGGCTGGAATGCGGCAATTTAGTGTATTGCATTGAGTTTCCTTCTCTGACGTTTTAATGATCTCACTATATGTGATGTCAGTATCATAGAAAAGAACCCGTTATTTCGGCTTCTCGCAAATTATCCTTGTTTAACTACACTTTTGTGATGGAGGTAAGTTATGCAAAAGACTCAATTAAATAAATGGATTCATGGTCATCATAAGGACTCTTATCAACCACCGAAAGTTTTTATCATTGGTTGTTCAGATCTGCAGCAGTATTTGGTTGCGGTGGAGTACAAGCACAAGTTGGAGCCAGTAAAAGTTGATGATGAACCTTTGCATTTTGACTCATTGGAGTTAGTGAAAGAAGAATTGATCAAGCTGGGAGTGGAAAAAGCTTACTTACGTTTACACAATACCTATGATGAATTTGGTAACCAAGAGCTCGATGGCTACAGCGATGAAGAGATCCCTTTGATAACCCATTAGACAAAGTACTTTTCGAGAATGTGAGCGGTAAATTGTGTTCTCAAATAAAAGCCGCGGGGCAAGGTTTTTATAGGCTTACCGCTAGCACCGTACGCCTCTGTTTTGACTCTACTGTTTGCCGCTTTTGGCCTTAATTGTAGTACTTCGCCATGACGAGCGCAGATCTGCTCTACTTTGCCTAAAACGATCAATTCCATTAGTTCTTCCCAGTCATTTTTTAACTGCCGTTCTTCGTCTTCATTGGGGGACCAAATAAGCGGAGAGCCGACATGACGCTGGCTGAGTGGGATTTCGCGCTCTCCTTCGACAGGAATCCAAAGTACGCGTGAAAGTTTATTGCGTACATGGCTCTGTTCCCAGGTTAAACCATGAACCCCAATTAATGGAGCGACACACACAAATGTGGTTTCTAGCGGTTTACCTGTGTAGCTAATCGGTATGGTTTTCAGTTCAATTCCGAGCTGTTCGAAATCTTGTTGTGGTTTGCTGCCTGCAGTTGCACCAAGATGCCATTCCAGCAGTTGACCGACCCAACCTTTATCGCGCTTTAGATCCGGTGGAACTGTCATGCCAGCTTCACTTGCTAACTCTGCAAAGTTCATTCCTGCAATTTCTTGTGCTCGTGCTAGCAGTTCTTGTTCTGATTGAGGTTCTGGTTTCATGATTCTAAAGCGATAAAAGTAAAAACATATTGTAACTGAGAACGGGAATTTTCGAGAAGTTTGTTTTGTGATCATTTTGATTAAAAGATCATCTCTCCAATGGTTATCCACAGTCTCTGGATTTTAAACCATAAAAAATTACTATCTGGATCTATTTACAGTAGTTTAAAGGTTTAAATTTTAGTGGTGTATCGTTCAGTTAACTAAAATATCTCCTTTGAGTGTGGATAAATTGAGACTTGATGGATCTTTGACCGATCTGAGATGACGGTTATAAACAACCATAAATACAGCATTGTTATTTGATGTTTCTTGGTTTTATCTTGTTGTTTTGTAGTGGTATTTTGTTTTATTGGTATGTTTTTTTTTCAGTTGTGGTAATGGTGTTGGTGATGAAATGATCACTATAAAACGGATTCTTCACATAGTTATACACAGAAAAGGTGAATAAATGTGGCCTAGGTCTCAACTGTGTGTTGATAATATCGTGATTGGGTGAAAGTTATCCAAAATACTCAGGAATCACCCATAAATACTGCTTTAATCACATTAGTAAGTTTGCTCCGATTGGGGATATGTGGAAAAATCACGGTAATTGAAGATATTAATAGAGGTTGGCCAGTGATAGATGGCGATGGTTACCGCTTAAATGTGGGAATTGTAATTTGTAACAACCATGGTCAGGTCTTCTGGGCAAAACGATACGGACAACACTCATGGCAGTTTCCTCAAGGGGGAATTGATGATGGGGAAACCCCTGAACAGGCCATGTTTAGGGAGTTATATGAAGAGGTGGGACTGACGAAAAAAGACGTCAAGATCATCGCGACCAGCCGGCATTGGTTACGCTATAAGTTACCTAAGCGTTTGGTCCGGTGGGATTCCAAACCTGTTTGTATCGGCCAAAAACAGAAATGGTTTCTCCTTCGCTTAGATTGTGATGAGTCTAGAATAAACATGCAGCGTGGGAGTTCCCCTGAATTCGATGGCTGGCGTTGGGTCAGCTACTGGTACCCAGTAAGACAAGTGGTTTCTTTTAAACGCGATGTTTATCGTCGAGCGATGAAAGAGTTTGCCTCAATGGCAATGCCCTTTAAAGAACGCAGAACAAAAGGTAAACGTAAACACCGAAGAGGATAGACATGCTTTCTCAACTAAGGGAGATAGTTGAACAGGTTTCCAAAGTCGAAGAGGTACATTTGGCGCTGGAAATTTTAGTTAAGCAAACGTGCAGTGCGATGAACACGGAGTGCTGCACCGTCTATTTTGCTAACGAAGAAATGCATCGTCTTGAGCTTATGGCAACGCAAGGCCTTCGGTTCAAAGGTGATAAAATTTGCATTGGCTTTAATGAAGGTTTGGTCGGCTTAGTAAAAAGGACGGCAGAACCACTCAACTTAGCTGAAGCGTCCAAACATCCTCATTACAAATATTTCTCTGAGCTTGGTGAAGAGGTTTACCAAAGCTTTCTCGCCACGCCAATCATCTACCGAAAACAAGTCTTAGGCGTTTTAGTTGTTCAGCAAAAAGAGCCCCGTCAATTTGACGAGATGGAAGAGTCATTCCTAGTGACGCTTGCAGCGCAGCTCGCGGTGATCATTGCTCATGCCCAAACACAAGGCTTATGGCGATTAGAGAAGAAACAACAGGCCATTAAAGGTATTCCTGCTTCTCCTGGGGTCGCTATCGGGGAATTTTGGTGGGATGACACGCAACCCGATCTTTCGCAAGTTTCGCCGGCATCAACCTTAAACGTCGAACAAGAACAAGAATGGTTGCTTCTTGCGATCGAAGAAGCATTGAATGATTTTCGCCGGATGCGTAAAAAGCTCGACAGTGAGATCAATAAAGATGCGCTGGCGATTTTCGATCTCTTTACCCACCTACTCAACGATCCAATGCTGCGCAAAGATCTGAAAGCGCAGATCCAAAAAGGCGATCGCGCTGATTGGGCCCTACGTCAGGTAGTCGAGGCGTATTCAAACCGTTTCGCCCGAATGTCTGATGTTTATCTACGAGAAAGAGCGCAAGATATTCGAGAGCTTGGGCAGCGATTACTTTTTTTCCTCCACAACACCGAAAAAGAGCAACAGGTTTTTGAGCGCCCGGTGATCATGGTAGTGCGTGAGTTAACTGCCTCGTTGCTGGCATCAGTACCTAAAGAGATGTTGCTTGCTGTTATTTCACTGGAGGGGGCGGCCAATTCACATGCGGCAATTTTATCGAGGGCGTTAGGTATTCCTGCGATCATGGGCGTTAACCTCAACTTGAAAGGGATTAACGGCCGGACTGGGGTTGTGGATGGTTATTCCGGTAAAATTCTGGTTTCACCAAATAAACAATTACTGAAAGAGTATCGGGCTCTGGCTAACGAAGAGCGAGAGCTTGCTCGGTTGGTTAACCGCCGCATTGAAAAGCCTGCGTGCACCAAAGATGGTGAACGAATTGAAGTGTTGCTTAATGCTGGTTTGAGCGCTGATACCAACATTGCCATTAATGAAGGTGTTGATGGAGTCGGGTTGTACCGCACCGAGATCTCTTTCTTACTTCAACATCGTTTTCCTTCAGAAGAAGAGCAAACACAACAGTATCAGGCGGTACTGCGTGCCTATCCTAACAAACGTGTTGTTATGCGGACGTTAGATGTTGGAGGTGATAAAGCGCTGCCGTACCTACCGATTGAAGAGGACAATCCTTTCCTTGGCTGGCGAGGTATTCGTTTTACTCTCGATCATCCTGATATTTTTTTGATGCAGCTTCGAGCCATGCTTAGGGCGAGCGCAGAACATAATAACTTGAGCATTTTGTTGCCAATGGTGTCTGCAACTCAAGAACTCGACGATGCCATCATGTTGATCCATCAAGCTTATCAAGAAGTGGTAGCGTTGGATGAACGTATTGTCATGCCCCCGATAGGAGTCATGATTGAAGTCCCTTCTATGCTTTATTTATTGCCGCTGATCTCAAAGAAAATTGACTTTGTATCGGTAGGTACCAATGACTTAACTCAATACTTGCTCGCTGTTGATCGCAATAATTCTCGGGTTTCTGATGTGTATGAGTCATTGCATCCTTCTGTGATCATGGCGTTGGCTCATATTCATCAAAGCTGTCAGCAATTGGATTTGCCTGTATGTATCTGTGGTGAGTTAGCTGGTGATCCTATTGGTGCTTTATTGCTAATTGGCCTTGGTTATCGCAGTTTGAGTATGAATACATCGAATGTCGCCAAGGTTAAATACCTTTTACGTCACACTGAAGCAGAAGAGCTGAAGCAGTTAGCTTATGAAGCATTAAAGCAGCCGTATGGCCAAAATATCTATGCTATGATGCAGGCATTTCTTGAAGATAAGGGCTTTGCGGGCTTCATTCGCGCAGGTAAGAAATAGGTTTTTAGGTGACGATAGGGTTATTAGCGCTGTTATTGTTGTTAGGGGCTGTCGTAGGGGTATTGGCTGGTCTGCTTGGCATTGGCGGTGGCTTGATTGTGGTACCTGCGTTGCTTTTCTTATTACCAAAATCAGGTATTGAGCCTGACATTACCATGCATATTGCTTTGGCTACCTCTCTCGCAACCATCATTGCAACCTCGGGTTCTTCTGCTCTCAACCATCTAAAATTGGGCAATGTCGATATGTTTGTCATCAAGTGGTTGATGCCCGGCGTGCTAGTCGGGGCATTTGTGGGAGCGAATCTGGCTGAACTGATCCCTGGGCAATATTTACCTAAGGTCTTTGCTGTGATTGTGCTGTTTCTTGCAATGCAAATGCTGTTAACTATTCGCTCGGAAACTCAACGAAGCCTACCGGGGATCTGGAAGACATTACTCAGTGGCACTGGGATCGGTGTTATTTCCAGCTTAGCTGGTATTGGTGGTGGCTCACTCTCTGTACCTTATCTTAATCGCCATGGCGTTGAAATGCGCCGCGCTGTTGGTTCTTCCTCTGTTTGTGGATTGGTCATTGCTATTTCGGGGATGCTGGGCTTTATCCTTCATGGATATCAGGTTGAAAATTTACCGCCTTACAGCCTTGGATATGTTTATCTTCCCGCACTGATTGCTATCGCTTCGACATCAATATTAACCACGAAAGTCGGTGCAAAATTGGCGACGACAATGCCGACAAAACAATTAAAGAAAATTTTTGCTGTATTTTTGCTGTTTGTAGCTGGAACTATGCTGCTATAAAGCACTCTCACCTAATTAATCGACACTATAAAGAGTATTACGTATGTCTCAAGGATACCTTGAATTTCCCAATATAGACCCAGTACTGTTCTCCATCGGGCCAGTGTCTGTACGCTGGTATGGTCTGATGTATTTGGTTGGTTTTGTTTTCGCATTGTGGTTGGCAAACCGACGTGCTGATAAGCCTGGCAGTGGTTGGACCCGTGAGCAGGTATCGGACTTACTTTTCGCTGGATTCCTTGGGGTGGTCATTGGTGGCCGTGTTGGTTACGTCCTTTTTTATAACTTTAACCTGTTTCTTGCCGACCCTTTGTACCTATTCAAAGTGTGGACGGGTGGAATGTCATTCCACGGTGGTTTACTTGGTGTGATCACGGCAATGTTCTGGTATGCCTATAAGAATGGTCGAACTTTCTTTGGTGTGGCTGACTTTATCGCGCCATTAGTTCCGTTTGGTCTTGGTATGGGACGCTTAGGTAACTTTATGAACAGTGAGCTATGGGGACGTGTCACTGACGTGCCTTGGGCGTTTGTATTCCCAAATGGTGGACCTTTGCCACGTCATCCATCTCAGTTATACGAAATGCTTTTAGAAGGTATTGTACTGTTCTTTATTCTTAACTGGTTTATCAAAAAGCCTCGTCCATTGGGTTCGGTCTCTGGGTTATTCCTAGCAGGATATGGTACATTCCGTTTCTTGGTTGAGTATGTTCGTGAACCGGATGCGCATTTGGGATTGTTCGGTGGATTTATTTCTATGGGACAAATTCTATCGCTGCCGATGGTGATCATTGGCATCTTAATGATGATTTGGGCATACAAACGCGGCCACTATTCAGATTCAGAAACCAAGCAAGCAGCTAAGTAAGGAATTGGTGTGAAACAGTATCTCGAACTCTGTCAGCGAATCGTTGACCAAGGTGTATGGGTAGAAAATGAACGTACAGGCAAGCGTTGCCTGACCGTAGTCAATGCGGATTTAACCTATGATGTTGGTAACAATCAGTTCCCGCTAGTGACCACACGTAAGAGTTTTTGGAAAGCCGCAGTTGCTGAGCTACTGGGTTACATTCGGGGTTATGACAACGCTGAAGATTTCCGTAAGCTTGGGACCAAAACGTGGGATGCGAATGCGAACTTAAACGACGCTTGGTTGAATAACCCATATCGTAAGGGTGAAGACGATATGGGGCGTGTTTATGGTGTTCAGGGTCGTGCTTGGGCTAAGCCTGATGGTGGTCATATCGACCAGTTGCGTAAAATTGTTGATGACTTAACTCGTGGTGTAGATGACCGTGGTGAGATTCTTAATTTCTACAACCCCGGTGAGTTCCATATGGGATGCTTGCGTCCTTGTATGTACAGCCATCATTTCTCTTTGCTAGGTGATACCCTGTACTTAAATAGTACCCAGCGTTCGTGTGATGTGCCGCTTGGTCTGAACTTCAATATGGTTCAGGTTTATGTATTCTTGGCAATTATGGCGCAAATTACCGGTAAGAAAGCGGGAATGGCCTATCACAAAATCGTCAATGCCCACATCTATGAAGATCAGCTTGAGTTGATGCGAGATGTACAGCTTAAACGTGAGCCGTTGTCACCTGCAACGTTCCATATCAACCCTAAAATTACCTCATTAGAAGATCTAGAAACTTGGGTCACGCTTGATGACTTCTGGGTAGAAGGGTATGAATGTCACGAAGCGATTAAGTATCCATTCTCGGTTTAATCTAACAATAAGAACAAAACGAAAAGCTGCCTAGTGCAGCTTTTTTTATCTTTGTCATTAATCATTGAATCTTAACCGGGATAAACAGAATAAAAAAAGGGCTTACGATGTAAGCCCTTGCTGTCATCGATGGATTTACGACTAAACGGTTAGCGCTAGAATCGTACCTGGCATAACCAAGAACACAGCAACGAGATAACCAGCAACAACTGCTTTATTCTTGATTGCCAGCTCAGAAATCAATTCAGAGCCTTTCACTGGAATCTCACGTAGGAACGGAATACCAAAGATAAATACGGTGGCTAGAATATTAAAGACTAAGTGAACCAAGGCAATTTGTAGTGCAAATACTGCAAACTCACCAGAAACTGCGGTAGCTGCTAACAGGGCAGTAATACACGTGCCGATGTTTGCGCCCAAAGTGAATGGGTAGATGTCACGCACTTTCAGTACACCCGAACCTACAAGTGGTACCATCAAGCTAGTCGTTGTTGATGAAGACTGAACCAAAACCGTTACGATAGAGCCTGATGCGATGCCATGGATTGGACCACGTCCGATAGCGTTTTTCAGGATTTCACGAGCTCGGCCAACCATAAGGCTCTTCATTAGCTTACCCATCACAGTGATTGCAACAAAAATAGTCGCGATACCTAGTAGGATAAGCAATACACCGCCGATGGTGTCGCCAAACGTTGCTAGTGGCTCTTTGATCGCACTTACAACTGGCTTAGTGATAGGTTTAATGAAGTTAAACCCTTTAATGCTCATATCACCAGTTGCGAGTAGTGGAGAAACCAACCAGTGTGAAGCTTTTTCAAGGATGCCAAACATCATCTCTAACGGTAGGAAGATAACTACAGCTAATAGATTGAAGAAGTCGTGGATTGTGGCACTGGCAAAAGCACGCTTAAACTCTTCTTTGCAGCGCACGTGACCCAGAGAAACGAGCGTGTTGGTTACGGTGGTACCAATATTGGCACCCATTACCATCGGAATTGCGGTTTCTACAGGTAGGCCACCAGCAACCAGACCGACGATAATTGATGTAACAGTACTAGAAGACTGAATAAGAGCCGTTGCGACGAGACCGATCATTAGGCCCGCAACTGGGTGAGCGGCGAACTCAAATAATACTTTAGCTTGATCGCCTGTCGCCCATTTAAACCCACTGCCTACCATAGATACTGCTAGAAGCAGCAAATACAACATGAATGCCAAGTTAGCCCAGCGCAGCCAACGTGTCGTGCTCGACACTGGAGCTGCTGTAGTAGTAGCTTGGTTCATCATAATTTTCTCCGTTGACCGTTTTCTTACTGTATTGGTCTGTAGTTGAAACTGAGGCCGATATTAGGGAGGAAATATTTCAGTAATATTACAGAGCGCTGTCATAAAGTAGATTTTATTGATAGGGCGCACTTTTAGCTGTAATTAGGTTTTTACATAACGTGTAATATATTGAATTTGTTGGAATTATTGGTGTGTGCTTTGGTTCTCAATTTGAGCTTGTAAATTGTTTAAAACCTCTGATTATTACTGAAGCTTGATGACGTTACTGTCATATTCGATGTTTAAATTTCGAAAAAAATAGTGAAATTTTACGAATAATTCGGTTATATCGAATGTAGTGATTAAAGGAAAGGCTGAAACAAGGTAAGTATCATGTCTCATTTAAATTATAACCATCTCTATTATTTTTGGATGGTGTGTAAGCAAGGCTCTGTAACGAAGGCTGCCGATGCTTTGTTCCTCACTCCTCAAACGGTAACAGGTCAGATTAAAGCGCTGGAAGAGCGTATGGATGGCAAGTTAACCAAGCGAAATGGGCGCAGTGTAGAACCAACAGAGCTTGGCCAATTGGTCTTTAAATATGCAGACCGAATGTTTGGCTTGAGTTATGAGATGTTGGATATCGTGAATTACAGCCAGCGTTCTAACTTGTTGTTTGATGTCGGTGTGGCTGATGCCTTATCAAAAAGGTTGGTTAGTAAAATACTAATGACAACCGTTCCTGAAGATAACAGTATTCATTTACGTTGTTTTGAATCAACCCACGAAATGCTTCTTGAGCAACTTGCTCAACATAAACTGGATATGATCCTATCCGACTGTCCTGTGGACTCCAGTCAAAGTCCGGGCCTCTACAGTAAAAAACTCGGAGAGTGCAATATGAGTTTTTTCTGTACGGGGAGTGTCGAAGATGTAACTTTTCCTAACGTGCTTGAACAGAGGAAACTGCTGATCCCTGGCAGTCGCACTGCTATGGGACGTAAAGTATTAGAGTGGTTTGATCGCCAAGGCCTACAAGCGAATATTTTAGGAGAGTTTGACGACGTCGCTTTAATGAAAGCCTTTGCTCGTTATCACCACGATGCAATTTTTCTCGCCCCCTCATTATATATGACAGAAGTTGAGAGTGATTTACCCCTACAGTTAATCGGTCATATTGATGAGATAAAAGAAGAGTACTATGTCATTTTTGCTGAGCGAATGATCCAACATCCTGCCGTGAAAAATGTTTGTGATGCTAATTTTTCAAAATTGTTTAAGTGATAACTTTTCTTATGGTTTAGAAATGATTACTATCGGAAAGAATATGTTTCAATTTATAAAATAACTATTGGACTATTCGTTTTAGCTTGCAAGTTGTAGAAGTTAGGTTATCCCGGGGGTATTTGCCGATGGACCTACAAGAAATGGAAAAAAACTCAGCCAAAGCAGTGGTGCTGTTAAAGGCGATGGCAAATGAAAGACGATTGCAGATTTTATGTTTACTGCATAATGATGAGTTGTCGGTAGGTGAGTTGTGTAGCAAATTGGAATTAAGCCAATCTGCACTTTCACAACATTTGGCTTGGTTGCGCCGCGACGGACTAGTTATCACGCGTAAGGAAGCGCAAACGGTGTATTACACGCTAAGCAGTAATGAAGTAAAAGAGATGATAAAACTGCTTCATAGCATGTACTGCAGCGAGATGTAATCATAAAAAAGGCTTTCACAATGAAAGCCTTTATTTAATTCGATATAAAAAAACCGGCATTAGCCGGTTTTTTCTTCACTGAGTTATCAATACTCTATTAAAGAGCTTTGATAGCAGCAGCGAAACGAGACTTATGACGAGCTGCTTTATTCTTGTGAATAAGGCCTTTAGTTGCCATACGGTCTAGGATTGGTGTAACTGTAGCAAATGCTTCAGTTGCAGCAGCTTTGTCGCCTGCTTCGATAGCAGCAACAGTTTTCTTCATGTAAGTGCGCATCATTGAACGACGGCTAGCGTTGTGCTGACGACGTTTCTCAGCTTGGATAGCGCGCTTCTTAGCAGATTTACTATTTGCCAAGGGTCTAACTCCCAAAAACTTTAAGTTCGGTGACATTTTAAGGGCGAGGAATATCCCTCATTTACGCTTTAATGTCAAATGATTTGTGCAAAAACCCGTCGAAACCAAACAAATTTTGGATAACAAAGGCCTTCACGGTTAAGATGGCGGGGATTCTATCAGTATTTTTTTTTCATTGCTAATACTAATCTGCTCTCTTCCTGACATTCTTGCATTAGAGTGAGGGCAATTTTATCTATTAGACTGCATTCGAGGTTTTTGTGAGTAAACGTCTACTCAAGTCGGGCATGATCGTCAGTGCGATGACTTTAGTTTCCCGTGTTCTAGGGTTGGTCCGTGATGTGGTGGTTGCGAACCTCATGGGGGCAGGTGCTAGTGCCGATGTCTTCTTCTTTGCCAATAAGATCCCTAACTTCCTTCGCCGTTTATTTGCAGAAGGTGCATTTTCTCAAGCCTTTGTTCCTGTTTTGACGGAGTATCATGCTGCTGGTGACATGAATAAGACGCGAGAGCTGATCGCCAAGGCGGCAGGTACCCTTGGGGTGATTGTCTCCATTGTTACCATTATTGGTGTATTAGGTTCCGGAGCGGTAACAGCACTTTTTGGGGCGGGTTGGTTTATTGATTGGCTTAATGATGGACCAGCAGCACCTAAATTTGAGCTGGCGAGCTTCATGCTTAAAATTACCTTCCCTTATTTGTGGTTCATTACCTTTGTTGCGCTGTCTGGGGCAATTTTAAATACGCTGGGTAAGTTTGCTGTATCTTCATTTACCCCTGTATTTTTGAATGTGATGATCATCTTATCTGCTTGGTTTATTGCGCCTCAATTACCACAACCGGAGGTAGGGCTTGCAATCGGGGTGTTTCTTGGTGGTTTAGTTCAGTTCTTCTTCCAAATTCCTTTTCTTATTAAAGCCGGCGTGATGGTGAAGCCGAAATGGGGCTGGCGTGATCCGGGTGTGGTTAAAATTCGCACCTTGATGATCCCGGCGTTATTTGGTGTCTCTGTTAGTCAAATCAACCTGTTGTTTGATACGTTTATTGCCAGTTTTCTGCAAACGGGTTCAATCAGTTGGCTCTATTACTCTGACCGTTTATTAGAGTTTCCATTAGGATTATTTGGCATTGCAATTGCGACCGTTATTTTGCCTGCTTTGTCACGTAAGCACGTCGACGCCCATGGTGAAGGCTTTGCTCACACTATGGACTGGGGCGTTCGTATGGTGACCTTGTTGGGTATTCCTGCGATGTTAGGGTTAATGGTGTTGGCTAAACCCATGCTCATGGTACTTTTTATGCGTGGTGAGTTTTCTCCACAAGATGTGCATCAAGCGTCCTTATCGTTGATGGCTTACGCATCTGGTTTGCTGAATTTTATGCTGATTAAAGTTTTGGCTCCGGGTTACTACTCTCGACAAGATACTAAAACCCCAGTGAAATATGGCATCATCGCGATGGTCTCAAACATGGTATTTAATGCGATTTTTGCGTACTTTTACGGTTACATTGGCTTGGCGATGGCTACGGCATTATCTGCATTAGTTAATATGGTTCTCTTGTACCGTGGCTTACATCGCGCTGGAGTTTATAAACTGAGCCGCAAGACCGTTTTCTTTATTGGTAAGTTGGTATTAGCAGGAAGTGCGATGGTTGCGGGGTTAATGTGGCTGCTTGAAGACATGAGTGTTTGGCTGACTTGGAGCTTTATCCAGAGAGCATCAACCTTAGCTGGTTTGATTGCGGTGGGTGGCGTCGTGTATTTGCTGGTTCTTGGCATTTTAGGTGTGCGACTAAAAGATCTAAAAGCAGCGACAGAGTAGCTCTGATTAGTATATAATCCGTCGGTTTCGCAGCGCGTAAAATTACCTGAGGAAAAATCCGCAACCAATGCAACTTATCCGAGGCATCCATAATATTAAGCCACAACATAAAGGGTGTGTGCTGACAATCGGGAATTTTGATGGTGTCCACCTTGGCCATCAAGAAGTTCTTTGCCAAGTTTCTGTTCAGGCAGAAAAACTAGGCTTACCATCTGTAGTGATGACGTTTGAACCACAGCCGATGGAATTGTTTGCCAAAGATAAAGCGCCAGCGAGATTGACGCGGTTACGTGATAAGTACGTTCAACTGGGTAAGTTGGGCTTAGATCGCCTGCTGTGTGTCAATTTTAATCAGTACTTTGCCAGCTTAAGTGCTGACACATTTATTCGTGACTTGTTGGTCAAGCGTTTGGATGTTAAGTTTCTGGTCGTTGGTGATGACTTCTGCTTTGGTCGAGGTCGACAAGGTAACTTCGACATGCTTTTAAAAGCAGGCCAAGAGCATGGTTTTGAGGTGGTCAGTACGCAAAGTTTCTGTATGCAAAAACAGCGAGTAAGCAGTACTGCGATTCGTGAGGCATTAGCCAAAGATAACTTAACTGCTGCGGCTGAAATGTTAGGGCGTGACTACAGTATTAGTGGCCGTGTAGCTCATGGCCGCAAACTGGGTCGAACAATCGGCTTCCCTACCGCCAATATTCCTTTAAAACGTTGCGTTTCACCGGTATCTGGTGTCTACGTCGTTCAAGCTCTGGGCTTGGGAAATAAACCTATTGGTGGTGTCGCGAATATTGGAAATAGACCCACTGTAAATGGTGTCCGCCAACAACTTGAAGTACATTTATTCGACTTTCATGCCAATTTATATGGCAAGCAATTAGAAATTGTACTTTTACATAAGCTGCGAGATGAGCATAAATTTGACTCTTTTGACGCTTTAAAACAACAAATTGAATTGGATGCTGAGGCAGCAAGGGTGTGGCTGCGTCAGCTTGAAGACCAAGCGGTTTAGTTCGCTGCTTGGCATAATGTCTAACTGTCACCCAACACAACGGAATTAAGAATCGATGAGTGAGTATAAAGATACCCTGAACCTTCCTGAAACAGGGTTTCCGATGCGTGGCAATCTGGCGAATCGTGAGCCAGAAATGCTTAAGCGTTGGTATAAAGAAGACCTTTACGGTGAGATCCGTAAAGCGAAGAAAGGCAAAAAATCTTTCGTTCTACATGATGGCCCTCCATATGCGAATGGTGACATTCACATTGGCCACGCACTAAATAAGATTCTTAAAGACATTATTATTAAATCCAAAACACTTTCTGGTTTTGATGCACCGTACATTCCTGGTTGGGACTGTCACGGTCTACCAATTGAACTAATGGTAGAAAAGAAAAAAGGCAAACCAGGCCAAAAAATCTCTGCGGCTGAGTTCCGTGAAGAGTGTCGTAAGTACGCGGCAGGTCAGGTTGAAGGTCAAAAAGAGAGCTTCAAACGCCTAGGTATCATGGGTGAGTGGGACAAACCTTACCGCACGATGGATTTTGCAACTGAAGCAAACATCATCCGTGCCCTGGGTAAGATTGCTGATAACGGCCACTTGCTTAAAGGTTTTAAACCTGTTCACTGGTGTACCGACTGTGGTTCAGCGCTTGCTGAGGCAGAAGTTGAGTACAAAGATAAAGTATCTCCTTCGATTGATGTTCGCTTTAAAGCAGCAGATGCAGCGGCACTTATCTCTAAATTTGACCTAAATGAAGGTCACGAAGGTGAAGGTGACGTCTCTATCGTGATCTGGACAACGACACCGTGGACACTGCCAGCTAACCGCGCAGTATGTCTACGTGATGATCTAGAGTACGTACTTATCCAAGTAGAAGGCGAAACTAAAGAGCGTATCATTGTTGCGTCTGAACTAGCTAAAGATGTGATGGATCGTGCAGGTATCGAGCATTTCCATAATCTTGGTTTTGCGAAAGGTGCGGATCTTGAACTTACTCAGTTCCAACATCCGTTCTACGACTTCACTGTACCTGCGATCCTTGGTGATCATGTAACGACTGATTCTGGTACGGGTGTGGTTCATACTGCTCCTGGCCACGGTCAAGAAGACTTTGCGGTAGGTAACAAGTACAACCTAGAAGTCGCGAACCCAGTAGGTTCAAATGGAGTTTACCTACCAGATACAGAACTATTTGCTGGTCAGCACGTATTTAAAGCGAACGATGCAGTTGTTGAAACGCTGAAAGAGAAAGGCGCACTTCTACATCATCACGCTTACGAGCACAGCTACCCACACTGTTGGCGCCATAAGACTCCAATCATCTTCCGTGCAACACCACAGTGGTTCGTATCTATGGATCAAGCTGGCCTACGCGCAAAAGCGCTAGAGTCAATCAAAGGTGTTGAGTGGATGCCTGAGTGGGGTCAAAGCCGCATCGAAGGTATGATTGAAGGTCGTCCTGAGTGGTGTATCTCTCGTCAACGTACTTGGGGTGTGCCAATTGCTCTGTTCGTTCACAAAGAAACAGCAGAACTTCATCCAAACACACTAGAGCTTATCGAGAAGGTTGCTCAGTTGGTGGAAGGAAAAGGCATTCAAGCTTGGTGGGATCTAGAAATCTCTGACCTACTGGGTGAAGAAGCGGACAAGTACGAAAAAGTACTCGATACATTAGACGTATGGTTCGATTCTGGTGTCACACACTACTCAGTAGTTGACGCTCGTGAAGAGTACAACGGCAACAGCGCTGACCTATACCTAGAAGGTTCAGACCAACACCGTGGCTGGTTCCAATCTTCACTGATCTCATCTATCGCGATGAAGGACGAAGCACCATACAAGCAAGTGCTAACTCACGGCTTCGTAGTGGATGGTCACGGCCGCAAGATGTCGAAATCTATCGGTAACGTAGTTGCACCAAAAGATGTAACCAACAAACTAGGTGCAGATATCCTGCGTCTATGGGTAGCATCTACCGACTACACAGGTGAAGTTGCGGTTTCTGACGAAATCTTAAAACGCTCTGCGGACGCATACCGTCGTATCCGTAACACAGCGCGTTTCTTCCTAGCAAACCTAAGCGGCTTTAACCCAACTACTGACATCGTTCCAGCAGAGGAAATGGTTGCGCTAGACCGTTGGGCAGTAGGCCGCGCACTAGCTGCTCAAGAAGAGATTGTAAAAGCATACGGTGAGTACAACACGCACGCGGTAACTCAGCGTCTAATGCAGTTCTGTTCAATTGAAATGGGCTCGTTCTACCTAGACGTAATTAAAGACCGTCAGTACACAGCGAAACGTGGCGGCCACGCTCAACGTAGCTGTCAGACTGCGCTTTACTACATCGTAGAAGCGCTAGTTCGTTGGATGGCACCTATCATGTCATTCACTGCAGATGAAATCTGGAATGAGATGCCGGGCGAGCGTGAGAAGTTTGTCTTCACTGGTGAATGGTTCGATGGTCTATTCGGTCTTGCCAAAGGCGAAGAGCTAAACAACGAGTTCTGGTCTGACGTTCAAGCGGTTCGTGGTAGCGTGAACAAGCTGCTGGAAGACGCTCGTAAAGACAAGACTATAGGTGGCTCTTTGCAAGCAGAAGTGACGCTATACGCAGATGACGCACTAGCAGCGAAGCTAGGCAAGCTTGAAGATGAACTGCGTTTTGCGCTACTAACTTCAGCGGCAGTTGTTAAGCCTCTAGGTGAGAAGTCTGACGCTGCACAAGCGACTGATGTAGAAGGTCTGTTTGTTGAAGTGAAAGCGACCGAAAACGAGAAGTGTGACCGTTGCTGGCACCACACGCCGGACGTAGGCACCATCGCGGGTCATGAGAAGATCTGTGGTCGCTGTGTATCGAACGTAGATGGTGAAGGTGAAAAGCGTCAGTACGCTTAATACATTGAACTTTATTTAGCTTTTATAGCCCCAGTAATTACTGGGGCTATTTTTAGGAATCCTATGAGCGAACAAGCACTCACAATTAAACAATCAGGTGTGCGCTGGCTATGGTTAGCGTTGGTGATTTTCCTTGCTGATATCGGCATTAAGCTTTTTGTTATGGACAACATGGGTTATGGCTGGGCGAATCGTATTGAGGTTCTACCATTCTTCAATCTGCTTTATGTCCATAACTACGGAGCTGCTTTTAGCTTTTTGAGTGATCAGGCAGGTTGGCAGCGTTGGTTCTTTACCGGGATTGCATTTGTCGTCACCGGTATGTTGACCTACTGGATGAGTAAGTTACCAGCGAAAGAGAAATGGAATAACATCGCCTATGCGTTGATCATCGGTGGTGCTGTTGGCAATGTGTTTGATCGCGTTGTGCATGGCTTTGTGGTTGATTACCTTGATTTCTTCTGGGGAGATTATCATTGGCCTGCATTTAATCTAGCAGATACCGCCATTTGCATTGGCGCTGCAATGATCATCTTAGATAGCTTTCGTAAAAAAGAAGACGTAAAAGCATAGGTTGTGAAAAACCTCGAATAACCCTAAGCGCTGTCTGTTGATTCAGACAGCGCTTTCTAATATAAGAACAGTTAAAAATTAAAGATCACTTCAAGGAAGCCGTAACGTGACAATTATTAGCCAACACTCTGCAGTAACGCTGCATTTTACTATAAAAATGAAAGACGGATCCGTAGCCGACAGTACGCATAATATGGGTAAGCCAGCTAAGTTAATTATTGGTGACGGTAGCTTGAGTGATAATTTTGAACAATGTTTACTAGGGCTGGCTGTAGGCGAGCATAAGTCGATTGAGTTGAATGCCGCTGATGCGTTCGGTATGCCAAATCCTGACAATATTCATCATATGGATCGCACCAAATTTGTCGGTGATGCAGAAGTGGAAGTTGGTACCATTATGGCTTTTAGTGGTCCTGATGGTGTTGAGATCCCTGGCATCATTACTGAGATTGCAGGAGATTCAGTGACGGTCGACTTCAACCATCCATTAGCTGGGCAAGATGTGACTTTTGAAGTTGAGATTTTGTCAGTAGAATAAGCGCCCAAAGAAGATAATGACTCCATGAGCAATGCAATGAAAATCCTATTAGCTAACCCTCGAGGCTTTTGTGCTGGTGTTGATCGTGCGATCAGCATTGTTGAGCGTGCACTTGAGATGTATCAGCCACCTATCTATGTTCGCCATGAAGTCGTGCACAACCGCTTTGTGGTTGAAGGTCTAAAACAGCGTGGTGCGATCTTTGTCGAAGAGTTGCATGAAGTGCCCGATGATAACATCGTGATCTTTTCTGCACATGGTGTCTCTCAAGCAGTACGTAAAGAAGCCAAAGAGCGTGATCTGACGGTGTTTGATGCCACTTGCCCACTGGTGACTAAAGTTCATATGGAAGTGGCACGTGCCAGCCGTAAGAGCATGGAAGTTGTGCTGATCGGCCATGCTGGCCACCCAGAAGTAGAAGGAACGATGGGCCAGTACGCAAGTACTGAAGGTGGTATGTATTTGGTTGAAACTCCTGCAGATGTTGAGCAGTTAAAAGCCAAAGTGAAAGATCCGAGCAATTTGCACTATGTAAGCCAAACGACTCTTTCTGTGGATGAAACTGCGGATGTGATTGCAGAGCTTCGCCGTGCTTTCCCTGACATCCAAGGACCACGTAAAGATGACATCTGTTATGCCACTCAAAACCGCCAAGATGCGGTACGAGAACTGGCTCAAAGTGTGGATGTGGTTGTAGTTGTTGGTTCTAAGAACTCGTCTAACTCAACCCGTTTGAAAGAACTGGCTGAAAAGTTAGGCACGCCTGGTTACTTGACTGATTGCCCTGAAGACATCAAACCAGAATGGTTTGAAGGGAAAGTAAAAGTTGGAGTCACCGCTGGTGCATCAGCACCTGAAGAGCTTGTTAATCAGATCTTAAATCGCATTCAAGAGTTGGGTGCAGAAACGGTTGAAGAAGTACTAGGTCGAGAAGAGAACATGTTCTTCGAAGTACCAAAAGAACTTCAAATCAAGCAAGTAGACTGATGCTGATTGATATGAAAGTTAGGTTGCTCTCATTTTTATATCAATGAAAAGAAAAGGGTTCCAAGCGGAACCCTTTTTAATGCAAGTAAAGTGGTCAATGGATTAAGCAGTTTCTGTTACGGTTGATGTTTTTTCTTCATCCGGTAGCTCGGTTTCCCCTTTGCCTTTTGAAGTTTTAATCACGTAAGTGGCCACCGCTAGGGCAAATACGATACCGCTGATGGTTGAAATCTGCATTGGTAGGCCGAAACCTAATGTGCTGTTGTTAAGAATGAAGGTCACACATACGGTAGTCATGAACACTGCTGGTACTGTGGTGATCCAGTGCAGTTTATTGTGACGCAGTAGATAAGCCGAGGCAGTCCACAGCATCATTACAGCTGTTGATTGGTTAGCAAAGCCGAAGTAACGCCAGATGATACCGAAATCAACTTGAGTCAAGATGCCACCAAGAATGAACAGTGGTACTGCCATCATTAGGCGATTACGTAGTGCTTTTTGATCTACATTGAAGTATTCAGCAAGAATCAAGCGGCTAGAGCGGAATGCTGTGTCTCCAGAGGTAATTGGCAGAATCACCACACCTAGGAAAGCAATCACACCACCGAATACACCTAGTAAGCCAAATGATGCGCTGTATACTACGTTACCTGGGCCACCATTCTTCACTGCTTCTGATAGTGCATCTAGGTTGCCGAAGAAAGAGAGCGCGACTGCACACCAAATTAGGGCGATCACACCTTCACCAATCATTGCTCCGTAAAAGACGAAGCGGCCATTTTTCTCATTTTCCATACAGCGTGCCATTAAAGGAGACTGCGTAGCATGGAAGCCAGAGATTGCGCCACAAGCAATCGTGATAAATAGAGCAGGCCACAACGGCATATCATTTGGGTTTAGGTTAGTGAACATGTCACTGACTTGGAAATCTCCCATCACGGTATGTTCGCTTGAGAAAGCGACAGCAGTGATTAGACCAACTGACATGAAAATAAGTAGTGCGCCAAACAGTGGGTAGAAACGGCCGATGATCTTATCGACAGGTACAATTGTAGCGATGATGTAGTAAGCAAAAATTACTACCACCATTGAAGTCATAGTAACGGAGAAGCCGGTTTGGTCGTTGATCAGGTTAGTGATCATGCCCGCTGGTGCAGATACGAATACAACACCAACCAATAGCAGAAGGATAATGGCAAAAATGTTCATGAAATGTTTTGCGCCATTACCCAAGTAGCGGCCTGTAATGGTTGGCACCGAAGCACCGCCGTTACGCACAGACAACATGCCAGAGAAATAATCATGGACGGCACCTGCAAAGATACAACCCATCACAATCCAAAGCATTGCAGCTGGACCATACAGCGCGCCCATTATCGGACCAAAGATTGGACCAACACCCGCAATGTTCAGTAACTGAACAAGGTAAACTTTCTTGGTCGACATAGGAACATAGTCAACACCATCCGTTTTGGTGTGGGCTGGTGTTTGGCGTTTCTCATTAATACCAAAAATTTTTTCGACGAAGGCGCCGTAAATAAAGTATCCGCCAATCAGGGCTGCGACACAGGTTAAAAACCACAACATAGCAACTATCCTTAAATGAATTTTATAAGCTCACGTTGAATACTAAGAGACCCAGAGGCAACAAACATCCAGTTTTATGGCGAGTGGTCGTATGGGGGCGTTAGTGGCAAATAACTCAATTAAGTGGTTTTTACTGATTGCCGGTGGCGCTATGAGCGATTTAGTGGTTTGATGGCGTTGAAAAGAAGATTGAAAGGAAAATCAATGAATAAAAAACTCACAATTGGAAGCTTGGTGTTGTTGCTAAGTGCATGTGCGTCGAGTCCTGAGCAGTTGGCAAAAGAGGGGGATTGGTTTCAGATCGGTTATCAAGATGCAGTCAGTGGTCACACTGAGCGGTCTTATAAAGAGCTAATGGATCTGGGTGCGGTCAAACAAGACGATTACGAGCAAGGTTACAGTGAAGGGTTAACGGAATATTGTAATCCGAATTTTGCCTATCAGATTGGCTTATCAGGTCAATATTACGAAGGGATTTGTGAAGGAACGGCGCAGGCACAAAAATTTCGTATGGAGTGGCAACGTGGCTGGAATGAACATAGCCAATAACGTTGTCTCTTAAATAAGACGCCATGGTGGCTTGTTTTTGCTCTGACATTTGAACTGGATCACTTTGTTGTAATTCACCGATTAATGGTTCATTAGAAGAGAAGTCACAGAATGAGAAAGCTATTACTTGTTGGTTTAGTGCTGTTGCCATTGACTGCTGGTGCAAGCAATGCGTTAAAAGAGACGATCAAAATGAAGCGTAAATACGATCATAATAAGCATCGTATTACCAACACGATCAACAATACCCAGCGCAATATCAAAGAGCTCTCGAATGGCACTTATGTTGAAAACCAACTTAAGCGTGAAGTGAACCAAGCGACAGACAAATACACTGATAAAGTCGATCGGGTGAAAAACATGACCAACCCGAATGAAATCAAGCGCCGCGCAAAAAATGAAGCCAATCGCCAGTTTGATGAATGGCTATACGAAGAGTAAAAAAAGGTGACCAAAAGGTCACCTTTTTTTCTAGCTGTCACTATGACTTTCAACCGCTTTACGTAAAAAACCATCTTGTCGGGTTAATTGTGTCCTAGCCATTTCAATATCCATTCCAGTCAGAATCATCAAAATTGCCAGCTTAACGTCGTATTGCGTTTCTTCGAGGATTTGAGTCGCCAATTGCTTCTCACACTCTGTTGCTTGCATGACAATGCGAGCGGCGCGGGCGACCAATTTTTTATTAGTGGCTTTAACATCAACCATAAGGTTTTGATAGCTCTTACCAAGGCGGATCATCGACGCCGTGGTGAGCATATTTAACACAAGCTTTTGTGCCGTACCTGACTTAAGACGAGTTGAACCTGTTAATGCTTCTGGCCCGACAACGGGACTAATGGCGATCTGCGCTTCTTCTGCAATCGGTGAATTTGGGTTGCAAGAGAGTGCTACGGTCACTGCGCCAAGTTTGTTTGCATACGTTAAGCCACCAATGACGTAAGGCGTTCGGCCACTGGCAGCAATACCGACCAAGACATCTTGCGAATTAAACTGAATCGCTTGAAGGTCTGACTCTCCAAGTTCGGGGGAATCCTCTGCACCTTCTTTGGCTTTTAATATGGCTTCTGGACCACCAGCAATAAGGCCAAGCACCATTTGGTCAGATACGCCAAATGTCGGTGGACATTCTGAAGCATCAAGCACACCCAAACGACCACTGGTACCTGCGCCCATGTACACAAGGCGTCCCCCTTGTTTAAACGCGGCTGTGATCTTATCTACGGCGTCAGCTATCTCAGGCAATACTTTTTCAACCGCAAGTGGGACCTGCTTGTCTTGTTGGTTAATGCGCTCAACAATTTCAAGTGATGAAAGCAAATCGATATCCATGGTTTCTGGGTTACGTCCTTCTGAAACCAAATGAGACAGAGCGGCAATCAGGGCATCGTTTGTCATGATAAACCTTATTTGTTAGGCAAAATACAACACGCCAAGAGAAGCGAACTGTGTTGCACCGGTGACTTCCGGTAAGTTACTAGGTAAATTGTGTATCCGACGTTGCGCTAACCACGCAAACGCCATGGCTTCCATATAGTCGCTGTCGACACCTTTCTCTGAGGTTGAACATACCTGCCACTGCGGTAAGAGTTCTGCAATGCGAGCCATCAATAGGGGGTTTTGAGCGCCGCCACCACAGACTAATAATTCCGGCTTAGCACCTATCAAAAATTTGGAGACCTCGTCAGCGATGGTCACCGCGGTATATTCGCATAAGGTGCGTTGCACATCTGCTTCATTAATGTCAAAGCTTGTAAGTTGTTGTTCTAGCCAAGGTAGATTAAACAGCTCTCGCCCGGTGCTTTTAGGTGCAGCTTGATTGAAGTAGGGCTCGCTTAATAGTTGGGTTAGCAACTCGGAGTGAGCCTGTCCTTGCTTGGCAAACTGTGCATTTTTGTCGAACTTCGCACCAGTGTGTTTATTGCACCAACTGTCCATCAACATATTGCCCGGCCCCGTGTCGTAACCTAAGACTTTTTCATGTGGGCGGATGACCGATATATTGGCAATTCCCCCAATATTGAGTACCACGACACTAGAGTCACTAGATTGAAAAATGGTTTGGTGAAATGCCGGGACCAAAGGCGCGCCTTGACCACCAAGCGCCATGTCTTTTCGACGAAAATCTGCAACTGTATCGATACCTGTTCTACTGGCGACAATGTTGGCATCGCCAAGTTGCATCGTAAAAGGTGCATCGCCAGTTGGCTGGTGGAATACGGTTTGTCCATGATTACCAATGGCGCGTATTTGCGTTGCTTGGTAACCCGATTTATCGAGCAAAGCGAGCACGGCATCGGCAAACAGGTGACCCAGCAAATGATCAAGTTCACCGATTTCTTTCAAGTTGGTTTGCTGGCCAATGCAGACATTGAGAAGCCGATTTTTCAGCGACTCAGGTATTGGGTATTCATCGTGCGCCAACAATTGAATGTTGTTGTCTGCAATGGTTACTAATGCGGTGTCCACGCCATCCATACTGGTGCCGGACATTACGCCAATGTAAAGCTCTTGTTTTGTCATGGTCAGAATCCGCTGCCGATTATTGAAAGCCATTGTAATGCAATAATAAACCGAATAATCTGCCTGCATAGAAGATATTTGCAATGGCTGGGAGAAAATATGGGACCGCTATGGGTTGATGTGGAAGGCTATGAGCTGAATGCTGAAGATCGTGAGATCTTGCAGCACCCGACCGTTGGGGGCTTAATCCTATTTACACGTAATTATCACGATAGTGAACAATTACAAGCGTTGGTCAAATCAATTCGAAATACGGTGAAACGCCCTTTTTTGATCGGTGTTGACCAAGAAGGAGGACGAGTTCAGCGTTTCCGTGAAGGTTTCTCCCGTATACCCGCAGCACAGCAATATGCAGAGCAGGCAAATGGCGAACAACTGGCTGAGCTAGGCGGCTGGTTAATGGCGGCTGAGTTAATTGCTCATGATATTGACCTTAGTTTTGCCCCTGTGTTGGACAAGGGACATCAATCTAAAGCCATTGGCAATCGTGCCTTTGGCGAGGATATCGAGACCATTTTGACTCATAGCATGGCTTATATGCGTGGTATGAAGGCGGCGGGTATGGCAACGACAGGAAAGCATTTCCCAGGGCATGGTGGAGTGCTGGCCGATTCGCACCTAGAGACGCCAATCGACAACCGTAGCGATATTATCGAAACAGATATGGCGATATTCAAAGCGCAAATTGATGCATCCATGTTGGATGCGATGATGCCGGCTCATGTTGTTTATCCTCATTATGATCCTGAGCCAGCCAGTGGTTCTGAATATTGGCTAAAGCGCGTGCTCCGGGAGCAGCTTGGTTTTAACGGCCTGATTTTTTCAGATGATTTGACCATGGAAGGCGCCTCTATCATGGGAGGGCCAGCAGAGCGTGCCCATCAGGCGCTAGTTGCAGGTTGTGATATGTTGTTGGTTTGCAATCAACGTGATGCTCAGGTCGAAGTATTGGATAACCTGCCAATCCTTGAAACTCCAATTGCACAAACGATGCTGAAAAAGCAAAGCTATACGCTATCTGAACTGCGGCTTTCACCACAATGGAAACAAGCTTCAGAGGCGATGACGCGTCTATTGGAGTGTTAATTCTACTGTTAAAAAAGAGCCGCTTTAGCGGCTCTTTTTCATTTTGGAAGTAGGGTGGGATTAGTGAAAGCCCAGCATTTCTTTTAAGGTTTTTAGGTAGCGGCGGCTAACCGGAACCTTATGATCGCTGAGTGTGATAATTTCGGCTAAACCATTTTCCAACAGTTTAATTTCTTTAATCGCTTTCACATTAACTAGATATTGGCGATGGCAGCGCACCAATGGCGTTTTTTCTTCCAGAATCTTTAATGTTAATTGGCTGGTTGCTGTTTGCTCTGTCGTTTGTACGTGAACCCCACTGATATCGCTGTATGCACATTCCACTTCTGAGGTAGGAATGATCATAATGCGATTGAGGCCAACACAAGGCACTTGATCTAAGGTGGCAGGAGAAAGCACCGTGACGTCAGGTTTCACTTCACTTTTCAGCAGGCGAACCAGTGTTTTCTCTAAACGAGCGGTGTCGACAGGCTTTAATAAATAATCAAAGGCATTTTCTTCAAAGGCTTGTATGGCAAACTGGTCGTAAGCCGTGACAAATACCACTTTCGGCATGGTATCAGGATCTAACATTCCTAAAAGCTCTATGCCCGTAACTTGTGGCATTTGGATATCAAGAAAGACCACATCCGGTTTAAGCTGATTGATTTTCTTTAACCCTTCAATGGCATTTGCCGCTTGATCAAGAACCTCGATCTGGCCGGTTTCTTCGAGCAGTTCGGTGAGCTCTTCGCGCGCAAATAGTTCGTCATCAATGACCAGTGCTGAAAGCATGTTATAACCTTAATCCGTTCCTTGGTTGGGGATAATAAAACTCATTTGGGTAAAGCGTTGCGGTGCCACATCGATACAAAGTGCGCTATGGCGACCAAACTGGTTACGTAAGCGTTTATCCACAATTTGCATGCCTAATCCAATATGGTCTTCGTCTGGTGTGGTGTAACTCCCTGCATTGTCCTCAACAATGATTCGAGTCCCACCATCAACGTTTTCGCTGAAAATACGAATGATGCCACCTTCAAGCCGGTTTGAAATACCGTGTTTAATCGCATTCTCAACCAAGGGCTGTAGTGTAAAGCTTGGCAGATTTCGTTCAAGGATCGAGTCATCAATATTGAACTCAACATCAAGACGATCGGTAAATCGGGCTTTTTCTATGGTGAGATAAGCATTTACGTGTGCCAGCTCTTCTTTTAAGGTCACCGTCTCTATATTTTGCTTAAGATTACTGCGGAAAAATTGTGACAAATGCTGGATGAGTTCTCGAGCCTTAGGAGGATCGCGACGGATGACCGCACTGATGGTGTTCAGTGCATTAAATAGAAAATGTGGATTAACTTGCGCATGTAACAGCTTAATTTCTGCCTGAGACAAAAGGTTTTGCTTTTGTTGGTAGTCACCATACAGGATCTGACTGGAAAGCAATTGCGCTATCCCTTCTGCCATCGACATATTAATCGTAGAGAACAGTTTTCTTTTTGGCTCATAGAGCTTAATGGTACCGATGACTCGATCACCAGTGCGTAAAGGAATGATCAGGGCAGAGCCTAGCTTACACTGAGAGGATATCGAGCATTGATAAGGTTTCTCTTTTCCGTCTAGGTAGATGATGTCATTTTTCTGGATGGCGTCTAAGGTGCTTTGAGATGAAATTGGCGTATCGGGTTTATGGTGATCATCACCAATGCCTACGAATGCGAGAATCTTCTCATCATCGGTAATTGAAACCGCGCCGACATTAGTCTCCTCATAAATAATACGAGCAATTTTTTCTGCATTTTCAGTGTTAAATCCAGAAGCAAGGATACCGACAGAGCGTTCCGCGATATTGAGTGCTCGACGGGAAAACGTGGCTGAATACTCCTCAAAAATCGTTTTTCTATCTTGAAGAATACTCATAAATAGAGCAGCGCCGACAGAGTTAGCAATGATCATTGGGGCAGCGATCTCCGAAACAAGTTCATAAGCCTCATGAAATGGTTTTGCGACAATCAAAATGATCACCATCTGGACAATTTCCGCGACTAATGTAATTGAAAAGACGATGCTGGGATTAAAGAGACTTGCCCCTTTCCCTTTGCGAACGAGATAGGTATGCAGTAATCCACCAATCAGCCCTTCTGCGGTGGTTGAGATAGCACAGGCCACATCGGTAAAGCCGCCAAGTGAGTACCTATGCATACCTCCAGTTAACCCTACAAGGAATCCAACTACGGGCCCCCCAAATAACCCACCCATAACTGCGCCAATGGCCCGGGTATTGGCAATGGCATCATTGATCTGTAAGCCAAAGTAGGTCCCCATGATACAAAAAAGTGAAAATAGGACGTAAATGCTGATCTTATGGCTTAAGCGGCTGGAAATATTCAATAATGGTAAAAAAATTGGGGTCTTACTCAACATGTATGCCAGTACTAAGTACACACACATTTGTTGAAGTAACGAAAGAATCAGATCCATAGTATTCGCTGCATGGGCAATTTGCTCTTGATTTTAGTCGAGTTAATGGTGAGAAAACATGGCTATAACGCTCAAATACGGATAAAGATAAAAAAGAAATAGGTGTAAATTATATCTTACATAATGTGTATTTTATATTTTACGCTTGCAATGTGAGATTAGATTGTTATTTTATGGTTAAGCGCAAAAGTCAGTCGAGGATGTGACTGGCTGTAATTTAAAATGTACAGGTCGTAAGTTATGCAAAAAAGTGAATTGAGTAATATTAACATCAGTGAAGAGAAAGTTCTGATCACACCTGATGAATTGAAAGCAAAGATCCCATTGTCTGACAATGCTCGCCGCTTTATTCAAGAGTCTCGTCAGACGATTGCAAACATTATTCAGAAAAAAGATCACCGCCTCCTTGTGGTATGTGGTCCTTGTTCTATTCACGATCTTGACGCGGCAAAGGATTATGCGCGTCGCTTGAAAGCGCTCTCTGAGCAGCTCAATGACCAACTTTACATTGTTATGCGCGTTTATTTTGAGAAGCCTCGTACTACCGTTGGCTGGAAAGGATTGATTAACGATCCGCATCTTGATGGCAGCTTTGATATTGAACATGGATTGCATGTTGGCCGCCAACTGCTGGTTGAACTGGCTGAAATGGAGATCCCACTAGCCACCGAAGCTTTAGATCCGATCAGCCCTCAGTACCTTGCTGACACATTTAGCTGGGCTGCCATTGGCGCACGTACAACGGAATCACAAACCCACCGTGAAATGGCCAGTGGTTTATCGATGCCTATCGGCTTTAAGAATGGTACCGATGGCAGTTTGGCGACGGCGATCAATGCGATGCAAGCTGCATCGTCAAGCCATCGTTTTATGGGGATTAACCGTGAAGGTCAGGTGGCGCTTCTTACCACTCAAGGAAACCCTAATGGTCACGTGATCCTGCGTGGTGGTAAACAAACAAATTACGATTCAGTCTCAGTGGCTGAATGTGAAGAAGAGATGAGCAAAGCGGGCTTAGATGCTTCTTTGATGGTGGATTGTAGTCATGCAAATTCGCGTAAAGATTACCGTCGCCAACCCCTAGTGGCGGAAGATGTATTACATCAAATTCGTGAAGGGAATAAATCCATTATTGGCTTAATGATCGAGAGTCATATCAATGAAGGAAACCAATCTTCTGACATCCCTCTCAATGAAATGCAATATGGCGTATCGATTACCGATGCGTGTATTAATTGGGATTCAACTGAGGCATTATTACGTCATGCGCACTCTGAGTTGGTGCCGTTCTTGGAAGATCGCCTAAAGGGAGAGTAGGGAAGTCCATGGCTGTAGAACTGAACGAATTGAGAGATCAGATTGATGCTGTCGATAAACAGATGTTGGATCTATTGGCTCAACGATTAGCATTGGTTGAAAAAGTGGGAGAAGTGAAAAGCCAGTATGGTTTGCCCATCTATGCCCCTGACCGAGAGGCTGCTATGCTTGCCTCTCGACGTGAGGAAGCGGAGAAGAAAGGCGTTCCGCCACAACTGATTGAAGATATTTTACGTCGAACCATGCGTGAGTCTTACGCCAGTGAAAAAGACTCTGGTTTTAAATGTCTTAACCCAGAGCTGCGTTCTGTCGTGATCATCGGTGGTAATGGTCAATTGGGTGGTTTGTTTGGTCGCATGTTTAAGTTATCTGGCTACCAAGTGAAAGTGTTAGGTAGCAAAGACTGGCATCGTGCTGATGAGATCTTAGATGATGCTGGACTTGTCGTTGTTACGGTTCCTATTCATCTCACTCAAGGAGTGATCGAAAAGCTTGAGCGTTTACCGCAAGATTGTATTTTGTGTGATCTCACCTCAATCAAGTCGAAACCACTGCAAGCAATGATGCAGGTGCATAATGGTCCAGTAGTTGGTTTGCACCCAATGTTTGGTCCTGATGTTCCAAGTTTGGCGAAGCAGGTCATTGTTTACTGCCATGGCCGCGGAGAGCAGCATTACCAATGGTTATTAGAGCAATTTTCGATTTGGGGTGCGAGCTTGTGTCAAATCGATGCGTATGAGCATGATCATGGTATGACTCTCATTCAGGCACTGCGTCACTTCACATCCTTTGCTTACGGCTTGCATCTGAGCCGTGAGAACCCAAGCCTCGATAAACTGCTGCAACTCAGCTCCCCGATTTATCGTCTCGAATTAGCGATGGTGGGCCGTCTGTTTGCTCAAGATCCAAACCTTTACGGTGACATCATTCTTGCTTCTGAAGAAAACATTGAAATGATCAAGCGTTTTCACCACTGCTTTGGTGAAGCGTTACAGATCCTAGAAGGTCATGATAAGCAAGCCTTTGTCGATAGCTTTGCGACCGTCAGTGAATGGTTTGGAGATTACTCATTACAATTTATGGCTGAGAGTCAGAACCTACTCAAACAAGCCAATGATTCTATTCATCGCGGGTAACTAAAAAGAGCTGCTGCTGCAGCTCTTTTTGTTGGTATCTCAATTTGTAGTTAATCCGGTTTCGGCGGTTGTATCACTTTTTACTGTATCTAAGTTAAGTGGTGGGGTGGTGTTATTGGTTAACGTAACTTGCAGTCGTACCACATCATCTATCATTTTAACTAATGGCCCCCAAGTGACCTTTTTCTCTTTTTCAAACAGTGAGTCAAAGTTATCAGGAGTCCAAGTCATGGTGTTTTCAGGGTTGAGTGGCCGGCCAAGAAAATGCACTTCGTAGTGCAGGTGTGGGCCAGTTGAGTTTCCTGAATTTCCGCAACTGGCGATTTTTTGGCCTTTGCGAACAAATTCTCCTCGGCGTACATGAAACTTCGCTAAATGGGCATAGGAACTTGTAAAGCCAAACGCATGACGCATGGTGACGTAGTTTCCGAAACCTCCAGTGCTTGGTCGAGCCGATTCAATAACGCCATCAGCGGGCG
Source organism: Vibrio sp. TRT 17S01 (assembly GCF_050113695.1). Taxonomy (NCBI): domain Bacteria; kingdom Pseudomonadati; phylum Pseudomonadota; class Gammaproteobacteria; order Vibrionales; family Vibrionaceae; genus Vibrio; species Vibrio sp. TRT 17S01. Next base: position 17,301 of record NZ_JBNJOG010000011.1, on the reverse strand, counting down.
CGTATATTGCGCTTCCCATATCGCAGGTTAAATCAACCCCAGAGTGCATACGACGTTGCCCTGAAATAGGATTGATGCGGCGACCAAAAGGTGAGGATACGCGGTTGTATTCCAATGGGGTGTCGTTTGGGATCATGCGAAACATGGTTGCACGTACTGCAGAATCGATTGCTGCTGCATCAACCCGCTCTTCTAACGAGCGTTCATTATTGCTTTCCTCTGTGCGACTAATCCCAAGGACCGATTCAACATCAAAGACCCGCTTCCCTAAGGTTTGAAGCTGGGTTTGTTTTTCTTCTAACTCAAGAGATAAAGAATGAGCGACGTCCAGTTGCTCGTTGTATTGCTGCTCTAACTCGCTCTTTTGTTGTTCTGTTTGACGTACTTGGTTGAGCAATTGCTGGTAGTCATCTTGCGTATTTTGCTGACTACGCCATGTGGTATAGAGGTAGCTCGCAGCGGTGCAAGTGATCAAAATGATAGAGCTTAGTATGATGAGAGCGGTTTTTCTGGTGATATAAAAAAGCTGCTCTCCATCAGAAGAAGGGATAGAAATCGTTATTTTTCGTGACATATCGCATTAGTTATGGGGAGATTCCCCTAAATCCGATAGGTGTTCTAGCTCACGGTGTAGCAAGCTGTCGTCACCTACGTTGAGTTCTACCAACCGCTTCAAGTGTCCAATACTATTGATATCGATATGATCGATGCTCATTCTTAGTATTCCGTTGGAGCCACTTATCAAGTTGCCAACCAACTGAATAACGACATCACTGTCGGGAAGCGAAAATTCAACATCTACGGTTTGATTAGGGGTCAATTTATCTGCTTGTTCGGACTTTAATAACAGTCCGTGCAGTGATAAATCATTTACTTCTGCGCTAATTGTTGTGCCATTTTGCTGCAAAGTTGCTTGTGCCTGATAAATAATGCGTGAAAAGCGACGTCGTTCAGTCATGGTTATCCCTCATATAGACTTCTAAGAAGCTTAGCAGAATCCAAGTAGCTTCAATGCGTTACCGTTCGCAATTATATTATAGCCCCTAAGAACACAAGCTAGCGCAACCATATAAACCGCAAATAAATAAGGCCGCTAATCATAGCGGCCTTTGTGCAAAATTCAAGCAATACTATTTAGTAATTCGCTTGTACTTGATGCGATGTGGTTCCGCTGCCTGAGGACCAAGGGTCTTCTTCAGCCACTCCATGTATTCAGTATAGTTGCCTTCGTAGAAGTTAACCTGACCTTCATCGCGGTAATCAATGATGTGTGTCGCGATACGGTCAAGGAACCAACGGTCGTGCGAGATAACCATGGCACAGCCAGGGAACTCAAGCAGAGCTTCTTCTAGTGCACGCAGTGTTTCAACATCTAGGTCGTTGGTTGGTTCATCGAGTAGCAATACGTTACCACCTGCTTTAAGCAGTTTAGCAAGATGCACACGGTTACGTTCACCACCAGACAGTTCGCCGATGATTTTCTGCTGATCAGAGCCCTTGAAGTTAAAACGAGAGCAGTAAGCACGAGCAGGGATTTCAAAGTTGTTGATCTTGATGATGTCAGCGCCTTCAGAAATCTCTTGGAATACGCTGTTCTTATCATTCATTGAGTCACGGAACTGCTCTACAGACGCCAGTTTCACCGTATCACCTAACTCAATCGTGCCTGAGTCTGGCTGTTCAGTGCCACTTAGCATTTTGAATAGTGTTGATTTACCTGCACCGTTGGCACCAATGATACCGACGATGGCTCCTTTTGGAATGCTAAACGATAGGTCATCAATCAGAACGCGGCCATCGAATGACTTAGTCAGGTTGTTCACTTCGACAACTTTATCACCTAGACGCTCACCTGGTGGGATGAACAGTTCGTTGGTTTCGTTACGTTTCTGATGGTCAGTATTTTGTAGTTCTTCAAAGCGCGCCATACGTGCTTTAGATTTCGCCTGACGACCTTTCGGGTTTTGACGAACCCACTCAAGTTCTTTCTCAATGGTTTTTTGGCGTGCTTTTTCTTGAGATGCTTCTTGTTGTAGACGCGCATCTTTTTGCTCTAGCCAAGAAGTGTAGTTACCTTCCCATGGAATACCTTCACCACGGTCAAGTTCTAGGATCCAACCTGCAGCGTTGTCTAAGAAGTAACGGTCGTGGGTGATTGCCACTACTGTACCTGTGTAGTCGACAAGGAAGCGCTCTAGCCATGCTACAGACTCCGCATCCAAGTGGTTGGTTGGTTCGTCGAGTAGTAGCATGTCAGGTTTTTCTAGAAGCAGACGACAGATAGCAACACGACGACGTTCACCACCTGATAGGTGTCCAATCTTCTGATCCCACTCTGGCAGGCGTAGTGCGTCTGCAGCGCGTTCTAGCGCGTTGTCTAGGTTATGACCGTCTTTTGCTTGAATCAATGCTTCCAGTTCGCCTTGCTCTTTTGCAAGTGCATCAAAATCGGCACCTTCTTCGGCATAAGCCGCATATACCGCGTCAAGACGCTTAAGTGCATCAGCAACGTCAGCAACCGCTTCTTCAACCACTTCACGAACGGTTTTCGACTCGTCGAGTACCGGCTCCTGAGGGAGGTAACCTACATTTAGCCCCGGTTGTGGACGCGCTTCACCATCAATGTCTGTATCAATGCCAGCCATGATACGTAGTAGCGTTGATTTACCCGCACCGTTCAGACCTAAAACACCGATTTTTGCACCTGGGAAGAAGCTAAGAGAGATGTCTTTCAGAATTTGACGCTTAGGTGGCACGATTTTGCTCACCCGCGACATGGTATATACGTATTCAGCCATTGCCGATCGTTCCTAACAATTGAGTCATAATAAAAGGGCATTCTATACCAAGAAAGCAGGATTTGTTACCACCCAAATGAAAGGTAATCAGGAATGATAAGGTCTATTAATCAATCTCATTGTAACTAATTAATGCTTTTGTCTAGTATGTCACTCCTGTGTGAAATTATGATGATTTAAGATCTTTATCCTTTACTTACCCCATGAGTATGAGCCTTAATGAAAGGTCAAAGTACATCATTCTCAAAAGGACTTATCAGACTTTATGATGCCTTCGTTTTCCTTACTGTCACAGCGCCTACCATCATCATTGCTGACGTTTGCGGTGATGATGAGTGGCAGTACGTATTCTCATTGGGTGCAGGCTTCAGACATTCAACATCAACGTGCTACATACGATAAAGCACAACAACTGTTAGACCAAAAAAAGGTCTCTGAATATAGAAAAATCAGGCCTGAAATAGCGAGTTATCCATTAACACCTTATGTGGATTATCGAGCGTTTTTGGTCGATCTTGGCAGTAAAACGCCAAAACAAGTTAATCGCTTTATTTCAGAACATAAAACGTTTCCTTTTTCTGCACGGATCAGCGCGCCATATCTGAATAAACTGGCCGCTCAAAAACAATGGAAAACGTTACTCGACTTTCAACACGATGAGCCGAAAGGAGAGCGCTACCAATGTTTGTATTACCGAGCGCAGTATCACGCTGGTAGCAAGGAGCTCGCCTTTAAAGGTGCGGAAGATTTATGGCTAAGTGGAAAGAGCGTTTCTTCATCTTGTGATCCGTTGTTTAAGGCATGGAATAACGCTGGACACCAGACTGAAAAGCTTGTGATGGAGCGGATGCTGCTGGCGTTTGAAGCACGTAACGGTAGCTTAATGAACTACCTGAAAAAACAGTTAAAAAGCCAAAGCTACTTGGATAAAGCAGCAACGATGAAGTCGTTGTACAGTAAACCGGAGTCTGTGGTTGCTTTTGCCAAAAAACACCTTGTTACGCCGTTCAATCAAAAGCAAGCCGTTATTGCGATGAAGAAGTTGGCGCGTACCGATGTAGAAAAAGCACAACAAGCGCTCAATCAAGTGGCAAAAACACAAAAGCTGGATGAGAAAGAACGCCAATCGTTAGCGGACTATATTTCTTTCCGTTTGATCAATACCGATTCAGCTTCTTTAGCCAAATGGCGAGATCAAGCTATCTCAACCTCAAAAAATACCGCGTTGATTGAGCGACGAGCTCGATTAGCCATTCAACAGCAAGATTGGAAAGGGCTGCAAAAGTGGATTGCCACTTTACCGCTAGATAAACAGCAGTCCATGCGTTGGCAGTATTGGCTTGGTCGTAGCGAGATTGCGTTAGGCAAAGCCAATCAAGGTAAGAAACGATTGGAAAAGCAGGTTGGTCAGCTGAATTTTTATAGTGTAGCTGCCGCAAAAGAGATCCAGCAATCGATCAATTATTCTTTTGCGTCACTGACGTATAAACCTGAGACGGTAAAGCCGTTTTCAAAAACATTAGCGCGTATTGATGAGCTGATTAAGGTAAACAAGATAGCGGCAGCAAAAAGTGAATGGCGTTGGTTATTACGCAATGTGACTGAAGAGCAATCGGAAATGTTAGCTGCGTATGCGGCTAGTAAACGTTGGCACCATCTGACGGTTACAGCCAGTATTCAAGCTAAAATGTGGGATAACATTGAGATGCGTTTCCCTGTCGCTCATCGCTGGTGGTTTAACTTTTACGGCGATAAACATGATATCGACCCGATCACTTTGATGTCATTAGCGCGTCAGGAAAGTGCATTGGATGTAGAAGCTCGTTCACCAGTCGGTGCGCGCGGTATTATGCAGATCATGCCATCAACAGCCAAATACACCGCTCGTAAATATAAACTCTCATATCAAGGGAGCAATGATCTTTACGAGGTTGGAAAAAATATCGAAATCGGTAGCCAATACCTCAAGAGCTTATTGGAAAAGTACGATAACAATCGAATTTTTGCTTTGGCGGCGTATAATGCAGGGCCACATCGTGTAAAAACTTGGCGCGAGCGTACCCAAGGTAAGCTTGATGCTTACGCATTTATTGAAGCGATCCCATTCAATGAAACCCGTGGTTATGTGCAAAATATATTGATGTTTGAAACATATTATCGCGAGATTTTAGGTGTTGATGGTGCGTTCTTAAATCAGAATGAAGCAAGTGCCAAGTACTGATAAGGAATAGTTAAAATTCATGGCAGCACAACCTGAGTTCCAAGACTGGCAGCAGATCATTGCACTAATAAAACAGAGCGTCGATAAAGAGCAACATGATATGTTATTGACTATGTTGCTCACGCCTGATGAGCGCGACGCACTGGTTGCTAGGGTTAATATCTTTCATGAACTTCTGAAAGGGGAATTGTCCCAGCGTCAGATCAGCCAGTTACTAGGAGTTGGGGTTGCGACGATCACTCGGGGATCTAACGAGCTCAAATCGAAGAGTACCGAAGAAAAAGCTTTGATAGCTGAATTGCTAGAAAAGCATTAAAGAACAAAGGGAGCCTAGGCTCCCTTTGTCATCTCTACAGATTTGCACGGAAATGTTCTGGGTTAATAAAAGGAATAAGGGCTAAGATCAATGCTTGGTGATAGACCGAACTTCGGGTCAATTGATGGTGGGTTAATAATCCAATCGCTCCACCTTTTTGTTTGATATTTTCTGTCGCAAAAACTTCGTCCATGACATCACCAAGCTCATTGGAATCGTTTAGCTTTTCTAATACCTGAGGGGGGAGCATTAAGCTTGAAGAGCGTGACTCTCCTCGTACCTTATCTGATTCAATCACCATCCAAGCAAACGTCATGTTGTCTTCAATACCAGCTTCTAGCCCAACATAAAAGTCACCATCTTTTTGAAGCAACTTGGCGTTCTTGACACGATTTAGCGCACCAAGGTGTGTTTCAGTATCACTGAATGGTTGGTCCGCGACTTCGCTGGAAACGCTAACGCCAACAAATTCAAAAGATTGATCAGGAAAAGTAGTGTTAAAGGCGCTTTCAACCGCCTTTATTTTAGCTGGGTTAAGCGAAGCTACGACGACCTTCTTCACTTTCATGTTCGGCTCCATTATCAAGATTATTGGGGTGAGTGATTTCTTGTAGTGTTAGTGGTTTAGACAAATAGAACCCTTGCATGTAATCACAATCGTTTTCTGCCAGCCAACGATGGATCTCGGCGGACTCTATCCCTTCCGCGGTCACTTTCATCGATTGAGAATGACAAAGCTCAACCAGCGGCTTAATCACTTTTTGATTATTGGTTTTGAGCAGTGCTGAAAGAAACTCACGGTCTAATTTTATTTTCTGTACAGGGTATTCTACCAATTGAGTGATAGAGGTATAGCCAGAGCCAAAATCATCGATCGCCAGTTTGTAACCCATAAGCGATAGTTCGTGCAACAAAGAGTAGCTTTGAGAGTCGGTTGCGAAAGTTTCTGTAATTTCGAAGTCTACCAGATGAGGCACTACTTTATGCTGCTCTGCTGCCGCTTCAATGAACTTGGCCAGTTGAAGTGAATCTAATTCGGCTGATGATAAATTAATTGATAACTGAATTGGGTGTTCATGGGCTTGTTGCAACTGAACAAAATCGTGGAAAGCTTGATTAATCACCCAGCGATCGATTGCACCAAACAATCCGGTTTGTTCCGCAATGGGAATAAATTCACTGGGGGTAACCGTGCCTAGCTTAGGTGAGTGCCATCGCAACAAAGCTTCTACACCAACGACGTTCGTGCCTAATGCATCGAAATAGGGTTGATATAACAGAGAGAACTCATCGTCGAGCCTGCCGCTGCGAAGTGCTCGCTCAATTTGAGCTTTGCGACGGACAACGCTATCGAGTTCTTGAGAGTAATAAGCAACTTGGTTTTTTCCTGCTCGTTTCGCTTGGTACATGGCGGTATCGGCATGTGAAAGCAGACTGGTGATGTTATCACCATCTTCAGGGTAACATGCAATACCAATACTGGCGGTGATTGGGAAGTTGCCTAACGGCGAATTATGATTAGCCTGAATAGGCTCTAATATGGCAGTTGCAAGAGCATCTGCCAGCGCACTTTTGTGGGCCGAAGAGATAAAAATCGCGAATTCATCACCGGACAATCGTGAGGCAAGACATTTAATGCCATGTTTTAACTCATACTCTTTACACAACGAACGAACGTGTTCGGCAAAATTAACCAATAAAGAGTCACCTTGGTGATGACCATATTTATCGTTCACGTATTTAAAGTTATCCAGATCGATATACAAAATCCAAGCATGAAGGCTATTGAGCTTATTTGCCAAAATACGTTTGACGTACATTTGAAATTGATAACGGTTGGCCAATTGGGTCAAGTGATCGTATTCAGCCATTGCTTTCGTTTTTTGATAACTTGAGTTTAGTTCGTTGTACATGTCGTAAACACGTGCAGACAAACGACCAATTTCATCTTCACTGGAAAGGCGCTCAATGTTGCTGCGTTTACCGAGTTCGACCAATTGTAGCTGGTGATCAATACGGGCTATTGGGCGAGTGACATGGCGGTAAAGAAGCAGTGAAAGTAACAAGACGGTGATCGTTGAAGAGGCGAGATACGATAGCATCAATTCGTGCTCTAAACGGTTGAGCTTTCGTTCCAGCAGATAGCGGGCAGGATCGAGTGTAGCAAACAGCCCGGGCTTGAGCTCTACCGATTGCGTCATGCCAGAGCGGATCACCGGATCATCACTAAAAAAGATACTGCTGTCGTTGTCGAGTTCAATAATTCGTCTTAGATCATTAAATTTGTTCAGAGAGAGATGGACTATGATAAAAAACACATCGTCTGTTTCATAGCTAAGTGGGGCTCTTAACGTGTGTTTGTCGAGGATGTCGTAACGAATGAGGGTGGTATCCCCTTGATAGTCATGCGTATAGCCGATATGCGTTTTTTGCTGGCTATGTGCAAAGACCTGACGGACATAATCGAGAACGTTTTGATCTTGCTTGGAAAACGGATCATTGCGGTTATCGGCAAAAAACAACATGTTCATTTGGTTATCAAGAATGGTCACAGCGACGTTATCTTGATTATTGGTTTGAAGCGTGGCGATGGTGTTTTGTAGGTTATCGAGCACTTCCAGTTCCCGGTACGGGGTGTTGTGCTGGGTGAAATAGTTACCGATGACATCACTCTTTGTGAGCGTTAATGAGTAACTATTCAATAGCGCGCTAGATTGACGAAAATGGCCAGCTAACTTTTCCATTGTTAGCTGTAAATAACTATTTTCTCGCTTGATCAGTGAATCTTTCTGGTTGGTATAAATACTATAACTAGAAAGCGCGGCTCCCAATAGAACGACGGGTGCGACAAGCAGTAGAACTCTAGTGTTGAGCTTCATGACGTTTAAGTATCGTATTAATTATCTTAGCTCTCAGGCTAATATTTTCTGCCGACAAAGGGCTATCAATTTGCCCCTGTTCGACCCTCTCCCTGTTTGGAAACAATGATGCATCATTTAGGTACCATTCTGGCAATAGTTTTAATGCACTTGAATTCGGTGTTGCAGCTTTAACATCTATTGCATTTTTTGCAGCATTAGCGGGATCCATCATAAACTCTATGAATGCTTTCGCTTGTTTTTTGTGACTCGAAGCACTGTTCACTGCTAAGCAATCCACCCAAAGGTAAATTTCGCCTTCGGGAGTGACGAATTGCCACAAATCTTCTTCGAGAAAACGGTTCATCGAGTATTGGTCGCCGCTGTAGGCAAGAGCCATCTTCATTTTATTGGCATTGGTATGGCTGCGGATGTAGCTAAGCACATATTCGTAGGACAATACGTGTTGGCTAAATTGAGCAAATATAGGGTAGACCGCTTCTATTTCTGAAGTTTCGTCGGTTAATGGCGAAGTGCCCATGCTATAAAAGAAAGGAAGAAAGCTATCAACGCTGTCATTTAGCATGCCAATATGACCACGTAATTCGGCTGGTGGATTGACAAAGTCACTCCAAGTTTTGGGCGGCGTAGTCACGTTGTCTTTTCGATATACTAAACCAACAGTACCCCAAAAATAAGGTACGGCATATTTTCCACATGCCTTAAGCCATTTTGACCCATTATGGCTTCGGTTTTTCAGGTCTGAGAGATCTTCGAATTGCCCTAATTTGCCGTAAATCTGAGCCGATATATTATCTAAAACAACAATATCAAAAGGGAGCTCGGTACTGTTCAGCATCAACTGACTCCGCTGATCATCATTGTCAAAATGAGATTGCGTGAGTGTTGAATTGTTTTGATTCTCCCATTCAGTCATTAGGTCTTGGGAGAGAGTATCTTCCCATAAATAAATACTGAGTCCAGAATCGTGTGCCCGGCTGGAAAACGTTATCAGCCAAATAAGGGCTATGAATAGAGTTTTTTTCATGCCGCCGAGAAGAGTGAAGATCCATTTCATTGTATTTAGGTATTCCAGTTACTAAAACGTTGGTAACCGGAATACCGCGTATGTACATCCTTGCAACGGCAAATGGTAGGAGGATTCGCTATGCATGTCAGCTTGCAATTGGAATTATTTGAGCCAAGTAATGTTATTACTGCAACTTAACTTGTGTTGGCTTAACGTTTTCGCTTGGGTAGCAGCCTAAGACCTTCAAATGTTTCGTGAGTTTGGTTAATTCAGCTAATGCTAATTGCATATCATCAGAATTTAGATGTGCTTCTAAATCGACATAAAACATCTCTTCCCATGGATTCCCCATAATTGGGCGAGACTCTAACTTAGTCATATTGATGCCAAAGCGTTGCAAAACAAGCAATGTTGCGACTAGTGAGCCAGCTTCTTGAGAGGTCGACATGATTAATGTGGTTTTAGCCGGAATTTGTGTCGAAACCTCAACAGGTTTGCGAGCGACAATAATAAAGCGAGTATGGTTCTCTGTTTGATTGGCAATATGGCCTTGAATTGGTTGTAGGCCATACAGTTTTCCGCTTGAAGCATTACCAATAGCCGCGACATCACTTCGATTTAGCTCTTTTACTTTTTTCATTGCATCAGCAGTGCTTGCGCAAGATTCCAGCGTCACCCCTTTTAGGCGGCTAATAAACTCACTGCATTGTTGATGTGGCTGCGGATGTGAGTACAGGGTTTGAAGCTGTTCAATGTGCAATTCAGATGTTGCGAGTAAGCAATGTTCAATCGGAAGAGTTAACTCACCGACAATGTATAACGTGGTGTGCTGGAGCAAGTCATACACCTCATTGATAGAACCAGAGCTGGTATTTTCAATTGGCAGCACACCATAATCAGCATGACCCGCTTCGACGGTATTGGTGACCTCTTTGAAGTGCTCACAGTTTAACTCAACCAGCTCCATATTTTTGCGGCTGAAGTATTCACGACTGGCTAAGTGCGAATATGAGCCCTTAGCGCCTAGAAATGCCACTCTTGCTAACGGTTTTCTGCTTAGCTCAGGGTTGGTTAGGTTTTGAAGGTATGATTGCTGTAGCAGTACTGAATCTTCAATGATGGTATGGAAGAGTTTAGTGATGTATTGGGCATCAAGGTTGTATTTCGTGTGACCATTGTTAATCAGCTTGACTAAAAGCTGTTGTTCCCGCTCTGCATCACGCACGGGTTTAGAGGTTTGAACCTTACTTTTTGCCACTTCAATACTCAACTCACGACGCTCGGAGAGGAGCTTTAACAGCTGATCGTCGAGTTCATTGAGCCGTAGACGAATGTCATCGAGTGAGTATTTTTGTTTGGTCATTCTGGGTTCCTTAAACAATGAAAAAAGCCTCCCGTTTGGGAGGCTTTCTGTTCGTTTTTGACTTTCTTTCTGAAAACGAATTAGCCTCCAAGGTTACTGGAGAAAAAAGAAGTCAAAAAAGAACAGAGTGGGATTTTGCATAAATAATATCTAAATAATGATTTCTTACCCACAATAAGCAAGGGGGGCGGGAGCGTCAAGCAAAAAAATAGCGCCCGATTAGGCGCTACTTTTTGAATCCTCCAGTGGTAGATTATTCTACCTCTTCAACTTCTGGTTTGTCCGCTCGGCGAGCTTCGGACTTATGGCTTAACTTATTCAGTTGACGCTCCAGTTTCTGTTCAACTTCATTAACGGCTGCATAAAGATCTTCATGCACTGCTGAAGCAACAAGTTGTCCTTTGGGTACCGTAATTACAGCTTCAATTTTCTTTTGTTTATTTGGTTCTTCACTGAACGTTGCCTGACAACTGATGATATCAATTTGCCATTTTTCTAACTTCTTAAATTTGCTCTCAATATGAGTGCGGATTGCAGAGGTGATTTCGATTTTTTTGCCAGTGATGTTTACTTTCATAGATTTTTCCTCTGTGTCATCCCTCATGGGTTAACTCCAGATTACTTATTCAGAGATAAAAGAATGTGATTTAGATCACTAAAGTGAGAGGGTTTTTATTGATGAAATTTTATTGTGATCAATCGCAAAGAGTCCTTATTTTTTTGCTAAAAAAAGCTTGTACTCAAAACAAAAGTCATTAGATTTGAAAGGGTAGCTTGCTAAAAAACTTCCACTTTTTAGGGACTTTTTACAGCCTGATAAAAGTGCCTGTCTAATCTTTGCCCACCCTCATTTTGTGAATTAAATTCCGAAAATTCCTTTATTGTTTTCTAACAAACGCTGTTTTGAAATGCGTTGGATCATTAGCATAAAAAAAGCCGCTCAGAGTGAGCGGCTTTAATTGTTAGATGTAGTGCGGTTAAATTGGATTTAGTTCCATTAAAGCTTTAGTGCGTTCTATCGCATCTTCCAATTTGAGCTGTTTATAAGCTTCAAGTTGAATTTCTAAAGACTTACGTGCAGCTTCTGTATTGGGATAAGTTTTTTGCAGCTCTTGTGTACGATTGATTGCTGCAATCCAAGCTTCCCTACGTAGATAGAAGTCCGCCGTAGCAAGATCATATTCTGCAAGGCGATTCTTTAGCGCATACATACGTTTTTGAGCGTCTTCTGCATAAGGACTCGTTGGGTAGCGTTCAAGCAACTTCTTAAAGTCGGCAAAAGCCGCTTTGACTGGCTCTGGATCGCGATCGCTACGATCAACACTAAAGAGGTCATGCATAAAGTTTCTATCCTGAGCCATGTGCGTTAATCCACGCATGTATAGTACCCAGTCTAACTTTCCATGAGTCGGGTTTAAACGCATAAAGCGTTCAATCGTGGCTAACCCGAGTGCTAAGTCATCATTTTTATAATACGCATAGATAAGATCTAGCTGTACTTGTTCAGAGTAAGCACCAAATGGGTAGCGTGAGTCGAGCGCTTCCAGTCTTTCGATAGCGGTTAACCAGTTACCACTTTGCAGGGAAGTCTGTGCTTCGGCATACAGCTCAGAAGGCGGTACATCCGGAACAATCTCTTCACTGCTAGAGCAGCCAACCAATAATGATAGTACCAATAAGCCAGATAAAGTGTGCTGTTTCATGTCAGGCGTCGATCCCTTGAGATAAATATTTCTTTCGCTTCCGTTACATTCTCGCTGGTAACGGATACAATGATGCAATGCATTATTTTTCCACAGTAGTGAGCATTAGTCTCACAGTTTTTGAAAAAGTTCGATATGGCTCAGCAGATTGAATTAACGAATACCGTAAAAGATAGCCAACTAGGTCAACGTTTAGACCAGGCTATTGCCGAGTTGTTTGCCGATTTTTCTCGTTCACGACTAAAAGAATGGTTGTTGGATGGGAAGGTTCAGGTGGATGGCAATGTAATAACAAAGCCTCGTACCAAAGTCATGGGAGGAGAGTTGATCACACTTCAAGCAGAGCTTGAAGATGAAGAGCGTTGGGAAGCTCAAGATATTCCACTTGATATCGTTTATGAAGACGATGACATCATTGTCATTAATAAACCGCGTGATTTTGTGGTTCACCCAGGAGCTGGGACACCGGATGGGACGGTATTGAATGCATTGTTGCATCATTTCCCTGCCATTGCAGAAGTGCCTCGTGCTGGTATTGTTCACCGATTGGATAAAGACACAACGGGCTTAATGGTTGTGGCAAAGACCGTTCCTGCGCAAACGCGTTTAGTTCGCTCGCTGCAAAAACGTAAGATCACGCGTGAGTATGAAGCGATTGCTATTGGTCGTATGACCGCTGGTGGCCGTGTTGAACAGCCAATCGGACGTCATTCAACAAAACGTACGCTAATGGCCGTTAGTCCTATGGGGAAACCTGCGGTAACGCATTATCGTGTGGCAGAGCATTTCCGCGAACACACTCGAATTCGTTTACGACTAGAAACAGGTCGTACTCACCAAATCCGTGTGCATATGTCCTACTTGCAACATCCATTGCTTGGGGATATCGCTTATGGTGGTCGAGCTCGCATTCCATCAGGAGCGACCGAAGAGTTAACCACAATGATCCGCAACTTTGACCGTCAAGCCCTACATGCAGTCATGTTAAGGTTTGAGCATCCGGTCACAGGGGAGGAGTTAGAGTTTCATGCTCCAGTACCTGAAGATATGGTCGAGATGTCTGAAGCGTTACGTCAAGATGCACAAGAGCACGGTTTAGAAGAAGAGTTTTAACATGGATAAAGTTGTTCCCAACTGGCCAGCGCCGAAAAATGTCAAAGCGTTTAGTTCTACACGACTTGATGGTTTTTCAACAGGCGTATATCAAGGATTAAACCTTGGTGCGCATGTTGGGGATGATTTATCGATTGTTCAAACTAACCGCTACTGGTTGCAAGAGCAGTCGGAGATGCCTTCGGCGCCAGTTTGGTTGAATCAAACCCACTCAACCGTTGTTGCAGAACTGGCTTCGACCACTTCAGAGGTATTAGATGCCGACGGTGCTTTTACCACTAAACGTGCCGTGGTTTGCTCTGCAATGACAGCTGATTGCTTGCCTGTTTTATTAACCAATAAATCCGGTACGCAAGTTGCGGCCGTTCATGCTGGTTGGCGTGGCCTTGCTAATGGCATTGTTGAAGAAGCGGTGGCTAAGTTTGATGGCGAAGTCATGGCTTGGCTTGGACCCGCTATTGGTGCGAATGCATTTGAAGTAGGAGAAGATGTTCTACACGCTTTTATTAGTGTTCATCCTACGGCTATTGAAGCGTTTAAACCGATTAAGACAGGCAAATGGCTTGCAGATATGAATATGCTAGCAACGATACATTTAAATCATTGTGGCGTGAGTGATGTTTTTAGCTGTGAGCTATGTACCTTTGAAAACCCAGAGCGTTTTTACTCGTTTCGCCGCGATGGTGTAACTGGCCGACAGGCCACCTTCATTTGGCTAGAATAGCCACGAAATATCTTTCCCCAACCCCTTGAAAATCGTAGACGCCGCAGCCATCTTTCATACTGATTAAAAGATTTTATCTCAGTTGAGTTTAGGAAGGTTGATATGCGTCTTGATCGATTCACTAGTAAATTTCAAATCGCTATCTCTGATGCCCAATCATTGGCGTTAGGTCGCGATCATCAATATATCGAGCCTGTCCATTTAATGGTTGCATTGCTAGACCAAAATGGTAGTCCCATTCGTCCATTGTTAACCATGCTGGACGTTGATGTTACCCACCTACGTTCAAAACTCAGTGAAATCCTAGAGCGTTTACCAAAAGTCTCTGGTATTGGAGGAGATGTTCAGCTCTCAAGTGCGATGGGGACACTATTCAACCTTTGCGACAAGGTGGCTCAAAAGCGTCAAGATGCCTACATCTCATCTGAAGTGTTTTTGCTTGCAGCCCTAGAAGACCGTGGTGCTTTAGGTTCTTTGCTTAAAGAACTAGGTCTTACTGAAACAAAAGTAAATGACGCGATTGAGAAAATCCGTGGTGGTCAGAAGGTTAACGACCCTAATGCAGAAGAGATGCGTCAGGCACTGGAGAAGTTCACGATTGATCTAACCGAACGTGCCGAGCAAGGTAAATTGGACCCTGTAATAGGTCGAGATGATGAAATTCGTCGTACTATTCAAGTCTTGCAGCGTCGTACCAAAAACAACCCAGTGATCATCGGTGAGCCGGGTGTAGGTAAAACTGCAATTGTTGAAGGATTGGCACAACGTATCATCAATAATGAGGTTCCAGAAGGGCTGCGTGGTCGTAGAGTATTGTCTCTTGATATGGGCGCATTGGTTGCAGGCGCAAAATATCGTGGTGAATTTGAAGAACGTCTCAAATCAGTACTGAATGAACTGTCCAAAGAAGAAGGCAACATCATTCTCTTTATTGATGAATTGCATACGATGGTTGGAGCTGGCAAAGGTGAAGGCTCTATGGACGCGGGCAACATGCTCAAACCAGCACTTGCACGCGGAGAACTTCATTGTGTTGGTGCCACGACTCTTGATGAATATCGACAATACATTGAGAAAGATCCAGCGCTAGAGCGCCGTTTCCAAAAAGTGTTAGTGGATGAACCGACGGTGGAAGATACTGTTGCGATTTTGCGTGGTTTAAAAGAGCGCTATGAGTTGCACCATCACGTAGAAATTACTGATCCTGCGATTGTTGCAGCGGCAAGTTTATCCCATCGCTATGTCTCTGATCGTCAATTACCAGATAAAGCCATTGATTTAATTGATGAAGCAGCATCGAGCATTCGTATGCAAATTGACTCGAAGCCTGAGTCGTTGGATAAATTAGAACGAAAAATCATCCAATTAAAAATCGAGCAACAAGCGCTACATAATGAGCATGATGAAGCGAGTGAAAAGCGTCTTAAATCACTGAACGAAGAATTAAGCGAAAAAGAACGTGAATTTGCAGAGCTTGAAGAGGTTTGGAATGCAGAAAAAGCCGCCTTGTCAGGTACTCAACATATTAAGTCCGAGCTAGAACAAGCAAGAATGGATATGGAGTTTGCTCGACGAGCCGGGGATTTAAATCGTATGTCTGAGCTACAGTATGGGCGAATCCCTGAACTTGAAAAGCAACTTGATTTAGCGACTCAAGCTGAAATGCAGGAAATGACGTTACTGCGAAATAAAGTAACGGATGCTGAAATTGCAGAAGTGCTTTCAAAGCAAACTGGGATTCCGGTTTCTAAAATGCTTGAAGCTGAAAAAGAAAAATTGCTTCGCATGGAAGAAGTTCTGCATAAGCGTGTTATTGGCCAAAAAGAAGCGGTAGAAGTAGTTTCGAATGCAATTCGTCGTAGCCGAGCTGGGTTATCTGATCCTAACAAACCGATTGGCTCTTTCTTATTCTTAGGTCCAACAGGTGTGGGCAAAACCGAACTATGTAAAACCCTTGCGAATTTTATGTTCGACAGTGAAGATGCCATGGTTCGTATCGACATGTCGGAATTTATGGAAAAACATTCTGTCGCCAGATTGGTTGGTGCACCTCCGGGTTATGTCGGTTATGAAGAAGGGGGCTACCTTACCGAAGCTGTCCGTCGTAAACCATATTCAGTCATCTTGTTAGATGAAGTAGAGAAAGCGCATCCAGATGTGTTCAACATTTTGCTGCAAGTGTTAGATGACGGACGATTAACTGACGGGCAGGGGCGCACGGTTGATTTTCGTAATACGGTTGTGATCATGACATCGAATCTAGGGTCATCCAAGATACAGGAAAATTTTGCTGCTCTAGATTATCAAGGTATCAAAAATGAAGTGATGGAGGTTGTGACTAAACATTTCCGCCCGGAATTTTTAAACCGTGTTGATGAGAGCGTTGTGTTCCATCCATTAGGCCGTGAACATATTAAGTCAATCGCATCAATTCAGTTATTACGTTTAGCTAACCGTATGGAAGAGCATGGTTTTGAACTTGAAGTATCAGACAAAGCACTTGAGTTAATTGCGCAAGTCGGGTTTGATCCTGTTTATGGTGCACGCCCATTAAAACGTGCAATACAGCAAAGTGTCGAAAACCCACTAGCAAAAGCTATTTTAGCTGGTGAGGTTATGCCTGATAAGAAAGTACAACTGGTGGTTAGTAACGAGCAAGTGATAATACATCAGTAAAACTGAATTGTTTGTGGTTGAAAAAGGAGCGTAGTCGCTCCTTTTTTTATCATCTTGATTAAAAGGTGAACGAACAGTTTGAAAGTGCTGTTTTTTTTGTTTTTTACTATTGTGTTCCCAAAGGAAGTGCCTATAATGCGCCTCCGTTGTCACGGGATATCGAACTAACGATAATAAGGCAACAAAGGTCATGAGGATAAAAAATTAACCTCAAGAGAAATAACGAAAAAGTGTTTGACACTGAATGTTAACTCGCTAAAATGGCCGTCCACTTGAGCGAAGCTCAAAAGGAAAGCTCTTTAACAATATAAACCTATCAATCTGTGTGGGCACTCGTTGATGATAATCCAATTAGAAGCTTCGGCTTCAAATTAGGTTTCAATGAAACGAAGTGACCATTCGAATTGGGAGGCAGCCTTGAGCTGTTTTGTTTTACTTTTTCAAAAGTGAAAACCAATAAGAGCACAGTCAATTCAAACATTACTTATGTAATGTTCAG
>NZ_JBNJOG010000010.1:0-187587 GCF_050113695.1 Vibrio sp. TRT 17S01 | reverse complement strand
ATCGCACCAATCGCGATGGACGAAGGTCTACGTTTCGCGATCCGTGAAGGTGGCCGTACAGTTGGTGCTGGTGTTGTAGCTAAGATCTTCGAATAATTCTTAATGAATTAATTGAAATCTTGCTCTTTTCTTCATTTTTGAAGAAAACGCACTAAGAAAAAGGGAAGCTTCGGCTTCCCTTTTTCGTTTTCTGTTATAAGGGTAAGTGTTTAAATAACAGTAGGTACTAACGAATAATTAGTTCTTAAACAGGAAGTTAGTTATTTATCCATATGGTTACTCCGGTTTTTGACTGAATGACCATGCGCTGTAGCAAATTTTCTTATAACAAATCAGTCTTAATATTCATTTTAACCAAGTGGTAATAACAACGATTCTCGTTTATATTTACTTTGTCTCTTAGTGAAGTATTTGGAAGTTGTATGTACGTTTGTGTTTGCCATGGTGTATCGGATAAAAAAATTCGAAAGCTTGTTCAGAATGAAGGAGTTACGGATATTCGGGGCATTAAGCGTTGTACGGCTTTGGGGAGTCAGTGTGGCAAATGTGTTCGCCATGCTAAAGAGCTCATTAGTGAAATCGTTGTATTTACTGAGCTAAAACAAGCAAGTTAGCTATTTTAACGCCTTTTGACACCTTCTTAATTGGTTCTACATTTAAAGGAGCCAAACAGGAGGGCTTTGTCATGAAAGGCGATCCAATCATAATCCAACATCTCAATAAAGTGCTCGGTAACGAGCTTGTCGCTATTAATCAATACTTTCTTCATGCTCGCATGTATAAAGACTGGGGCTTAAAACACTTAGCTCATAAAGAATACGAAGAATCTATTGATGAAATGAAACATGCTGATGAACTTGTCGAGCGTATTTTATTCCTCGAAGGGTTACCTAATCTACAAGATCTCGGGAAGCTGATGATTGGTGAAAATACCAAAGAAATGCTTGAGTGTGATCTAAAAGTTGAAATGGCCGCTATTCCGGATTTAAAAGCTGCTATTGCTTATGCGGAAGATGTCCATGACTATGTATCACGAGATCTGTTTCAAGATATTTTGGAAGACGAAGAAGAGCATGTTGATTGGTTAGAAACACAACTTGGTTTGATCAAGCTAACTGGTATCGAAAATTATCTCCAAGCGCAGTATGTGGATGATGATGAAGACGATTAAAATTCTAGCGTAAATCATATGGCCGCTGTGAATGAAGCAGCGGCTTTTCCTTTTCTGGCCCTTCATTTATTGAATCAAAATCGAACATGAAAATAAGGTCAGCATCTCAGTATGATTCCTCTTGCTAATACTGCTTTCTTTCTGTACTATTCGTGCTCTTAAATTCTCGGTCAATTATCTTTAGTTCCTTGCTTCCTCTGGATGACCGAGCCATTTGTGGAAGCTGAATAATCCGTAAGGAGCAACCAATGCGTCATTACGAAATCGTATTCATGGTGCACCCAGATCAAAGCGAGCAAGTTGCTGGCATGATCGAGCGTTACACTGGTTCTATCACTGAAGCTGGCGGTAAAGTACACCGTCTAGAAGACTGGGGTCGTCGTCAACTGGCTTACCCAATCAACAAACTTCACAAAGCTCACTACGTTCTAATGAACGTTGAAGCTGACCAAGCTGTAATCGATGAGCTAGAAACTGCTTTCCGTTTCAACGATGCAGTTCTACGTAACATGATCATGCGTACTAAAGCGGCTATCACTGAGCAATCTATCATGCTTAAGCAGAAAGAAGAGCGTGCAGAGCGTGCTCCTCGCCGTGAAGAGCGTGCTGAAGCTAAGCCAGAAGCAGCTGCTGAGTAATTTCTCTTATGACCAACCGAATGGAGCTTTCTGGCACCATAGCCAAACCGCCCATTCGTAGTAAAAGCCCCAGTGGTATAGAACACTGTCGATTTTGGTTAGAGCATCGCTCTACGGTTATTGAGGCTGACCTACCTCGACAAGTTTATTGTCGAATGCCGGTAGTTGTTAGTGGGCAAAGGTCACAAGCAGACACTCAGAATTTAGTACAAGGCAGTAACATTAAGGTGAGCGGATTTGTCGCTTACCAAACCGGCCGAAATGGCGTTGGTAAATTAGTGTTACACGCCGACAACATTACTCAAATTTAAGATCAGGAGATAGCCCATGGCTCGTTTCTTCCGTCGTCGTAAATTCTGCCGTTTCACTGCAGAAGGCGTACAAGAGATTGATTACAAAGACGTAGCAACTCTTAAAAACTACATCACTGAAGCTGGTAAAATCGTACCTAGCCGTATCACTGGTACAAGTGCTAAGTACCAGCGTCAACTAGCTCGCGCTATCAAGCGTTCACGCTACCTAGCTCTACTACCGTACACTGACAAGCATCAGTAATCGGTTCGTTTTATTAAGAAAGAGGATTAAACAATGCAAGTTATTCTACTTGATAAAATCGGTAACCTAGGTGGTCTTGGCGACACTGTAAACGTTAAATCTGGCTACGCTCGTAACTTCCTTATCCCTCAAGGTAAAGCAGTTATGGCAACTAAGTCTAACGTTGAAATGTTCGAAACTCGCCGTGCTGAACTAGAAGCTAAAGTTGCTGAGCAACTGGCTGCTGCAGAAGCGCGTGCTGAGAAAGTTAACGCTCTAGAAGCAGTTGTTATCGCTTCTAAAGCTGGTGACGAAGGTAAACTGTTCGGTTCTATCGGTACTCGTGACATCGCTGATGCAATCACTGCAGCAGGCGTTGAAGTTGCTAAGAGCGAAGTTCGCCTTCCTGAAGGTGCTCTACGTAACACTGGTGAGTTCGAGATCAGCGTTCAACTTCACTCTGAAGTTTTCGCAGCTGTGAACCTACAAGTTGTTGCTGCTGAGTAATTCAGTACCAAGACGAATATGAAAAACACCAGCTTCGGCTGGTGTTTTTTTATGTCCTTTAATTTGCTCTAATCGCAACGCTTTAGAATAGAAATAGTAAGTTTGCAGAGAAGACAGTATCTGCTTTTTTAAGCCCTTCAGGTACCTTATCGTGGTACTGGCGAGAGTGGGTTAGCTTAAGTGCGATATCTTCTGTGATGTTGTTGGTAATGCTGATATCACTATCGGTTCGGGTGTTACTGTGCCCAGACACCATGGTTAAGGTTGCACCGACGCGTAAATTGTCCAGCGCTTGCCACTCGCTATTGATCTTGCCACGAAAAATCGCTTCTTGGACGATGTCAGGAAAAATGATGTCATCGTCATCAATTTCATCATGATTGGGTTCTTGGTAGCGAAAACCAGGCCCCACTTCGAGCTCAAATACGAACGTATCTGTGTTAGAAAACTGGTAACCCAAACCACCTGACATGGTGTAATCCTTAAAGTAGGCGCTATAGCGTGAGTCAACGCCTTTAAAACTGCCATACAGATAGGTCTTAGGGCCCAACTTATAGTCACTTTGCGCGGTATAAGTGGATTGACGCTTATCTTCTTCACCATCTTTGTACAATAAGTAAAACTTCCATTCACCACTGGTACGGTGGCGCCCAGACGTATAATCGGCACTTAATCGAGAGTTCAGAGATTGTGAGTCGGAGTTGCCGGAGTGAGACTGGTAGCCAAACTCAACTTCGCTATTCCAAGGTGATGGGACCTCAATATCCTTTGAGTCTTTGGTGGCATCTTGCGCGTAAACAAAAGGTGCGCTTAACAGCGTAATCCCAAGAAACCATATTTTCGACACAAAGTTCTCCGATACTGATGAAGCTAATGGTTGAATATTAAAAACTTCGCCTCGCTTGTCCGTCAGCAACAGGTTAATTCTCCTTAAGAAAATCACAAACCCTATCCTACATAATTACAAATCAATTATTCTGGTTATAATGGGCGGTTAGTTAGCAGTTTTTGAGCATCCTCATGGCAGACACCAGAATCGATACAAAGTTGGATCCACGCAAGCGCAAACCGTTAGATGCGCAAGTCGACGCAATTAAAGTTCCTCCTCATTCTCTAGAAGCAGAGCAGTCCGTGATTGGTGGTTTGCTGTTGGACAATGAGCGCTGGGATACGGTCGCAGAGCGAGTGGTTGCAAAAGATTTTTACAGCAGACCACATCGATTGATTTTCGATGGGGTGAAAACGATTCTGGAAGACAGTAAGCCGCTCGATCTGATCACTCTATCGGAGTTTCTTGAGCAGCGTGAGCAGTTAGAGGATGTTGGCGGTTTTGCTTACCTTGCTGATCTGGTTAAGAATACCCCGAGTGCTGCCAATATCAACGCATACGCCGATATTGTGGCTGAGCGTGCGTTAGTTCGTGACTTGATTGGGGTCGCAAATGAAATTGCAGATGCTGGTTATGATCCGCAAGGGCGCAGTTCAGAAGACTTGGTCGATCTTGCGGAAAGTAAGGTTTTTGCGATTGCTGAGTCTCGTACTAATGAAAGTGAAGGCCCTCAGAATGTCGATAACATTCTTGAGAAAACCCTTGAGCGTATCGAACTCTTATATAAGACCCCACAAGATGGCGTAACGGGTGTTGACACTGGCTTTACCGATTTAAATAAGAAAACTGCGGGTTTGCAGGGTTCGGACTTGGTGATTGTGGCAGCGCGTCCATCGATGGGTAAAACCACCTTTGCGATGAACCTGTGTGAGAATGCGGCGATGTCACAAGACAAGCCGGTTTTGATCTTCTCACTGGAGATGCCTTCAGAACAGATCATGATGCGTATGTTGGCGTCACTGTCTCGTGTTGACCAAACCAAGATCCGTACTGGCCAGCTTGATGATGAGGATTGGGCACGTATTTCTTCTACTATGGGGATCTTGATGCAGAAGAAAAACATGTACATTGATGACAGTTCTGGTTTGACACCAACCGAAGTTCGTTCTCGTGCTCGTCGTATTGCAAGGGAGCATGGTGGGTTATCAATGATCATGGTCGATTACTTGCAGTTGATGCGAGTGCCTGCGCTGTCAGATAACCGTACACTCGAAATTGCCGAGATCTCTCGCTCATTAAAAGCGCTGGCGAAAGAATTGAACGTTCCTGTTGTTGCTTTGTCTCAGTTAAACCGTTCTTTGGAGCAACGTGCAGACAAACGCCCAGTGAACTCTGATTTGCGTGAATCGGGCTCCATCGAGCAGGATGCTGACTTGATCATGTTTATTTACCGCGATGAAGTTTATAACCCAGAAAGTTCGATGAAAGGGACGGCAGAAATCATTTTAGGTAAGCAACGTAACGGCCCTATTGGCTCGGTACGTTTGACTTTCCAAGGACAATGGTCTCGTTTCGACAATTATGCTGGCCCAGCATTTGATATGGATGATGAGTAATTCAATGAGCTATATGAAAGCAGCTACGGCATGTGTAGAGCTATCTGCACTGCAACATAACCTGCAACAGATCAAGCAACAAGCGCCACACAGTAAAGTGATGGCCGTTGTGAAAGCGAATGGCTATGGTCATGGGCTGCGTCATATTGCGAAACATGCACAGGGAGCCGATGCTTTTGGGGTCGCGCGTATTGAAGAAGCGCTTCAACTGCGCGCCAGTGGTGTCGTGAAACCGATCTTATTGTTGGAAGGTTTCTATTCTTCTGGCGATTTGCCTATTTTAGTCACCAATAATATTCAGACCGTCGTTCATTGCGAAGAGCAGTTAGATGCGTTAGAACAAGCAGATCTTGAAGTTCCGGTTGTGGTCTGGCTGAAAGTTGATAGTGGCATGCATCGCTTAGGGGTGTGCCCCGAACAATTCGATGAATTTGTTCACCGTTTAAAAGCATGCAGCAATGTGGCGAAACCATTGCGTTATATGAGCCATTTTGGTTGTGCTGACGAACTGGATAAAAGTACCACCAATGAACAAGCGGATCTGTTCCTGTCACTGACTGATGGATGTGAAGGTGAGCGCTCTCTCGCTGCTTCTGCGGGGTTACTTGCTTGGCCTGACAGCCAATTAGATTGGGTTCGTCCGGGGATCATTATGTATGGTGTTTCTCCATTTAGTGACAAAACGGCGGAGGAGCTAGGTTATCGACCTGTTATGACTCTTAAATCCCACCTTATTGCCGTGCGGGATGTGAAAGCGGGAGAAAGTGTCGGGTACGGTGGGATCTGGACCAGTGAACGCGACACTAAAGTCGGTGTGATTGCCATAGGTTATGGAGACGGCTATCCAAGAACGGCTCCGAATGGGACACCTGTGTTAGTTAATGGTCGAAAAGTGCCAGTAGCTGGACGAGTCTCGATGGATATGCTGACGGTGGACTTAGGACCAAACGCTAGCGATCTCGTTGGTGATGAAGCCATTTTATGGGGACAGGATCTGCCAGTTGAAGAAGTAGCGCAGCACATTGGCACCATTGCCTATGAGTTGGTTACCAAGTTAACCTCTCGTGTTGAGATGGAATACCGTTAATTAGACAGAAATGCAGGCTTTCAGCCTGCATTTTTTATAGGTGGTTATTCACCTTGTATGGTCGCAATTATTTTTCGGCTACCACCGTGATCACGATGTTCCCCCAAATAAATGCCCTGCCATGTCCCTAATGCTAAACGTCCGTTACTGATAGGGATCATTACGCTCGCACCCAATATCGAGGCCTTGATATGTGCAGGCATATCATCATCACCTTCGTAGGTATGTTGGTAATAAGCAGCTCGTTCTGGCACAAATTGGTTGAAGTGTTGCTCCATATCAAGACGAACGGTTGGATCGGCATTCTCATTTAAGGTCAAACTGGCTGAGGTGTGTTGAATAAAGAGCTGTAACATTCCCACAGAAAGACCGCTAATTTGAGGTAATTGTTGTTCAATTTCATCAGTGATCAGGTGAAAACCGCGCTTTCTAGCTTGGAGTTGGAGCGTTCGTTGAACCCACATATGGCATCCTCTATATTCTATTTGGCAAATGAATAGAGAGGCGTTATCTTCTCTATCCAGATATTATGGTTCTTCTGACCATTGGAATTGCTTTACGTGACCTACCTCAATGATGGGGTAAATCGGCTGAGTCATAATTGCGACTTGAAAATTTATTACAAAGTTTTTGCTGCAATTTCGCAATGTAGAAACGACACTAATTTTATTTGCTTAATCGGGGGCTTCTGCAATTCTAAACATTATGCTTAGGATTTGTAGAGTGAAACCTACTGTAACATCGGGATCAATACCATGTTGAAAAATATCAACCCAACGCAAACACCAGCGTGGAATGCACTGACTGCACACTTCGAATCTGCACAAGATATGGATCTAAAAGCGCTATTTGCTCAGGACGCGACTCGTTTTGACAAATTTTCAGCGCGCTTTGGTGACGACATTCTTGTCGATTATTCTAAGAACCTGATCAACGAAGAAACACTAAAACACTTGTTTGCGTTAGCACAAGAAACAGAGCTTAAGTCTGCAATTGAAGCGATGTTCAGTGGTGAAGCGATTAACCAAACGGAAGGTCGCGCTGTACTTCATACGGCTCTTCGTAACCGCAGCAACAAGCCAGTAATGGTGGATGGCGAAGACGTGATGCCTGCAGTTAATGCAGTACTTGAGAAAATGAAATCGTTCACTGACCGCGTTATCGGCGGCGAGTGGAAAGGTTACACAGGCAAAGCGATCACTGATATCGTAAACATCGGTATCGGTGGCTCTGACCTAGGTCCTTACATGGTGACTGAAGCGCTAGCACCATACAAAAACCACCTAAACCTACACTTTGTTTCTAACGTTGATGGTACTCATATCGTTGAAACATTGAAGAAAGTAAACCCAGAAACAACACTATTCCTTGTTGCGTCTAAGACGTTTACCACTCAAGAGACAATGACTAACGCACACAGTGCGCGTGATTGGTTCCTAGCTTCTGCGGGTGATGAAGCACACGTTGCTAAGCACTTTGCGGCGCTTTCAACTAACGCACCAGCGGTATCTGAGTTCGGTATCGATACTGACAACATGTTTGAGTTCTGGGATTGGGTTGGTGGTCGTTACTCTCTATGGTCAGCAATCGGTCTTTCTATCGCGCTTGCTGTCGGTTACGACAACTTTATTGAGCTACTAGACGGTGCGCACGAGATGGATAACCACTTCGCGTCTACTGAACTAGAAAGCAACATCCCTGTGATCCTTGCGCTTATCGGTCTATGGTACAACAACTTCCACGGTGCTGAATCAGAAGCAATTCTACCTTACGATCAGTACATGCACCGTTTTGCTGCGTACTTCCAGCAGGGCAATATGGAATCAAATGGTAAGTACGTTGACCGTGACGGCAATGCCGTAACTTACCAAACTGGCCCAATCATTTGGGGTGAGCCGGGTACTAATGGCCAGCACGCGTTCTACCAGTTGATCCACCAAGGTACTAAACTGATCCCATGTGATTTTATCGCACCAGCAATCAGCCATAACCCAGCAGGCGATCATCACCAGAAGCTAATGTCTAACTTCTTTGCTCAAACAGAAGCGCTGGCATTTGGTAAAGACGAAGCGACAGTTAAAGCGGAATTTACTAAAGCAGGTAAGAGTGAAGAAGAAGCGGCGACACTAGCACCATTCAAAGTGTTTGAAGGAAACCGCCCAACGAACTCAATCCTAGTTAAGCAGATCACACCTCGTACGCTAGGTAACTTGATTGCGATGTACGAGCACAAAATCTTTGCTCAGGGCGTTATCTGGAACATCTTTAGTTTTGACCAGTGGGGCGTGGAACTTGGTAAGCAACTTGCGAACCAAATTCTACCAGAGTTAGCTGACAGCTCAGATATTAGCTCTCACGATAGTTCAACAAACGGTTTGATCAACGCATTTAAAGCATTTAAAGCATAAGTTGTTTGCTGCTTAAAATAGAAAACGCCAGCCTAAAGGCTGGCGTTTTTGTATGGGTTAAACGGTGTGATGCACCGTGTTTTTCACTTCCGTATGTACGGTAAATTTCTGACTCAGCACCGCCATCATTTGATCGTAATATTGCATATTGGGTTTATTGCCTAACAGCTTGCACAGTTCATTGCCAGTTGGACTGAAGCGGTAATAAAGTAAACGAATTCCTTTGCCATGAGCTTGCAGTGACAACTGCTTACCTTGATATTTTAATGGTAAAGCTGGCTCCAGTTCGATTTCACCAGATTCTAATTCAGTGCCGTGCATGAGGCCGAGTTCAAACAACACCAATAGGCTGGAGTAGGGTAATTGGAAGCTGCCAATATTAATATTGCTGGTCGTGCTGCGTTTACCAAAGCTAAAGATGCCTCCTTGAGCGCGGTACCCCACCAATAATTTACGACTGTTGTCGCCACCAAAACTGCAGGCAAGAGAAGCTGCACGTTGTAAAATCTGCGCTTCTTTCGGGGTCATGTCTTGCAGCACTTTCAACGCTTTCATCGAGGTGGAGCCGGGGTTGGTTACTTCACGTTTCAGTACCTGTGCCCAAAGTCGCTGCATTGATGGATTATGAACTTCCTGAGCCATATCGAAAAAGCGGTACAGCCAATCTTGGTCTGGATCGCCAGCCGTTTCATCTTTGCACGAGAGGTGAGCCAGTTTGAGAATTTGTTCGAGGTTTTTCTGCCGCTGTTCTCTGCGCTTTCTTTCTCGATTTAATGCTCGTTCCAGCGCGGGTTTTTCTGGCTTTTCTGTCTGCAGCAGGGCATCCAGACCGTTGATTTGAGCAATGTTAAGGATGCGACTTGCACTGTCTTTTATGTAGGTACTTTTCTTGTCCTGACGCGAGCTTTGACTGGGCTCGTGCTCGATCACGACAGGTTTATTGCTCTCGGCCATAATCTTTAACTCGAAACTTTAGTGGTAATAAAGAATTACTCTACCTCGGAAAACCGAGCCTCGCTACTGAAACTATGTGAGCCGCTTTAGAAATTTGCGCTATCACAATTGATAATAAATTGTTAAAATTGTTATTGAAGTTTTTGAGAGGGCTTATGAAATTTCTGAATGAAAATAAACTGAGAAAGCACCTGTCAATCGCCTTGCTTTTGCTAGTTTACCTTGCCGTTCTGGTTTATTTGTCCAGATACATAAGTTAAAGCAGGATAATTAACAGGTGTCTTTTTGTTAATCTTGTTTACATATCGTCGTATTCAGCGATTGCTGTTCCTTCGATGACGTAACCTGTTTCAGCCAGCTCATGGCTAATAGTTTCTGTTTTTAATGTACCTATCACGTAAATCACATCCCATAATTGTTGTACAGGCGCACCTTTAGGGAATCGTACATAAATAATTTGATTCGGTGGTGGTGGTGGCACATGAATGCATGCGCCAAAATATGGCACTAATAAAAACTCTGTTACGGTATTTTCATCCCCTTCTAATGGGATCACAAACCCAGGGATTTTCACCTTACTACCATTCAGCTCTTGTCGTACGCTGCCAACTTTGGATTGCTGAGCGGCATTGCCTGAATGATCTTGTGCCATCGGCATGCCGACAGCATCAAACTGATTTCGCTCTTTCTCCGGCACCAGATCTATCCAGTCCAAGGTTAAAATATCTTCCGAGGCGTAGCTGTAGGGGGCTGCAAAAGCCGTAAATGCCAGCAGCAATGGAAGCAGCAGTTTTCTTATCATCGTATTAAATCCTAATTGTCATTCCGTCACTAAGAGATTGTCGGTAAGCGCGCAGTGCCGGAATAAATCCGATCACGATGCCTGCCAGTTGAACAAAACCTAATAGCATCCATTCGTGTGGGGTGATTGAAGTAATTGCCAGATTGAGTCCGTAATTTTGTTGGATAAAAGGGTGAGCTAAGCTAAGCAATAAATAAACGCCGAGCACTCCAGCAATAATACCAATACTGGTGAGTGCGCTGGCCTCAAGTATCAATAGAGAAAACACATGGCGTGGTCTTGCCCCCATCGCGCGGAGAATTGCCATCTCACGACGACGTTCCTGTAAGCTGGTCAATAAACTGCTCAACATCCCCAGTAAGCCTGCTACGACTACAAAGATAGAAACAGCCATCAATGCTTGTTCTGCCACAGACATCATGCCCCATAATTCATGCAGCGCGACACCCGGCATAATCGCGCTGAGTGGCTCTTTAGGGTAAGTGTTGATCTGTCGTTGTAGCGCGAAGGTCTGTATTTTGGATTTTAGCCCAAGCAACATGGCCGTGATTTGCTTTGGTTGGAAATCGTATTGCTTAAGTTGCTCCGCACTTGGTGTGTTACCAAGATGAGCGCCTGATTCCCAGCCGACATGAATAGCTTCGATGGCTTCCAGCGAAACGTGAACGGTTTTATCCACGGGGGTCCCTGTTGGTGCAAGAATACCGACGACTTTAAAAGGTAAGTTGTCGTGGCGGCTGAAGCCCACGTCGCTGATCCCGTGCGCGATAATAATTTCACTACCAATCTGGTAGCCGAGCTGTTTGGCAACATCGGCGCCAAGTACGGTTTCAAACAACCCATGAAATTCTTGACCTTGCTGGAAGGCTAACGGTTGTTTCTGCCCATAGCGGTAATGTTCGAAATAGCTGTGATTCGTGCCCATGACACGAAAGCCTTTATGGGAATCGCCTAATGAAATGGGGATTGCCCATGCGACACTGCGGTGTTGGCTAAATTCCTGATAGCTTTTCCAGTCAATGTTATTGGTTGCATTACCAATGCGAAATACTGAATACAGCAGCAGGTTTACCTGTCCTGAGCGCCCACCGACGATTAAATCTGTTCCTGAAATGGTGTTGGCAAAGCTGCTTTTGGCTTGGGTTCGAATACGCTCTACTCCCATAAGCAGTATGACAGAGATAGCGACAGTAAGAATGGTCAGAATAGCAGTCGCTTTACGGTTACGAACGCTTTTCCAAGCTAGGGTCATCGTGGTACTCATACTACCCCTCCGGCTTGGTTGAGTTTATTTAGGTGCACCGTCTGGTCAAATAGAGATTCCAATGTTGGATCATGGCTGACAAACAGTAGCGTCGATTTCGCTTGATTCGACTGCTCCATTAACAGCTCAATAAACGCCGCTCGGTTTTCATAATCCAGTGAAGAGGTGGGCTCATCGGCAATGATTAATGGTGGTGCGCCAATCAAAGCTCTGGCAGCGGCGACGCGTTGTTGTTGACCAATACTGAGCTCAACGACAGGCTTGTTGATGTAGGAAGAAGGAAGATGCAATCTATCTAGCAGTTGTTTCGCTTCATGGTAAAGATCGCCTTGCACGCGTTGTTTACGTAACGCAGAAAAGCGGCAGGGAAGCGTCACATTTTCTACAACACTTAAGTACGGCAGCAAATTAAATTGTTGGAAAATATAACCAAGATGATCAGCACGGAAGCAATCACGTTGACTGCCTTTCATGGCTGATAAATTTTGTCCCAGTACGTAAACATTCCCTTGTTGTGGGCGATTAATACCGGTGAGAAGGCTTAGCAGTGTCGATTTACCACAGCCGCTTGGGCCTTTGATAAATAAATGCTCACCCGCTTGAATACGAAATTGAGGAATATCCAGAGTCGGTTCGGCTGTTTCACTCCATCGAAACACCACCTGCTGCAGTTCAACAACAGGATTTGAGCGCGAGACTTGTTTCATCGTCATCTACCCGGTTCTTTATTCACATAAGTCGCGCTGGCAAAACGGTTCTGCCAGCGCGATATGGTTATAGTGAAATAACAGTTTTCTTCGCCGAAAGCTCAGTGGCTGTTTGGACTGAATCTGTCAGTACATTTGCGCTGATGGCTTTGGTGTTACCGAAATTGGTGAACCAGTGTGTATCGATCTGTTTAAGTTCACTGATGTTATCGCAGTGATACTGATATTGAACGGTAAATGATCCATGGCCACTGTGTTCAGCATGAGCTTCATGTTGGGCATGATCGTGGTGTTGCTCATGTTTTTCGTCATGCTTGTGATGATCATCATGGTCATGATGTTCATGCGCTTTATCATCATGCTGGTCGTGGTCGTGGTCGTGGTCGTGGTCGTGGTCGTGGTCGTGGTCGTGGTCGTGGTCGTGGTCGTGGTCGTGGTCGTGGTTATCCGCACCCAAGGTATGTTTGACACTCGCCGTTTCAAGGTGACATTTCGCACCGCTGCTTAATGTGAAAATAGAGTCAGCATTGTTGAGTAACTCTTCTGCTTGGCGTAAAGCGAGCTTTTGTTCATTGTTTTTCGGGGCGTGCTCAAAGCCAATCACATCCGCGCCGGGAGCGGTGATTTCAATCAGTAGATCTTTTCCATCTTGAGCAATATTGAATTCCACATGTCCGTGAACGTGAGCTTCATGTTGACGGAACCCTTCTTCAGCAAATGCAGATGCGCTAACCGCTAGCCCTACAAACAGAGCTACTTGAGAATATTTAGACATTGTTTTTCCTATAATTTTAGTTAAATCGTTCAGTAATCTGGGGATCTAATTAAACTATAGGCGGTGAACGTGCTTGATAGGAAAAAGGAAAATAAAACGTTTGAGCCACCAACGGTTGAGGTTCGCGAACTTCAATTGATGGGGTATTGAACCAAATAAGAGGTGGCGTTGAAGCGCCATGATGGGCACTTGCAAACAGTTGGCAGTGATGCTGCGAATGATGTTCTGGTGTGATGTCTAATTGATGCTCAATATAGGCAAAGTTCAGCCATACGGTGAGCACAACCGCACACAGGGCAAGCAATTTACAACGGTGTGAATTGAGGTTAAACAGCACAGCAGTGACAACAGCAAAAGACCAGAAGTGTTATACCATAACATTTCTGGTCTGATCGGTGAAAGGGTTATCTGTAACCAATATTAAAGGCTTTGCTTTATCAGTGATAAAACTTGTCCGATATCCGCTTGGCTCAGTGCTCCCTCTTTGACAAACAAGATTTTGCCTTGTTTGTCTTGCACTATGATGGCAGAAGATTCTTCTTGTAGCTGCCACCCCTGAGCCACGACACCATTTTCATCAAGGACTATAGATGACCAAGGAAACTCTGCCTTACTGTCTTCGGCTGAAGATTTCACCAAAGAACCGGTTCCCCACATGGCATCATCCTGATTAATAATGGTGGTTGTTTGGTATTTTTCGCCAGAAAATTCGGCTGCAGTCAGTGCTGCCATTAATGGCGCATTCATTTCTTTGGCGGCACTACGCCCTGCGATTGCCTGAATGACACGGACTTTTCCAAGCATGTCAGCCGTTTTCCAACGGTGATAAGTCGGTTTATCTTGCTGAATGAGGATTTCACCATGTTGGTCGATGGTTGCAGCTGGTAAGGTTTCACCAACCGTTA
Organism: Vibrio sp. TRT 17S01; assembly: GCF_050113695.1. Classification (NCBI taxonomy): domain Bacteria; kingdom Pseudomonadati; phylum Pseudomonadota; class Gammaproteobacteria; order Vibrionales; family Vibrionaceae; genus Vibrio; species Vibrio sp. TRT 17S01. The sequence continues at coordinate 173,390 of NZ_JBNJOG010000010.1, read as the reverse complement.
GGTTGTGTGCAAGAGCAAGAGTGGGAGAGCAAGCCACGATCAAAGCTAACAGGGTTTTGTTTTTCATCATATTTCTTCCTTTTGTTTGGTGCGCAGAAAGTATATACCCAAAAATATTGAGCTGTTAGAAACGTGGTAATAATTTGGGCTGAGGGTTACTCTTGCGAAGGTGGAAAGCAGACACCAGTGCCGCCCAAGCCACAGTAGCCGTTAGGATTCTTTGCCAAGTATTGTTGGTGATAGCTTTCTGCATAGTAGTACTCACCAGCGGGTAGAATTTCGGTTGTAATTTCGGTCGGGGTACCCAGCAAAGCTTGGTATTGTTGTTTGGACTTGAGTGCCTGCTGATATTGTTCATCACTGTATACGTAGATAGCTGAACGATATTGGGTTCCGAGATCATTGCCCTGACGCATGCCTTGTGTCGGATCATGACGCTCCCAAAAGCGCTGAAGCAAGGCTTCTAGTGAAATGATGGCAGGGTCAAACACGATACGAACCACTTCAGTGTGTCCTGTTTTGCCTGAGCATACTTCGTCATAGGTTGGATTCGGGGTAAAGCCACCGCTGTAGCCTACTGAAGTGCTGACAACACCTTCTAACTGCCAAAACAAACGTTCTGCGCCCCAAAAGCACCCCATACCAAACAGAATTTTCTGTTCTCCTTGTTTTGGCTCACTTGTGAGACTGGATTGGTTGACATAGTGAGAATCTTCAATCAAGAGTTGAGTTTCTCGCCCTGGTAAGGCATCTTGAACCGTGACCATCGTTTGTTTGTTGTGCATTCTGTAACTCCTTCCTAAGTTTGTCTTGATTGTTAGACAATCAATTGACGGTTCCTGTACAGACTTATCTATTTACTGGCGTTATTATTCGCTCTACGTTGTATGTGTTGTTAATTAAGCATGTTAAGAAAACCATTACCAGTATTAATCGCGCTGATGTTTTTACCAACGACTGTGTTGGCCAATGATGTTGAACTCACGATTAAAGGTCTAGATGGTAAGCTTGAAGAAAATGTGGATGCTTACCTTTCTTCTATTCCCAAGACCGATTACGACACGACACTGCGCTTTCAGGCTCGGATTGAGCAAAGTGCGACTGAAGCGCTTAATGCTTTAGGTTATTACCATCCAGAGTTTCGTTTTGAAGTCTTAGAAAAAGACCAAGAGCTGGTGGCTTATATTACGCCAGGTGAGCCAGTGATTATTGCTGAGCTGGATGTTCGTATTGATGGTGAAGCAAGCGAAGACCCACAATTTGCCGGTTTGATCACCAAAAGCTACTTAGGGGCTGGTGAGATACTTGAGCATAATCGCTACGACAATCTGAAATCTAAGATCCGCAGCTTAGCATTGAAAAAAGGTTACTTTGAAGGTGACTTTACTCAAGCTCGTCTGGAAGTCTCCCCAGAGCTGAATCAGGCATATGTTCGTTTGCATTTTGATAGCGGTATCCGCTATCAGTTTGGTAAAACCAGCATTGAAGGCAGCCAGATAGATACCGACCGCGTGCTATCGATTAGCCCATATCAGCAGGGTGAACCTTATTCCGTTTCTAAAGTGGGCGCATACAACCAAGATCTTTCCAATACGGACTGGTTTTCTTCCGTATTTGTTGAACCCGATCTCTCGAATCTCGGCGAAGGACGAGAGTTACCAATGAAAGTTTCGTTGGCACCTCAGGCTCGGAATAAGATAGAAACGGGTTTGGGATATTCCACGGATGTTGGTGTTCGAGGTTCTTTGAAATGGAAGAAACCTTGGGTCAATTCACGTGGACACAGTTTTGATAGCAGCTTCTCCCTTTCCGCGCCTGAGCAGACGATCACGGCGGGTTATCGTATTCCGTTGGACGACGTTTTGCATCAGTACTACAAGATCCAATATGGGATGAAGAAGCAAGATAGTCGCGATACGAAGAGTTTGGAATCCAATTTTGCGATTGAACGACACTGGTTGTTGGATAACGGTTGGCACCGAACCTTATTTATTCGTCATTTGATGGAAAACTACGAACAAGGTCTGCAAGACGACAACGGTCAATTTGTGCTGCCAGGGATCTCATACTCACGCAGCCGCACCCGAGGTGGGGCGATGCCAATGTGGGGTGATCGCCAGAGCGTCACTCTTGAATATGGTGACCCAGCGGTTTTATCGGAGACCCGTGTGCTGCGCGTGCAAGCCACTACGTCTTGGATCCGTAGCTTAGGTAACAACCATCGTGGCTTATTCCGCGTTGATGGTGGTGCGAATATTACTGATGAATTTGAAAAACTGTCACCCTCTTTACGTTTCTTTGCTGGTGGCGACAACAATTTGCGCGGTTATGGTTATGAAAGTATTTCTCCACGAGATGCGAGTGGAGCATTAACTGGTGCGCAATACATGGCAACAACGTCATTGGAATATCAATATCGCTTAACCGGAAACTGGTGGGCTGCGATGTTTTATGACTACGGTGATGCCTTTAACGATACACCTGATTTCAAAAGTGGTGTCGGTGCAGGGATTCGCTGGGCTTCGCCTGTCGGACCGATACGTTTAGATTTTGCTTGGGGCTTGGATGCTGCACCGGGCGATGAATTCAAAATCCATTTTACCTTGGGGCCTGAGCTATGACCAAAGTGGTTTTTAAGTGGTCTAAGTGGCTATCTGCATCCTTATTGGGACTGTTACTGTTTTTACTTGTCGCATTAGCCGGTATTTTGTTTACCAATACCGGCTTGAACTTTGTGCTTTGGGGCGCTCAAAAAGCGCTCCCTGAATTGAAAGTGGAATCGGCCACTGGTGCGTTAGTTCCTCGCTTTACGTTGACGAATGTGAGTTATCAGGATGCATCGTTAGGTATTGATGCTGATGTACACATGCTGACATTAGGTATGAATGCCGCTTGTTTTACTGAGCCTGCTTTGTGTATTAATGACGTTGCTATCGATGGCTTGCGTTTTAATATGCCAGAGTTGCCGCCTTCTGAGCCGCAAGAGCCGGAACCTGTGGAAGAATCAGCCTCCCGTATTACTACACCTATCGCTATCAACGTAAACCATTTGGCGTTAACAGATATTGACCTCAATATTTTAGGGAATCAGGTTCAATGGCAACAGTTTTCCTCAGCTCTGCAATTTCAAGGCAATCGCCTACGTTTACACCCAACGATCTGGAATGATGTGCGTGTTCAGCTCGCCCCATCTGAAGCCTCTGAAACGGACGAATCAACAGAAGTAAAGGGTGGAGATCAAACAACACCGGATGTAAAAGCCGAGCCACAAGACATCGTCTTACCGGAGGTAACGCTACCGCTCCAAATTGAGTTAGTTCGCTTTGATCTACGTCGTTTCACCTTAGAACAAGAAACCCCAATCACAATTGACCATCTTGGTTTAGAGGTATTGGCTGCCGAGCAGAACGTTTCGATCAAAACCCTAGAACTGACAATGCCTCAACTGGATGCGACGCTTGATTCAAATATCACCTTAACAGGTGACTATCCGTTGGATCTTAATTTAGTGGCGACGGTCAAAGATGAGATGGCCAAAGGGCAAAAGCTTAAAGTTGCGGCGAACGGCAGCGTGGCAGACCTTGCGCTCAATGCTTCGTTATCCGGCCTTGCTAAAGCCGAGCTTAATGCGAACGTACAGCCACTCAAAGCGGATCTCGCCTTTGATGTTGATTTATCTGCGGGCAAGGTGCAATGGCCACTTACCGGGAAAGGGGATTACCACGTTGATTTAGACCATCTGACGGCCAAAGGGGCGCTGTCTGGCTACCAACTATCACTCGATACCGATATCAAAGGAAAAGATATTCCAGCGCTTAGTGCCTCTATTGATGGCAAAGGCACTTTATCTCAAGTGGATATTGACCATATCGAGCTCGATACATTAGGCGGTAAGGTGACAGGCCAAGTGATGGCTAACTGGGATCAACCAATTAACTGGCAAGCAGCGCTGGCGCTACAAAATATTCAGCCAGGTCTTCAATGGCCGGAAGCTGAAGGCAATATTAGCGGCAAACTCTCGACCAATGGATCATTGACTGAGCAAGGGGGCTGGAAAGTTCAACTGCCGCTCTTGGATATTGATGGCATGTTCCGAGGGTATCCTCTCAATATTGAAGGGGAGCTGAGTGCGTCCGATATTGCTGGAAAAGGGGATTTCAAAGTGGATACGCCACGGTTGGTGTTATCCCACGGTCCAAATGGCTTACATGCAAAAGGCAAGCTGGATAAAGAGTGGCGCATGGATGTCACGATCAATGTTCCAGATCTAGAGAAGTCGGTCCCCGATCTTAAAGGAACGGCGAATGGTGAAGTCCATCTAACTGGGCCGTTGAAAGCGCCGGAAGTTAAAGTTGATCTAGATATAAATTCTGTAAAATGGCAAGACTTGGCGAGTATTGAGCACATCTCAGTTTACGGTGATGTCAAACCACTGCCAGATCCGATGGGCTCGCTTAAGTTAACGGTTAATCGCGCTCATTATGAAGATAATGTACTCAATGATGCTCGACTTGAGTTCAGTGGTAATCAACAGCGTCATGAGCTCACTTTGGATGTTAACTCCAATGTTGTGACCACACGTTTAGCATTAAATGGCACCATGCTGAATAAGCCGAGCTTAGTGTGGAAAGGGGCATTAGAGCGTGTTGAAATCCTATCTAAGCAAGGTAAGTGGTTATTGAACCACCCCACTAAAGTTGGCTATGACGTGGACAAACAACAAGCCAGTGTTGCTGCGCATTGTTGGTTGCAAGGGAACTCATCCGTTTGTCTCGATAAAGACATCGTGGCGGGACAGCAAGGGGAAGCCACGCTTTCAGTCAAGGATTTCGATTTTTCACAAGTTGCGATGTTCTTACCGCAAGAGACTGAGTTACAAGGTCAAGCAGATGCGCATGTTTGGGCAAAATGGGCTCCGAAAACAGCACCTCAGCTTAAGTTTGACCTGACCTTACCTAAAGGCAGTGTGACGCAGAAGCTTGAACCGAATGTAACTTTTGGTTGGGAGTCGGTCACGCTGGATGCAAACCTTGCGAATAATAAATTAGAAGCGAAGTGGCTATTTGATGTCACTGACAATGGCGATGTGTCTGGTCATATCACCATTCCTAATGTTCAGGTGGAAGATAAGCAAATAGATGGCCGCTTAAAACTGTCTACGTTTAATTTGGATTTCTTAGCGCCAATGGTTGGGCAATACAGTCAGTTGAAGTCAAACATAGAAACCGACCTCGCGATCAAAGGGCCATTGTTGCAACCGAAAGTGAATGGTCAGTTTTTGATTGATGATATTTTGTTACATGGCGATATCACGCCAGTTGAAATCGATACAGGCCGAGTCGCTATCGATTTTACTGGTTATCAAGCTAAACTGAATGCCGCCATTCATACTCCAGATGGTGAGCTGGATATGCTGGGTGATGCGGATTGGCAAGACTTAGCGAATTGGCATACCAACGTGCGCATTTTTGCCGATGAACTCAAAGTTGAAGTGCCACCTATGGTCAAAATGAAAGTGATCCCAGATATGACGATTGCTATCACACCAAAAGAAGCGAAAATTGATGGTGACATAGAGCTGCCTTGGGGGCGCATTGTGGTGAAAGATCTGCCACCGAGTGCGGTAGGTGTGTCGAAGGACCAAGTGATCGTCAACAGTGATCGAAAACCAGTGAGCGAAGAGTCCATTGTGCCATTTAAAGTGGAAAGTAACGTCCACATTAAGATCACGGATGACTTTAGGCTGTCTGCTTTTGGTCTAAAGGGTAATGTCGAAGGTAACCTCAAAGTTGCTCAACGTGACAAAGGTCCATTTGTGAATGGTGAAGTCCAGATTGTTGATGGAGAATACAGCTCATTTGGTCAGGACTTGCTGATCAAAGAAGGTAAAATCCTGATGAATGGCCCAGTGGATCAACCTTATGTCGCCATCACGGCGATTCGTAACCCAGCCAACACCCAAGACGATGTGATTGCCGGCGTGAAAGTGACGGGTTCAGCAGATGAACCATCGCTAACGATCTTCTCTGAGCCATCAATGCCGCAAGCCAATGCTTTGTCGTACCTGCTCCGTGGTCAAGATATAGATGGAGAGTCAGGTGGTAATGCCATGACGACTACCTTGATTGGGTTGAGCTTGGCACAAAGTGGTCGTGTGGTTGGGGAAATTGGTGAAGCCTTTGGGGTTCAGGATCTTCAATTAGATACCGCAGGATCGGGTGATGACTCTCAGGTCACGGTCAGTGGCTATGTGTTGCCGGGGCTTCAGGTGAAATATGGTGTAGGGATATTTGACTCAGTTGGTGAGTTTACGGTGCGCTACCGCCTTATGAAGGATCTCTACGTTGAAGCAGTATCCGGCCTTGATAGTGCCGTCGATCTGCTGTACCAGTTTGAGATTAAATAGGGAGACAATGGATGCAACATTTAGTTTTTGTCTATGGGACGCTGCGTCAGGGAGAGAGTAATCATCACTTTCTGGCAAGCGCTCAGTTACTGGGTGTGCATGAAACGCAACCAACTTACGCACTACATGATTTAGGGGCTTACCCAGCTCTTACGGAAGGGCAACACTCTATTCGTGGTGAAGTTTACCTCATTGACAGCGATACATTGCAAACGCTGGATAGGTTGGAAGAGGTGCCAGTGGAATATCGCCGTGAAACCATAGATACCCCCTTTGGTGTTGCGTGGATCTATCTCTATCAAGATGCCAATCAGTTAGATAGCCTGATTGCTACTGGCGATTGGTGTCAACGAGTGTAAAAAAAAGCCAGCGTTGCTGGCTTTTTTCTTGATTACTTTTGTGCTCGCTTGTAAGAGGTGAGAATTTCTTCACGGGCCGCAGCGGCATCAGCCCAGCCATCGACTTTTACCCACTTTCCTGACTCAAGCTCTTTATAGCGTTCAAAGAAGTGTGTGATTTGTGCCTTTAACAACTCAGGCAGATCACCGACATCTTGAATGTGGTCATACTCTTTTGACAGTTTGCTGTGTGGCACCGCAACAACTTTGGCATCTTCACCTGATTCATCGGTCATTTTTAACACGCCAACTGGACGGCAGCGGATCACCGAGCCCGGTAGTAATGGATGCGGTGTGGGAACCAACACGTCAACAGGATCACCATCGAGTGACAAAGTGTGGTTAACGTAACCGTAGTTGCAAGGGTAAAACATCGGTGCAGACATGAAGCGATCGACAAATACCGCGCCAGAGTCCTTATCAACTTCGTATTTGATAGGGTCAGCATTGGCTGGGATTTCGATGACCACATAGATGTCATCGGGTAGGGACTTACCCGCAGGTACGTTATTTAAGCTCATTGAATTATCCTTTTCCTTAAGGGCTGAAACGAGGTCAATCGACCTGAGTTGCCATCAAATTTAACGGAAAATCGTACGAAATGTAACCTCATTGCCGATGAACTTTCATGGTAAGCGTTATCTTTAAAAAAATAAGCCACCAACAACATCATTTTAGTTGGTTATAAAAAACGCCTGCATAGCAGGCGTTAGTATTATTCTTCGTTTGGATTGAGTTCTAAAAACTCTTCTACTTTCCTTACCATATTTTTCGAACCGACGAAAAATGGCACACGCTGATGCAATTCGGTTGGCTTAATATCAAGGATCCGATTCACGCCATCTGAAGCCAAACCACCCGCTTGTTCAATGAGGTATGCCATAGGATTACATTCGTAAAGCAGGCGCAGCTTTCCGCTTGGGTGACTTTGAGTGCTTGGGTACAGGTAAATGCCGCCTTTGAGTAGATTACGGTGAAAATCAGCCACCAGCGAGCCAATGTAGCGCGATGTATAAGGGCGTTTCTCTTCCGGTTTATTTTCTTGGCAGTACTTAATGTATTTCTTTACCCCTAGCGGGAAGCGGATGTAATTGCCTTCATTGATCGAGTAGATGGTGCCATCTTGTGGGATCATCATATTTTCATGAGACAAGCAGAATGTACCCAGTGAAGGATCATAGGTAAAACCGTTGACGCCATGGCCTGTGGTGTACACCAACATGGTGGATGAGCCATAAATCACATAGCCAGCAGCGACCTGTTTGTGTCCCGGTTGAAGAAAATCTTCCTGAGTTGGTGGGGTTCCGATAGGGGAGACGCGGCGGTAAATCGAGAAAATGGTGCCGACTGACACATTCACATCGATGTTGGACGATCCATCTAAGGGGTCCATCAACACCACGTATTTGGCATTTTTGTTTAACTCTTTACTAAATGCGACGGCTTCGTCTTCCTCTTCACTGGCGACACCACAGACTTGATCGCGTGCTTCAAGTGCTGCTTTGAATTTTTCGTTAGCGTAAACATCCAGTTTTTGTTGAGCCTCTCCCTGAACATTTTCAGTACCGACAGCACCTGTAATATCACCAAGTCCAGCCGCATTGATTTCACGGTTGACGATTTTCGCAGCAAGTCGAATAGAAGAGAGAAGAGATGATAGATCACCGCTAGCGTGGGGGAAGTCCGCTTGTTTTTCAACAATGAACTCGCCAAGGGTGCGCATTCCAGACATGTTATTTCCTTAAACTTCACTCAAATTAAAATAGGGGGAATAAGCCAAGTATGATCTCTTATGGATCATTGGTAGGCTTCATTGCAAAGTGTAAGAGTTGGATCTTTTTATTGGTAATGAACTAACTGTTTGAGATCTCAATTTAATTGTCGACTTGATTCTCGTTTGCATTCAGTTAAAAACTGCCCAATAGTTGAGCGGTTGAGTCCAGCCTCGGTCAAAGGGTGATCAAAGAGGTTCGCATTTCAGGCCATAATCGCGATAATGAAGATCGATTAATTTCAGCACATGACAAGGTCAGGTTTATGCATATTCATATCTTGGGGATCTGCGGTACTTTTATGGGTGGCGCAGCGGTTTTGGCGCGTCAACTCGGACATAAAGTCACCGGGAGTGATGCCAATGTTTATCCACCAATGAGTACATTATTAGAGTCTCAAGGTATTGAAATCATTGAAGGCTTTGACCCATCACAACTGAATCCTGCCCCAGACCTTGTGGTGATTGGTAATGCAATGAGTCGTGGTAACCCGTGTGTCGAGTATGTGCTGAACAACAACCTGCGTTACACCTCGGGCCCTCAATGGCTACAGGAATTTTTATTGCATGATCGTTGGGTGTTGGCGGTCTCAGGTACCCACGGTAAAACAACCACTTCAAGTATGTTGGCTTGGATTCTGGAAGCGTGTGACTACCAGCCTGGTTTCTTAGTCGGTGGCGTGCTGGGCAACTTTGGTGTGTCGGCTCGACTAGGGGAAAGCATGTTTTTCGTGGTTGAGGCCGACGAATATGACAGCGCTTTTTTCGATAAACGTTCTAAGTTTGTTCACTACCATCCGCGTACGCTGATCATGAATAACCTTGAATTTGATCATGCAGATATTTTTGATGATCTCGAAGCGATTAAGCGCCAATTCCATCACTTAGTGCGCACCGTTCCGGGTAATGGGCGCATTCTTGCACCAAAACAAGATCAGGCTCTGGCGGATGTGTTGCAACGTGGCTGTTGGTCAGAGACGGAATACTCTGGCGAAGAGGGGGATTGGCTTGCAGAAAAAGTGACGCAAGATGGCTCACAATTCCACGTACTCTACCAAGGTGAGCGTGTAGGTACGGTAACATGGGATCTTGTTGGAGATCACAATGTTGATAACGCCTTGATGGCGATTGCGGCAGCTCGACACGTTGGAGTGACACCAGATTTAGCTTGTGAAGCGCTGGCTAAATTTATTAATACCAAGCGCCGATTGGAGCTTAAAGGCGAAGTGAATGGCGTTACGGTTTATGATGACTTTGCCCATCACCCCACCGCGATTGAACTGACGTTGGGTGGCTTACGTAACAAAGTCGGTGAGCAAGAGATCATTGCGGTACTTGAACCTCGTAGCGCGACGATGAAGCGTGGTGTCCATAAAGATACCTTAGCTGCGTCTCTCAAGCAGGCAGATAAAGTTTTCCTATACCAGCCAGATACCATTGATTGGTCGGTTGAAGACGTGGCGAAACAGTGTCAGCAACCAGCGTATGTCAGTAACAATATTGACCAGCTTGTCAGTGATATAGTCGCTCAGTCTGCTCCGGGTACTCAGATCTTAGTGATGAGCAATGGGGGCTTTGAAGGCATTCACGGCAAATTACTGGACAAGTTAGCACAATAAATTAGTGTTGAATTATGAGCGGAAATAACAAAGCGATAACACTGGCATGGACGGGCGCTTCCGGCGCACCTTATGGATTGCGATTGCTGCAATGCTTACTCGCGGCGGACTATCAAGTTTACTTGTTGATCTCATCTGCCGCTCGAGTGGTGCTGGCGACAGAACACAATCTGAAATTACCAGCTGGACCTGAGGCGGCGCAAAAAGCCTTGGTTGAGCACCTTAAGTGCGAGTCCGACAAACTGATTGTATGTGGTAAAGAAGACTGGTTTTCACCTGTGGCTTCGGGTTCGGCTGCGCCGAAACAGATGGTGGTGTGTCCGTGTTCAGCAGGGAGTGTCGCTGCCATTGCTCATGGCATGTCGGATAATCTGATAGAGCGCGCTGCAGATGTGGTGATCAAAGAACGCGGCCAATTGATGCTGGTGGTCCGTGAAACGCCATTTTCGACCATTCACTTAGAGAACATGCACAAGTTGTCACAAATGGGTGTGACTATCATGCCTGCGGCGCCCGGTTTTTATCATCAGCCACAAAGCATTGATGATTTGGTCGACTTTATGGTGGCTCGCATACTTGACCATTTAGGGATAGAGCAAGCGCTGGTGCCTCGCTGGGGCTACGATCAGCGTCAGTGATAAACTTGTTGGTAGCCAAGTTGTGACATAACGATTACAATCCACCCATACTCATCGGGGAGCTATTGATTGGATCAATGAAGCTGAGATCGAGCACTGCTCGGGACCCGTAATACCTGAACCAGATAATGCTGGCGTAGGAATTGAGTCAGGATATTTATCGCCGATAGGACGATCAAACCCTACCTCAAGCCTGTGCCGCTCAACAAGGAGAGAGCGAGCCGTGAAAACCACTCTTAGCGCGATTGCCATCGCAACCATTACTTCATTTTCCGCACATGCCGCAGACAAGACTTTAACGGTTTATACCTATGACTCCTTTACGGCAGAGTGGGGACCGGGTCCGAAAGTAGAAAAAGCCTTTGAAGCCAAATGTGGTTGCGATATTAATTTTGTCGCCTTAGACGATGGCGTCTCTATTCTCAATCGCTTACGTTTAGAAGGCAAAAACAGCAAAGCGGATATTGTGCTTGGTCTTGATAACAACCTAATGGCTGAAGCAAAAAAGACAGGCCTCTTGGCACAGCACGATGTTGATACTTCCAATACCACATTACCAAATGGTTGGTCAGACAAGACCTTTGTTCCTTATGATTACGGTTACTTTGCTTTTGTTTATAACAAAGAAAAGTTGACCAATCCGCCAAAGAGTTTGAAAGAGCTGGTTGAGCAGCGTGATGATCTAAAAGTGATTTACCAAGATCCTCGTACATCCACGCCAGGACAAGGCTTGATGTTATGGATGAAATCGGTTTATGGCGATAACGTGACGGATGCGTGGCAGCAACTGGCTAAGAAAACGGTCACCGTTACTAAAGGTTGGTGGGAAGCGTATTCAATGTTCCTTGAAGGAGAGTCTGATATGGTGCTGTCGTACACCACGTCTCCTGCGTATCACTTAATTGCCGAAAGTAATGCAAACTACGCAGCAGCCGACTTTGCGGAAGGCCACTACACTCAGGTTGAAGTCGCTGCGAAGCTGAAAAGCTCACAAAACCAGAAGCTAGCAGATGAATTCATGCACTTTATTTTGAGTGATGAGTTTCAAAGCGTGATGCCAACGGGCAACTGGATGTACCCGGTGACTGACGTTAAACTGCCGCAAGGGTTTGAAACGCTTACGGTACCGAAACAAGCATTGAGCTTTAGCTCCGATGAAGTGGCTGAAAACCGTAAGCCGTGGATTCGTGAATGGCAAAACGCGCTAACATTTTAAGGATTTTGTTTGAACAAGACGCCTAAGATCGGCATTGGGGTCGCGATAGTTATCGCGGCCTTTGTTATTTCAGCCTTGAGCGCTTTGCTGTTGGAAGCGCCGACGTTGGATCTGCGCCATATCTGGAATGATCGTTATTATCGCCATGTCACGCAGTTCAGTTTTTATCAGTCTTTGCTTTCGACCCTATTAAGTGTGGGGTTCGCTATCCCTGTCGCCCATGCCTTGTCTCGACGTCATTTTCCCGGTAAGTCGCTACTACTCAAATTATTTGCAACCACGCTCGTTTTACCAGTCTTAGTTGGCGTCTTTGGCCTGCTGGCGATATACGGAAACAGCGGCGTGCTAGCTGAGCTATTTGAGGCTTTCGATCAAGCGTTTCCTTTTTCGATATACGGCCTCAATGGGATTTTGCTGGCGCATGTCTTCTTTAACTTACCTTATGCGAGTCGCTTGTTATTGCAATCATTGGAAGGCATTCCTGATGAACAACATAAACTGTGCGCGCATTTGGGGATGAGTCATTGGCAAAAATTCAAACTAGTAGAATGGCCAAGACTGCGCCAACAAATACCGCATGTATGTGGTTTAGTGTTTATGTTGTGTTTCACCAGTTTTGCTGCCGTGATGGCACTTGGCGGTGGACCGAAATCTACCACCATCGAACTGGCCATTTATCAGGCGATAAAGTTTGATTTTGATCTGCAAACAGGGGCCATTCTGGCATTGTGGCAAATGCTACTGTGTGGCGTTATGGCGCTTTCGATACAACGCTTGGCGAAGCCAGTTTCAGTCAGCCGTGGCAGTCATCGTCGTTCTGCGACGCTTTATCAAACCTCTTTCAGCTCAACATGTTGGGACTGGAGTTGGATTGGTTTTTCGATGTTACTTGTTTTGCCTCCGCTTGCGATGGTGTTCATCAGTGGCTTAAACAGTCAAGCTTGGAAGGTGTTTAGTGATGAACGCTTTTGGTTGGCATTGAGTTCATCGCTGCAAGTGGCATCACTGGCGAGCGTTATTGCGCTAGTGGCAGGGATTACTATTCTACTGACGAGTCGTCACTGGCGAGTGCGCTCCCAACACTATCACGCCGATCAAATTGAGTTGATTGGTACCATCATTTTGGTGACACCGGGCTTGGTCATTAGTACCGGATTATTCTTGCTACTACGCAATTTTACCGATGCATTCAGTTATGCCTTTTGGGTTGTAGTCGCAGTGAATGCATTGATGGGATTGCCGTATGTTCTGAAGACCTTATCTCAACCGATGCTGCATATAGAGCAGCGCTACCAGTATTTGTGTGCCTCGTTGGGCTTGACTGGGTGGCAGCGGCTTAAGCTGGTGGAGTGGCGAGCTTTACGTAAACCGATGGCACACGCTTTTGCTATCAGCTTTATGTTTGCCATTGGTGATTTAAGTGCAATTGCGCTGTTCGGTAGCCAGCAATTTAGTACTTTACCGCTATACCTATTTCAGTTGTTAGGAAGCTACCAAATGCAGGCCGCTGCGGTGGTGTCACTCACGCTTTTATTGCTTAGTGTGCTCTGTTTTACCTTAATAGAGACATTATTTAAAACAAAGGAAACTCATGTTAACGGTTAATCAGGTGAAGTATCACTATCACAATGAAATGTTTGCCTTTGATCTTGAAGTGCAGCCACAGTCGATCGTTGCATTGATGGGGCCAAGTGGTGCTGGTAAGTCAACGCTATTGGCATTAATGGCAGGCTTTATTGATCCTGTCAGTGGTGATATTACTGTTTCTGGCCAATCTGTTCTCGGTGAGCCGCCACACAAGCGACCATTCGCCATGCTGTTTCAGGAGCACAACCTTTTTGCTCATTTGAGTGTCAGAGACAATATTGGCTTAGGTATTCATCCGGGGTTAAAGCTAAGTCAAAGTCAGCGAGAACAAATTGAAAAAGCGGCTCAACTGGTCGGCTTAACGGATTATCTTGACCGATTGCCCGAGCAGCTCTCTGGCGGGCAACGGCAGCGAGTGGCGTTAGCTCGATGTTTTGTTCAGCCTCATCCTGTCTGGTTATTGGATGAGCCATTTTCTGCGTTGGATCCGATCTTACGTGAAGAGATGCTTGTGTTGGTTCAGTCATTAGCGAAAGAAAGAGGTGTGACAGTAGTCATGGTGACTCACCATCTGAGTGATGCTAAAGCCATCGCCAGTCATTTTGCGTTTATGGCCGATGGCCGAGTGGATGTGACCGGTGAAATCTCACAGCTCAATGAGCAACATGACAATGCACATTTGCGTGAATTTGTGGCAGCAGGCCAATAATAATTTGAAGTAAAAAACTGAACAAATGAAAAAGCCTGACTCACGTCAGGCTTTTTTGTCTTTGGTCGGCGTTTAGAACTCTTCGTCGTTAAGCTCTTTTAAGATCTGGAAGATCTCTCGTGCCGCTTTTGGTGTTTTTTCCGCTTTTTTCTCTTTGGCTGCCTGACGTGCAAGCTGGCGTAAGCGCTGACGATCTGCGGCAGGGTATAGTTCCATCACATCAGCGATAGCACTGTCACCTTCGCTGACCACGCGATCACGCAGCGTTTCAAGTTTGTGCAGTACCGCGGTATTTTGCGAGTGTTTATTACGGACTTTATCCAGTGCTGCTTGAATCGGTTCTGGATCTTCATGACGCATGAGCTTACCGATGAATTGTAGCTGGCGGCGTCGCGCTTCGTTTTTAAAACGCTGCGCATCTTTGATCGCATCCGCCAGATCTTCACTCAATGGAAACTTCTCTAAAACCGAAGGTTTCAAATTCACAAGCTCTTCGCCAAGCTTCTGTAATTCTTCCATATCGCGTTTCATCTCGGTCTTACTTACCCAGATGATCTCTTCTTCCGGCTCCCAAGGCGCTTTTTGGTTTTTACGGGCCATGTTTAAACTGCCTATATCACTATCTCGAACTAATATTGATCTATTTTAACAAGAATCGTGGGGAGAAAGCGAAATTCTTGATATCCTAACTTCAATAGACGCAAAAATTGAATGAGATATGGACGTAAAACAACAAGTTGCTCAACAGCGTGTTGAGTTGGAAGCTGCCGTTGCTAAGGCGCTCGATATGGCTGCTGAAAAAGCGGATGCTGCGGAAGTCGCGATCACTAAAACTACCGGGATCAGTGTTTCGACCCGAATGTGTGAAGTTGAAAACGTAGAGTTTAACAGCGATGGCGCTTTGGGTATCACGGTATATCGCGGGCAACGTAAAGGCAGTGCATCAACGTCCGATCTGAGTGAAAAAGCGATTCAGCAAACGGTACTCGCTGCATTAGATATTGCGCAATATACCTCGGAAGATCCTTATGCAGGCCCTGCGCCGAAAGAGCTGATGGTGAAAGAGATCCCTGATTTGGATCTTTTCCATCCAGATACGCCTGATCCTGACTATGCAGCAAAGGTTGCCATTGCTGCAGAGCAGCAAGCGCTTGGTTTCAGTGATGCTATCAAACAAAGTGATGGCGCGAGCTATGATAGCCATTATGGCTTGAAGGTATACGGAAATAGCCATGGTTTACTTGCCAGTTATGCATCCAGCCGCCAAAGCACCAGTTGCTGTGTGATCGGTCAAGGAAATAATGGCGAGATGGAACGTGACTACAGCTATACAGTAGCACGCCACAAAGATGATTTGTGGAGCCCGGAAGAGGTGGGACGCCGTGCGGCGGAAAAAACAGTCAGCCGTTTAGATGCCAAAAAATTAGCGACTGGCCAATACCCAGTGATGTTTGCCGCTGATGTTGCAACAGGATTGATGGGACATTTGGTCATGGCGATCAGTGGCGGTAACTTGTATCGCAAGTCGTCTTTCTTGCTTGATCACCTTGGCCAACAGATTTTACCTGAATGGTTTAATATCGAAGAAAAGCCCCATGTACTGCGTGGCTTAGCATCCAGCCCATTTGATAGCGAAGGTGTGTTTACCCAAGATCGCCAAATTATTACCGATGGTGTGCTATCGAGCTACCTATTAACGAGTTACGCGGCGCGTAAGATGAATATGACGCCAACAGGCCATGCTGGTGGTATTCATAACTGGTTTGTACAATCGACAGGACAAAGCTTTGAGCAGATGCTAAAAGAGTTAGGTACTGGTCTGCTGGTTACGGAAGTGATGGGACAAGGTGTCAACGTGGTGACTGGCGATTACTCTCGTGGTGCGGCAGGATTCTGGGTTGAAAATGGTGAAATTCAGTACCCTGTCTCTGAAATCACCATCGCGGGTAACCTCAAGCAGATGTTTAGTCAGATTGTCGCGGTTGGTAAAGATGTCGAAACACGTTCACAAATCCAAACAGGTTCGGTTCTATTGGAATCGATGAAAGTGGCGGGTGAGTAAGCATTACCGTTTTAGTCGATACAAAAAAGGTTGGCATATGCCAACCTTTTTTCTTGATGACGACTAGCCTTCAAACAGTTCGGTATGCAGTTTTTGAATGGCGGCTTTGGAAACAGACTCGTGCAGTAAAAAGCACAAATTATGCGGGCTGGCGCCGTAACAAATCATACGCAGATTAAAGTCTTCCAGCGTGCCAAAGACTTGTTTTGCGTAGCCTTTGCTTTCACTCATGTTATTTCCGATGAGAGCGACCAGACATAGGTTGTGTTCCACTTCCACAGTACATAGCTCTTCAAGTTCACGTTTCGCTTCTTCAGGCAACTGCGGCGCGCCACCTGACGTATCGGTTTGGTCAAGTGTTAAAGAGACACTGATCTCTGATGTAGTGATGAGATCCACCGAGACTTTGTGTTTGGCTAAGATCTCAAAAACTTTAGCTAAGAAGCCATAGGCGTGGAACATCTTTGCACTGCGTAGTGTGATCATGGTTTGGTTGCAACGAAGTGCTAGGGCACGGAACAGTGGTGAGCTTTCCACTTGGTGTCGAATCCAAGTCCCGCCTTTTTCAGGCTCTTTTGAGGAGCCGACAAAAACAGGAATATCATGACGCAATGCCGGAACAAGCGTGGAGGGGTGAAGGATCTTGGCACCAAAATTGGCCATTTCAGAGGCTTCACTGAAGCTGATTTCGGGAATTGGTGAAGCTTTGGCTGCAATGCGTGGATCGGTGGTGTAGATGCCAGGCACGTCCGTCCAGATCTCTAAGCCTGCGGCTTCAACGGCTTCGGCAATGAGCGCTGCACTGTAATCGCTGCCACCACGACCTAAGGTCGTAGTATTGCCATGTTCGTCTGAGCCAATAAAGCCCTGTGTAATCACCACATGTTCACGACAAAGTGGTACCAGTTTATCTTGTGCTAGCTGATAAATAGTCTCAACATCGGGTTCAGCTTTACCAAAATTATTGTCGGTGCGTAAAATATCTCGGATATCAAAGCGGACGGCATTCACACCACGTTCGCGCATTAACTGAGTCAGTAGATGTGTCGACATAAGTTCGCCACAAGCGACCAAGTGATCCGTGAGCTTTGCACTGGCTTGGATGGAGGCCGCTTCGGCAAGACTGGTGACGGTATCTAGAATGGCATACACTTCGGTCGCAGTTGCTGTTGCATCTTGAAGCTGGCTCAATACCGCTTCATGAATATTCGCAAGTTGTTGCAATACTTCATTTCGGTGGTCGCTATCGGTGACCCCATTGGCCAACTCAACCAATAGATTGGTTACGCCAGAGCAGGCACTGCTCACGACTAATTTGGTTTGTGTATTATTTTCTATGATGGCCGAACAGCGGCTCATGGCTTCAAAATTAGCGACACTGGTTCCGCCAAACTTGGCTACGTTAAATGCGCTCACAGCATTTCTCCCACGACTTCCTTAAAAATTACAGTTGTTGCAAATCAACATCCAATGTACGAAGAGAGTTTTAGAGCAATAGAGAGGTAGAGTTATTTTAGAAAGGATCTCCTCAGAAGCTCTTCATCAGATTTTGCTGATGACAGTTGATGGGACTCAACCCAAGTCAACCGACAGATCAAACCCGACAATTTTGATCTATCTCGGCACTGCTCCCCCTGAATGTTCTGTTTCGGAATTGCGGTTCCACAAAACATCTGCCTGGGCAGTGCTCCTCTTCTGCATAAAAGCCCATTCATTGAACGTTTTTATGTGAGCTTTGTCAATGAGTAATTTCACCATATAGCAGTAACTGGTTAACAACTTTGTGACACTGGTTTGACCTCTAGACTTAGGGCTAATTGCTGCATTGGATTATTTCTATTACTGTGAATAGATGCCTTATTAAGCTGCCAGGAGCAATTATGACTATTCAAAGCTTTAATCCACCACGTCGTATTCTTATGGGCCCCGGCCCGTCCGACATTTCTCCACAAGTATTACAGGCCCTGAGTCGACCGACTGTTGGTCATTTAGACCCACTTTTTATCCAGATGATGGATGAAGTGAAGCAATTGCTTAAATATGCGTTCCAAACAGAGAACGACTTTACCATTGCGGTTTCAGCGCCCGGTAGTGCTGGTATGGAGGCTTGCTTTGTCAACTTGATAGAACAAGGAGATAAAGTCATTGTTTGTCGCAATGGGGTATTTGGTGAGCGAATGCGTGAGAATGTGGTTCGTGCAGGTGGTGAAGCAGTTGTCGTAGATGATGAATGGGGCCAGCCAGTTTCACTTGCTAAGGTAGAACAAGCATTAAAAGAGAATCCTGATGCCAAAATTCTGGCCTTTGTTCATGCCGAAACATCCACAGGGGCATGTTCTGACGCTCAAGCATTGGGGGCGCTTGCCAAGCAATACGGCGTATTGAGTATTATGGATGCGGTGACGTCGCTTGGTGGCGTTCCACTTAAAGTCGATGAATGGCAATTGGATGCTGTGTATTCAGGTAGTCAGAAGTGCTTATCTTGCGTGCCGGGGTTGTCTCCCGTGACATTTTCTCCAGCGGCAATAGAGAAAATTCAATCACGAAAAACGCCAGTACAGAGCTGGTTTCTCGATCAAAGCTTAGTGTTAGGCTATTGGAGTGGGGAAGGAAAACGCAGTTACCACCATACCGCGCCGGTGAATAGCCTTTATGCGCTGCATGAAGCGCTGCTGATATTGAAAAATGAGGGGTTAGAGACGGCTTGGCAGCGACACCGCATCATGCATGACAAGCTTAAGGTAGGATTGCAGAAACTGGGCTTCGAGTTTGTGGTGGAAGAAAGCTGTCGTTTGCCTCAACTGAACGCGGTATATGTGCCTGAAGGTATCGATGAAGCTCATATTCGTCAGCATTTATTGACCAAGTACAATCTTGAAATCGGTGCGGGTTTAGGGGCATTGGCAGGAAAAGCGTGGCGAATTGGCCTTATGGGGTATGCCGCACGTGAAGAAAACGTCGCTTTATGTTTGAAAGCGTTGGAAGAATCGCTTTCTCAATAAAGGGCAAATTGAAAAAGTTCAGGGCGACATGTTGTCGCCCTTTTTATTACTCTTTTGTCGCGCTTTGCTGAGCTGCACTGATTGTTGGTGGGATATATTGCACCTCAGTAAAGTCGAGGTTGGGGAATAAAAATTGCGCTTCACTGCGGATTTGTTCTGCTCGCCCATCTTGCCCTAAGCCTTGATAGGCCAAGATCAAGTTATTGTAAAATGCAGGTCTTGGTTTGCTTTTTATGATATTCAGTGACCAGTCAATATAGGGCTGAATCAGTTCCGCATCTTGTTTGAATAAACCGATATTAAGATAAGTACTGTAGATATCCCAATCGTAGCGATCTTTCCAGACGACTGGGTTAGTTACTTGCTCCAAAATCTCAGGATTGGATGGATTTGAGGTTTCGTATTTGGTGAGCACGTAATTGGTATGGAGCGCGCTGAGCATATACACGCTGGTCAATATCGGCAAAACTAAGCTTGTGACTCTGAGTAAGGTTTTACTAACGATACTAAACGAAACTTCTCGTTGGCTCGATACGCGTTGATCTACCCAATAAAGCAAAATAATAAAGACGAGCCAATGCACTGCGGAGTGATAAAACGGGTATTCAAGTTGGGAATGCAGCACGATGGGAACAAACAAGGCAAACATTGCCAAGCGTGTTCCTTTTTTAGCTTGGTAGAGGCGCGCGAGTACAAGGCCTGCGGCGAGAAGGATGCCCAACACGGGGAGTAGACCTCCTTCAACTGCCCAGTAAAGGAGCTCATTATGGGGGTGATCCATCGAAGGGAGCCCTGCTTTGTAATCAGGATTGAGTTGGTGTTGTCTAGCGGTATATAAAATGTACTCAGACTCAAACTTTCCGTAACCATAGCCAGTAAAAGGCTTTTCGACCACCATATCTAGCGTTTGAGGAAAGGTGTAGCTTCTCGGGCTTTCCATATGCATTTTGTCTGCTGCGATACCGCCATCGCCACTTGAACTCATTACGATGGTTAACCCTACAATGATGCCACTCACTGAGAAGCCGAGCCAACCCCAGAAACGTTTTCGATTGGCAAAACGGTATAGATAAGGCAACAACATGACGACAGAAAGGACAGAGGCCAACCAGCCAGTACGAGAACCAAGAATGATCAATAATGGCAATGTCAGAAGTGGTAGTAGATAAAGCAGGGCGACATCACTAATTTTTCGATGATACTTCACCGGCTGACGAGCAAGCAGATAGCCAGAAATTGCAAGACCAGTAGCAAGAAAACTGGCCATCACATTGGGTTGCTGGAAAATACCATAAGGGCGGTTGGCTAGAGTGTCATAACCAAACAGGTTACCGGGCTTAAGCATAGTGTATTGAAACCAACCAAATAAGGCTTCAATGACTACCCCAATGACGATAAACCAAAGTAGTCGCTGTTTTTGTTTGTTACTGAAGCGAAATTGTTGCAATACAATAAAGAACAGTAACCCCGCCCATAACCCAGTGAGTTTACCAACTGAATGGGATAGGCTGGAATCAGGGTAGATCACCGGTAAGGTGAGCATGATGGCGCTGATAAACAGGCCTATGGTCAGCTTGTTATAACGAAGAGCTTGTTCGGTGCCCAGTTGATATAGCCCAAGGGCCAAAGCGAAACTAAAAGCTAACCATGTGGTTGGATTGAATGATAAGGCGAGTCCAGAGCCTCCTGGATTTGGCATAAAAAAGTGCATGGCAATCACAAACAACACTGCAAGCGAAACCAGAAAAGGTTTGTTCAGTGGAAGTTTGGTCGCTTGAGGTTCAAGCTGAGTGCCAGAAAGGTGTACCGTCGCCATTGTATTTGTTGCCTCAACATAAAAAGAAACCAGCGATGACATGTCGCTGGTTTTACGACTTTACTACTTTTTATTAGTCTAACATAGGCTTAAGGAATCGTGCTGTGTGCGAACCTTCGACCAATGACACATCTTCCGGTGTGCCTTGTGCAATGATTTCACCACCGCCTTGTCCACCTTCCGGACCTAGGTCGATGATCCAGTCGGCTGTCTTGATCACATCGAGGTTGTGTTCAATCACGACGACGGTATTGCCATGATCACGTAGGCGATGTAGTACTGTAAGTAACTGTTGGATATCGTGGAAGTGCAACCCTGTCGTCGGCTCATCTAAGATGTATAAAGTTTTACCTGTATCGCGTTTAGAAAGCTCACGAGCCAGTTTTACCCGTTGGGCCTCACCACCTGATAGTGTTGTTGCCGCCTGGCCGAGTCGGATATAGGACAAGCCTACATCCATTAATGTTTGCAGTTTACGCGCAATAACGGGGACTGGATCGAAGTATTCACGTGCGTCTTCCACTGTCATTTCCAAGACCTCATCAATGGTCTTGCCTTTGTAGCGTACTTCTAGTGTTTCTCGATTGTAGCGTTTGCCTTTACACACATCACAAGGGACATATACATCCGGGAGAAAGTGCATTTCTACTTTGATCACGCCATCACCTTGGCAGGCTTCACAGCGTCCGCCTCGAACGTTAAAGCTGAAACGTCCCGGTTTATAGCCGCGAGAACGAGATTCTTGAGTGCCAGCGAATAGCTCACGGATTGGGGTAAAGATGCCCGTATAGGTGGCTGGGTTTGAACGCGGAGTTCGCCCTATTGGACTTTGGTCGATATCAATGACTTTATCAAAATGCTCTAGCCCTTGGATCTTTTTGTATGGTGCAGGTGTCGCGGTTGTGGCGCCATTGAGCTGAGTGTGCGCAATCTTAAAGAATGTATCGTTAATTAGAGTCGATTTACCTGAGCCAGAAACGCCAGTAATACAGCTAAATAGCCCGACAGGGATGGTTAGGTTAACGTCTTTTAAGTTGTTACCAGTCGCGCCAGAGAGTTTCACCACTTTCTTTTTGTTTATTGGCGTGCGCTGTTTGGGGATTTCAATGGCTTTTTTTCCGCTGAGGTATTGGCCTGTCAGAGATGCAGGATTAGCGATGATCTCTTCCATAGTACCTTCCGCCACCACTGAGCCACCATGCACACCGGCGCCAGGGCCGATATCGATGACATGATCCGCCATGCGAATGGCGTCTTCATCATGTTCAACCACTAAAACGGTATTTCCCAGATCGCGAAGGTGGGTCAGAGTTTGTAGTAAGCGTTCGTTGTCTCGTTGATGTAGGCCGATTGAAGGCTCATCTAACACGTACATGACGCCCACTAATCCGGCGCCAATTTGACTTGCCAGACGAATACGTTGTGCTTCTCCGCCAGATAATGTTTCCGCACTACGGGAAAGGTTTAGATAGTTTAGTCCCACATTAACAAGGAATTGCAGCCTGTCATTGATCTCCTTCATGACCTTTTCTGCAATTTGAGCACGTTGTCCTTCGAGCGTTAGCGACTGGAAGAAAGAAAGTGCATCGGCAATGCTGAGTTCGGTAATTTCAGGCAATGTGGTGTCATTAATGAACACATTTCTTGCTTCTAAACGCAGGCGGCTGCCATTACAGCTAGTACATGACTTGGTCGAAATGTATTTGGCCAAATCTTCACGCACCGAGTTTGACTCTGTATCGCGATAGCGACGTTCAAGGGTATTGAGGATCCCTTCAAATGGGTGGCGTTTCACACGAATATCACCACGGTCATTGATGTATTTAAATTCAATCTCTGTGCGACCTGAGCCTTTTAAGATGATATCGCGTGTTTTACTTGGCAATGACTTAAAGGGCTTATGTAGATCAAACCCATAATGATCCGCTAAAGAGGTCAGCATCTGAAAGTAATAGTAGTTTTTCTGATCCCAGCCACGGATGGCGCCTTGCGCCAAGCTAAGAGTGTCATCTTGAATCACTCGCGCGGGGTCAAAATACTGCTGCACACCTAATCCATCACAGGTACCACAAGCACCTGCTGGGTTGTTGAATGAGAACAGACGAGGTTCAAGCTCTTGCATGCTGTAACCACAATGTGGACAGGCAAAATTAGCAGAAAACACAGTTTCTTCACCGTCGCCATCCATCGGTGCGACAACCGCGATGCCACCAGATAACTCTAGTGTTGTTTCAAATGATTCAGCAAGACGTTGCTGGAGATCGTCACGTACTTTAAAGCGGTCAACTACCACTTCAATCGTATGCTTTTTATGCAATTCAAGTGTCGGTGGATCAGATAAATCGCAAGTTTCACCATCAATGCGTGCTCGAATAAACCCTTGTGCCGCTAAATTTTCAAGCGTCTTGACATGCTCACCCTTTCGCTCCTTTACGATCGGAGCAAGTAACATCATTTTTGAACCTTCTGGCAGTTCAAGAACTTTATCCACCATTTGGCTGATCGTTTGGGCGGCAAGTGGTGCGTGATGTTCTGGGCAGCGAGGCTCACCAACGCGAGCGTATAATAAACGCAGATAGTCGTAGACTTCGGTGATGGTACCTACGGTAGAACGAGGGTTATGAGAGGTAGACTTTTGTTCAATAGAAATCGCAGGTGATAAACCTTCTATATGATCAACATCAGGCTTTTCCATCAGTGATAAAAACTGACGAGCATAGGCTGACAATGACTCAACATAGCGACGCTGACCTTCAGCATAAAGGGTGTCAAAGGCGAGTGATGATTTGCCTGAGCCGGACAGGCCTGTGACCACAATCAATTTATCCCGAGGGATGGTTAGATTCACATTTTTCAGGTTGTGGGTTCGGGCACCACGAACTTCTATTTTGTCCATTCTCTTGCTCTGTGTAATACCAAGTCGCCCAAGTATTACATAGTGCGATAAATGTGCAAAGATGTTACTGGATAAAAAAACAGTAAAAAGGCGATTCATTTCTGAATCGCCTTTTAAGTCATATAGATAGAAAAATATTATTTTTCTTTCGTTGTGACCTGTTTGCCAAGCTCATTTTTCTTGCTGTCTTTTAGGTACAGGTTTTCGAAGCAGTAATTTGTTGCTTCGATGTAACCCTCTACGCTACCACAGTCAAAACGCTTGCCTTTGAATTTGTACGCAAGAACACAACCTGCTTTTGCTTGCTTCAATAGCGCATCAGTGATTTGAATCTCGCCGCCTTTACCAGGTTCAGTATTTTCGATTAGCTCGAAGATATCTGGAGTTAGGATGTAACGACCAATGATTGCAAGGTTGCTTGGCGCAGTTCCTTGCTCTGGTTTCTCAACCATATCATCTACACGGTAAATGTCGTCTTTGATCATTTCGCCAGAAATAACACCATATTTGTGAGTTTCGTCTTCTGGTACTTCTTGAACAGCAACGATTGAGCAGCGGAACTGTTTAAACAGCGCAACCATTTGTGCTAATACGCCTTCTTCTTCGTTGACACAAAGGTCATCCGCTAGCACAACAGCAAATGGTTCGTCACCAACCAGTTCACGACCAGTTAGGATTGCGTGGCCTAGGCCTTTCATTTCTTGTTGACGAATGAAAGTGAAGTTCGCACTGTCGATGATGTTACGAATATCAACCAGCAGCTCTTCTTTGTTTGTGCCGCTGATTTGGTGCTCTAGTTCGTAGTTTTTGTCAAAGTGATCCATGATGGAGTGTTTGCCACGACCAGTAACAATACACATGCCGTCCATACCTGCCTGGATTGCCTCTTCAACACCGTATTCAATAAGAGGTTTATTTACAACAGGCATCATCTCTTTTGGCATTGATTTAGTTGCCGGTAGAAAACGAGTACCGTAGCCAGCTGCCGGAAACAGGCACTTTTTAATCATGATAGAACCCTTTCTTTGTCTATACTTCATTTCAGTTGGCGCCACCTTAACACGGTTTATATAAGTAAATAATGAATGAAACGGCTCAAATATAACATTTTCGTACAGTGAATTAAATTTAAGACAATATGTGTTGTCTTGCCCATGCCGCCGCTTGCAATCGGTTTTTCACAGAGAGTTTCTTATAGATCTGATAGAGGTGAGATTTGACGGTGAACTCGCTAATAAACATCTCTTCTGCGATCTGAATATTCGAAGCGCCAGTTTTGAGATAACCAAGCAGTTGTATTTCTCTATTGGTCAAGTCAACCGTCGCTGGGGCAGTTTGACAGTCGACGGCTTGACGATAATAGTGCAACAATTGAGAAGCTACTTTTCTAGGCAACCAGTTTTGGCCGTTAATGATTTCGGCGCACCCATGTGCGATGGCTTCCATGCTATCTGTGTTATAAAACAAGCCCTTGAGATTTCCCATCGCTAGGAGTTCATCCGTTGTCAGTCGTTTATTGACATTAAACACAATGACCTCAAACAGTTTGTTGACTAACGGAAGAGCGCGTAATTGAGAGTTAATTGCATGATGGTCAGAATAATTGATTAATAAAATCTTATGCCGGTGCTGTCGATCGGCCAGCATCAGTTCTTCGGGTTTTATCATAGGGATAGTTAAGCCGAGTTTGTCTTCAATATCGGTGACAAATGGTTCTTGTTCTTTTTGCAAGCATAAGTGATGTATGGTTCGGGTATAGCTGCTTCTATTCACTCGAGACTCTCCTAATAATCATGAGCTTCTCAGAGTGAAAGAACTTTGATAAAAGTGCTAACGAATGACTTACTTTTGCGTTTTGTTTCATATCGGTCGGTAATTAAGCGATTGCTCACTATTTTTAGCTTTGATTTGTGTCGAAAAATCTACTCCATCGAAAGTTGGTATTCTTCTTGTTCTGGTTGAATCGCCTTTTTCTGCCAGTATCATGTAGAACTTTTATTTATCCGTATCATTTCCAATGAAAAAAATACACGATTTACTTTGCCAATACTGGGTGGCATTGTCAGTGCTGATATTATTACTTATCACGGTACTTTCTCTAACACCGCTTCCTGAGCTTCCTGCTGTTCCTGGCTCCGACAAATCGCATCACTTTATTGCTTACGGAGCATTAATGTTTTCTGTTGGCCTGCGTAAACCCAAATACTGGTTATTTGTTGGTGCTTTTTTTGTCGCTTGGAGTGGGGCGATCGAGTTGATCCAGCCATACGTAAATCGCTATGGGGAGTGGTTAGATCTTGCTGCTAATGTTGGTGGTCTAACGACCGGTTTTGTCGCTGGCCGTTTATTTAGTCATCTCATCGCTAGAATGGATAACTCAGCTCATTGATAGAGAACGAAATCTGTCGGTGAGTTTGACTGTCATGTCTCAAAGCGTGATTGATAGTGATTTGTGCCGCTAATAAAGCGTGCTATCCTATACTGCTATTTAACCATCCAATAAAGAAACAGACGGAGCGAAACATGGCGAGCCGTGGAGTAAACAAAGTAATTTTAGTTGGTAACTTGGGTAATGATCCTGAAGTTCGTTACATGCCAAGTGGCGGCGCTGTGGCAAACATTACTGTTGCAACCTCAGAAAGCTGGCGCGATAAGAACACAGGCGAACAGCGTGAAAAAACAGAATGGCACCGTGTTGCTCTGTTTGGCAAATTAGCTGAAGTCGCAGGTGAATACTTACGCAAAGGTTCTCAGGTATACATTGAAGGCCAACTTCAAACACGTAAGTGGCAAGACCAAAATGGCCAAGAGCGTTACACGACAGAAGTTGTGGTACAAGGCTTTAATGGTGTAATGCAAATGCTAGGAGGCCGTGCTCAAGGGGGCGCACCTGCACAAGGAATGGGTGGCCAGCAGCAAGGCGGTTGGGGTCAACCTCAGCAGCCAGCAATGCAACATCAACCAGCTCAGCAACCACAATCGCAACCAAAACAGGCTCAGCCACAATATAATGAGCCACCGATGGATTTTGATGACGACATCCCGTTTTAAGCGATTAAACAGTAAAAAAAGCCGCGTATTCAGCGGCTTTTTTATATATTGAACCATACAACTACCTTCTAATCGCCAGTAGCGAGTCTTCTATTTTTTCTGGCATTATCTTTTTGAAAAGGAATTCGGTCTAGTGAGGTATACGCCTACCTTAAAGCTGAGTACTCGATTGGTTGCATTTGTAACGATGATCGTGATCAGCGCCATGTTCATTTTGTTTCTCGGTGGGACTTTGTCTTTTAAGCAGCTTGGGCAAGAATATCTCGATCACTCTTTGATTGGTATTGTCGAGGTCGTGGACAAAGAAATGGAAGATCCTGATGCTGCATATTCTATGCAGCGGTGGATGCCTAAGATGTTGCAGGCATCAAACATTGTTGAAATGGAATTGTCTTCCTCCGTTGGAGTGATCTATCGCTTCAAAGATACCTCTTCAAAATACGATCCAGCACTCCTGTATGAAGTCAGCTTTGAGTTACAAAGAAATCAAGGTTATAGCATCGCGTTTAAAGCCATCCCTCCTTACATTGGCTACGGTTATTCGATGCAAGCTCTTCTGTCGATCACGCTTTCGGTGTTACTGATCATCTTTTGCTTAATGCAAGGCGTAAAGTGGCTTAAAAAACAATTGTATGGCTCGGAGTTACTGGAAGAGCGAGGGCGAATGATCTTAGCAGGCCGAGTGGAAGAATATGCCAAAGGAGACATCAACGAATGGCCTTATACTGCGAGTGAGGCCTTAGACCGCGTTATTGAAGAGTTGCAAGATGCTCGGCAGGAGCGCAGTCGGTTTGATACTTTTATTCGAACACAAACGTTCCTTGATCAACTGACAGGTGCCGCCAACCGAGTATTGTTTGATAGTAAGTTGGAATCAGCAGTGACGGAAAGTGGGGCAAATGGTGGCGTTCTATTGTTACGGATTGATGACTGGGATGCACTGAAAGAAGAAAGTGGCAAGCAAATTGCCAATGACTTTATCGTTGAAGTAGGTGAAGGGCTTTCGAACATTATTCAACGTTATCCTGACGTTATTCTTTCACGATATTATGATTCTGACTTCGCCATTTTTGCGCCACATTTAAATAGTAAAGATGTGTCAAATATCGCTATTAACTGCTTGAAACAAATCGCGAAACTTACCCCCCCAGAACCATTAGAACCCGATAACTGGTGTCATATTGGCATTAGTATGTATCGTGAAGGTGAGCGGCAGGGTCGTATCATGGATGAAGCGGAGACCGCATTAAAAAGTGCACAGCTACAACGGGTAAATACATGGAACCGTTTCAAGAAAGTGGTCGCTCAAGACGAAGAGCGAGGTAGTGTCCGTTGGAGAACGCTTTTTGATCAGGTGTTGAAACCTGAAAAGTTGTTTATTTTTGAGCAGCCATGTTACTTACTTGATAGTCAGCAAGAACTGCAAATTGATCATCATGAGCTATTTGTGCGGATTGATGATCCAGAAAAAGGATTGATTAAATCCTCTCATTTCAATGCAGCTATTGAATCAGTTGGTTATGAAATGACCTTAGATAAGGCAAGTTTCTCTTTGATTATCAACTTTTTGAAGTCATCCTCTACGCATTCTCTAAACTATTCTGTTAATCTTTATGTCACTCCTTTTGCTGATCGTGAATATCGAAAATGGTTTAGGGATGAGTTACTTCAGTTACCCATTGATAAACGTGGTTTGCTAACGTTGGAATTTGCTGAAGCGAGATTGGTGAAACACCTCGATTATATGCGACCCATTATTAAGATGGCATCAGGCTTAGGGTGTAAGATCATAGTGGGTCAGGCTGGGCGCTCAATAGTGAGTACGCATTATCTAAAAGATCTGCCAATCCACTATTTAAAACTCCACCGGAGTCTGATTAAACAAATTGATCAGAGGCATGAAAACCAACTTTTTGTGCGTAGCTTGCTTGGTGCATGTAGAGGGCTTAAAACCCAACTCATTGCTGTCGGTGTTGAAACGAAGAGTGAATTCAACACGGTGATTAAGCTAGGGGTGAATGGTGTTCAAGGACGCTTCTTTAAAAAAGAAGAACAATTGCTTCCAATTGAAAAACAGACCGCTATGAATGATTTTACGACTAAAGTAAAAGTAGGGCGGCGAAACCGGTGGCGGAAAAAATAAAACTGAATGAAGATGCACTCAATTTTAGGTAAATTCAAAAAACAGAATGATTCGGCTGAATGTGTGAATGCCATTGTTCAACCCAGCGCTATCTATCTTACTACACCATCGAATGCGTTACCTCAACATACTCCTCTCAAAGGGCAACCATGGGTTGAGGTGCTTCTTTCTATTCTTCAAGGATCAGCACAGAAAGGAAGCCAAGTTAACCTTGTCCTGCATTCTGGTTTGTATCAGACCTATCAAATAGAGAAGCCCAATCTTCCTAATGATGAACTTCAAGTCGCCCTCCCATTTCTGCTTAAAGATCTCATTTCAGAAAAAGTCACAGAAATCATTGCCGATGCTGCCGTGTTGCCAGGAAGTAATAAGCTTCAGGCGTACGTGATTTCCAAGTCCGTTATTCTGGAGTTACACCGAAAGCTAGCAGGAGTAGACCTGCGTCTTGGAAAAGTTTTAGTTGAAGAGGAAGTGTGGGCACATTCGGTAGACGAACCGAACGACTTTCTGTTACTCCAACGTAGTAAAGAGAGTGGTTATAAAGTTAGTGCATACGTAGCAGGAAGCTGTGCTTTCCAACGCCATATCCGAGGTATAACGCCTCCTTTAACCGGTGTTGCTAGTAGTGTATTGCAGTTAGATGGTATCGCACTTGAACTGCAGCGATCGATTGACTATTTATCCTCTCAGCTACGTGGAACGTCGATCCACCAAATGAAAATTTGCTGTGATGAAGAAGAGCAGCAAGAACTCGCGAATGCCTTAGCAGAGCGTTTAAGTGTGAAAGTGAGTGCTCTTTCTGAGCGAAATGATGAGTCGGGGTTAGTCTTATCCCGCTGTGTTACACGCATCGAATCTGAAGAAATTAATCTATATCCCGAGTACTTAAAACCTAAAAAAGATTACTTCAGTCTTCCGTTCATTGTTGCATGTTGGGCGGGGATAGCCGTGTTATTACTTGCCGTATTCGGATTATTTCAATTTCAACAAGCTAAGCTTGAACGCGAGTTACACGTGCAAAGGGCGCAAGAAACCGAGTTTACTCAGCAACTCACCAGCTTGAACCAGCGTTTGGCACGTCATAAGCCTTCCCCTGAAAAAGTGGCTGCAGTTGCGCGGCTTAAATTGGAAATTCAATCGAAACAAGACTCCATGACAGCGATGGGCGAATACGATGAATCACAACAAGTTGGCTATTCTGGCGTCATGCGTTCATTGGCCCAGTTAGGCCGTGATGATATAGCATTGCGTCAGATCCGCATGGATGCTCACTCTCTTGATCTTCAGGGAGTCGCTCGAGAACCTAAGGCAATACCAAATTGGGTGAGACAATTTAAACAAGAGTTGAACCTCATTGGTCGAACGTTTGAAAAGCTAAAAATTGGTCGCAATGAAAAGGACATCATTACCTTCGAGCTGACAGCGAAAGACGGAGGTCAACCATGAAGCAGCAGTGGCAACAACTAAGTGATAAGTTTGCTTCCTTAAGTGGTCGTGAAAAGGGACTGATCTCAATATGTGGTTTTGTGGCCATTTTTATCGGCCTTGCCGTGTTATTGGTTGAGCCATCATTGAAGACAAATAACGAGTTGAAGAAACAAATTGCCGTTACTCAAGTGAATAACCAGCGTCTAGAAGGCGAAATTCTGACGGTGACCGCCAAACTTAAGAAAGATCCCGATCAAGAGATCAATATGGAATACAGCCAGTTATTGACAGAAAGCCAGAATTTATCGCAACAATTGGCGAAGATCATCGAAAATCTCATTTCTCCTTCAGAAATGGCACAGTTATTGGAAGAGGTTTTAACTGAGAGCAAGGAATTGCATCTAGTTTCTCTAGAGTCATTGCCAGCCGAGCCCATTACATCGGACTCTGAAGGGAAAGACTATACTGGTTATTATTTACACCCTGTGCGTGTGGAATTGACGGGCAGTTACTTTAATATTCTGGCTTATCTTGAAGCGTTGGAGTCACTGCCAGTGAAGTATTATTGGCGTAGCTTTACCTACAAAGTGGAAAGCTACCCGTCAGCTCGATTAGTCATGGAAGTGTATACCTTGGGAACAAGACAGGAGTTTATTGGTGGTTAAATGGTGGTTTGTATTTAGCTGTTTGATTTCGGCAAGTAGTTTTGCTGCCAGTGATCCAACTGCACCATTAGATTGGACTCAATCAACTTCCCCTCAATCGAATAGTAAAAAAGCTGTTTATTCGTTACCTAAACTGCAAAGCATTATCTGCGTTAACGGCTCAGACTGTCAGGCGATTATGGGTAATAAAGTATTGGAGCGTGGGCAAGTGATTAATGGCTTTCGAGTCATCAACATTGATGCCGAATTCGTGACGGTTTCAAAGGGGAAAAGGCAGTGGAAATTAGAACTTTTCTCTAAAGATGTAAAACAATAAGGTTATCAGAATAGTATGCGTAAACTCGTTTTAGCTATCACCATCGCCTCACTGGCAGGATGCTCAATGGGACACCGGGATCCGGTGGAAGCAAAAAGTGCCCTTAATCAGGCGATTAATGAGTCTAATAGCAAAGCTATCGATGTGTTGCCTGCATCTGTGGAAGCAGATTTAATGCCTGAGTTAGACTCGGCAGTCTCACCAGAAAATCAAACGTTGAAACGCTACCGTATTAAAGCGGATGCCGTGGAAGCTCGTGCATTTTTTACCAGTTTAGTGCGTGGCACGGAATACAGCGCAGCCATTCACCCTGCCGTAAAAGGCAAAGTGACGGTTAACCTTACTGATGTCACCCTTGATGAAGTGCTTTCGGTGATCCGTGATATGTACGGCTATGAGATTGAACTCTCAGGAAAAGTCATTCAAGTTTATCCTGCCGATCTTCGTACAGTGACCCTTCCTGTCGATTATTTGCAGTTTAAGCGCTCGGGACGTTCGCTAACATCAATCACAACCGGAACAATTACAAACACTGACACGGATTCAGACTCCTCTTCTTCGTCTTCAAGTTCATCTTCATCAAATTCTTCTGGTAGCAGTAGCTCAAGCAGTGCCAAAGGTGGAACTGAAATCGAGACCATCAGTGAAAGTGATTTTTGGCCACAGTTACAAACGGCCGTTGCTCAGCTGATTGGCTCTGGTGATGGTCAAAGTGTGGTGGTTACCCCACAAGCCAGTTTAATTACCATCCGTGCTTACCCTGATCAGATTCGTGAAGTGCGAAATTTTATTGGAGCTTCACAAGAGCGCATGCATCGCCAAGTGATCTTAGAGGCAAAAATTCTAGAAGTGACCTTGAGCGATGGTTATCAACAAGGCATTAACTGGTCTAAAGCTTTTTCTTCTAATGGTACCGACTTCACTATTGGTCAAGGAAGTCTTCCACAAGACCCGGGTTTTACGCTACCTGGTTTAGATGCGATCGGTACCTTACTTGCAGGACAAAGCAATATTGTTATTTCCAGTGGTAGCTTTGATGCTGTATTGAATTTCATGGCAACTCAGGGTGATTTGAATGTTCTGTCCAGTCCGAGAGTAACGGCATCGAATAACCAGAAAGCTGTGATCAAAGTGGGTACCGATGAATATTATGTAACGGACTTATCGAGTGTTGTTGGAAGTGGTGATAACGCAAATCCAGCACCAGAAGTTGAGCTTACGCCATTCTTTTCGGGCATCTCTCTTGATGTGACGCCACAAATTGATGATGCGGGGAATGTGTTATTGCATGTGCACCCTGCAGTGATTGAAGTGGATGAGCAGGTGAAAGAAATTGGTTATGGCAACACCAGTATTACCTTGCCTTTAGCTCGCAGCTCAATTCGTGAGTCTGACTCGGTGATTCGTGCTCAAGATGGTGATGTAGTGGTTATTGGTGGTCTGATGAAATCCAATACGTTCGACCGAGTATCAAAAGTACCATTATTAGGTGATATACCGGGTGTAGGTCACTTATTCCGAAATAAGTCGAAGCTGACAGAAAAAACCGAATTGGTCATTTTGCTCAAGCCAACGGTGGTCGGTGTGAACACTTGGCAAAAAGAATTGGAACGCTCGCGTGACTTGTTGCAAGAGTGGTTCCCCGAAGAAGATAGCCAGTAATGTATGTATTTGGAGCACTTTGGTCTTAAGCAAGCCCCATTTCATCTAACCCCAGACACAGAAATGTTTTTAGGGTTAGCCCCACACTATGAAGCGATTCAAACTGTGTTAGCTGCGTTAGCCATGGATGAAGGGGTGATTAAAGTCAGCGGAGAGGTGGGGACCGGAAAAACCATGGTTTGTCGGATGTTGATAAACCAAATGGGGGACGATGTTCAACTAGTTTATTTACCGAATCCCGCTTTAGATGGTGATGAGCTACGTCAAGCTATTGCTAGAGAGCTTGGATTGGAAAGTAGCACTATTACGGTCGTTGGTGATATTCAGGAACGGTTGCTTGCTTTAAATAAACAAAACAAAAGTGTTGTTCTGGTTGTCGATGAAGCCCAAGCACTTAGCGATGAAGCATTAGAAGTGTTGCGTTTATTTGGCAACCTTGAAACGGAACAAAGCAAATTGTTGCAAATCGTGTTGTTTGGACAACCTGAACTTGATGAACGGTTAGCACTGCATCACTTACGCCAGCTTCGTCAACGAATTAGCTACAATATTTCTTTGCGTGCTTTAAATTTCAATGAAGTTGTTGCTTATATCGATAGCCGCCTAACAAAAGCAGGTGGCGTGAGTTCGATATTCAACCTTGCTCAAAAAAAAGCAATTTGGCGAGCAAGCCAAGGAATACCTCGGCTGATCAACCAAATCACCAGTAAAGCAATGGTATTAGCGTGTTGCCAAGCTACGATGCAGGTGAGCAATCACCAGTTATATGACGCCATTCACGATACTTTTGATAGCTGTAAGCCTAGATTTAAAAGCCCGCGCTTGTGGGGATGGAGTAACACATGAGTGCTATTAATGATGCGCTAACGGATTTAGCTGAAAAGCGTCGCTCAACACAGAATATTGTAAGAGCAGACGTACCAAAAATTAAACAACGGCCTGTTTTACCTTGGCTTATCGCTGGATTTACTTTAAGTATGGCGATGGGCGGTTGGGCGGTGTCACAATCCCAACCAATTTCCGTTACGCAGCCTAGCTATTCTTCTCAACCTATCAATGGCGAGCAAGCCAGTGTTGAGGTTATGCTTGCCCCATCACCGACAAGCAAAAAGAGCCGTACCGATAGCGAACTTTATTTTGCCTCTAATTCTGTAGCCCAACCGACTGGAACAACAGAAAAAGCTGAACCGGTTCCAGTGAAGAAAATTACAACTTCAAAGACCGCTCCCGTAAAAGAACATCGAGAAAACACCAACCCAATCCAACCTCAAAATGTCATTGTTGAGCAAGTGGA
Source organism: Vibrio sp. TRT 17S01 (assembly GCF_050113695.1). Taxonomy (NCBI): domain Bacteria; kingdom Pseudomonadati; phylum Pseudomonadota; class Gammaproteobacteria; order Vibrionales; family Vibrionaceae; genus Vibrio; species Vibrio sp. TRT 17S01. The sequence continues at coordinate 138,711 of NZ_JBNJOG010000010.1, read as the reverse complement.
GCTTTCTCCGGAACAATTGGCTCAAAAGGCCATCATTCGTGCAGAAAAAGCCATGGAGAGCAACAAGCTAGATGAGGCATTAACCCAGTTTCAAATAGCACTTCGACATACCCCTTCTGATAGCAATGTGAGAAAGAAACTGGCGGCACTTTATTATGGGAAAGGGGATACCCGCAAGGCGGCAGAGCTGTTGCAGAAAGGGATCCGGCAATATCCAAATGATGAAGATGTACGTATAGCACTGGCTAAGTTGCTAATAAAAGAGAATCAACAGCAAGCGGCTTTAGTGCCACTGATGCAACTAACCAAGCCTGCCAGCGTAAAATATTTGTCTCTGCGAGCCGCATTAGCTCAGAAGGCCAATCAGGATGCATTAGCGCTTGAAAGCTATCAACAACTGGTTCAGTTAGAACCAGAGAATGGACGCTGGTGGCTTGGGTTAGGTATTCAACAAGAGCGAGCTCTTAACCTCACTTCTGCACAACAATCCTATAAGAAAGCGCTGTTGAAAGTCGGCATTTCGAGTCAATCACAACAATTTATTCGCGATCGGCTAACGCTACTCAGCCGTCTAGAGGAGAAGCCGAATGCAAATTAAGCTGCGTAAACGCCTTGGTGACTTGTTAGTTGAAGAAGGCATTATTACCGAAGAACAAGTTGAACAAGCTTTAGCTGCGCAGAAAGCGACGGGACGTAAGTTAGGTGCCGCCCTAATAGAGCTGGGATTTCTTACTGATCACCAAATGCTGACCTTCTTATCTCAGCAGTTAAATGTACCTCTTATCGACTTAAGCCGTGCGAATGTGGATATCGATGCGGTGCAATTATTATCCGAAGTCCATGCGCGACGCCTTCGTGCGATGGTCATTGGGCGTAATGGCGATACATTACGTATTGCCATGAGTGATCCTGCGGACTTATTTGCCCAAGAAGCGCTGCTGAGCCAATTGCCAAATTACAATGTAGAGTTTGTGATCACACCAGAGAAGCAGTTGGTTGAGGGGTTTGATCGCTACTATCGTCGTACTAAAGAGATTGCCTCGTTTGCAGAGCAGCTCCAAGCAGAACACCAAGTTACTGAAGCGTTTGATTTCAATATCGAAGATCAAGATAGCGAAGAAGTGACGGTTGTTAAGCTGATCAATTCATTATTTGAAGATGCGATTCAAGTGGGGGCATCGGATATTCATATTGAGCCGGATGCGAATATTTTACGCTTAAGACAACGTATCGATGGTGTGTTACACGAAACTTTATTGAATGAAGTCAATATTGCACCGGCACTGGTCCTTCGTCTTAAGTTGATGGCAAATCTTGATATTTCAGAAAAACGCCTACCTCAAGATGGTCGCTTTAATATTAAAGCTAAAGGACAGTCGGTCGATATCCGTATGTCGACGATGCCTGTGCAATATGGCGAATCGGTCGTTATGCGTTTGCTAAACCAATCAATGGGGATACGCAAACTAGAGGAGTCGGGGATACCTGCTGACCTGCTAGAAAGGCTGCGCCGCCAATTGAAACGCCCTCATGGCATGATTTTGGTAACGGGACCAACAGGCTCTGGTAAAACCACCACCTTGTATGGGGCACTTAGTGAACTTAATGAGCCCGGCAAGAAGATCATCACTGCTGAAGACCCTGTGGAATATCGCTTGCCGAGGATCAGTCAGGTTCAGGTAAATCCTAAAATTAACCTCGATTTTTCAACGGTGCTGAGAACGTTTTTACGTCAGGATCCTGACATCATCCTCGTCGGGGAGATGCGAGATCACGAAACGGTCGAAATAGGCTTGCGAGCCGCTCTGACTGGTCACTTAGTTCTAAGTACCTTGCACACCAATGATGCCATAGACAGTGCTTTGCGTATGATTGACATGGGCGCGCCAGGGTATCTTGTCGCGAGTGCAGTGAGAGCCGTTGTAGCTCAGCGATTGGTACGTAAAGTATGCCCAGACTGTAAAACTCAGGATGATGTGGATGAGTCACGCCGTCAGTGGCTCGCACAGCGTTTTCCAAACCAAGAGAGTGCCAATTTTATGCGTGGTCGAGGTTGCCAAAACTGTAACCTCACTGGTTATCGTGGGCGGGTAGGGGTATTTGAAATGCTCGAACTTGATCATGCCATGATGGATGCTTTGAGAGCCGACGACGCCGTGTTATTTGCTCAGCAAGCGCGAAACAATGAAGAGTACAAACCATTGTTAGCTGCGGCGATGGAGTTAGCATTAAAGGGTGAAGTGAGTCTGGATGAAGTGATGAATCTCGGTGAAGGTGATGCATCCGGTATGACTCAGGCTATTTATATTTAAAGGTAAATCATGCCGATATATCGATATCAGGGGCGAAGCTCTGATGGTGCAAAGATTTCTGGGCAAGTGGAAGCGGCTAGCGAAGAGTTGGCTGCTGAATCGTTACTGAGTAAAGGAGTGATCCCAACCTCGATTACTTCGGGAGCTTCAGCAAGCAGCTTCAATATCGATCTTAAAGCCTTGTTAAAAACAGCCGTGCCACTTGAAGTGATGGTGATATTCTGCCGACAGCTGTATAGCTTGACCAAAGCGGGAGTTCCTTTACTGCGTTCGATTCGTGGTTTGACCCAAAATTGCAGTAATAAACAGCTCAGAGAAGCCTTAGAAGAGGTGACACAAGAATTAACCAACGGTCGTAATTTGTCAGCATCGATGCAAATGCATTCCACGGTATTCAGCCCTTTGTTTGTATCCATGATCAATGTGGGCGAAAACACAGGTCGTTTGGATGAAGCACTACTTCAGCTTGCTAATTATTATGAGCAAGAGCTAGAAACCCGTAAGCGGATCAAAACGGCAATGCGTTACCCGACGTTTGTCATCAGCTTTATTGTTGTGGCCATGTTTGTCCTCAACTTAAAGGTGATCCCTCAATTTGCCAACATGTTTAGCCGGTTTGGTGTTGATCTTCCGCTACCTACAAGAATTTTGATCGCGACTTCCGACTTTTTTGTCAATTACTGGGTGTGGTTGCTTGCCGCTATCGTTGGAGCGTTATTTGCATTTCGAGCTTGGTTGAACACCGCCAATGGCCGAGAGCGTTGGGATAAGTTTAGACTCCGGATGCCTGTGGTCGGCGGCATTGTGAATCGCGCACAACTTTCTCGATTTTCTCGTACTTTTGCGCTAATGCTTAAAGCAGGGGTGCCGCTAAACCAATCATTGTCATTATCCGCAGAAGCTTTAGATAACAAGTTTCTTGAAGGGCGACTATTGGAAATGAAGGCCTCAATTGAAGCGGGTGGAACCATTTCTTCTACGGCAATCAATAGCGGTGTTTTTACCCCTTTGGTTATTCAAATGATTTCTGTCGGGGAAGAGACTGGTCGTATTGATGAACTGTTGTTAGAAGTTGCCGATTTTTATGATCGTGAGGTCGACTATGATTTGAAAACGCTGACGGCACGTATCGAGCCTATCTTGCTCGTTGTCGTTGCCGGTATGGTGCTAATACTGGCCCTCGGCATTTTCTTGCCGATGTGGGGCATGCTCGACGCGCTTAAGGGATAACATGCTTCAAGTAGCACAACGTGGGCGGTTTGCATTATGGCTTACCATTGTGACTGTTTTGATCGCTGTTTTTCTATACTCGTGGAAGCAGGTAGAAAAAGAGGCAATGCATACCAATTTGTTAGTTGCTAGTAAGCGAATGACTGAGCGTGCCAGTTTTTATAAGCAGGAATGGTTACTGCATGGACAACCTTCAGAGCTGGTGGTAGAGCAACATAGTTTGCGCTTTTCTGCGAATGGATGGTTAGTACCAATAGATGAGCAGGGTAATATTGAATGTATGAAGTGGTTGGAGATTCTTTATCCTGAAAATCGAGTTTTAGTTGCTGAAGAGTCAGAAATGATAACTAACTCAAGTAATTGGCTCGTGAAATGTAGATACTTAGATGGAGAGCATCAGGCTGTAGAGGTTGAGCTAAAGGATGGTAAATTCTCTGTTGGTATAAACTTTATTGCTAAATAGCATTTTTATTATTTTACGCGGCGATATATTATTAGTGTGCTTTGACGTCGTACAAACTCAAGTGTGAGGCATTATGTATAGCAGACAGTCTGGTTTCTCTCTGGTTGAGCTAGTGGTAGTCATTGTTGTTGTGGGTTTATTAGCCGTTGCAGCACTGCCTCGGTTTCTTGATGTTACTGATGAAGCAAAGAAAGCCAGTATTGAAGGTGTCGCAGGTGGTTACGCAACTGGCGTGCTTTCTGCAAGGGCTCAATGGGAGGCAGAAGCTCGCCCCTCTCGCATAATCAGCGGCGAAAAGTACAACACGGTGAATTACGATGGTGTCGATTTTTGGTTAACCCGAAGCAAAGATAGTAATGGCAGCAATACGGATTTTCGTGATGGCTATCCGTTGGGGCTAGATACTGGTGGGGCCTTCCCCTCAGGGCTGACCGAACAAGCTTGTGTTGATCTGATGAACAATCTGTTGCAAAACCCACCCAAGGTAGGGACACAGACAGAAGCGGATCAGGATTCAGATATTAAATACGCAGCAGTGGCAAATACAGGCGCTGCAACATGTACCTATATTCAACAGGAAGGGGGAAGCGCTCACCAATTCGTGTATGAAGCGAAAACTGGTCGCGTTACCGTTTCGTTGCAGTAACAAAAACAATAAATATTCATTTTTAGAGAGACGTAAACTATGAAAAGACAAGGCGGTTTTACCCTTATCGAGTTGGTGGTGGTAATAGTTATTCTGGGTATTCTGGCTGTAACGGCAGCACCTCGTTTTCTTAATCTACAAGATGACGCTCGTAACGCGTCTTTGCAGGGTTTAAAAGGTGCAATGCAGGGAGCGGCTGGCATTGTATATGGCAAATCGGCAATCAATGGCACAGAAAGTGGCAATGGCTCTATTTCTATGGGCAATGACACAGTTAATACTACCAATGGTTACCCTGAAGCAAGTGAGAATGGTATCGGTAAAGCAGTTAGTGGTCTTGCTGATGATTGGGAAGTGGTGTCTGGTTCTAATTCAACAGGTACTGTTGCTTATACCTTCAAAGGTTATACAAGTGCTACTAATTCATCTTGCTCTGTTAAGTATGATATGGCAACGTCCGACAGTGAGCCTACAATTACGGCAAACGATTGTTAATATAAGAAAGGCCAGCAAAGCTGGCCTTTCTTCTCTATTCTTCTCAAAAATCCTTTCAAAACAATTGCTCAAGTTATATTGAGGTATACTAACTAATACCAAGGAATGAGGTGAGCATCGCGTGATGGTATATAGATCTTCCCAAGGATTTACTCTGGTCGAGTTGATCGTCGTGATCTTACTGATCGCTATTGTGTCTGCCTATGCTGCAAGTCGCTATATCGGTGTGGGGAGTTTTTCAGCCTTCGCCGCGCAAGAGCAAATGATTTCTGTTATCCGGCAAGTCCAAGTGAATCGGATGCAATCCAATCTAGGTGATAGCAGTGCAAATACGAATTTTATTCTCTCTATTGGTAATCAATGTGTTGGCTCTTTGGCGGCATGTTCATCTGGGAGTCATGAATCTCGTAGTGACCTAGTTCGGATTCCAGAACTGAGCTTTTCTGCTACACCAAACTTATCAACTGTCACCTTTGATCTTCTCGGGAATCCTGAAGGTGCAGCAAGTAGTGGCATTGATATCTTATTAACGGCATCGGACAGCCAGGCAAGAGTGTGTGTTAACAGCCAAGGGTATGTGTCTCGTGGGGTGTGTCTATGAGCCCAAGTCGTTGTCTTTCTAAAGGGTTTACTCTGATTGAAAGTGTGATTGTGATTGTGGTGATGGGGCTTGCAATGATTACTATTGTTAGCTTTCTACAACCTCAAATTGAGCGTTCGGCGAATCCTCATTATCAGACTCGCGTGGCGGCACTAGGACAAAGTCTAATGACTCAAATTCTTGCACAGGGCTTTGACCATAACAGTGACTTCAATGGTGGGCGAGTGCGGTGTGGGGAAACGATCGTAGGAGAAATGGTTCCTTCTTGCACTGCTGCAAATGACTTGGGGCCAGAAGAGTCTGATGTTCTACAATACAATGATGTGGATGATTACCACGGCTGTTGGACGCCAGAAGGAACAGGTGGATGCGGTAATTTGAATACCTTGCTTGGTGAGGCACAAACGACCTATCAAAACTTCAGAGTTGATGTTGTGGTTAATTACCCTGCGGGTTACAACGCTTTCACAATAAAGAGAGTATTACTGACCATTTCTGCCAGTAATCAAACGCCTATTTCTCTTACTGCCTATAAGGGGAATTATTGATGAAGCGAAATGGATTTACCCTTATTGAAATGATCCTAACCATCATTGTTGGCGGGATCTTAGTGTTAGGAATCGCTGGCTTTGTTGAGTTTGGTGCACAAGGGTATGCCGATACAGTCGAGCGTCAGAGATTACAAACTCAGGCTAGGTTTGTTCTGGAAAAAATGACCCGAGAAATCCGCCATGCGTTGCCAAATGTGTTCACCAATAGTCAAAATGGCACACAATCTTGCTTCTCCTTTTATCCGATTGACTATTCAGGGTTCTATTCAGTTTCTGGTGCGGATTTACAATTCGTTGTTGGCCAAGATGGTGCTAGTCAAAGTGTATTGGCGCCTCGAACCTTGATCATTAACCCCTCCTCTTCGCTTTCTCAGGCGGATAACGTTATTTCACTCAGCTCTGTTACGCAATCTGGTGCGGTGTTCTCCATCGCAAATGTTGCTAGTTCAATTGTTGGGGGCTCCGTTGGAAGTCGTCATTACATATTCAGCGCCAGCAATCAGGTGACCTATTGCGTCGATCCATCAGAAGGTTTTATCCGCCGAAATAATACTGTGGTTGCCGATAGTGTGACAAAAGGGAGCTTTGACTATTCAGGCGCTAATATCCAACGTGGTGGATTAGTGCATATATCCCTTCAATTTAGTCGAGGTGATGAACAAACTCACTTTGAGCAAGATGTGCAGGTGCTAAATGTTCCATAATAAGAATAAACAACAAGGAAACCTGTATGTCGTTGTCGTATTTACGTTGGTCGTACTGGGTTTTCTCGCGTCTACATTAACTCGAATTGAATGGTCTAATAACGACGCATTTACTAGAGATATTTTAGGCAATCAGGCTTGGTTACTTGCTCATTCAGCCAATGAGTGGGCACTAACTCAAATGTATCCACTGAGCACTGTAACTCCTGACTTGGCCGCAAATTGCAGTGCTGTCAGTGGCGCAGTCTCAAGCGTGACTGCTACCGGCTGTCAGACGCCTGTGATCCGGTGTGAATCTCGAGGTGCATTAAATGGTCGCAATATGTATCGGTTAGAGTCGCAGGTAACGTGTGGCAGTGGGGTATTTGAGGTAAGAAGGGTACAAGAGTTATGGGTAACGGACGAATGATATACAAGCGCGTGTTGTATCGATTACTGTGGATATGTAGCTTATTGATTGCCTTGAGCTCATTTGCTGTGAGTGCTAACCAATGCCTTGTCAGTGGTACGCGAGTGGATGCTCGTAATGGTTTCTGTGTCACCTTTGAAATGGAATCGGATGGAACAAACCGAGTGAGGTTAGTTGGCTCGTCCTATTATTATCCTGTTTGGACTGATGACACGAGTTTCCGATTTTATAACCCTGCTTTTTATGAGCGCAGTTATGTCTATGAAGGAAAGACTCGTACGTTTCAAGTGAAATTTGATGGAGTTTGGGTTGATTGGCGTGGCAATATTCGCGGTACATTGAGCTACTATGTTGATGGGACGCGAAAAGATCAGATCTCCAGCTATAACCTTACCAGTGTCACAGGAGCTAATGGTTATTCTTCACCATACGTTCGGATTGATTTGGTCGGAAATGAATTTAATGCTGAAGTGGAAGATCATAACTGTATTACGGAAGGGGCTTGCGGCACTTTGCCTGAAGACGAAGCCTTGTCTGATTTGATCTGTAAGTATGTCCCATCTGTTGCACAAACAAACTCTTATTACAATGGTCAGATATATTCGGGGAGCATTGGTTTTTCCGGGTTGAGTAACTACATCCATCCTGTCAGAGACAATCAGGGGCTAGCGTTTTATCAGAATCAGGGCAATCGCGCCCAATGTAAGTATCCCTCTTCAACCAAAACATGTCTCATCGATCGGACGCCAATAGAGGATTTTCCTTTTACATTTTCTGCATATAACGCACGAGGGCGACCGGATAAACGTTGTCGTTCAGGTTCTTGTCCTACGTTGCCTCCGGGGGAGTATGGCGATCTAAAGGTGGATGGCTCTCGAACGCAAGTGCTTAGTGGCGGTGTATATTACTTCGATAAGATAGATCTTTCTTCAGCAAAGTCAGCGATTAAGATCCAAGGTAAAACGCAGATCCACTATAACCAAATCGTTTTTGCTAATGCAGCAGTAGAGATTAACGCGAAAGGAAAACCTGAAGATCTATTAATGATTGGTCGGGGTAATAATGCCCACTTCGTATTACCTACTCAGGCAGACAGAATAGTAGTGAATGCATACATTTATGTTAACCCTTACTCTGTGACCCGAGGTGGCGTAGATATTGGAGGCAACAATAATACGATTAAAGGTGGGATCACGGCTTACAGCCTTTATGTCAGTGGCAATTACAATAACCTATACGGCGACAGTGGGTTAACATGTGGTGAGCCACCAACTGCATCCATTTCTCGTCTTGAAGTGTTACCGAATAACTATCATCTGACGTGTGAAGATGAAAACAAAGTTTATGTGGTTGCTTACGATAGCAATGGTACCCGTCTGTATGACGTTGGAAACGAAACGGTGACTTTGTCTGAACAAGGCTCTAATAAGTTGTCGTTTACTTCACATGGCTTTAATTCTCAGGAAGGATGGTTTGAGTTCACAATCGACAGTAAATCGGATCATGCTTATGAAGATATTGAGATTAAAGCCGAGCTGGATTCTAAGAGCTCGATCTTTGATCGTTCAGAGTTATTGTTCGTACCCGCTAAGCTAGAAATCAACAACAATGATCCGTTGAAGCTGATTGCTGGAAAAAGTGAAACCGTTGCGATCACAGCACTTGCATGCAATGCGAGCAACAAACCGATCACGATTAACTACGATCAAACGTTTGATCAATCAGATATCACAGTATCGGATTTTGTTCCTCAGTCTGGCATTTATGCTAATAAGCTGACGTTTTCTGCATCAGTAAAAAATGGCAAGGGTGACGGTGAAATCAAATTTGATGAAGCTGGTCAATTCAATGGGGAGCTAAAGGACACCATTCGTTGTAGCGATTTTGGTCCGAATGTCCAAGGTTGCCCTGATGAAGAAGAGATCGATATTGTTGCTAGCTTCATGCTTTACGCTCGGCCTTGGACGTTTGCGATTTGTAGCGCCAGTAATATCAATGGTACTTCAGAGTCAGGGGCGGGACTTACCTCCGCTGGAGAAAGCTTTGCTCTGAATGTTTATCCCATCGCTTGGCAATCTAATGCACAGTACGATAATGCCCGAGTTAAAAGTTATGTCGCAGGAACCTATGATTACTGTGACTTATCGCCTTTAAATAATGCTTCTTTGTCTGATGCTCCTGCATTTACTCTCAACCTAACACATGAAATTGATAGCCCATCAACCGGTGTCGCTGGCAATTTAACAGGCTCATTGACTCAAGCGAATACGGCTGCCGATAGCAATAAGAAGCACCAGTTTTCTTCATTAAGTTGGTCTGAAGTTGGCAGTGTGAAAATTGTCGCTGATACGTTTAATTCAGGGTATTGGCAAGCTATTGATGCTGCTGTTCGCGGTGTAGGACGTTTCTATCCAGACTCTTTTTCCATAGAACAAGTCACTTGGGATGCCCCTGATGATCAAGGTGGTATCGCATACATGGGACAACCCTTTGAAAGCGCTGAAGTGGTGGTTCAGGCTTACGCTAAAGATGCAACCGTACCGTTGAAGAACTATCACTTGTTTGCGCAAAGCTTGCAGGCGAAATTTGCTAGCGATGTTGATGACTCAATCAATAATACCTTAGTCCTTGACCTATTGAATGGGCAGTGGCAAAGCAATAATAATGGTGAGTCTCAATGGTTTCTGAATGACACCAACGCGATGCTGAAGCGCAATTATACAACGTCCGCAGAAGTGGCGAGTACAGCTAATGGTCCATTTAATACGTCTGATCTAGGTTCAACTACGACAAGCTTTGGATTGCAAATTACGGGGGTTGATCCCGTCAGCTTTTCACAGAATTCAGTTGTTTCTGAGCAAGCCTTGCTAACCCAGCCTCCAGTCCGTTATGGACGGATGGTTATGGATAGCGTTTCCAGTTTAGCCGGACAAGATGCTGCCATCCCTTTACGGGTTGAATATTGGCATCAAGGGCGGTTTGAAACGAATAATGACGACTCTGCTTCGTTATTGGCCACGCCAAATAACTATACCTGTAAAGAGATTCTAACGTCAGGTGGTGCTAGCTCTGACTCACATCTTTCTGGCTCAGATAGCGTTGGAAACTGGAAGCATGTGGCAAACGGCCAGTCGAATGAAATTCATGCTGTTGCACACTCTTCTGGGGCTATGCAAGAACGCGTGCGGTTCTGGATGCGGTTAGCCGATACTTCCCCACAAATTGGCCAAACGGGGGTAACTTGTGGCACCACCAACATTGTTCAACCATGGTTGCAATACAATTGGCGCGGTGTCGGTGATGAAGATCCGTCCAGTGTGATAACATTTGGCGTTTTCCGTGGTAATGATAAAGTACTATTTCGTGGAGAAACGGGTTTAACGGGTCAGTAACTTAGGTAAATAATTAGAAATAATGCCCCTAAGTAAGGAATCTGTTAGAAAATGCGTGTTTCAGTCCATGTTTACGCCACAATGCCTTGCTGTGATGGCAAGGCATTGGTACATTTAGTGCAATTTTCTATCTTATAATTCTTTCAGGACGAGCGAAGAATATGTTCAAAAAACTTCGTGGCATATTTTCTAATGACCTATCTATCGATTTAGGTACTGCCAATACTCTTATTTACGTAAAAGGACAGGGTATCGTCCTTGACGAACCTTCAGTTGTTGCCATTCGACAAGATCGTAACCGTGCAGGTAAAAGCGTTGCTGCTGTAGGTCACGCCGCAAAACAAATGCTAGGTCGTACACCTGGTAATATTTCTGCTATTCGTCCGATGAAAGATGGTGTGATCGCCGACTTTTACGTGACAGAAAAAATGCTACAGCACTTCATTAAGCAAGTTCATGACAACAGCATTCTAAAACCAAGCCCGCGCGTATTGGTGTGTGTCCCTTGTGGTTCGACGCAAGTTGAGCGACGTGCGATCCGTGAATCTGCATTGGGTGCAGGTGCTCGCGAAGTTTACTTAATTGATGAGCCGATGGCAGCCGCAATTGGTGCGGGCCTACGTGTCTCTGAGCCAACAGGTTCGATGGTGGTCGATATCGGTGGCGGTACGACAGAAGTTGCGGTGATCTCTCTAAACGGTGTGGTTTACTCTTCATCAGTTCGTATTGGTGGTGACCGCTTTGATGAAGCGATCATTAACTATGTTCGTCGTAACTACGGCAGCTTGATTGGCGAAGCAACCGCAGAAAAGATCAAGCATGAAATCGGTTCTGCTTACCCTGGTGATGAAGTTCAAGAAATCGAAGTTCGTGGTCGTAACCTTGCTGAAGGTGTGCCACGTAGCTTTAGCCTGAACTCAAACGAAATTCTGGAAGCGTTGCAAGAGCCGCTAACAGGTATTGTTTCTGCAGTAATGGTTGCTCTTGAGCAGTGTCCACCTGAGCTTGCTTCTGATATTTCAGAAAATGGTATGGTGCTTACTGGTGGTGGAGCCTTGTTAAAAGATTTAGATCGTCTGCTTACCGAAGAAACGGGTATTCCGGTTGTGATTGCAGAAGATCCGCTGACGTGTGTTGCTCGAGGTGGTGGTAAAGCCCTTGAGATGATCGACATGCATGGCGGCGATCTATTCAGCGAAGAATAATAACTTAGCCTGAGCCTTTGCTCAGGCTAAGTGTACTTATACAAGGAACTCAATAAGAATGAAGCCGATTTTTGGCCGAGGACCTTCACTTCAGTTACGACTATTTTTCGCCGTGATCCTATCAGCCAGCCTTATGCTGGCTGATAGTCGTTTAGGTGCATTTACTCAGGTTCGCTACCTGCTCAACAGTCTGGTTTCTCCAATTCAATATGTTGCGGATCTACCTCGTACCATGTTTGATGGTTTTTATGAGCGCTTTCATACTCGCCAGACGTTGTTGACAACCAGCCAGACCCTTAAACGAGAAGTGTTAAGACTCAAGAGTGATTTGTTGTTGCTCGACCAATACCGTGAGGAAAACCAGCGACTTCGCAAATTACTGGGCTCTTCTTTCGTTCGTGACGAAAGAAAAGTGGTAGCCGAAGTTATGGCGGTAGATACTTCACCTTATCGTCACCAAGTGGTGATTGATAAAGGCCATGTGGATGGTGTTTATGTTGGACAGCCCGTTGCTAATGACAAAGGGATCGTCGGGCAAGTCACGTTCGTTTCTGCGCATAACAGCCGTGTGTTGCTACTGACAGACAGCAATAGTGCGATTCCTGTGCAGGTGATCCGCAATGATATTCGAGTCATTGCTTCCGGTAATGGTCAAGTCGATAAGATCCAGCTCGAACACATCCCAATTAGCACTGACATCCAGCAAGATGATTTGTTGGTGACCTCTGGTTTGGGTGGCGTTTATCCAGAAGGTTATCCCGTTGCTCATATTTCCAAAGTAGAGCGAGATAGCCGGAGGGAGTTTGCCTTGATTGAGGCTGATCCTGTGGTGGATTTTGAGCGCTTACGTTATTTATTGCTGATTTGGCCCAATGATGCCCGTCAAGAAAAGGTGATTCAGGCTGCACCAGAAAACATGACAGAAGGTGAGAATAGTGGCCAGTAGTTTCATGCGAGGCCGAATGGCCATTTTTTGCTCATTTCTGTTAGCGCTGACGCTACAAACCATTCCTTGGCCGGGCATTTTGGATCTAATGCGTCCTTCTTGGCTATTGCTTGTTACTTGTTATTGGGTATTGGCATTGCCGCATCGAGTGAATGTAGGCACTGCACTGATCTTAGGATTACTGTGGGATTTGCTTCTTGGTTCAACCCTTGGGATCCGAGGGATGATGATGTCCATTGTCATCTACATTGTGGCACTGAACTTTTTGGTGTTACGCAATATGGCTCTATGGCAACAAGCGATCATCATCGGACTGCTATCGATAGTTCTAGAAGGCCTGATTTTCTTCGGTGAATACCTAATTCAAGATATTAGTTTTAATCCGCTCTCTCTTTGGAGTGGATTGATAAACTGCATCTTGTGGCCGTGGATGTTTTTATTGATGCGTCGAGTGAGACGCCATTGGCATGTGAAATAGTATGACAAAAAAACAGCTCGTATTGGCTTCTGGCTCGCCAAGAAGAAAAGAATTATTGAGTCATCTTGGGTACGACTTTTCAATCATTTGTACGGATGTTGAAGAGCATCAATCAAACGATGAATCCGCGCAGCAATACGTTGCGCGCTTGTCACAAGATAAAGCATTAGCAGGTGTGGCATTAGCACCGGATTCTGTGGTTGTTGGCTCCGATACCATTGTGGTGGTTGATGGTGTTGTACTGGAGAAGCCAGCGGATCTGTCCCATGCTAAACAGATGTTGATGCAATTGTCTGATCGCAGTCATCAAGTTATGACGGCGGTGACAGTCGCAAATAAAGAGAAAAAGAAAACGGTCGTTGTAACGACAAATGTATGGTTCAAGCACCTGTCAGAAGAAGAAATAGAACAATACTGGCACACAGGTGAACCATGCGATAAAGCTGGCAGTTATGGTATTCAGGGTATAGGTGGGCGATTCGTCACGCGTATAGAAGGCAGCTACCATGCGGTGGTTGGTTTGCCATTATTTGAAACTGACCAGCTCTTGCACGAATTCTTATAATTTCATAATTGAGGTGCGCTCATGAGTGCAGAGTTGTTGATCAACGTGACCCCGAGTGAGACTCGTGTGGCCATGATTGAGGGTGGAGCTTTACAAGAAGTCCACGTTGAACGTGAAGCAAAACGGGGTATTGTCGGGAACATTTACAAAGGCAAAGTCAGCCGGGTATTACCAGGTATGCAAGCTGCATTTGTCGATATTGGTTTAGACAAAGCCGCATTTCTCCATGCGTCTGATATCGTGCCGCATACTGAGTGTGTAGCAGAAAACGAAAAGCAGCAATTTCAAGTTCGTGATATTTCTGAACTGGTCCGTCAGGGACAAGACATTGTTGTTCAAGTGGTAAAAGATCCGCTTGGCACTAAAGGTGCGCGCCTAACAACCGATATCACCTTACCATCTCGTTATCTTGTCTTTATGCCGGGCGCGAGCCATGTTGGTGTTTCTCAGCGTATTGAGAGTGAAGCGGAGCGTGAGCGCCTCAAAAAGGTCGTTGCACGTTATTGTGACGAAGATGGTGGCTTTATTATCCGGACTGCGGCTGAAGGTGCGGATGAAAAAGAAATGTCTCAGGATGCGGCATTTTTGAAGCGACTATGGTCCAAAGTAACCGAGCGCCGCAGTAAATATAAAACCCGTTCGACCTTGTATGGGGAATTGGGATTATCACAACGTATCCTGCGTGATTTTGTTGGGACGGAGCTGACTAAGATCTTAGTGGACTCTCGTCAGGAGTTTGAAAACCTAAAAGAATTCACCAGCGAATATGTACCTGAGCTAACCGAGAAGCTGGAACTATATGAAGGTGATAAGCCCATTTTCGATATGTACGATACCGAGAATGAAATTCAACGTTCATTAGAGCGTAAGGTCGAACTCAAATCTGGCGGGTATTTGATCATTGATCAGACCGAAGCAATGACTACCGTGGACATTAACACTGGTGCATTTGTTGGCCGTCGTAATCTGGAAGAAACCATTTTCAATACCAACGTCGAAGCGACACAAGCCATTGCTCGCCAATTACGTTTACGTAATTTAGGCGGCATTATCATCATTGATTTTATCGATATGGCCGCAGACGAACACCGTCGTCGCGTATTGACGTCGCTCGAAGCCGCACTGAGCAATGACCGGGTAAAAACAAACATCAACGGCTTTACTCAGCTTGGTTTGGTTGAAATGACCCGCAAACGCACTCGAGAGAGCATTGAACATGTTTTATGTTCAACTTGTCCTACTTGTGAAGGGCGAGGCAGCGTGAAAACCGTGGAGTCGGTGTGTTACGAGATTCTGCGAGAAATTACACGGGTGAACCGTGCTTACGATGCGGATAAATTTGTGGTTTATGCCTCTCCTGCGGTGGCTGAAACACTTCAGGGTGATGAATCACATGCATTAGCAGAACTGGAAGTGTTTATTGGTAAAGAAGTAAAAATTCAGGCTGAACATCTTTATATTCAAGAGCAGTTTGATGTCGTGATGATGTAAAGGCACAACGTGAATCCAACGGCTACTCATCTTTCTAAAATTCTACTTTGGATGCTGGTTACTGTACTCGTCACACTGGCGGTAGCAGTAACAGCATTACGTGTTGCGCTACCAAAGCTCAATCAGTATCAAGACCAAATTCAAACATGGGTTAATCAGAGCACTGGACTTGAATTTGAAATTGAGCATATTGGTGGCTACTGGCGTAATACCCATCCATCACTCTCTTTTCAAGGGGTAAAAGCACAAACGCCAAAAGGCAGTGATATCCACTTTTCGACCGAACAAGTGGATGTTGAGTTTGATTTAGTGCAATCCATCATGCAGCTCCAGCCGGTTATTGCTGATCTGAATATTCAGGTGTTGCAGCTGGATGTGAGCTCGATTAACTGGCTGGAAAATAATAGTTCATCTGATCCCCAACAAACCAGTGACTCACAACAGAGTGTACTCAAGCAGTTAGACAAACTTTTTCTCCGTCAGCTCGATGAGTTCGTAGTTCGTAACTCAGTGATCACCTATTTAGGTTTTGATGGTGAAGTGCGTCAATTGGATATCGACAAGCTACGTTGGCGCAACCAAGGTCGTCGACATTGGGCTGAAGGTGTGGTGAATATCGCTGATACCACACTGAACTCTTTGCAAGTAAGCGCTAACTTTACTGATCATGGTTCATTTCAAGATATTTCCGGTGAATTTTACCTCGCTGCGGACAATGTTTTAGTTACGCCTTGGCTGACTAAGTACTTAAAAGACGAGACAGGCATTGAAAAAGGGCAAGTAAGCTTTAGCAGTTGGTTAACCCTTGAACGTTCAAAGCCAGTTGATGCATACATTGATTTAAAACCGTCAGAGTTGGTGTGGCAGGAAGAGGGACAACATGACTTGCTTATCGAGTCTGGTGTTCTGCGCCTTATTCCTAAAGCAGAGGGTGTGCAGGTAAATGCTCACTCACTCAATCTCAGAACCGATGATACCGAATGGCCAGAGCTGGATATGGTCTTGGATTGGCAGCCGCAACAATGGATTGCCAATATTTCTCAACTTGAGCTAAAGGCATTGTTGCCTTTGGTTAAGCTCGCTCCGGAGTCTCAACAAACGATGGCGCTGTTAAATCAGCTAAAGCCTGCTGGGCGTGTTGAGGATATTCGTCTTGAGATGTCTGGTGGGGCTGATTCTTTACGCTACTCCGCTAAGTTAACAGAAGGCTCTCTTGCACAATGGGAACTGCTGCCAGAAGTCCATCATTTATCGGCGCAAATATCTGGTGACTTACAGCAGGCGAAGGCTTCGGTCTCATTGATTGATGATGTCTTACCTTATGGTGATGTGTTCCAAGCGCCATTAAATATCAAACAGGGCCAAGTCGAAATTGTGTGGCAAAACTTGCCTGATGGGTGGCGTTTGTGGGCGGATAAGGTGACCGCTGCGACGCCTGACTTGCAAGTGCTTGGTGCATTTCGATTGGATTTTCCGAACGACAAAAGCCCCTTCCTTTCCTTTTATGCCGAAGCGGATTTATATAACGCAGGGGAAACTTGGCGTTATTTGCCAACTTTAGCGCTTGGGCGCGATCTCACGGACTATCTTTCGACCGCTATCCAAGCGGGTAAAGTGAACACGGCTAAGTTGCTTTGGTACGGTGAATTAGGTCAATTTCCTTATCATGGCAATGATGGCATGTTTCAGGCGTGGGTAGGGCTGAAAGACGCCAAATTCAGTTTTGATACTGCTTGGCCGCCAATCACTGACTTACAATTGGACTTATTATTCCAAAATGATGCGATGTACCTTGACTCGCATCAGGCAACATTAATGGATGTAAAAGCCAAACGTATCACTGGCAGAATTCCCGAGTTAGCAGAAAATGGCCATATTGAAATTGAAGCCAGCGCAGTGGCAAAAGGTAATGCTGTACGAGATTATATGACGGCTTCTCCATTGGTCGATTCCGTTGGCGCTGCATTGACTGCCGTTCAAGTAAACGGGGATGTGAGCTCGAAGTTTCAACTCAATGTTCCGTTTAATGGTGATGACGCGCGAGCGTGGGGTTACGCGGACCTAAAGAATAACCACGTTGAAATCGATGCACCTCCGATGACACTTGAGTCAGTTTCTGGACGAGTGGAGTTTGATAATGATGTCGTTAAAGCAGCAGGGTTATCTGCAGAATTACTCGAGCAGGCAGTATCGATTGATTTTGCGGGGGAAAATGCAGGGCAAGGCTACTCTGTGGCAATTGATGCACTAGGTGACTGGGACATCAAGCCGCTCTATCCCTATGTGGGAGAACGTTGGTTAGGCCCAGTGACAGGTCATGCTCCTTGGCGTATGGATGTCGATATTCAACTGAATGATGTCGGTTTTACTTATCAGATTGATACCTCAGCCGACCTAAAAATGGTGGCAAGTGATTATCCATATCCATTAAAAAAGGCAGCAAAGAAAGCGTCTAAAGCGCGTCTGCAAGCTTCTGGTAATCAAGAGTCAGTTAGCGCCCGCTTACAGCTTCCGGGTCTAAAATATCAAACAGAAATTGATATTCGACCTAAAGTTCCTGTTCTTAAGGCGACAAACCTTGTTGTGGGTAGTGGCAGCTTCAAAATCAGCCCTGTGGTTGGTCACAATGCGCAAATCAGAACCGATCGATTTGATCTGGATAACTGGTTAACTGTGTTGTCTGAGCCGGAAGTGAAAACCAAGGCCAGAATGGATGAATTAAACACGCCACAAATACCGATGCCTCAACGGATTGATATTAATGCATCTGAACTTCATCTTGCTGGTATTGATTGGCATGATGTGGATTTTTCTGCTCGTCAGAAAAATCTAGGTTGGCATATGACGTTAGAGAGTCAAGAAGCGGTGGGTGAAGCGAATTACCTTGAGCCCTATGATCTCTCTGTCGCATTAGACCGACTTCATGTATACATTCCGGCCTTAGAGCAAGAGCAGAAAGAGACCTCGCTATTCCAACCAGAGAAACAAAGCGAGCCATTGATCTCTGCCTTCGACCGCAAGTTTCACGATCAAATTCCGAATATCACCCTAACCATTGATGATTTCTGGTTGCAAGGCTACCGAGTGGGTAAAACCTTATTGGATTTACAACGTCAGGGCGATCGCTTGGAATGGAAGAAGCTGTCATTTCGAAGTGGTAGTAACCAAGTGGATATGAACGGCTCATGGCAAGTGAAGGATGATGTTAGCCATACCGTGTTTAATATTTCGATGAAGGGTGATAACAACAGTGATGTGATGGAGCGCTTTGGTATCTCTACAGGGATCCAAAAAGCCCCGTTTGAAATTACTTCTCAGGTAGCGTGGGATGGTGCGCCTTGGTCAATGAAGATCAATACCTTGGCCGGTAATGTTGAGACTAAGTTGGGTAAAGGGACGATTTCGGACGTGAGTGGCGCAGCCAGATTACTTGGTTTGTTTAGCCTTGATTCAATCATCCGTAAAATGCAGCTAGATTTCACCGACGTATTCGATAAAGGCATGGCGTTTAACTCTATCACTGGCAGTGGTGAGATCCGTGATGGTATTTTCCTGACCAACGATATTAAGATGGATGCCGTAGCGGGCGAAATGACGATTAAAGGGCTTGCTAACCTAAATAATCGTACGGTGGATGCAGAAGTGAACTTTGTCCCTGATATTACCTCTGGTATCCCAGTACTGACAGCGTTTGCGGTGACGCCACAAACGGCGCTGTATGTTTTAGCGATCACAACGGTGATCTCACCCGTTGTTGAAGTATTTACCCAAGTCAATTACGAAGTGAAAGGGCCTTTGGATTCTCCGACTGTACGTGAATTATCACGGAGCAAAGGGGAATTTGAGTTACCAGAAAAGCTGCGTGAAGCGTTGGAATAACCAAGAGGTGAACTCATGGAACGAGTCGGTATTATTCAGATGACATCTGGTCCGGATCCTCAGAAAAACTTAATGTGGATTCGACAGCAGGTTGCGGAATTGGCAGCTAAGGGTGCGAAGTGGGTACTTACCCCAGAAAATGCATTGGTTTTTGGACAAACGCAGGACTACCACCGTCATGCTGAGCCACTTGGTCACGGTGAACTGCAACAACAGCTTGCTCAAATAGCCAAAGAGTACAATGTTTGGTTATTAATCGGTAGCATGCCAATACGACGAGATAATGGTGTGACGACCACGTTATTAGTGTTTAACAGCAATGGTCAATTGGTTGAGCATTATGACAAGCTGCATATGTTTGATGTGGATGTCGCAGATAGCCATAAGCGTTATCGTGAGTCGGATACATTCACCGCGGGTAACCGCATTGTGGTTTGCGATACACCATTTGCGACACTAGGCATGAGCATTTGTTATGATGTGCGTTTTCCCCCGCTTTATTCTGAGCTTGTTCGGCGGGGAGCGCAGATTTTACTCGTCCCTGCAGCTTTTACTGCTGTCACGGGGAAAGCGCACTGGCAAACCTTATTACAAGCAAGGGCGATTGAGGCGCAATGTTGGGTTGTGGCGGTCAACCAAACCGGAACACATCCTTGTGGGCGAGAAACATGGGGCCATTCTATGGTGATTGACCCATGGGGCCGTATTGTTTTGCAGTTAGGTGGTAGTGTCGAAAGCCAAGTAGTCGATATAGACTTAAAACAAGTAGATGAGGTCAGAGCCGCAATGCCGGTAGACCAACATTCAAGATTTCAGAATCAATTCCAGATAAGAGCAGAGTATGACAATTAATCAGGTTGAAGAGGCATTACTGAGCCCGGCAGGTTTGACGGAGCAGGATGTAGCGGATACGTTAGCGAGTATCGCCACCCGTCAGATCGACTACGCTGATATTTACTTCCAATCCAGTTGGCATGAGTCATTGGTATTGGAAGATAGCATTATTAAAGATGGCTCTTTTAACATCGATTGTGGTGTTGGTGTCCGTGCTGTGACGGGAGAAAAAACCGGTTTTGCATATTCTGATCAGATCCAGCTTGAAGGCTTAAAACAGAGTGCAATTGCTGCTCGCGGTATTGCGCAGCAGGGGCAAAATGGCCAGCTTCAAGCATTCAGACGTACAGATAATCAGAGCATTTATGGTGCGGTGAACCCACTTGAATGCTGGCAGAAAGAACAGAAAACCACACTATTGAAAGAGCTGGATGCGTATATTCGAACCAAAGAGCCTTTGATCAAAGAAGTGTCAATCAGCTTAAGTGGTGTGCATGAGCAAATGCTGGTTGCTGCAACCGATGGGACTTATGCTGGGGATATTCGCCCGCTTGTTCGCCTATCAATCAGTGTATTAGCGCAACGTGGTGAACGTCGAGAAAGAGGCAGCGCTGGTGGTGGTGGCCGCTTTGGTTATGATTTCTTCCTGACAGAAATGGATGGGATGAACGTTGCCTATCAATATGCTGATGAAGCGATTCGGATGGCTCTGGTGAATCTAGAAGCGGATGCGGCACCCGCAGGAGCGATGCCTGTCGTATTGGGTTCTGGTTGGCCGGGTGTTTTACTGCATGAAGCCGTTGGTCATGGTTTAGAAGGTGACTTTAACCGTAAAGAGTCATCCGTATTCAGCGGTAAAATCGGCCAGAAAGTGACGTCTGATCTGTGCACGATTGTTGATGACGGCACACTCAAAGATCTGCGTGGCTCGTTAAACCTTGATGACGAAGGGGTACAAGGCAAATACAACACCTTAATCGAAAATGGTGTTTTGAAAGGTTACATGCAAGATAAGCTCAATGCCCGCTTAATGGGGGTTGAACCGACTGGCAACGGGCGACGTGAATCTTATGCGCATCTGCCTATGCCACGTATGACGAATACCTATATGCTGCCAGGTCAGCATACGCCTGAAGAGATCATCGCTACAGTGAAGAAAGGCTTGTATGCACCAAACTTTGGTGGTGGACAAGTGGATATTACGTCCGGCAAGTTTGTGTTCTCTACGTCTGAAGCTTACTTGATTGAAGATGGTAAGATCACGCGCCCAGTAAAAGGGGCAACGCTGATAGGCTCTGGTATTGAAGCGATGCAGCAAGTTTCCATGGTAGGAAATGACTTAAGTCTTGACCGCGGTGTCGGTGTGTGTGGTAAAGCTGGACAAAGTGTCCCTGTCGGTGTGGGTCAGCCAACATTGAAACTCGATTCAATTACGGTTGGTGGAACCGAGTAATTCGCCTAACCAGAGGTGAATAAAAAAAGCTGCGAATTCGCAGCTTTTTTCAGTTAAATACCATCTCGCTCGATAGGGCAACTCATGCAACGAGCGCCGCCACGGCCACGGCCGAGTTCATTCCCCGGAATGGTGAGCACTTTGATCCCTGCTTTGTCGTATTTCTCATTGGTATAAACGTTACGCTCATAACCAATTACAACGCCGGGTTTAACCGTTAACACGTTGTTGGCATCATTCCACTGTTCACGCTCAGCTTCATAGTTGTCACCACCTGTCGTGATGATCTTGAGATAATCCAAGCCTAATGCCTCTTCAATAGCATGAACGTAGCTGGAGACTTGCTTCACTTTCATCTCGCCATCTGATTTTGGTGTCAGGCGCCATGTTTCAAGATCCTTTCTCATGATCTCTGGGTAGACCGAGAAGGTATCAATGTCCATATGAGTCATGACGGTGTCTAAATGCATGCAAGAACGATGCTTTGGCAGACTGACGGCAATCACTTCTTTTGCTTGGCCGTGTTTAAACAAATTAGCCGCCAAGTTCTCAACACCTTGTGGCGTAGTTCGTTCTGACATACCGATGAGGACGGAGCCTTTTCCTATGACTAATACGTCGCCACCTTCAATATTGGCATTGTCATAGTGGAGATCTTCATCCCCGAAATACTTAATAAAATCTTGCCCTGCAAAGACAGGGTGCCAGTGATAAATGGCTCGCAGATGGTTTGTTTCACGTTGACGAGCAGGCTTCATCATTGGGTTTAGTGAAACTCCGCCATAAACCCAGCAAGAAGTATCGCGAGTGAATAGGTGGTTTGGTAGTGGCTCTATGACGAAATCAAGTGGGCGATGCATATGGGGGAGCATGGAAGCCGATTTAATTGGCAGTTCTGAATAAGCCAAGCCACCGAGTAAAACGGTTGCTAAATGCTCGTTGTCCATATCTGCAAGGTATTGACGTAAGTCTTTGGCAAAAGTTGGACCGTAACGGAAATCGGAAATCTGGGTATTTAGCAGCCATGTTCTAGCTTCAGAAACCTCAAGAGTTTCAACCAACAGATCATGCAATAAGAGTACCTCAACACCTTGTTCGCGCAGTGTATTGGCAAACTTATCATGCTCTTCACCAGCAGCTTCGACAGCCAGTACATCATCAAATAAGAGTTCATGACAGTTTGATGGAGTGAGATGGGTGAGGGCGCGCTCCGGGCGGTTTAATAAAACTCGGCGTAATTGGCCGACTTCTGATCCAACGTACAACTTACTCATATTGCATCCTTACAATTTGTTCAATGCGTATTTATGACAAGCTTGAAGCAAAGTTGCAAGCTATGGTTATGGATTAAACTACTTCTATTTTGGGGTTGGTTGGTTTTAAAGTCTGTAATATTTATATCTGCAGGTTATTTTTCTATTTTAATGATATTTGAAGAAGGAATTGGAAATGCGTCAGTATTCTATTGGGAATAATCAATCTGCTTGTGGAATTGCGCTTTAATAGTGAATGACTATTCATTTATTTGCGAGGAAATGTGTCCTATTTTTAATTTCTATTCATCCTGCTCATTTACATGATATGCAGTGGATCATCATAAAAACGCACTCTTACTTATTAGCGAATATTGAGTACTTATAACAGATCATGCTGAATTACTGAGTTGAAACTAAATTGTTAATTTTTTGTATTTGTGACATTAGTAATGATGGCTATCGCCGCTTAGGATCAGAAAAGATCTATTCACGGCAGGGTTATGGTGGAATTTTGCCGCGATCCATGCCATATTTCGACGCGTCGAATAATGATCAACCTGACCCTATCCGGAGCAACACTTATGTCTCACGAAGATGAGTATCTATCAGTCGAAGAATTAATTGAGATTCAAAAAGAAGACACTCGCGATATTATCCAGGCTCTGCTTGAAGATGGCAGTGATCCTGATGCGCTCTATGAGATTGAGCATCACCTATTTGCGGAAGACTTTGATACGCTGGAGAAAGCGGTTGTTGAAGCATTCAAAATGGGTTTTGAAGTGTTGGAAGCGGAAGAGACAGAAGATGAAGACGGTAACAAACTCCTGTGTTGTGATGCAACAATGCAGTCTGCGCTAAAAGCAGAAGTGATTGATGAACAAGTCGAGAAGCTAATCAATCTCGCAGAGAAATACGACATCATTTACGATGGCTGGGGCACTTATTATGAACACCCCTACGATTCTGATGAGTATGAAGACCCAGACGATTTTGATGAAGAGTAAAAGTGAGAATTTATGAGAGCCTTACCACATGGTGAGGCTTTTTTTTAACTCTTTTTTGATTTCTGTTAACCATACACTTTTAATGGTGAAAAGGTGTGATATGGTGAGTGATGACTAGAGAATGAATTGGTGATATTCAAGTGACTGATATTATTTACGACATCAAGACAAAAACAATAAAGCACTTCACTTATCGAAAACCATCAGTGTTCATTGATGAAAATGGTGAGCCTCAATACGAATACTCTCCAAACAAAGGTAATCATACGCACATCAAGAAGATTATCTTCCTGAGTCTAGTTGGTTACGAGAAAGTAAATCTGCTAGATGAGAACGATAAACCAATTAAAGATGAACATGGTAATCCAATTTTCGTTAAAGGAGATTTGGTTTCCTACGAACCAATGAATTACGTAAATGAGTTCATCCTTGCAAAACACGTTGTCGATGACAAAGAAGACGCTCAGCAAGCTTCTAAAGCTCTCGTTCACTTTTTCAGGTTTATATTAGATGCTCAGGCAAAATGGGACGCTAAATATGATAACGAAGATTACGATCCTTTAATCGACCCTCCCCGCCCTGCGTGGGATAGTTTTTCTCTTAGAAAAAACCAGCGTGTCACCACTATGTATAGAAATGCTGTCCAAAGGACTACTCTCGATGGCACAGGATTATCTAAAACTACTGCAATGTCATACGTGCGTTCAATGATTGATTTTTACAAGTACCATCTCAGGCAGGGCATGAAATTTAATAACCCACCATTTGAATTTGAGACCTTCCTGATTGATATCGATAACAGCGGCACTAACATGAAGGCTCATAAGCGTAAAGAGGTGCAAACTACCGACCTTCGATTAAGTTTCGCAAAATCTAAGCAAAATGATGGTGGAAGGCTACCTAATGCTCGACGTGAGTTAAAGCCGCTTGCCAATAGTGAATGGAAGGCAATTAAAAACATTCTTGTTCAGACTAAACGAGTGCTCAAGAACGTTAAGGGTGACGAAAAGCTAGTAAGTCTGCCTGAGGAGTATTGTTTGCTGTTTCGCCTTCTTCGTTATACAGGTCTGCGCAAGGAGGAGGGGGCGAGTTTACATCTAGGCCAAATTATTCGTCCTAATGCGGAAGGCGTTATGATGAGGCTTGGTGTTGGTGACCAATATGGCTCTCTGACTAAAGATCCTAGTGGCGGCTATAATAATAAATCTCGCCGTACAATTATCCCTAGCTCATTGATGCTTGAGCTTTACCAATATAGCCATTCTGAAAGATATAAAAATCGTTTTGAGAAATTTAGAGAGAGGTGTTTGGTTGAGAGAGAAGCTGGCAATGATGCGTACTTTGATGGTGTTGATGGTGTTGATGAGGCGAAGAAATATCTTTTTATTAGCAACTCAGGTGTTCCGTTTTTTAAGAAATTGGAAGAAATCAATACTCGATGGAATGAGGTAAGAAAAACCGCAAGGATGAATCTGGTCAATGATATTGATGCAGTAGTTCATAATCTTCGCGCTACTTTTGCTGTTTCTATTTTTCGGACGTTGTTGAAAAAAATGAACGCTGACGATGCGCTAGCACGAGTGTCGGCACTTCTTGGGCATGAAGACCTATCTACCACGTTGCTTTACTTAAAAGTAGCTCAAGAGCAGCCAACAGGTGACGAAATTTGGGAGGATGTACTGGATTATCTCGGTGTGTTCGATGAGGAAGATGAGTTGGATAACCTCCCTGAGGTCGAAAAAACTTATAAAAATGAGGCATCTTAATGAGTCGTAAAACTCGTTCTAAATTCGTTGGACTTGACGATGACTTTTATGGGTCCCCCTCCGCTACGGTTGAGCCGCTCCATTTGTCAGAATTAAAACTGAAGTGTGGTGGGGTTACAGCCTATATAGACCAACTTTTTTATAAAGGTGCACCTAACTACCTCGCAAATGGTCAAAAAAAAAATGGGGTGGACTACATCCCAGTTGCGGGCAGAGAGCAATTTGCTCGGGATATATACCTGTTGTTAAAAACAGATTTCAATCGCACTAAGAAAGGGCATTTTTCCGAACTTAAGCTGTATATTCGATGGCTTGATAATACCCAAAAAGAGCCTGTTGATGGTGATTATTTTCATCCCGATCTATACAGCGCTTTCATGGATTACCACCAAGACAAATGTAACCGTGGTGAGCAACAGCCAGCTACCTGGTCAAACGCAAGGGATATGTTGAGCTTCTTTCTGAGAACTCTGAACCGTAGCACTGAAGCAAAGGCGCTAAAGTCAGTGAAAAGGGCGCGTCAAAGTGCTAAATCTCATAAAGGAATTGATGTTGTTGGTGAGTTAAAACCGTTACTTCGATGCTTTATTGCCGCGTTTGGTCAATTTAGAAGGCACTTTGTAGAGGGGACTAAGCCTGATATTCATCCTTTCTGGGATGAAAAGAAGTTTAACAAGGTAGCTAAAAATCAGGGCTGGAACCGAAGGCAAAAAAGCAGTTATAAGAGAGCTTTTAAGATAGCAGTGGTAACAGAAAATTCGGCACGTAACCATTTTTGTAGATTGGCTGCTATGCTGGCCTACTGTTTTACTGGGCAGAATACTAATCCACTCTTAAACCTGCGTTTTAGCGATGTGAGGTTTACACAAGAGTTCCATGGAAAGGTGTACTTTGATATGACCAAAGCCCGCGCCAAACACCTAGGCTTTGATACCTCAATGGGTTTTCATAAAAAGACTCAAGAGTTCTTTCATCAATGGTTGGAAGTTTCTAAAGCGCTTCAGAAGGAGTCAAGCACTGATTGGGTTTTTCCTTATTTTATGAAGTCAGGTGAAATAAAAGGATGTGTTGATGCGGGGCAAACCGCGCCTCAAAACGGGGTTAATTTGCTTACGAAAAAATTAGGGTTTGCCCATATCAATCCGTCGATATTGCGCCAAACCAAGATCGACACGTTAATGAAGGTGACTTCGGATATTTACCTAGTCTCGATGTCGGCGAATAACGATGTTAAAACGATTAAGGCTAGTTATGCTCATGGCAACGAAAGTGACCATAAACGTAATCTTGCTGCGTCAAATGAAGCTCTATATGACGTTGTGAAAAATGGAACGGATCCTCATGAGGCAGCGAGCCAGGCAAAGTACAGCTATGCCGATGTATTGAGTGATTATGATTATAAGCGGCTACGCAAAGAAGAACGGGAAAATGACGCGCAAACTCCACTTGGTGTTCGCTGTAAAGATGCTACGAAAGGCGCAGCAAATACCGTTAAGAAAAATTTAGAAAAAATGGGTATTAAGCAGCCAGAAGAGAAAAAATGTACTGACTTTCTCGGCTGTTTTGAATGTGAGTTTCATCGATTGGTGTCTGAAGTAGAAGATATTTGGCTGATGATGTCCTTCAATGACACGTTACAGCAAATGAAGGATTATCCAGCAATTAATAGCCTACCAACGGATAAATTTCACAAGTTGTGCAACACCATAGAATCGATTTTAACGCGATTTAAAGCGGTTTCCCCTAATAATTATGCCCAAGCTCAGGAAAAACATAGCGAATCCCCACACCCGCTTTACAGTGATGGATATAGCCTAATGGACTTACTGGAAGCATTTTCATGAATAATCACAAACGCAACACCCACAATAACGTTACTTCACTAACGCCTTTTCAGAAGTCTCCAACGGCTTTCTTAATGGAAGAGTTAGATAAACTCGATACCATGGATAAGCCATACCACGTTGAGGTGTGGGATTTTTCTCCATCGCATACTGTGGGTGTTTCTTATCAATTGATACTGAGGTTTACTGCAACAAAATCAGAGTATGTTGCTGGAATACAGGATGCATTATATAAGTTTTATCACTATTCAAAGAAAAAGAATTTATCGCCATTATCAGTGAATATGATGGACGGAATGAAAACAGCTCTACAGCATATAGCAGACTGTTTGGAGAGCACAAAGTGGCATAACCTAGAAAAAAGTCGAGAATGGAAGCAGTTCCTTCGTCAATTAAAACAAAGAAACCTAGGCAAGATCAGCGTTGAAAAGGTTCTCTCTGCATTAAATAAACTGACAGAGTGTAATGAATTAGGTTTGTATGTCGATGCAAAGGCAATTAGGAAATGTGCACGAAGCAATGAATCAAAGCAGCACGTTGCGCTCCCGCATCGCTTGTATCAGCGAATAATAAGTCATGCCCTAGAAACTGTTGAAAAATATCATTCGTATCGTCATGAGATATCAGCTGTCATGGGGGAAGCGTATGAAATTAATACGCGATTAAAATCTGGGGAAAAATTTTTTACGAAAGGTCGTGGCTCTGGTCGTGAATTATCAATGACACCTATAGCTATTTCTCAAAGAATCATTAGCGCTATGAGGGGTATTGTACATGATATACCTGACTTCAAAGTTGATTTAACGGGAGCAGCTTTGTCAGATATATTGGTTAGTTGTTTGATAGTTGTACAAGGGTTCTCAGGTGTTCGAATTGGTGAGGCTGTTTCCTTCAATAAAAATAGTGTTGGTGACGTAAAAGTTAACGGTAAAAAGGTAACTGTTCTTAAAGGAGAAACAACCAAGGGGCGTAACGCAAAACCCACATTAGTTACATGGCAATCGCATCCCGTAGCTGAGGTCGCCCTAGAGCTAGCCTATGACATGATGGAGTCTACTCGTTTGCTTTATCAACAAAAAGTTGATGAAAAAGAACGGCAAGGACTAACTGGAGGTTATACTCCCGAAAAAGTTAAACACTTGAGAAAACAACTTAAGTCATCATTTTTAGTGGCGAAAGCAATAGTTCAGAGCAGCGATGTTTATATATTCGACCCTGCGAATGCATTGAGAAAATTTATCAAAAATTTAGATTACAAAGCAACGATTGAGGATGTTGAAGAATTTAATATGCTCAATCCATCGAGAGAGGGAGAGCTAAAAGTTGGCGGCACATACTCAGGCTTGTCTTCTCACGACTTTAGACGAACGTTTGCGGTATTTTTTGTTCGGTACGGGTTTGGTACGGCCTCTGGAATTAAATTTCAGTTTAAGCACGAAAATATTAATATGTCAGGCTACTATGCCAATAACGCTGAACTTGCGCAGATGAATGATCTGCTGATGGATGAAGACATCCTTGAAGAGCTAAAGGAGGCAGGTATTGACTTAGGTGTTGATATTTTTGATGAAATCTTTAACCAAAGTGAACACTTGAGTGGCGCGAAAGGTGAAGAAATCATGCAAGAACGAATGATGAAGTTAGAGGCTGGAGAAAGTATCTTCATGACTCGTGAGGAAATTGAGGAAAACGTTCGTCGCGGCAACTTCCATATTATGCAACTCCCTAGTGGTGCCTATTGTACTAATGGTTCTTGTGACCGAGTGTGTGGAACTTTGGCATTTCGTGCAGAAGTCAAAGAGTGTGCTCACAAGGTGGTTTCGGATAAAGGGGCTAAAGTGATTGCTAAACAACGAGATCGACTGATTGCTAAGTTTACGAACCTGAACACTGGCGATCCACTGAAAAGCTCGATTCTAACTGGTTTAAAACAGAAAATTCAAGTGGAAGAACTGACGCTTAAGGCGCACGAAATCCCTTACACGCCATTTAACGATGAAATCATCTTTAATAGCGCTAGTTAAGAGATGGAGCCGATATTATGAGCCAAGAAGAACTAAAAAAGCTGGTACAAGAAGAGAAATCTCTTTCCGCTGAGGAAAAGCTCCAAAGGGCATTAGACCGCCTGATAGGTAAAGGTGGTAAGCCTCTGAGAACAAAGGTAAAGGGTCGCCTAACGCTTAATAAAATTAACAATGAAGCGGGTTTAGGGCGAAGCTATATCCATAAGTTTAAGGATTTTGTTGAAAAGGTCGCTAACCCAGCAATCGAAAAATACAACGCTTCCCTGGATGATCCTAGACAATCGGAGCAAATAGCTTCGGAGTCAGTGGATATGAGTGAAATTAATAGACTCAGAGCCGAATTAAATCGTGAAAAGGAACTAAAGATCGAGTATCGGCGGGAGCGAGATGAGGCGCTTGCTATCAATACTAAACTCGAAATATTAAATAAGTCACTAATGTTTCGTGTATACGAACTTCAGGAGCAGCTTTCTGCCGAAGTTGTGGAGTTCGAGCATCACAAAAAGTCTTAACTGCCAGTTTTTGCTGCTATTTGGTAAATGTTGTTTTTTGACTGGTAGTCAAGCCACTTAACGTAAACACGCATTCATGTAATGAAGTTAAAAATCAACGCGGTAATCAAATTTTAAAAATGATTAATCAAATTTTGAATTTGATTAAAGAGAGGGGGTAAAGTGCAAATCAAAGAAGCCAAGATAAAATTCGACGCAGGATGCTTTAAACAAGCATGTATTACAGACGCTCTTATGAGCCAAGGGTACAATTTAACTTTAATTGGCAAGAAACAAGCTGATAATGCTGTTTTGAGTAGCCAGAGGGCTTCTGAAGAAGCAAAAGCGTTTAAAAGTTATGATGCTGCAATAAAGGCAGCAAAAGACATTGGTTTTCAAGATGTCACTGTAAGATTGTCATGTTTAAGATAGCTTAAATATCAACTGGTTACTTTGATTTTTGGGTTGTTTCAGAGATATTCTAATTAGTTGTTGCTTCATATTGTCGTTCGACAATATGTCTGACCATGTGTAGAAGCTGATTCTTGATCTTGTTCGTCACGACTAGAACTTACGGTCTCCCTGCTAGTATCCTAGCTCACTATTGGATGAAAACATTTTAGAATCTAAGCTCTAGGTTGATGTTGGCGGGTAAGCTATGTTTGGGCAAAGCAAAAGTGTGTCTAGGTAGTCGGTGGATGTTCAATATGAACTGTGTTGTCCCATATTAATTAAATTATTGAGATCTAAGCTGCTTTCATCAAACAAAATTCTTCATTGGAAATACTAGGTTACTGTACTCTATGCATAATGTTTTTATATGAAGGCTAGAGCATGGCAATAAAGAACGTAATTCTTCATGAAGTTACACGTAAGAACGATGGTGATCCAGTAGTAACAAATCTGCGTGATGAAGAAAATTCGATTGAAGGCTTAGGAAGCAAGCTAACTGAACAACTAATTGAGTTGTTTTCTCAATCAACGCTTAATATTGGTGAGTTTGGCGTAGATGGTGATTCGACGCTTGAACCAGCTTTCGAGCAGCAGTTAAAGCGCCTACAAAACAAAGAGAAAACCTTCGTTGAAACTACCAAGGACATGGCTGAGCGATTTGCTGATATTATCCGTGAGCCTAAGCTCCAAAGTGTCAAAGGTGGTATACTGGCATTTTACATGTATGAGTATCGTGAGAACACATTGTTAGCGATTACCGTACTAAATCGAATTGACGGTATTAACGCAAGTAAAGATCTTGATTTAAGTTCAGCTACAATCATAGACCTTAACCGCTTACACTTAGGCGCATCTATCAACTTAACTGACTGGGACGAGGGCTTGAGTACTCGCTATATCAAGTTCAAAACAGGTCGTTCTGTTGAAATGCGCGATTACTTTGAGTCTTTTATTGGGTGTCAGCGTGATAAACAAGCCGCAACTCGTGAAACGAGTGCTTTAAAAACAGCGATCAAAACTTATTCTTCTGAGCTAGGCTTAGGTAGTGATGAGACACAATCAAAATTAGATAGTGCTCATAGCTTTATCCAAGAGCAACAGAAAGCGGGTAAAGAAGTGCTCCTAACACATGTCGCTAATGCAGTTTTCCCTGATTCAACTGACGATTTCTTAGCTATTGCTCGTAATGACGAACATCAATTAAGCGAGCAAATAGCGATTAGTTCAGCAGAGTTGAAACGTTATGTTCGCTTAAGTGGCCGTGGTAAAGGTGTATCAATTAGCTTTGACAACGAGTTGCTTGGTAAGACCGTTACATTTGAAAATGAACAGTTGATTTTTACTGATATACCAGAGACATTGAAACAGAGCATTATAGACCTTCAGCGAGAAGCTAAAGACAATGACTAGCTATGAATATTGAGACATTAAAGCTATACAAGTCGATAAGAGAGTTGATGACCGATGTGGTTGTTGACGGTAACGACGTGTCTGGTTTTGTAGACTTTAACGCAGATATTGTTGACAAGCTTAAGCGGTTGAATGAAGTCGGGCTGTGCTCGGCTTCATTTAGTATTTATAAAGACGATACTAGAAAGGTTGATTTAACAGTAAACAATGAGATTACTGATAAGCACTACAATGTGTGTAATCGAGCTAAGATCGAATTAAGCAAACAATCAGCTCAAAACAAAGATCACTTTATATGCTCTACTTGGGCTGATTTAACAAACTATACAGATTATCTGCTCAATCCTGTTGAGGCAGTCTATATCAGCGATCTCAACGAGATTCTCACGAAAGATTCTACAAATGCCAAGTTCACAACTTATCTAAATGTTTCAAAAGTGTGTAACTTAATTAAGGATGTTGCCCATGTAAACAAAGGCAACATATATACTATTTTATGTGGTCAACCACTAGACATAACTTTGTCTGTTGATGGCTCTGTGCTTAGTGCAGATATTGATATTGGTTTTTATGATGAGTTGCTAGGTAAAGACCAGCACAAAGAGGCGATGAACAGTTTAGTTCGCGAGGCTCTTTACAACCTATTAAGTGATCTTGACCCTAAGTCGAGATTGTCTCATCTAGTTAACAATTTCAATGCATTTACAAGTAAATTATTAGTTAGTTATGAGCAATATGTTCGAAACTATTCATTTGATAAAGTACGTAAAGAGTATCGAGAGAAAGCAACAGAGTACATAGATAAAGTAAATAAAGTGTTTGATGAAGTTGCCACCAAAACATTCTCGATTCCATTGGGTGTATGGTTTGCTACTTCGCAAATGCAAGCAACAGACTCGATAGAAAGCCTTCAATTTTTTAAGAATATCTCGTACTGCTTGATGGTGTTTTTCCTGGTTGTCGTGGTCTGTTGGAATCTGTTAGGTCAGTTTGCGACATTAAGTGCTACTGAGAATGAATATAAAGATCTTTTCAAGCGTCTCGGTGATGAGCTTGAATCAGGGCAAAAGGATGAGCTTGGAACATTAGAGCAGGGCTTAGATACAAGAAAACTGAGAGTGTGGCTCAAGCTAGTAGCGACTATGGTTTTCGCTATCGTATTGCTTGGTTTTACAGTGCTGGTCACGTACAAAGCGATTACGCTTCCAATAGTAGCTGGATAAAGTATCACAATAAAACATATTACAACTAAGATACTATGCCGCTCATAATCAGATTTAGTTAGAAAAGCCTTCGACAGTGTCAAAGGCTTTTTGTATCGACCAACTCAACTCAAACAATTTAGTCTTTAATCAAGTTCCAAGGCATTAAGTTTCATTGTGCTTGGGAATAGTCATAAAGTTTTTACCATTGTCTGTTAATGAATGGAATTATTCGAGTTGTTCTTCCATTTACTATGTTTCCTAAAATCAACGACATTCGGGCTATTGGCGATGGCCTCATCGATCTCTGCCTGAGCATTTTTTTCTTCACAACGTTTTTGGTACTTTTTGCGTATGATGTTGGGTATTAAAACGAATGATGCCCAAAATGAAGCTTTTGCGGCATCATAAATAGCACTTTCAATGTATGTACGAAAATTCTCGTCTCCCGCGACTTCGACAGCATAAGCGATAAACTCGTCATATATACTTCCATCTCTAGCAGACTGTAACGCCCAGACAATCCCACTACGCTCTCCATCATACAAAGGTAGTTCTAGCTCCTTTGTAGCTTGTTCAAGCTCTGACAAAGCGGTCATTGTGGTATCTAGCACCAATGAAGAAACAATACCTAACTCTTTAAGCTCACTGTAATATCCCGTAGTGAAAAGCGAACCAAAATCCCTCTCATAGGGCAATTCCGCCTTGAACGTAATCGTGGCTAGTTCTTGAGCATTAGAAAGTCGAGCAACTTGAGAAGCGCGATAGAGTTTTTTATCTCCTAGTAGCATCGGAATTGGTTCTGATGGTCGATCATCGTTACTGATGCGGTTAGGATTGTTTCTCTTAAAGTTCTCTGCCTGCTCAAAAATCTCTTTATACACCTCATCACGGTCGATTGGTGGGTAGCCCCACTCATCAAGTAAGATAATCAAGTCGAAATGCAGTTCAGCTTTGATATCGTCTCGCTTGTTCCAATCGGTATATTTGGCTTTATCATCAATGACTTTTTTTACCTCTTTTGACAGTTCAAGCAGCTTATCTTCTGGGTAGGTAAAGTCGTACTTATGAGCCAGTGAAATGAGTATGTCGTAAAACGCTTTTTCTTCAAAATCTATCCCCATTTCACCAAACGATGCCATTTCAGCACGTAGTTCATTATAAAGGTTGATAATTTCATCTGAAAAATCATTAATGACTTCCGAGCGAAGTACATCCTTTTCGTCACGCTCATTGTACTTTTCAACCAACATATTCATTTTCTTGGTGAAATCGACACCTTTCACTTTATTGGTCTTTTTAAACTCACCAATCGCCTTAGCAAGCATTTGCTGAAGCAGTTGAAGTTTCGTATTGGGCTGCTTCACCATCTCCAGTTTGGCGAGATAATCATCATCAAAAATATCAATCTCGCCACCGTCTTTCTCACCCAGCTTAAAGATCTCTTCGACTCCATCACTGATAAGAGCATCTTTAACCAAATCCCTTACTCTGCGGTTCATTTGCTCTACATCTGGCGCACCGCCAGTGGTGATTTTAAATACTATGGTACGAACGGCTAGATAGTAATGAATCTTGTCTTTATGGGTTTTAGTCAGCTCACTGCTTCCCACACAAATGTCATAAGCCGATTTGAGGCGCTTAGTCAGATCCATAAACGTCTTTTCAAACTTCTTGGTTCTAAGTGCAAAATCAGCCGAGGCATTTAAGCAATGTAACTGCTCTAGGGGAGTGCCATTGAAGTATGGCTTTGAATCGAACTTATGGAATAACCCATCTAACAGACTCAGGTGATCTTTAACGATAATGACCGACTGTTTAATGTCTTCTAGGTTCTGATCTTGCCCTGCTGTGTATTGGGAAAGAGCAAGGTTCATCTGTTTTTTAATGCCAATGTAATCGACTACCAGACCATTCTCTTTACCTTCAAATTTACGGTTTACTCTCGAAATGGTTTGGATCAGATTATGTTTTTGTAATGGCTTATCTATGTAGATGGTATCGAGAAACGGCACATCAAAGCCTGTTAACCACATATCCACGACAATCGCGATTTTGAAGTTCGATTTGCCATTTTTAAACTGACGATCCAGCTCTTTACGATACTCTTTGCTACCGAGTTTATTCCACAACTCTTTATCATCATCGTTGTCACGAGTCATAATCATCTTGACTCGTTCCATCGGCTTCACTTTTTTCTTATCACTTTCCGATAAAGTTGCACCATCTTCACATACTTTTACCTCATCCCACTCAGGACGAAGCACAATCAGTTCTTTGTAGAACTGATAAGCGATTTCACGACTGCTACAAACGAACATTGCTTTGCCTTTTTGAGTAGTGCCTTCTTCAACACGCTTCTCATAATGCTCAACAAAGTCTTTTGCTATGGCCTTAATGCGATCTGGGTCGCCCAGTATGGTAGACATACTTGCCATAGCCGTTTTGCTTTTATCTATTTGATATTCGTTTGCTCCTGCTTCTTCACAGGCTTTATAGTATTTTTCGACTTCTTCAAGCTGGCGACCATCAAGCAACACTTTTGCTGCTCGACCTTCATAAACGATACGAACGGTAATTTCATCAAAAACCGATTCTGTCATTGTGTAGCTATCGACAACTGCACCGAAAACATCCAGCGTTGCGTCAATCGGTGTACCTGTAAAACCGACATAAGTAGCATTTGGTAAAGAGTCGTGAAGATACTTAGCAAAGCCGTAAGTCTTTTTCACACCGTCTTCAGTAACGGTAATTTTTTGTTCTAAATTGGTTTGGCTGCGGTGAGCTTCATCCGAGATGCAAATGACGTTGGTTCGCTCAGTCAGCAACTCCAAATCTTCGGTAAATTTATGGATGGTAGTCAGGAATACACCACCACTTTTACGCCCTTTCAAGTGTTCACGAAGTTCAGCACGACTCTCTACGCTTATGATGTTTTGATCACCCACATAACCCTTTGCATTGGTGAATTGACCTGAAAGCTGATCATCCAGATCAGTACGGTCGGTGATGAGAATAATGGTTGGGCTACCTAATTCGACATCTTTCATCAGTAGGCGAGATAAGAACAACATGGTGTAGCTCTTGCCACAACCAGTTGCGCCAAAATACGTACCACCTTTACCATCACCACTCACCAGCTTACCGTGCTCATCAAAGCGCTTCATATGTTGTTTGATATTGGCGAAAAGCTTGGTTGCTGCGTAATACTGAGGGTAACGACAAACAATCTTTTCTTGTTTGCTTGAAGTATCAGGAAAGTAGATAAAGTGACGTATAACATCAGTGAGTCGTTTTTTGTTAAACAAACCGCTGATCATTGTAAACAGTGAATCAATACCGTCTTTATCTAGCTTCTCTGCACCCGTAATTTTGCGCCAAGAGTAATAAAACTCGTATGGGGCAAAGTAAGACCCCATTTTGTTATTCACACCATCACTAATCACGCACAAGGCGTTGTATTTAAATAGCTCAGGAATGTCTCGGTCATAACGAGTGGTAAGCTGCTTATACGCATCATAAATGGTCGCTTCTTCACGAATCGCGCTCTTAAACTCAAACACCACCAA
Organism: Vibrio sp. TRT 17S01; assembly: GCF_050113695.1. Lineage (NCBI taxonomy): Bacteria > Pseudomonadati > Pseudomonadota > Gammaproteobacteria > Vibrionales > Vibrionaceae > Vibrio > Vibrio sp. TRT 17S01. The sequence continues at coordinate 102,038 of NZ_JBNJOG010000010.1, read as the reverse complement.
TGGCAAACCATTGATGTACAAGATGCCGTCAGGGATACGCTGCTCATAGCCTTGTATCTCCATTTGGTTGACGATGCGATAGCGGTTGTTCTCTAAGTCAACGTAGTCGATAAGCTGAATGTATAAGTCTTTCTGGTTTGCATCTTCACGCTTGAGCAAAAAACCATCAGAGACAAACTTCATAATGGCTTTGTTGGTATCGTAGAGATCCGAAGCAGGAAGGTACTCAAGCTTATGGATAATTTGCTCTATCTCATACGTTGTAATGCCTTCCGCTTGGTAACGTGTGGCTAGAAATTCACGAAGATCGGACTTAATCAGCACTTCTTCAGGTGCTCGCTCAATCGCTTCACCACGAGTATGTTGGTAGCCTTCTTTCCCTAGCAGTTCAATGATGGCTTGTTCTAGCCTTTCTTCTGTGAATTTCATTTCGTTCAACTCGTTGCTAATTTACTTAATATAATTGATCTTAGCTCTTTCAGTTTTTGCGAAGTTTGGGCTAGGGCTGCAATCTTTGAAAAGATTACTTCAGCGATACCCTCAAACTTTGCAAGCACACCTTCAGATGGAACTAAAACCAAAAACTCTTCAATATCTGCCTTTGTTAGAGCTTGTCGAGTGGAAGCACCTTCACTGGTCCCTAACAATCTAGACTTATAGCTCGAACTAGCTAAGGCACACTGCAAGTAATAGGACATCTCTAGGTTTGGTCGAATTATCATCACGTGTTGGTTTACTCTGGCGGGTAATACCGAATTTGGCACAACGCAACAGCGAGCAACAGAAACTCCCGTAATATTGATAAGTACATCTCTAGGTTCAATTTCTACATTCGCCAGCTTTTTAGCTTGAACGTCATCAATGAACGCAAGATCTTCGTACACAAATTGATAATCGTGTACATTCATACTACGGATAAGAGAAATACCTTGGGATTTGTATGCGCCTTTACCACCTCTTGGTGTTGAACCGCTACCTATTTTGTTTGCCAACTCATCAATACGCTTGATCTCCCAACCTTCTGGTATTTTTGGAAAGTCTAAGTTTTTTGTTTCTGCCAAGACGATTGATTCATCAGGTATAGAAAAATCAACAAACCACTGTTTGTAAATTGCTTGAGCGGTATCTTCTAGCTTTTGAGTAAGTTGTTCGTTGAGTGCAATACGGTCATTCACCACATTGTATTCACGCACGATTTCACGCTGCTCTTCGATAGATGGGACTGGCAATTCAACATCACACATCTCTTGCCAATCGAAAATTTCACGAACTGAACCGTGAGACTTAAATCGAGCATAGCGATCAAATTCAGGTCGCCTAAACCACATCATCAAATATTCTGGGTCTAGCAGATTTGAGTCTATAACCTCAAATACGGTATAAGCTTGGGATACCAACGCCTGATCTAATGACTCAAGCATTGCGATACCGATTTTATCTCCTCTACGAGACGTATCAGGTACGTAAGTGAATTGATGTTTTCTGACGATTTTGTACTTTTTAAAGTCAGTTCCTACAGTGTTAGCAACAGAATCAATAAACACCTTCTGGGTTGATACACCAAGTAGGTTATCCTTACGGTTTTCTTTATTTCTTGAGTCAACAACCCGAATAAACTGACCTAGCTTTTTATAGTTTGATTTCATAGCCCAGCTCTTTAAAAACATTTAGTAAGTCGTTCTTAGATTGTTCTTCTTTTGATAAAAGAGAACTAAAGTCACTTCTTAGACTTTCCATCTTTTCATCAAAGTCAACGTTCTCATCTCGGTTAATGAACTCAATGTACTTACTAGGGACAAGCGAGTAATCCTTGGCTGCAACCTCAGCTTTCTTAGCCGAGTAACAATATTCTGCAATATCCTTGTACTTATCTTCCGCCCCTTCTTGCTGCCAAGTATGAAGCGTATCAGCAAAGTCTCGAATATCTTGCTCAGAGAACTGAACATACTTCTTCTCAAATGGTTCACCACGTTGACGAAGATCCATAAACAAAATTTCTTCTTCACGATCACGATAATTGCGAGTGACATCTTCGTGCGGAACTGTATGCGCTTTTTTGTTTTTGTTAAGTATCCACAAGGTGACACTGATATCGGTGGTGTAGAACATACTGCGAGGCAGAATAATTACCGCTTCAACCAAATTATTTTCAATCAGCTTTTTGCGAATGGCTTTTTCTGTCCCATCGCCTGATAGCGCACCGTTTGACAGAATAAAACCAGCGACCCCATTTTCAGACAGCTTGGAAACCATATGCAAAATCCAAGCATAGTTGGCATTACTGCTTGGTGGTGCTTCGTAGCCATCCCAACGATGATCATCAACCAGCTCATCGGAAGCTCGCCAATCTTTCTGGTTAAATGGTGGGTTTGCCATAATAAAATCAGCTTTTAGGGTTTCGTGCTGATCATTGGCAAAGGTGTCTTTGGCGGCTGCGCCAAGGTTGGCAGAGATACCACGAATAGCGAGGTTCATTTTCGCTAGTTTGTAGGTTGCGCCTGTGTACTCTTGACCATATACAGAAACGTCTTTCTTGTTGCCTTTGTGGTTCTCAATGAACTTCATTGACTGAACAAACATACCGCCCGAACCGCAACAAGGGTCATAGATTTTACCTTTGTATGGCTCAATCAGTTCTGCGATTAGGTTAACGATGCTCTTTGGTGTATAGAACTCGCCTTTACCCTTACCCTCTGCAATCGCAAATTTAGACAAGAAATATTCGTAGACACGACCCACTACATCTTCGTGCGGATTCGCTAAGGTATCGATGTTGTTAATGACATCAATCAATGCAGCTAGCTTACTGACATCCAAACCAAGACGGGAGAAGTAATTGTCAGGCAATGCGCCTTGCAGTGCTTTGTTGGTTTTTTCGATGGTACTTAAAGCGAAATATCTTCTTGTTTAGCGTTTTTCTGAATAAAGCTCCAACGGCTCTCTTCAGGTAGATAAAACACATTGTCCTTGGTGTAAGCTGGAACCATATCAATGTGTTTTTCTAGCCCCGCATCAATTAGCTTTTGACGCTGTTTTTCAAAGGTATCACTGATGAACTTGAGGAATATCAGGCTTAATACGATGTGTTTGTATTCGGATGATTCAACACTACCACGTAGCTTGTTGGCTGCATCCCAGAGTGTTTCTTCAAATGATTTTTCGTTTTTCTTTACTGCTGGTTTCTTAGCCATGTTCTTGTTTGCCATGCGAAATTTAGTGGGGAAATTTTACCGTAATATGCAACATACGCCTAGCGTGCTGCCTAGTAGATGTACATTGTTTGTCGTGGTTGATGAAAATTAACCGTGTTTTAGGGGAGAAGCTCCTTGGCATCACAGCCCAAGGTCTCCGCAATTTCATACAACTTCTCAATCGTGATATTGACTTCACCGCGCTCAATGCGTCCTACATAACTTCTATCTATTTCTGCGAACAACGCGAGTTTATCTTGAGTTAACCCTTTAGATTTCCTCATTTTTGCAATGCGTTTGCCCACAAGTACTGCAAGCTTCTTGTTCATGTTTTTTATTTATGAAATTAATTTGTTGAACAATTGCACAGTTGCGGCATATAACTCCACGGATTATAATCCTCAAAATCATCAATAAAGGCCGTTTTTTGAACACATGAAGGTAAAGATCAGAAAAGAGTTATTTCTCGCCATTTATTACAATGAACATTTCTCTGCCAATGACTTAAAGTCGTTTCCATTAGACGGTGATGAGAAAGAGTACTTATCGGATGAATACGTCGAAAAAAAATTGAAGGAAATGTCGCTTATCGGTGCAGTCCTGTCGTGCGGTTTCGATAAGCATGGAGATGAGTTGTTTTCCAAAGGTTTTATGTTTAACCATACCGACTGGGAGGTTGTTGATTACGACAATTACAGTGAGGATTCCAATTATCTTTCTCTCAAGAAAGAAAGTCTCTTGACGATTTTGCAAGATAAACAGTCAGAGCTGTCAGAGTCCTATTCTCTTCATAGCAGGGCATGGAGGCATTTCAATCGTTTGTGTGCGCAATACTCAGAGCTTAGGCCATGCATAGAGCAATACATCTCAGAGCATGACAATCGTAGATTGGATCTCAAAGCCGAAATGCTGGCAGTAGAAAATGCAATTACCTTCTACAAAAACACAGCCCAACTAGAAGAAAGTGGGAGCTAATTTGCATAATCCTATAGTTTACGCACATGCCACAAATAACAACATGCTCGTGGGGCAGTTTGTTCAACGGTCGAAGAACAACTTGTCATTTTCATATTCTGAACAATGGCTAGCATATCATTCATCCTATCCGATCTCGTTGAGCCTACCGTTAAGAATGGGAGAAAATTCATCATTTAATGTATTGAATTTCATGAATAATCTTCTTCCTGATTTAATGGAAGAACGATTAAGCCTTGCTCATTCAATGGGAGTGCAATCCAACGATGTATTCACCTTACTCTCAAAATTTGGTCACGATTGCACGGGCGGCATTTCATTTACTGAGAGCAGGGAGCCGCCAAAGATAGGATGGAAATATCGAGAGATCTCGGCAAGTGAATTAAATGAACTAGTTACCCAGCGTAAGTCATTTCTTCCATTTTTTGGGGATTATCGACCTTGTATTTCGGGAACACAGCGAAAAACAACGCTAACTAGATTGAACGGTAAATGGTATGTACCTCAAGAGAAATCACTAAGTAGTCACATTATCAAATACCCAATGAATGCAATTGCGCAAAGCAACTCAGTTCTAGATATGAGCAGCAGTGTTGAGAATGAATTCATCTGTACTCAAATAGCGAAGGAACTTGGTTTTAAAGTGCCCGATATGGAGATAATAACGACTGAATCAGGATCTAAAGCCCTTGCAGTAAAACGGTTCGACCGATGTTTTGGTCATGAAGTTGTGACTCGTAGACACCAAGAAGATTTCTGCCAGATTTTCGGTGTACCTGAACATCTAAAATATCAATCGGAGAACAACCTCGGTGTCTCCAAAATTGTTGATGTTTTAAGTTTCTCTGCGCAAAGCAAGGCGAACAATCATGACTTTTTTAAGTTTATGATTTTACAATACCTTCTTGGTGCCACTGACGGTCATCTCAAGAATTTTTCCGTGCATATTGATCCTAGCGGACACTATCAACTAACACCTTTCTACGATTTGCTATCAGCTTACCCCGCTGTCGGTAATAGGGGCTTAAATAAGCGCAAGCTAAAACTAGCAATGGGACTGCAAGCATCACGAGGATACAAATACCATATCAGCAAGATTTGCTTACGGCATATAGAGCAGACAGCGAGTCAGTTTTGTATTAGCAATGCGAACTACCATGAAATCGTCTATGTCTTTCTCGCTCAATTTAGTAGCGCTCTGAGTTCTATAGACAAAAGATTCCCTGGACAGGAGTTCGCGTTAGTAAAGGACGCAATATTTCAACATGCCACTGAAATCGTTGAAAAATTAAACAGAACAATTAAGTAAACGTCTGGGGTAACAATTGTTACCCATATTGTAAACATACTCGTTAGCTGTGAGGGGAAATATGGCTGAAACCACAACAAATGGAAGTAACACGACTCTCGACTTGAAGCAGTCTTTCGCGTTGTTAAGTGTCGATAAAAATGGAATCGTAACGATGAAATTTGGTGATGAAGTAACGGTTTTCATGAACGACAAATGCCCAGCAATCACGACCGATTTATTAAAAGTGATTGCGTCAATAAAAAACGGGAGTAGCCAGCAATGAAGCGCGAAAAGGAAAAGAGCCGTGATCTAACAGAAACTTCGTGTAAGAACCACTTCTGTTGATTGCTCCTTCCCAAGAAATGAAAAAAGAATTAGATGTGATCGTCGGTGATTATTCAGTCGATTTAGATGCAACTATTAGGAGTGAGGATGGTATGGAAGCAAAAATCGGCATTCTATCAGAAGAGCTTGCTCGTAAGCGTATGATTCGTATTGCAGAAGGAAAAGTGACGCCTGAAGAACCTTACCCAAAATTTTTGTTTGAGTCACTGGCTGCGCTTTCACAACTGTTGTCTAACGAAAATGTTGAACTGTTGAATTTGATTGCTCGCGAAAAGCCAAACAGTCTTGATGAACTTGCCGAAATGAGTGGGCGCAGTATCAAGGATGTTACTGATACTTTCGAAGCTCTTTCATCTAAGGGCTTTGCTTATCTGGATGTGAGGGGAATGGAATCTCGACCAATAGCGTTGTTTACGAAGTTCGAGATTGCTATAGGTCGATAATTGTTAGCTTATTTTCACACGATATAGCGGTTATTACAGGTTAATGTGATTCTAGTTCAACTATTTTCCTTATGAAACAGTGCGATAAATATTGTTGCTTGGTTAAAATAACCACAAAGAAATAATGCACTTGAGCTTAGGTGATATTGGTGAGTTACAGAACAGTTCGTATTACAGAGTTAATGGATTATGAGTTTGGACAAGTTGAAGGTAGCTTTAATGAACTCAATGAAAGCGAGTTGAAGACGGCAATTCCATCAGGCATGGGGTTTAAAGCTTTCATGGAGCAGCTAAAGCAAGGACACCTTGTTTTACTGACGGACTCACCTTCAACACCGATGCTGATCTCTGAGTCAGGTACTATGGGCGAAGCCAGAACGTGGGCTTTGAACTCTCAAGCTACAGATAACCTTGAGCCTGCTGCTCAAAACGCATTGCTTGCTAGAACTCGAATGAGTGGAAGTAGCGCTGGCTACAGTCGAAGTCAAAGCCTACATCCTCCGTTGCCGATGCCAACGTATATTCCAGAGCCTCCGAGACCTGATTACTCAGATGAACCACCGAAGCTAAAGTATGAATACAGCTTTGAAATTGCGTGCTCTCAAGATTCAGTACGTAAAGTGGGTAATTGCCACTTTATTTTGACCAAAACAGAGAATGAAGTGGAGCTAGGGCGCTGGGCTGAAACAAAGACAGAACATGGCACCCGCTACACTATACAGACAGCATTTGATGAGCCTAAACGACTTGTCGCTCAAGTTGCTTCTTGTCCTATGGGAATTTCTCCTACACATTCCGTCAAAGTCAGGAATATCGGCGCACAAGTTGCTAATGAAGGGTTTATTCCCGTGACTCCTACCGTGCAATTGGGCGAACGATTAGGGTTCCCTACCGAAGGCTTTTATTATCACTTCCACGACAACCAGTTGGTACAAGAGTACCGTTTACAGGGTGATAAACGTTGGAGTTTTTATGCCACCCTAAGCAGGCACCAGCGTCTTGATCCAGAAAGAGGTTACAACACAGATCAAACAGCGATTCTGGTCTTTTGGAAGCTTGGGGGTAAAGTTGTCGAAAATCAGTATCTCGTTTATCTAGAAAGACAAATTACTCGCGATGAGTTAGATAGTTTGACCGACGATTGGTTGAACGAGCATGGGGTAAAGTTAGATATCCCTCAGCTACTTGAGGCGACCAAACACCCCATAATTAAACGAACTGAAGCAGCGAAACCAGCCGAACAAAAGCAACCAGAGCCAGTTAATCATATTGTCCAAACCGATCCCGAAACAGGAACACGAGAAACGTGGGCGAAGATTGCCAACCAGTATGGACTAGCCCCGAAAGCTTTGTTGGATCTTAATCCGCAATATGATGCAGACCCGATGTCTTTATCGGTAGGCGCATCGCTGAATGTACAGAAGCCGCAACCTCAACGCGTTGAAAAGGAATCCGTTTATGAGATACCACCAGAGAGTCCTAAGCGATTTAACCAACCGTTGAATACATTTTATGGCTATACAGGCCACTGTTTAGCTGATACGTCAATAGTCTCAATTAGTAACGAAAGGTTGGTCGAAAAAGACATCCCTGTAGTTAACTTGAAAATATTGTCTACGGAATCGAAAGCAACTGATTATGGCAAGCTGGCATTTTTGGCGTTACCTGCAAGTACAGCAGGCTCTAATCTTGGTATTGTCAGTACCAATACCGCCTCTACGTTAGGGAAATGGAGCATCTCAGGTGAAGCACTAAGCAGCTTTGCGCGAGTTGGCGGAGGTTTGATTACTGCATTATGGCCTTCTCAGCTTGGGGATGGAACACTTGATGGCAACCCTGAGCTTGCTAGGAGTGATACCACTACGATGCGTGTCCGTTTCAATATGTACACCGATGAAAATGGCAAGCAGCAAATTGTGGGTATTAAAACGGGCGAAGGTAGCGCATACGGTGATCGTGTAGCGAAGCGTGATGCTGTGCAGCAAGGTCAAAACTTTATTGCTGAGCTGGATAACGGCATCACAATCACCTGGACACCTGACGGTTCAACAGATGTCCTCACCCCCGATACAGTATTACCCGAGAATGATCAACTGGATGTTCACAATATCTGGGTTCGTCCAATTGAAGAGCATGAGCAAGAAATTGGCACGGTTCTCTACCCAGAAGAAGATCTAGCTGAATATATTGTCACTTTCCCTGCTGATGCAGGATTGCCTCCTCTTTATTTGGTGTTCCGAAAGACTGCGCGTGATGAATCAGGGGTAGTAACAGGGAATGGCGAAGACATTGCAGGGATTTGGCTAGAGAAAGCTAGTGAGGGGTTAGGTTCACCAGTTCCATCACAAATTGCTGATAAGTTGAGAGGTAAAGAGTTCAGTAACTTTGATGCGTTTAGGAAGGCATTTTGGTTGAGTATTGCAGAAAATGAAGAGCTAATGTCTCAATTTAAGGGAGCGAGTAAAGCGCATATAAGGAAAGGCAATGCCCCATTTGCTCCAAAGAATGAGCATTACGGAAAAATAAGAAAGTTTGAAATCCACCATGTAAATGAAATTCAACATGGTGGCGCTGTATATGATATTGATAACTTGAGAGTTGTCACTCCCAAGAATCATAAAAAAATACATAAAAATTAAGGTGTTAGATATGAAAAAGAAAAGGTCAATTTCTGACTATACCGAGAGAGAATTTTTACATTTTACGAAAGATATATATGAATGTAATGGTTCAGAGGAGGAGATTGAACAGTGGGTTAATGATTTCATTGAGCTAGTAGCTCACCCTGAAAGCAGTGATTTAATTTTTTATCCTCCAGATGACAGAGAAGATTCACCAGAAGCAGTGATTGAAGAATTGAAACGTTGGTATAAAGAACAAGGAAAGCCTTGCTTTAAAGACTCAATGTAATGATTTGAAAGGGGAGAAGGAGAACCGTGGGCAGGAAAAATCCGATTGCACTGAAGAGGATTCTCTACAGTTTGTAGAAAAGAGCCTTAAAGAAAATGTCTCTGATACTGACGATGTCCTTGATGAGTTGCTAGAACAGTTCGAGGATATTCTTTTTCACAATTAATGATAAAAGGTGAGAATTCTAATAGAAAGATTCACACCTTTTATAAGTTATAACCTTGAATTGAGTAAAAAGGTGAGAATGGTATGAGAAGTCTTTCTAAGAAAGGGTTCTCATACTAATTTAAATAAATAAAGTGTAGAGGTGTACAGTGGCGAAGATGCCTTGTACCCAGAAGAAGATGACGAAGAATAAGCCTTCGTAACGAATTAGAAAACCAGCTTCGGCTGGTTTTTTTGTGCGTGGATTGTGTTACTACCATCAATGGAATAATAGGGCTACCTATATGCTCATTGATTCAATATAATAGCCCATCTTTGATCTAGCTCAATTTTTTATCATGCAATTATCTCTTGCTGGCCTTTGGCAACTTTCCCCCTTAACCGACCTATCTCTCCCTCAAGGAGATCTGACTTTTCCTGCGCCATTGAGTCAAATCCTCCCAGATACTGTGAGTGAAGCAGAGGTTGCTGCGCAAGAATGGCATTTAATGCATGACATTGAGGTAGACGATACGTTGCTCAGCTTTGCTGCGATTGATCTGGTACTAGCCGGAATTGCTTATCATGCTGAAGTTCGCGTTAATGGTGTTGCTGTTTTTGATTGCGATGGCAGTCAAAATGAATACCGTAAAGATATTCGTCCTTACCTTCAATTGGGGCGCAACCGTTTTGAAATTCTCTTTATTGAAGAGGAAGAAGATTGGTTGATCGAAGCAAGTGAGGAGCAAGACAAGTTGTGCTTGCTAGGTGAGTGGAGTGATACGGGTTCTGAGTCGAGAATGGGTATTTGGCAAGCTCCGTATTTACAATGTATCCGCCACATAAGGTTAGAACATGTCACGACTGAGCAGATCTGGCACCATGGCGGTGGGTGTGAGTTCTTAGTCGATTTGCATTACACCACCTACTCACCAGGTTTGGTTTCTGCGTCGGTGAAATTCAATGGAATGACTTATCACTTGCCTATTGATGTGCGTGCTAATCAGGCTAGCGCACTTTTTCAAATCGAAGCGCCTATTTATTTCAATGCCAAAGAACCATCTCCCGATTCCTTGTATCGATTAGATGTCACTCTTGATGGGCAAGAGCGACATTTTAATGTGGGATTGAGCGAAGACTGTTGTGTGATTCATTATCCATTGTGACTTAATGGCTGCATGTGATAGGCATTGGTGATTGTGGGTGCTTACGTTGCCAAATTTTCTCATGGAAATAGTAGGCACAAGTGTTAATTGCAGGCTCAATGGACGCCATGATACCGCCAACAAAAAGATCCCCAGTCATCAGGTATGCCACGCCAAAAGCGACAGAGAAGTGAACAATAGCAAAGCTACCTGTTTTCACTTTTGCTGAACCAGCCAAATTTTGAAGGGGTTTAGCTTTACTCCAGAGTTGCTCGTGGAAATAAAAAGCGACGGTGTTCACCATAGGTTCGATCATCGCAATTAGGCTACCGATAATGAGGTCACCGGTTAGTACATACGCAACCGTGAAGGTAATAGTAAAGTGGATAGCGGCAAAATTGAGTGTCTTTTTCATGGTGTAACCTAATCGTGTTGTCTTCGATGAGGTTATTATTGAGAATTATTCTCATATATGGAAATGGCTGTTATCGATATCTTTAATAGGCAATACCTATTGAAAAGGCACCGTATGGTGCCTTTATTTGTTTTGGTTTAGCCTTGAGGTTTGACGACAAAAACATTGATTGGCGAGTTTTGCACGACTTTACTGGCGACTGAGCCTAGTACCACCTTATCAAGCTTAGAACGCTTGTGGCTTGGCATTACAATCAAATCGGCACCTAACTTTTCAGCGTATTCCAAAATGGTGCTATATGGTTTTCCTTCAGCAACATGCGTTTTGTAAATTACATTTTCATCAATATGAGAAGAAGCAAACTTCTTCAATTGATTCTGTACGTCTTGTTTCATTTTTAGTGCTGCATCTTTTGGAAAGTATGTAGCGACCATCGACATGTGAATACCTGGCAGTACCGTCAGCAAATGGATTTCTGCATTTGAATGTTTTGCTTGCCAAACAGCGTGTTTCACCGCTTTATCTGAAAAGCCTTGATCGTTTAGATCGACAGGAACAAGGATCTGCTTATACATTTGTTTTCTCTTTGTTATATAAGGAAGGAAACCTTCCTTTTGCATCCTTTAGTAAGTGTAGTCTCACCACCGTAAATTGGTGGTGAGACATGGCTCTGTTACGCGCTCAATTGTTCCTTTCGAGCTCGTCGTTTCTGGTTGAGTCCCATGGTGATCAAAATCAATAACGCAGGGATAAAGACCCATTCTTTCATTGGCCTTTCTGCTTTCTGTACTATCCACTTGATTTCCCAATCAAAGTCAATTCCAGATGATTCTGCTGGGCTACCAAACTCAACCATATCGACGATCATTCTTCCTTCATTCTCCGTTAGCATGAGGCCCATCGAAGCGATGCGTTGATCCGCACTTGTTGCCTCATCACTGAATGGCAATCGTACTGTTTTTTCAACGTAGTCCCCTTCGAGGTTTTCTCCTGCCACACGCAGTTCAAGAGATTGTCCTACATCGAGGGTTTCGGTAACTTGCGCTATCTCAACACCTGGTAAAAGGTTTTTGGCTGGATAGATCATGTCCCACCAAAAACCTGGTCGGAAGAAGGAGAACGTCAGTACCAGTAGTAAGAGAGTTTCCCACCATTTATTTTTAGTAAACCACCAGCCTTGTGTGGCGGCGGAAAAGATCAACATGGCTATAATGGAGGAGATCACCGTAAGAGCTAAGTGCCACCAACTATCAATCCCCATCATGAGTAGCTGGGTATTGAAAATGAACATAAATGGCAAAATAGCCGTACGAATGTCGTAGGTAAAACCTTGGATACCCGTTCGGATTGGATCGGACTTAGCGATTGCTGCGGCGGCAAAGGCGGCAAGGCCGACGGGAGGTGTATCATCAGCTAGGATCCCGAAATAGAACACAAATAGGTGTACTGCGATCAGAGGGATGATCAGACCATGCTGAGCCCCTAGAGTAACAATGACCGGGGCCATAAGCGTCGAAACCACGATATAGTTGGCAGTTGTCGGCAGACCCATACCTAAGATCAAGCTGATCACTGCGGTGAAGAGCAACATCAGGAAGATACTGCCACCGGAGATAAACTCAACGAAATCAGTCATAACAAGGCCAATGCCCGTCAATGTTACAACACCAACCACAGTGCCTGCTGCTGCAGTAGCAACACCAATACCAATCATGTTACGTGCGCCAGACACTAAGCTCTCCGCGAGATCGACAAAGCCGGCTTTAGTTTGCTCAGCTAACTTCCCTTCTTTGGATAATAGGGCGATTAGTGGACGCTGGGTGAGCAAAATAAAAATCATAAAGACGGTTGCCCAGAATGCCGATAAACCGGGAGAGAAACGTTCGACGGTCAGACACCACACCAAAACCACGATTGGCAGTAGGTAATGAAGACCAGATTTAATTGTTGGGCCTGGATCTGGTACCTCAGTGAGTTCTGCATCTATCTCAATTGCCCCATCTTTTGTATGGTTTGCTGATATTTTGATTAAACCCACATAGGCAAGGAGTAGGGCAACGGTAACAATTGATGTTGCTGCATCACCAAAGACATCTTTGGTCCAGCCGACACCGTAGTAGACCAGTGCACTGATGATACACAAGCCTAAAATGGTTCCGGTAAACGAAAGCAGGCTTTGGATAAGTGTTGGATTGTGGCGACGAGGAAGCCCGGTCATACCCGCTTTACACGCTTCCAAATGAACAATGTAGATCAAAGCGATGTAGGAGATAAGTGCCGGTAACAGCGCAGCCTTGATCACTTCAACGTATGATATTCCGACATACTCAACCATAAGGAAAGCGGCAGCCCCCATGATTGGTGGTGTAAGCTGACCATTGGTTGATGCGGCGACTTCAACAGCGCCGGCTTTGGTGCCGGGGAAGCCGACTCGCTTCATTAATGGAATGGTAAATGTGCCGGTGGTAACGACGTTTGCAATCGATGAACCAGAAACCAAACCTGAAAGCCCGGAAGCCACAACGGCTGCTTTTGCTGGACCACCTTTCATATGGCCAAGAAGTGAAAAAGCGACTTTGATGAAGTAAGCGCCTGCACCAGCGCGTTCTAGCATTGCACCAAATAAAACGAATAAGAACACAAATGATGTAGAAACCCCAAGTGCAACGCCAAATACCCCTTCCGTTGTCAGCCATAGGTGCGACATCGCTTTATTTAAGCTTGCCCCTTTGTGTGCAATAACATCAGGCATGTGAGGGCCGGCAAAGGTATACAGAAGGAATACTGCTGCCACCGCCATTAAAGGAGGACCTAATGCACGTCGAGTTGCTTCCAAGAGCAACACCATACCGATGACAGCAATTACGATGTCTGGGGTAGTTGGTGCACCTGAACGTCCAGCCAATTCAGCATAGAAAATGTAAATATAGGCGGCAGAAAAACTACCTGCGAATGCGAGTACCCAGTCAATAATGGGGATATGATCGCGCGCAGAGTGCTTCAGTGCTGGGTATGCGGTGAAGGCGAGAAAAACGGCAAATGTAAGATGAATGGCTCGCGCTTCTGTGTCATTTAGGACACCAAAATTGAAAATAAATGGTAATGGAGAGGCGTACCAAAGTTGGAACAATGACCAGCAGAGTGGTACAAACCACAGGATACGACCAGGGATTCCTTGTGGATTACGTGCGCCAGTATCTGCCTGAGCTACCATTTCTTGCACATCTTGCGACGGAGTTGTTGTCTGCGACATGTACTTTATCCTTGTTATATGTGGCTCTGTTGTGTTTATTGCTGCTGTTTACTTGGCATCTTTTCAGTGTAGTTCAGTTGAAAGAATGCTCAATTTCAGCTTTTTCTTAGAAATATTCGATGGTGGCTATCAAACATGAAGCCATATGAGATATGTCGTTAAGCTCATCCCTGAGTGGGAGAACTACGCAAGGAAGCATTTGCTTCCTTGCGTTATGAGATTACTTAAGAAGGCCTGCTTCTTTGTAGTATTTCTCTGCACCTGGGTGAAGAGGGATAGAAAGACCTGCTTTCACCATGTCCTCTTTTTTCAGGTTTGCAAATGCTGGGTGTAGACGTTTGAACGTATCGAAGTTTTCGAATACAGCTTTAGCGACGTTGTACGCCACTTCGTCAGAGACATCTGCAGTCGTTACCATTGTTGCTGCAACACCAAAGCTGTTCACATCTTTATCAGTACCGCGGTACATGCCTGCTGGAACTGTGCTGTAAGCGTAGTATGGGTTGTCTGCTACGATCTTGTCGATCTGTGGGCCTGTGGCAGAAACAAGTTTCGCGTCACAAGAAGTTGTTGCTTCTTTGATCGAACCATTTGGGTGACCAACCATATAGATGAATGCATCAATTTTGTTGTCACACAATGCTTGTGAGCGCTCAGAGCCTTTTAGCTCAGAAGCCAGTTTGAAGCTTTCGTTTGTCCAGCCCATCGAATCCATGACAACGCCCATGGTTGCGCGGTCGCCTGAGCCTGGGTTACCGATATTGACACGTTTACCTTTCAGGTCAGCAACATTTTCAATGCCTGAGTCTGCACGTGCAATGATGTTGAATGGTTCAGTGTGCAATGAGAATACTGCACGAAGCTTTTTATACGGGCCTTGTTCTGCAAACTTACTTGTTCCGTTATACCCATGATATTGCCAGTCAGACTGTACGATACCAAAATCCAGTTCACCAGCACGGATAGTATTTACGTTGTAGATTGAACCACCAGTCGACTCCACAGAACAACGGATATTGTGTTCTTTGCGGCCTTTGTTGACCAATTTACAGATTGCACCACCAGTTGGGTAGTAGACTCCGGTCACTGAACCAGTACCGATAGTGATGAATTCCTGAGCGTTTACCGCTCCTGCACCCATTACCGCTGCAGCGATTGCGCCTACTTTAATAAGTTTGTTAAATGCCATGAATTTCCCTTCCTTTATTCATTCTTAACCCCATAGCAAGTGTAGTTGCTGTGGGAGTTTCCTCTCTCGGAAACGGCATCTTTTTCAATCCGTATGTTGAAAAAGTGGCTGAATAATACCAAAAAATCGGCACATAATTATATTTTTGTTAAAAATTGTAGCGATTTTGTCTAATTATACATCATTAACCTAAAGCAAGGTCGCTTGTTAAAGTTCTTTAAAAACAATTGGTTAATTATTAATGGCTATCAAAGAGAGGTTTTTTTGAAGATGTGATATGAGTCACGTCATTATATTGGCGTGACCCATAAATGAAATGAAGAGTTGGAGTGTTATCCTGCGTATTCAAACAGGTCACACACCGAACTGAAAAGCTGATCAGTTGTAATATTCATGGTTGGGGTAATGAAAATAGTATCGTCCCCCGCAACAACACCCAAAATCCCTTCTGCTTTACCTAACGAATCAAGTAAACGAGCGATAAGTTGAGCGGCACCCGGTCCGGTATGAATGACAACGAGTGCATCATTGTGATCAATATCCAACACTAGCTCGCGTAATGAACTTGATACTGTTGGAACACCAAGCTCTGCCGGTAGGCAATAAACCATTTCCATTTTGGCATTACGAGTACGTACTGCGCCAAACTTAGTGAGCATGCGAGAAACTTTTGACTGATTGATATTCTCAAAGCCTTCGTTCTTCAAGGCATCAACAATGTCGCCTTGAGAGCCAAATCGTTCTTCTTTTAGTAGGGCCTTGAAAGCGCGAACTAGGTTATCTTGTTTTTCTGAATTGCGCATGGTTCTGTTTCAACCGTAATTGATATAACGAAGTGAATATTCTCGCATAGCTATGCATCAACCGCCAAACCATAGGCTGAAATCTGTCTACGGCATCACTGTAAACCAATTGCGAAAAATGAGTTTTATCATTACTTAACTCTTTGTCAGTAAAGATAAATCAGGTGATAATGCTCGTCGTATTGTGGCACGTATTCATTGAGTTGCGCGAGGTCGCAAAGCTGACGTTAATTGATTGTAATCAAGTTGTGATTACTATAGCGTTGGGTGTACGTGATTAAAAATTACCCTACTACTTATAAGAGAGATCCATCTCAAGGAGAACTACGATGAAAGTAGCCGTTATTGGTGCCGCTGGTGGCATCGGTCAAGCCCTAGCTCTGTTACTTAAAAACCGTTTACCTGCTGGCTCTGATCTAGCGTTATATGACATTGCACCTGTGACTCCGGGTGTTGCTGCTGATCTTAGCCATATCCCAACACCAGTTTCGATCAAAGGTTACGCTGGTGAAGATCCGACTCCAGCGCTAGAAGGTGCAGATGTTGTACTTATTTCTGCTGGTGTTGCTCGTAAGCCGGGCATGGATCGTGCGGATCTATTTAATGTAAATGCTGGCATCGTAAAATCTCTTGCGGAAAGAATTGCTCAAGTATGTCCAACTGCTTGTGTTGGTATTATTACTAACCCAGTGAATACAACAGTGCCAATTGCTGCTGAAGTATTAAAGAAAGCAGGTGTATACGATAAGCGTAAACTATTTGGTGTCACCACACTGGACGTGATTCGCTCTGAAACATTTGTAGCAGAGTTGAAAGATAAGGATCCAGGTGACATCCGTGTTCCTGTGATTGGCGGTCACTCAGGTGTGACAATTCTTCCACTACTATCACAGGTAGATGGTGTAGAGTTTACTGCTGAAGAAGTTGAAGCACTGACTAAGCGTATCCAGAATGCAGGCACGGAAGTGGTTGAAGCAAAAGCCGGTGGCGGTAGTGCAACTCTATCAATGGGTCAGGCGGCTTGTCGTTTTGGACTTGCTTTAGTTAAAGCACTACAAGGTGAAGAAGGTGTGATTGAATGTGCTTATGTAGAAGGTGCGGGTGAACACGCTCCTTTCTTTGCGCAACCTGTGAAGCTTGGTAAAGATGGTGTCGAAGAAGTATTAAGCTATGGTGAGCTAAGTACTTATGAGCAGGCTGCGCTTGATGGCATGCTGACGACATTGACTGGTGATATCGAGATTGGTGTAGAGTTCGCGAAGTAATACGCCTATGACAGCCCAATAGCTAAAAAGCCGACCTAATGGTCGGCTTTTCTGTATTAAGTCATATAGAAGCGGTAGCCATGAGAGGTTACTTCGCTATTAATAATAGAGGAGACTATTTACTACGATGGACAGCTAAGTGCGCCAGAGTGATTAATGCCTCTTTATAATCTGACTCTGGTAATACTTTGAGCTCAGCAATTGCTTTATCGGCTTCCAAATAGGCTTTCTGACGAGTGTATTCTAGTGAACCTGTTTGTTCCATTACGACTAGAATATCATGCAAGCGTTCCATACCGTTGGCTTTTTCAATTGCTTCACGGATCATTGCTGCATTCCCTGCTGATGTATTTTGCATCGCATATAAAAGAGGCAGTGTCGGTTTCCCTTCTGCCAGATCATCCCCGACATTTTTACCCATCTCATCGCCATCAGATGTGTAATCCATCACATCATCGATCAGTTGGAATGCAGTACCTAGGTATTTTCCGTAATTTTGCAGTGCTAGCTCCACCTCATCAGAAGCATCAGTCAAGATGGCACCAATTTGTGTTGCCGCCTCAAACAAACGAGCCGTTTTTGAGTAGATCACCTGCATATAACTTTCTTCAGTCGTATCTGGATCATTGCAGTTCATTAACTGCAGCACTTCACCTTCTGCTATGACATTTACTGCATCACTCATCAGCTTAAGGATCTTGAGCGATCCTAATTCTGTCATCATTTGGAATGAGCGGGTATAAATGAAGTCTCCAACTAATACACTAGCTGCATTACCAAAAGCAGCATTAGCGGTCGCCTTGCCTCTACGCATGTCAGATTCATCGACAACATCATCATGTAATAGGGTTGCTGTATGGATGAACTCTATAAAGGCAGCCGCTGTAGTGTGATGAGTGCCTTGATAGCCTAATGCTCGAGCAGAGAGTATTGCCAATAAAGGCCTAAGACGTTTGCCTCCGCCACTGACGATGTAAAAACCGAGTTGATTGATTAGAGATACATCAGAATTGAGTTGGGCTTGAATTGTTTCGTTCACTTTTGCCATGTCATCGGCAGTAAGCGCTTGGATAGCTTTAAAATCCATTGTACTTCCGGCTGAGGTTAGAACCTGTCAGGTATTCTTATCTTCTTTAGTTACTGAATAATACACTAAAAAACGTTGATTAATACATTGTTAAAGGGCATGATTGCCGCACTTTTCTTTGGCGATTAGCTTTTCGCCAATTTTTTCAAAATATGGCTTGTCATGGGGTCGAGCTTTCTGTAGAATCTGCGCCCTATTGATGATTAGTTTAGCGCACACCCAAGATGCACAAAAATTATGCATAAGGCTGTGCGGAAAAAGCGGAGTAAGATATGTACGCTGTTTTCCAATCTGGTGGTAAACAACACCGTGTAAGCGAAGGTCAAACTCTTCGTTTAGAGAAATTAGACGTTGAAACTGGTGCAACAGTTGAATTTGATAAAGTTCTTCTTGTAGCTAACGGTGAAGACATTCAAGTTGGCGCTCCTCTTGTTGAGGGCGGCAAAGTGGTTGCTGAAGTAGTACAACACGGTCGTGGCGATAAAGTTAAAATCGTTAAGTTCCGTCGTCGTAAGCACTCTCGTAAGCAACAGGGTCACCGTCAGTGGTTCACTGAAGTGAAAATCACTGGCATCAACGCTTAATCGATTAGGAGAGTTTAACAATGGCACACAAAAAAGCTGGTGGTTCTACTCGTAACGGCCGCGATTCAGAAAGCAAACGTCTAGGTGTTAAGCGTTTCGGTGGTGAATCTGTTCTTGCAGGTAACATCATTGTTCGTCAACGTGGTACTAAATTCCACGCTGGTAACAACGTAGGCCTTGGTAAAGACCACACTCTATTTGCTCTAACTGACGGTAAAGTTAAGTTTGAAGTAAAAGGTCCTAAGAACCGTAAATTCGTAAGCATCGAAGCTGAGTAATTTTACGTTTCTAGCTGAATTCAAAAGCCCTGCCGATTCGGCAGGGTTTTTTATTTATGCAAGAACCAATACTAAGGCACTCTGATAAGAGTCCCTCAATATTTGTTCCAAGTAGCAGGACGATCAAGGATCAAGGTGATCGATCTGAAAGTGGGATCTGCTAGAATTTATATCATTCACTTTTCCTAATGAGATAGGGAGAGCTGAGATGATATTTGCAACGCAGCTATGTAAATAGCAAAAGGGCGGAGTAAGAGATGAAATTCGTTGATGAAGCGGTAGTTAAAGTTCAGGCTGGCGATGGCGGTAACGGTGTTGTTAGTTTCTGGCGCGAAAAGTTTGTTGCCAAAGGTGGCCCAGATGGCGGTGATGGCGGCGATGGTGGTGATGTTTACATCCAAGCTGATGAAAACCTTAACACTCTAATTGACTATCGTTTTCAGCGCTTCTATGAAGCGGAACGCGGTGAGAATGGCCGCGGTGGTAACTGTACTGGTAAGCGTGGTAAAGACAAAGTACTTCGTGTTCCTGTAGGTACACGTGCTGTTGATATCCACACAAATGAAATCGTAGCGGAAGTCGCTGAGCACGGTAAAAAAATGATGGTCGCGAAAGGCGGCTGGCATGGCTTAGGTAACACGCGTTTTAAGTCTTCTGTAAACCGAGCACCACGTCAAAAGACGATGGGTACCAAAGGTGAAGTGCGTGAGCTGCGCCTAGAGCTTCTGCTACTAGCAGATGTGGGTATGCTGGGTTTACCTAATGCAGGTAAATCGACATTTATCCGTGCGGTCTCAGCAGCTAAACCTAAAGTTGCTGATTACCCATTTACCACTCTTATCCCAAGTTTGGGTGTTGTGAGTGTGGTTCCAGAGAAAAGCTTCGTTGTTGCGGATATTCCTGGCTTGATCGAAGGTGCTGCAGATGGTGCTGGCCTTGGCATTCGTTTCTTGAAGCACCTTGAGCGTTGTCGCGTGTTGCTGCATATGATCGATATCATGCCAATCGATCAAACGGATCCGATTGAGAATGCACTAACGATCATTGATGAGTTAGAGCAATACAGTGAGAAGTTAGCCGATAAACCTCGTTGGTTGGTATTCAATAAAGTAGATTTGATGCCAGAAGATGAAGCGGATGAAATCATTCAAGGTATTCTTGATGCCCTTGGTTGGGAAGATGAATATTTCAAGATTTCAGCAGTGAACAAGCAAGGCACAAAAGAGCTTTGTTATAAGCTTGCTGACTTTATGGAAAACCTACCTCGCGAAGAGGAAGAAGTTGCTGAAGAAGATAAAGTAAACTTCATGTGGGATGACTACCATAAAGATGCCATGTCAGGTAATGACGTGATCACTGAAGATGATGATGACTGGGATGATTGGGACGATGAAGAAGATGACGGCCACGTTATCTATGTCCGTGATTAATCACTATGAATAAAAGAGCCGCATTTTTGCGGCTCTTTTTCGTTTGTATCAAAACTTTATTCAACAATTTGCATCAAAATATCAAGATTCTTAAAGGAGTTAGGAAGGATCATGATTTCACAGCAGCGAGCAGTCTCGCGTTTTATTGCTCAATCGGGCCAAATGTTATTAGCTCATGGCGCAGAAAGTACACTAGTAGGTGATATTATGCGCCGGATCGGTATCGCCAGTGGTATGGACGAAGTTGAGGTGTCGCTCTCCGCCAGTTCACTGGTTGTAACGACCGTCAATGATGGTCATTGCATCACTACAGCAAGACGTAGCCCAGATCGTGGGATCAACATGCGAGTGATCACTCAGGTTCAACGTATTTGCATTATGTTGGAGCGGGGGATTATTGATTATTCAATGGCACAACATAAGCTGAATCAGATCAGTCCAGAGCGCTACAACCGGTGGTTGGTGGTCTTGATGATCGGTTTGTCTTGCGCAGCATTTAGCCGTTTAGCTGGAGGGGACTGGAGTGTGTTTGGCATGACATTTCTTGCGTCGGCATGTGGCATGGTTGTTCGACAAGAGATTGGTCATCGACACTTTAACCCACTACTGAATTTTGCTGCCACTGCTTTTGTGACCACGATTATTTCTGCTCAAGCGGTGATCTATCACATTGGGAATTCACCTTCTGTGGTGATGGCCTCCTCCGTGTTAATGCTTGTCCCGGGCTTTCCGTTAATTAACTCTGTTGCCGACATGCTCAAAGGGTATATCAATATGGGAATTGCTCGTTTTGTCATGGCAAGTCTACTTACCTTAGCAACTTGCTTAGGGATTGTGGCGGCGATGAGCCTTGTTGGTGTGTGGGGGTGGTAATGATGGCGCTTCTATTTGGCCTAATAAATGACATGTTATTTGCCGCGATCCCTGCCGTTGGTTTTGCTTTGGTGTTCAATGTGCCGAAAAATGCTCTGAAATATTGTGCGATTGGTGGGGCATTAGGGCACGGCTCTCGCTACTTGATGATGCATTTTGGCATCCCAATTGAATGGGCGACATTTTTTGCTGCGACGGTGGTTGGCATGATTGGCGTTCATTGGTCACACCGTTTTCTTGCACACCCTAAAGTGTTCACAGTAGCTTCATTGATCCCAATGGTCCCGGGGGTTTTTGCGTTTAAAGCGATGATTGCTTTAGTAGAGTTAAATCATCAAGGGTATAACCCCGAGTTGGTTGCGATGCTGTTTGAGAACTTTCTTAAAGCGATGTTTATTATTGCTGGTTTAGCAGTTGGTTTAGCGATGCCAGGGCTGCTATTCTATCGCCGTCGTCCTATTGTTTGATGGATTTATACAGGAAAGAGAAATGATCATCAGTATGATTGCCGCGATGGCAGACAATCGAATTATTGGCAAAAATAATGAAATGCCATGGCATTTACCGGCAGACTTTCAATGGTTTAGACGTTGCACTATGGGGAAGCCTGTAGTGATGGGACGGAAAACCTATGAATCAATCGGTCGCCCTCTGCCAGGACGGATGAATATCGTATTAAGTCGTGATGCTGCATTGGAAATTGATGGGGTGACGTGTGTGACATCCATTGATGAAGCAATTCAAGCGGTGGGAGAAATCGAAGAGTTGATGATCATTGGTGGTGGGGCGATTTACCAAGCCTGTCTACCTATGGCAAATAAGCTTTATCTGACCCACATAAATGCGAATCTCGACGGTGACACTCAGTTCCCACAGTGGGGCACTGACTTTAAAGAAAGCTACTCTGAAACATATAGTGCCGATGATAAAAATGCTTACGATATGCGTTTTGTCATCTTAGAGAAGTAAGACGAGTTTTCTCGTTGAGAGTGGCGTGAACAGTAAGGGTTGATGTGGTTGAGCAACCCTTTATTATTTCTCTAGGCAGCTGGCTGCACAAAGTACTGCTTATCCTCCCAGCGCAGCATGGTAAGATCGCCTCCCCAAACACAGCCAGTATCTAAGCCTATTACTTCAGTGTTTTGATAACCTTCAAGTGCAGCCCAATGACCAAATAATACGGTCTTTTCGAGTGGAATGCGTTGTGGCAGTTGAAACCATGGCATCAGTGTATGATCGGTGAGTTGCTGTGGTGGCAGCTTACACTCCATATCTAAGCGGGCATCAAGAAAGCAAAAGCGCATTCGAGTGAATGCATTGATGATGTATCGGTAGCGCGCTATTCCTGCTAGATCCTCTTCCCATCGATCTGGTTGGTTACAGTACATGTTCTCAATTAACCAAATCCATTGTTCACTCTGCAGAAGAGCTTCGACTTCTCGCGCTGCGCTGCGGGCCGTGTCTAAGTTCCATTGCGGAGATATTCCAGCGTGACACATCACAAATTCATCATGTTCTTGAAGAAGCGGCTGATGCCTCAACCATTCAAGTAAGTCATGTTTGTCTGCTGCATCTAAAATTGGAGCGGTTTTGTCTTTGTCCTTTACTCGGTGAATACCGAGTGAGACAGCAAGAAGATGTAGGTCATGATTGCCAAGAACAACTTTGGCACTTGCACCAAGTGACTTAATAAAACGCAGCGTTTCTAAGGATTTATTTCCTCTTGCCACTAAGTCACCCGCGACCCAGAGCGTATCTCTATTTGGGTCGAAATCTGCTTGTTTTAAGAGCAACTGAAGTTCATCAAAACAACCTTGAATATCACCGACAATGTAGTTAGCCACAAATCACTCCAATTAATTAAGAATATTAGGGACAGCCAATCTGAATGGCTCAATGTCAGCGATGAACTCACGGCCTTTTTCGTCGAGCATCATGTAGTGTCCTTGCATGACACCAACGGGAGTCTCCAAGGCTGTTCCACTGCTGTAGGTGTATTCATCGTTGCCGGAAATAAAAGGTTGTTGCCCAACAACACCGTCGCCTTCGACAGTGCTTTGTTTTCCATTTGCATCTGTGATGAGCCAACGGCGACTAATGAGTTGAACTGTTTCTTGGCTCAAGTTTTTTATCGTAATGATGTAGGCGAAAACGTAGCGCTTAAGAGTTGGATCTGATTGTTCTGCGAGATACTTGCTGTGAACTTGTATTTTAATACAAGGTTGAGAGATATCCATAAAGCAATCCTTCTACCTGGAAAAAAGACAGTGGTTTTCACCACTGCCTTTTACATTTAAGTCACGTTGAGCGAGGGGCTATTTATGATTAGCATCTAACCAGTTTGCCATATCAACAAATTGCTCTAGAGTTAGATTCTCTGGGCGCATCGTTGGATTAATGCCAAGCTCAACTAATACTTCTTCAGCAATAAGTGACTTATAGCAATTTTTCACTGTCTTGCGACGTTGGTTGAACCCTTCACGGCATACTCGATCAAGCCAGTTCAGACTTGTCGCAGGATGTGGAACTTCTTCATAAGGCACAAGGCGGACTACCGCAGAATCAACTTTTGGTGGTGGTACAAATGCCGTAGGCGGTACTTCTAAAACAGGTACCACTTTACAGTAATATTGTGCCATGACTGTTAAGCGGCCATAAGCCTTGCTACCTGGTCCTGCTGCTAAACGATTCACCACCTCTTTTTGCAACATGAAATGCATGTCTTGGATATCTTTGTGATATTCAAACAAATGGAACATCAGTGGTGTGGAGATGTTGTAAGGCAGGTTACCGAAAATACGCAGCTTGTTGTTTGGCTTTACCAGTTGCGTAAAGTCGAAGCGCATAGCGTCGCCTTCATGAATAGTCAGTTTGTCGGCAAGCTCAGGATGGTTGCGTAGGCGCTCTGCAAGATCTCGGTCCAGCTCGATGACAGTGAACTTATCGACTTCACGTCCTACAGGCTCAGTAATCGCCCCTAAACCAGGACCAATTTCAACAAGGTTTTGTCCTGGTCTTGGATTAATCGATGACACAATACCATCAATGATATAAGGATCGTTTAAGAAGTTTTGACCAAAACGTTTACGCGCTTTGTGCCCTAAATGGACATCGTTTCTCATAGTATTCTCTGAATTAATTAGCTTTGTTATCAACTAAGTCAATAGCGTATTTTAGTGCCGTCCTGAAGCTTCCGGTATCTGCCGTTCCTTTACCTGCCAAATCTAAGGCGGTGCCATGGTCGACAGAGGTTCTGATAAATGGCAAGCCGAGCGTGATATTCACTGAGCGGCCAAAGCCTTTATATTTTAGCACTGGTAGCACCTGATCATGGTACATACCCAATACTGCATCTGCTTCTTGCAGATATTTGTGGTTAAAAATCGTATCGGCAGGCAAAGGGCCTTGTAGATCATAACCGTTTGTTTGACGTAGTGTCTCGAGTGTTGGCGATATGGTTTCAATTTCTTCCATACCTAGACAACCATCTTCACCTGCATGTGGATTTAAGCCACATATGTAGATTTTTGGCTTTGGAATCGCAAATTTCTCTACTAAGTCTTGGTGGAGAATATGAATGATATTTCCCAAGCGCTCTTGTGTGACAGCTTTTGAGACGTAGGCTAGAGGAATATGCGTTGTGACCAAGGCAACACGTAACCCTTCTGTTGCAAGCATCATCACAACCAGAGGAGTATTTGACTTCTCTGCAAAAAACTCAGTATGGCCACTAAATGCGACCCCTGCTCGGTTAATTACCCCTTTATGAACAGGGCCGGTGACAATAGCATCAAACTCACCATTCATACAGCCTAATGCGGCTCTTTCTAATGTTTTAAGTACGTAATGGCCGTTTTGTTCATTCAACTTGCCGGCTTCAGCAATCGCGTCCATCGCAATGTGTTCAACAATTAAAGAACCCGCTTGTTGAGGGGAAGCGGCTTGTGCTGGATTGTAATCAATCAATGTAACATCAATGCCGAGCAGTTTAGCGCGCTCAGACAGCATGTTTTTATCTGCACAAACAACGATTTGGTGAGGCCAACTCTCTTTAGAGAGTGCAAGCACCAAATCGGGGCCAATACCGGCAGGCTCACCTGCCGTGACAATAATCCGTTTACTGCTCATCGCCGTGGCCTTCTAGGCGTTCAATATAGGCACTGGCACGGATCTCTTGTAACCATGCACTGGCTTCTTCATTGAATTTACGATTAAACAGAATACGGTAGGCCTTATTTTTTAGGGCAGCATCTGTGCGATCAACCTGACGTCGTCCCATTACTTCAACAATGTGCCAGCCATGAACGGTTTTAAATGGTTCACTGATTTGGCCAACAGGTAAGGTTTCTACTTGGTGCTTAAACTCAGGCACATAAAGGTCCGCGGTCTGATAACCTAGTTCGCCGTATTGCGCAGCAGAGCCAGGGTCTTGGCTGTATTGTTGTGCCAGCTCACCAAAGGTTGCTTTGCCTGACTTAATGCGACGAGTGAGTTCTTTCAACTCTTTTTCTGCGCCTTCATCACTTAAAATAACGGTCGGTTTGATCAAAATATGGCGCGCATTGACTTCAGTTACTGCAACGGTTTCTAACCCTTTCACATCATCAATTTTAAGAATGTGGAAACCTACACCACTGCGGAATGGGCCAATAATACTGCCTTTATTCTGAAGCTTAATGTGATCAGCGAAAATGGTTGGCATCTCTTCTTTTTGCATCCAGCCCCAATCTCCACCTTGCAGAGCTTTGGGACCTTTTGAATAGGTATAAGCCATGGTGCTGAAGTCGGCGCCTTTTTTCAGCTTTTTAACCAGCTCTTGGGCTTGGGCTTCTACCGCTGACTTATCATCACCGTCTTCAACACGGATCTGAATGTGGCTGATTTTATATTGAACCGCTGCATTGGTCTCTTGTGCCAAAATGTTTGCTAGGTTATCTACTTCAGCAGGAAGGATATTAATACGGCGACGAACCAAGGCATTACGTGCTTCACTAGCCGCAATTTCTTTACGGATTTGCTCGCGAAACTCAGCATAGCTTAAGCCTTCTGAAGCGATAGATGTCGTCAGTTGTTCGATAGATTGCTTGTTATTTTTTGCAATTTCAGCAATGGCAGCATTGAGTCGGTTATCATCGATTCGCACACCAATACGCTCTGCTTCTTGTTGCTGGATAGCATCAATGATCAGTTTTTCAGTCACCTGCTCTTTTAAAATAGAGGCTTCAGGCAGTGCTTGCCCATTTTTTCTGGCGTTAGCTTTTAGGGTTTTGATTGCAGAGTCGATATCACTTTCTAATACCACTCCTTTATTGACGATTACCGCAACTTTATCTAGCTCTACTGGCGCAGCATGTGCCACAGATAATGTGCATACTGTTGTCAGAGCTAATAATGTTTGTTTCCACAGTTTCATCGATGTTCCTATTATTTAAAATGATCCGTTAGAGTTGTTTCCAACGGATCGAATTTATTAGTTATTTAAGAAGAATGGTCGGCCATAACCGAGTGAATTACCTGCGCTACCAGTCCCTGCTGCGTCTGAGCCTGCACCAATATTGGTACCAAAACCGACAATGCCGAAGTTAACGCTGAAGTTGTTCTCATAAACAGGCGTTGCGTTATCTGAATGAATAAAGTCGCCATCCCAGCTTCTTAACTGATTACTGTAGGTAAAACCGATATACCAGCAATCAGAAGTGTAGTTGAGACGAGCTAGCCATTCTAAGGCTTCGTTTGTGGTCAAATCGTGATAGTACTGCGCACTGGCATTCCAATGGCGAGAGATTTGATAAGCACCTAACAAGCCTGCTTGAGAGATGCCTTCGCGCGTGATTGAACTGGTATCAAAATTGACGGTTTCTTCAATATAGTCTTGCGTGACGTAACGATAGTTCCCTTGTAGATAGCCACCATTAAATCGGTATTCCAAGGTACTGTTCGCCAGTTGCATCGCACTGGTGTCGATATCGTACTGAACCCCGCCGTGATAGAACAGATAGTCATCGTAGTTGAAGTCCATCTCCACTGCCCAAGCAGAATAGCTAGAGTTTTTACTCTCTCCCGAAGCATCTGACGGTGAGTTATCATCGCGGTTGAGGTAGAAAATCTGACCAAAGGAGATATTCAAACGCTCTTTGTATTGATCATCAAAGAAACGGCTGGAAGCACCGTAGCTAAATTGGTTTGCAGAAGCGATACGGTCAACACCACTGTATTTTCGGCTGCGGAAAAGACCGTAATAATCGGTTTGCAGCAACGTGGTATCGTAGAGGTAGATATCACTTTGATCTTGCTCTGGTACAAACAGATATTGAACTTGTGGCTCAAGGGTTTGAGTGTAGTTATCCAGTATGGTGGTATCACGTTCTAATACAATACCAGCATGGGAGCGAAACTCAGGGATCACTCGTGAAGTGGTCTCTTTGAGATTGTAGCCTTCAAATTGCGACGATGAGAGATCAAGCCCGTCCAGGTCTTGTTGGTAATAGGTACCTAGTAAGCGAGCTTCGGTAGTCCAAGTGCCCCAAGTTGTACCAATAGGAATGGTAATACCCGGTTCAACATGTACACGAGTGGCTGATGGCTTAGATGTGTCGTCAGTATCAAAACGTGAAATATGGCTGATCATATCGAAATCAAGGTAGCGCATCAGCTCTGGTGCGTAGTAATTGAATTCGAGCTGCGGCAACAATCGATATGGCAGGTTGCCCGTGTTCGTCAACACCTGAAAATCTCGCGTCAGTAATGACGCATCCCAGGATTGCGAGCGGTAAGTCGCTCGGGCTTCTTGAATTAATTGGCCGTCTTCACGGTTACCAATACGAGAGTCAATATCGGTGAAATATTGAATGTCACTGACTTTGGAGTAATCAACTTCAAATTTCCATGCTTGCTGGAAAATACCATTGTGCTTGTATTGGAAGCCCCAACGATCCCCTTTTTCTGGGTATTTCTTATCGTCAGGTAAGTACTCGGCATCAAGAGTACCAGAGCCGAACGACGTTAGGTAACGGAAGGTGCTATCGAGTTGCACGCCTCGTTTTTCCATATAACGGAACGTTGTTTCCAAGTCGTAGTTTGGCGCGAGGTTCCAGTACACCGGGATATCGAGTTCAAAGCCGTCTTTAGAGCCGTAAGACACGGTTGGATAAAGGAAACCCGTTTTACGTGTATCCCCCACAGGAACAACAAGGTAAGGCAGGTAGAATACCGGTACATTCTGAATTTCAAAACGTGGGTTGTAGAACGTGGCTTGCTCTTCGTCTTGATCAATGTCGATGCTTGAGGCGCGCATACGCCATGCATTATTGCCTTCAGGACAAGAAGTAATCGAGCCATCCTCAATTTCGTACACAGCTTTACCTGTCTTAGAAATGTAGACAGCTTCACCACGTCCCGGTTCACACAGGAACTTATAATCGGTATTCTCGAGCGTCACATTATCATTGTTGAGGTTATTTACTGCTTTATCAGAGATGGTCTTGACTTCACCATCACTAAATTGAACATTGCCCTCAGCAACGACAATATTTTCCTTCTGGTGCAAGGTAACGTTGTCAGCGTGCATACGCTTTTTGCCTTGAACCACAACAACATTGCCACTGTAAGTAGCTTTATCGCCATTAATGGCTTCGAGAGAGTCTGCTTCAACGTTAATTGGCTGTTGATTTGGATTTTCGGGCTCAGGTTCGTTGATCAAACATTGATCTATAGCGGGCAGTTCCTGCACACTATCATCGAATACAGCTTCGGCTTGAGTCTGAGGCACAAAAAAAGCGGCACTGATTGAAGCGGCTAACAAGGTGCGGGAGAAACGTGACATCGAGTTTTACTATCCTGTTGAACTTGATACATTCGGTGAACGAGTGACCGAATGTTAAATAAAACGGTCTCTATCATAAAGGAAATTAAAGCTTCCGGCACTATCAGACCGCAGAACGATGAAAAAATTCAGAGATTGAGAACACATAATGCATATTTTTGGCAAAATTCTTGGTGGCTTTTTTGGTTTCCTATTTGGTGGGCCATCTCAGGCGGAGCGTCAAGAAGAGTTCTTTAAAGCGGCATTTGCGGTGATGGGGCATGTTGCTAAAGCAAAAGGGCAGGTCACCAAAGAAGAGATCCAATTGGCATCGACCATGATGGATCGCATGAACCTTCAAGGAGAGCAACGCCGTGCTGCGCAAGATGCTTTTCGTGAAGGGAAGTCTTCAGACTTTCCTTTGGATACGGTGCTTGAGCGCGTGCGTATTTCATCGGGTGGTCGTTTTGACTTAATGCAGTTCTTTTTAGAGTTACAGATTTCGGCTGCGTTTGCTGATGGTGATGTTCATCCAAGTGAGCGCAATCTCTTGCACCGCATCGCACGTGGACTTGGTTTTTCATCCCAGCAACTAGAGCAGCGTTTGCGTATGCAAGAAGCGGCGTTTCGTTTTCAACATGGCGGCGGCGGTTTTGGTGGCCAACATGCTGGCGGCTCGCATTCTGGCGGTCATTCGTCGGGTTGGCAACAGGCGTCTCAAGCCAGCCAGCTGTCCGATGCCTATAAAGTGTTAGGTATAGAAGAGAGTGCAGATGCGAAAGATGTGAAACGGGCTTATCGCAAACTGATGAACGAGCATCATCCAGACAAACTGATGGCGAAGGGGCTACCGCCAGAAATGATGAATGTGGCTAAGGAAAAATCTCAGGAAATTCAAAGTGCTTATGACTTAATTAAGAAAGTGAAAGGTTTTAAGTAATTGATTTGGTATAAAAAAGGCGAGCCACATGCTCGCCTTTTTTGAATCTATTGCCATTATTTACGCACAGCAATAGCTTCAATTTCGATACCGACATCTTTCGGTAGACGAGCAACTTCAACGCATGAGCGAGCAGGGTAGTTTGCCACATTATGCTCATCAAAGAACTTTCCATACACTTCGTTAACGGTGCCGAAGTCGTTGAGATCTTTAACGAAAACCGTCATTTTCACGATGTCAGTAACACTTAGGCCAGATGCTTCTACCACTGCTTTTACGTTTTCTAAAGATTGGCGTGCTTGCTCTGCGATGTCTGCAGATACTTCACCAGTAGCAGGGTTTACTGGGATTTGGCCCGAAGTCAGTACCATGTTGCCAAGATCCACACCTTGTACGTATGGGCCAATTGCTGCTGGAGCAGATTCTGTGTGAAGTACTTTAGTCATTGTTATATTCCATCTTGTTAGCGTAACCAGTGAAATGACTGATTCGCGGATTAGGTTAGGAGAGCCAGTGTGCCTTCAATTTTTTATAAGGTAAAGGGCAAAATACCTCGCCATAGCGAGGTATTTCAGGCTTTTGACAAAGCATTTTTATTTAACGTTCAGTGACGATTTCACGAGAGAATACCTTCTCGCAGTATTTACACTTAAGGGTAATGTTGTCTTTTTTCTCAAACACTTTAAAGCTACTTTCCACTGGCTCATCGTGGGTAATACAGTTGCTGTTTGGACATTCGAACACGTTATTAATTTGTTCTGGCAGTTCAAGAGCCAGTTTCTTCACTACTTCATAGTTTTCGATTTGATTCACGGTCGCATGCGGAGCATACAGCGCCAGTTTGCTCGCTTGCTCCTCACTAATAAAAATGTTCTCTATTTTTAATAGATCTTTATGGCCAAGTGCAGATGACGGTAGGTTTAGCCCCACCGTGACACGTTGCTCGGATTTGTGCATCGAAAACAGCTTGAGTACTTTAATCCCAATTTGCGCTGGAATGTGGTCAATGACGGTGCCGTTTTTAATTGCCTCAACTTGCAATTGCGTTTCTTTAGTCATGTTCCTTCTCCCAATTACAAAGATTCATTCAGTACAAGAGCCAATAAGGCTTCACGCGCATACACGCCGTTTTCGGCTTGCTCGAAGTAGTAAGCGTGTGGTGTTTTATCAACATCTACTGTGATTTCATCAACTCGTGGCAGTGGATGTAGCACTTTCAGGTTTTCACGTGCACCCTCTAAGAGTGCCGCCGTTAAGATATATGCCGATTTGATGTGAGCGTATTCAGACTCATCAAAGCGCTCTTTTTGTACGCGTGTCATGTAAAGGACATCCAGTTCCGGAATGACACTTTCCATGTCTGTGTGCAGGCTATATTCAATGCCTGACTCATCTAGCTCTTCACAGATATAATCTGGCATCGCAAGGGCTTCTGGGGCGATGAAGAAGAAACGTACATTATTGAATTTCGCCAGCGCTTGAGTCAGCGAGTGGACCGTGCGGCCATATTTTAAGTCACCGACAAACGCCACGTTCAGGTTATCAAGACGACCTTGAGTGTCGGCGATAGAGAATAGGTCAAGCAGCGTTTGAGTTGGATGTTGATTTGCACCATCACCTGCGTTAATTACTGGGACGCCATTTGAAAATTCAGAGGCTAGGCGAGCAGCCCCTTCTTGCGGGTGACGCATGACAAAAGCGTCAACATAAGAGGAGATGACTTGGACTGAATCCGCTAGCGTTTCTCCTTTTTTAGCTAATGACGTATTACCACCATTATCAAACCCAATCACGTCACCACCAATGCGCTGAATGGCGGTTTCGAAGGAAAGACGGGTACGCGTTGAAGGCTCAAAAAAGCAGCTCGCGACGACTTTGTTTTTTATCAGCTCAGGTTTGGGCTCTGCTTTGAGCTGACCAGCGGTTTCCACTATCAATTCAAGTTCTTGGCGTGAAAGCTCTGGTATTGAGATAATGTGCTTGCGGTAAAGCGAGTTAGTCATAATCATCTTCCCTTTAGGCAATAAAAAAGCCCCCCAAAATGGGAGGCTTTAGAAATCAATAGAAATAGCGAAATGGCTTGCAGATAAACGACTGCGTTTATCAATGGTAAAGCGCATTGTAGAACACGAATGACGTGGCATGTTTCACTATCTCCAGACAAATTGCCGAGCATTATACGCCGAAGATTTGTGAGCGCAAGCGATTACATCAAGGAATTATGCGCTACTTCAGGGGGCTTAACTGCCAAGTGTTGCCACCATCACCGCTTTAATTGTATGCATTCGATTTTCTGCTTCATCAAAGACGATAGAGTGGTGCGATTCAAAAACCTCTTCCGTCACTTCAAGCCCATTCATGCCGTATTTTTCAGCCACTTCTTTACCAATGGTAGTTTCATCATTGTGAAAAGCTGGTAGGCAGTGCATAAATTTCACATTTGGATTGCCAGTTTTGGCAATAACCTCCATGTTGACCTGATAAGGCGTCATCATAGCCACACGTTGATCCCAAGCATCTGGCGCTTCACCCATAGACACCCACACATCGGTGTAAAGGAAATCACAGTCTTTTACCCCTTCCTCGACGTTTTCAGTAAGAGTGATTTTTGCACCAGTCTGTTTGGCAATGGACTGACATGTTGTGACCAACTCTTCTTCCGGCCAGTAGGCCTTAGGCGCGACAAGGCGAATGTCCATACCCATTTTAGCAGCCCCAACTAGAAGAGAGTTTCCCATGTTATTGCGGGCATCTCCGAGGTAAGCAAACTTAATTTCATGCAATTGCTTACCGCGGCCATGTTCTAACATGGTCAGAAAGTCAGCGAGAATTTGAGTTGGATGGAATTCGTTGGTGAGACCATTCCAAACGGGGACGCCAGCATGAGTTCCTAATTCTTCAACAATAGCTTGACCAAAGCCTCGGTACTCAATGCCGTCGTACATTCTTCCGAGTACACGTGCGGTGTCCTTCATCGATTCTTTATGGCCGATCTGTGAGCCAGAAGGGCCGATGTAGGAAACCTGAGCACCCTGATCAAAAGCGGCAACTTCAAAAGCGCATCGGGTACGGGTAGACGCTTTTTCAAAGATTAGAGCAATGTTTTTGCCCACCAGTTTTTTCTGCTCAGTACCTGCGTATTTTGCTTTCTTAAGATCAGCAGAAAGGTCGAGGAGAAATTGGATCTCTTTTGGTGAGAAATCGAGCAGCTTAAGAAAGTTGCGGTTACGTAAATTAAAAGCCATTGTGTGCTCCAATCCTTGAGTTCGTTCGGTCAATGACATTAGTAAAACATAAAAATGAAGATTTTGTGAATAATTATTTTAAAAATAAGGCGAGATGTGAATTTTATCTCGCCTTTTGTGACTATAAATTCTCTTCGGCAAATTCAGCTAAGCGACTTCGAACGACGCCGTTGAGGTGAATATTGGCACTCCCTTCGAAGTTTTTGAACCGCTCAACCATGTAGGTGAGTCCTGATGTGACGGGGGTGAGGTAGTGAGAGTCAATTTGGGCGAGGTTACCAGAACAGACGATCTTCGTGCCTTCACCACAGCGAGTAATGATGGTTTTGATTTGTGATGCGGTGAGGTTCTGACATTCATCCAATAACACGAAGGCATTTTGGATAGAACGACCACGCATGAAATTGATTGACTTAAACTGAATATTTGCTTTGTCACAGATGTACTTGAGCGAACCTTCAGTGCAGTGATCGTTTTTGTGAAGCGCTTCTAATGTATCGGTGACAGCTGCCAGCCAAGGCAGCATTTTCTCTTCTTCTGTTCCGGGTAAGAAACCGATGGATTCACCGATGTCAGGGGTATTTCGGGTCACAATGATCTTATCGAACATGTTTTTCTCGATGGTTTGCTCCAACGCAGAAGCCAGCGCAAGCAGTGTTTTACCACTCCCAGCAGCACCAGTTAGGATCACCAAGTCAATTTCAGGATCGAGCAATGCGTCCATTGCCATACCTTGATAGATGTTTTTTGGGGTAATGTCCCACGCCCGGCGGTTCATCATTCTTTCACGGCTGAGATCTTTTAAGGTGATGCAGTCTTCGTTAATGGCTTCGACCCGACCAACGAAGTCACTCTCCTCGTCAATGACGTATTGGTTGATGTATGTGGGTTCAAAAGGTTCTCGTGAGAGGGTGTGGAAGGTATCACCACCTAAGTTGCGACTATCTACTTCGGAGACACTGTTCCAGAAGTTCCCTTCACATTGTTGAAAGCCTTTGGTGAGGTATTGCACATCATCAATCAACTGGTCGGTGCGATAGTCTTCAACATATCGAACACCTGCCCCTTTTGCGCGCAGCCGCATATTGATGTCTTTGGTGATCAGTACCACTTCTCGTGGTGCTCGTTTGTTTTGCAAATAAAGCACGGCGTTGAGAATGCGGTTGTCACCGGCTTTATCGGCAAAAGCTTTGACTGTTTCCTGCAGTTCAAAGTCTGCCAAGATTGCAATGTGACCTGCGGATTCTTTCTCACGTGAGATAGGGATCCCTTCCGAAATTTCATCCGGCGTTGCTTCTTTAAATAGGGCTTCTAAGGCGCGAATAGCGACGCGAGCATCTCTGGCGACATCGCGTTTGCTGTCTTTAATTCGGTCGAGTTCTTCTAAAACCGTCATGGGGATGACGACATCGTGTTCCTGAAAAGAGTAGATGGCGAGAGGTTCGTGCAGCAGGATATTGGTATCCAGTACGAATAATTTCCGGTCAGTATCACCCATAAGCATCTCCTTGCCGTTTCGCGGCGTGCATTCTCTGTGCAAGACGTAAGAGCGAGTCTTTCGCAAAGCCAGAGAGGTCTGCGCTAGATTGCAGGTGTAGCCGACGCTATCGGTTGGAGATCGACTGGTTGTACTACCTCTGCAAACCCGTGTTGATCTTCTCGGTAAGCATGCATCCTTTATGCCATGGTCATTTTATTGACCTTTTCTGTTGCACGCTTATTACGATTATAAGTCATTCTCACAACACGCCTGCTTAGAAGTGCCATGTTTTTCTTACAATTTGATGTCACCTGAAAGGTGCAGAAAAAATTGTCGTTTTTTGCGGGCTTTGTACGTGACCTGTGTCACGGCTTCAAGTAATATTAGCGACCTTTTTCTGAGCCATAACCAGTCATTAATTTCTTTATGCTGGTTGTCTTTTATGTGGCCAGAGAGCGACTAAGATAAGAACTATTCCCCTAACCAACAAATGAGGTAGTCGATTCATGACATTTGCTTTGGGTCAGCGCTGGATCAGCGATACGGAAAGCGATTTAGGTTTAGGAACCGTCGTAGCATTGGATGCTCGTACTGTTACGCTGATGTTTGCAGCGTCCGAAGAAAACCGAGTCTATGCACGTAATGATGCCCCTGTAACCCGAGTGACCTTTAATACCGGAGATGTGGTAGAAAGCCAGCAAGGTTGGTCACTGATCGTTGAGCAAGTGGTGGAAGACAATGGCTTGTTTACCTACGTGGGTAAGCGAGAAGATACCGAAGAAGAAGGGGTTGCACTGCGTGAAATCATGCTGAGCAACCAGATCCGCTTCAATAAGCCTCAAGATAAATTGTTTGCCGGTCAAATTGACCGCATGGACAACTTTGTTCTGCGTTACCGCGCTTTAACTAATCAATATGAGCAACATAAGAGCCCAATGCGTGGCCTGTGTGGCATGCGAGCTGGCTTGATCCCGCATCAGTTATACATCGCCCATGAAGTCGGGCGTCGTCATGCGCCGCGTGTTTTGTTGGCTGATGAAGTGGGTCTAGGTAAAACCATTGAAGCAGGCATGATCATTCACCAACAAGTGTTGGCAGGTCGTGCTGAGCGTATCTTGATTGTGGTTCCCGAGACGCTACAGCATCAGTGGTTAGTGGAAATGATGCGTCGTTTTAATCTGCATTTCTCTATTTTTGACGAAGAGCGCTGCATTGAAGCCTTTGCCGATGCAGATAATCCATTTGATACGCAGCAGTATGTGCTGTGCTCATTAGACTTTCTGCGTAAGAGTCGCAAACGCTTTGAACAAGCCCTTGAAGGGGAATGGGATTTGTTGGTGGTGGATGAAGCGCACCACCTCGAATGGAGCCCTGAAAGCCCAAGTCGTGAATATCAGGTGATTGAAGGATTAGCTGAACGCACGCCGGGTGTGCTGCTGCTGACCGCAACACCCGAGCAGTTAGGGCGTGAAAGCCATTTTGCGCGTTTGCGTCTGCTTGATTCAGACCGTTTCTTTGATTACGAAGAGTTTGTTAAAGAAGAAGCACAATACGCTCCAGTTGCTGATTCAGTCAGTGCTCTTTTCTCGGGGCAGAAGTTAGAAGATACGGCGAAAAACCAGATCACTGAGCTACTGTCTGAACAAGATGTCGAACCGCTATTCCGTATTATCGAAAGTAATAGTGACGAAGAAGCTAAAGCGGCTGCTCGCCAAGAGTTGATCGATAACCTGATGGACCGTCACGGTACGGGCCGAGTTCTGTTCCGTAATACGCGTGCGGCGGTTAAAGGTTTCCCGACTCGCAACGTGAATTTACTCGCGATGCCAATCCCACAGCAATACACCACGTCAATGCGTGTTTCTGGGATGATCGGCGGTAAGATGAGTGCAGAAGCGCGCGCCGTGAAAAATCTATATCCAGAAGAGATCTTCCAAGAATTTGAAGGCGAAGATTCCAGCTGGTGGCAATTTGATAGCCGTGTGAACTGGCTGCTTGAGAAAATTAAAGACAAACGTAGCGAGAAAATTTTGGTGATTGCGTCGCGAGCAAGCACCGCATTGCAACTTGAACAAGCGTTACGTGAACGTGAAGGCATTCGGGCTACTGTATTCCATGAAGGTATGTCGATCCTTGAGCGTGACAAAGCTGCTGCATATTTTGCGCAAGAGGAAGGGGGAGCTCAGGTTCTGATCTGTAGTGAGATCGGCTCTGAAGGTCGTAACTTCCAGTTCGCGAATCAACTGGTGATGTTTGATTTGCCGTTCAATCCAGACTTATTAGAGCAGCGTATTGGCCGCTTGGATCGTATCGGGCAGCAACGTGATATCGACATTCATGTCCCTTATCTTGAAGGGACATCCCAGGCGATTTTAGCACGCTGGTTTGATGAAGGTCTAAATGCGTTTGCTGAAACTTGTCCGACAGGACGTGCCGTTTACGACAAGTTTTCTGATCAATTGATCGAAATGCTGGCTTCAGGTGATACGGCTGAACTTGATGATGTGATCGCCCAGTCTGCGGTCATGAACAAAGAATTGAAAGCGCAGTTAGAGCAGGGACGTGACCGTCTGCTTGAAATGCACTCTAACGGCGGGGAAAAAGCGCAAGCGATTGTTGAGAAAATTGCCGCGACAGATGGCGATACCAATCTCGTCACTTTTGCGCTTAGTCTGTTTGATACCATCGGTCTCAATCAAGATGATAAAGGTGAAAATGCTCTAGTGGTTACACCATCTGAGCACATGATGGTACCTAGTTATCCAGGGCTGCCTTATGAAGGGGCGACCATCACTTTCGATCGTGAAACAGCACTGTCGCGTGAAGATATGCACTTGATCAGTTGGGAGCACCCAATGATCCAAGGTGGTATTGATTTGTTGATGAGTGAAGGCGTTGGGGCGGCGGCTGTCTCGCTACTTAAGAACAAAGCGTTGCCTGTTGGCACGATGTTACTTGAGCTTGTTTATAAAGTGGATGCGCAGGCGCCTAAACGAAGTGGTATAGGTCGCTTCCTACCAACCACGCCAATTCGTTTAATGATGGACGGTAATGGAAACGATTTGTCTGAACAGGTGGAGTTTGAAAATTTCAACCGTCAGCTTAGCCCAGTAGGTCGTCATATTGCGAGTAAGCTTGTCACATCGGTACAAAACCAAGTCCATGCATTGATTGCGGCAGGGGATAAGTTGATTGTTGATAAAGTGGCAGCAATTCGCCAACAGGCTCAGCAGGAAATGCAAGTCAGCTTGAATGCTGAGCTAGAGCGTTTACAGGCTCTGAAAGCGGTTAACCCAAATATCCGTGACGAAGAGATCGAGGCAATTGATGCGCAAATTAAAGAGCTTACAGGCTACATTAGTCAAGCTCAGTATCAACTGGACTCGCTGCGCATGATCGTCGTATCGCACAATTAACGCTTGGTGACCAAACGCTACAGTCTCTAACGGCTGTAGCGTCATATCAAAAGAAAACGGATTCAGTAAACAATGGCAATGCTAGAGTACAACCCGCCCCGTGAGCCTTGGGTTGATATTGTATTTGAAGATGAGCATATCCTTGCAGTCAATAAGCCTTCCGGACTGTTATCTGTACCCGGACGTGCGCCTGAGCATTATGACAGCATGTGGTCACGTCTTCGGGAAACCTATCCAGATATTCAGGTTGTGCACCGTTTAGATATGTCGACGTCAGGTTTAATGGTGTTGGCAAAAAATAAGCATGTAGAAAGTGCGTTGAAAAAACAGTTTCAGTTTCGTTTGACTCATAAAGTGTATTACGCGCGAGTTTGGGGTCATGTGGAACAAGAAGAAGGGGTGATCGAGTTGCCATTGATTTGTGACTGGCCAAATCGCCCCAAACAAAAAGTTTGCTTTGACGATGGAAAACCATCAAAAACACTGTTTCAGGTTGCGAAGCGAGAAGATAAAACCACGATTGTTCGCTTGCTACCAGTGACGGGGCGTTCGCATCAACTTCGGGTTCATATGCAGGCATTAGGGCACCCAATTGTTGGTGATGAATTCTATTCCGAAGGGGAAGCGTATGAGTTTTCGGATCGCCTTGAACTTCATGCTGCAGAGCTGAGTTTTTATCACCCTCGTAGCCATTGGCTTCGCAGTATTTTTGTTCCTTGTGACTTCTATCTTGAAGCTGAGGAGATGATCTTTGATTATTTCG
Organism: Vibrio sp. TRT 17S01; assembly: GCF_050113695.1. Classification (NCBI taxonomy): domain Bacteria; kingdom Pseudomonadati; phylum Pseudomonadota; class Gammaproteobacteria; order Vibrionales; family Vibrionaceae; genus Vibrio; species Vibrio sp. TRT 17S01. Next base: position 62,772 of record NZ_JBNJOG010000010.1, on the reverse strand, counting down.
ATCCTGTGCGAAAATTACCGGATTACAAAACGCTGCCACGTCCTTAACTGAACTCCACTTAGGCAGCGAAAGGAGAACTTATGTCGCTGCCTATGCTTTCCCCAACCGTCGTCTTTCTCGATAGAGCGACTATTCCTGCTCATATTCCTATCCCGCCATTGCCTTTCCAACATCAATGGGTTGAATATGACTTCACGTCTTCAACACAAGTCGTCGAACGCCTTCAAAGTGCTGATATTGTGATCACCAATAAAGTCGTGTTAGATCAAGCGATCTTGACCCAGTTACCGGACTTAAAGCTCATCGCGATTGCGGCAACGGGTTTTAATAACGTCGATATTGATTATTGTGGAAAAAATGGTATTGCCATAACCAATGTTCAAGGTTATGCCACTCAGTCTGTCCCAGAACATGTATTAGCGATGATCTTCTCTCTTAAACGCAATTTAAGGGGCTATCACAATGACATTCAAAATGGAGAGTGGCAGCGCAACAAACAATTTTGCTTCTTTACTCATTCCATCGGTGATATTGCGGGATCGACACTGGGCATTATTGGCTCCGGTACGTTAGGTTTAGCCACTGCAGAGTTGGCAAAAGCTGTTGGCATGAAGGTGCAGTTTGCTGAGCGAAAGGGAGCCACGCAAATTCGTGAGGGATACTTGTCTTTTGAGCAGGTATTAAAAACTTCCGATGTGCTCTCACTGCATTGTCCGTTAAATGAGCAAACACAAAATTTGATTGGTGAAGCAGAGCTTAACCTGATGCCTTTACATGCCATTTTAATCAATACCGGGAGAGGGGGCTTGGTGGATGAGTGGGCGTTAATAAAGGCTTTAAAACAGGGCGTGATCGGGGCTGCGGGTTGCGATGTTTTTAGCAAAGAACCTGCAGATGAAACAAATCCGCTGCTGGCGAATATCGACTTGCCTAATTTATTGTTAACCCCTCATATCGCATGGGGGAGTGATTCTGCAATTCAGCGTTTAACCGATATTCTTATGGATAATATCGTGGTTTTTATGGAAGGCAGAGAGCAGAATCGCGTGGTGTGATTTATGCTTCGATATGATTGAAGAGAGCAATGGATTCTTAGTTGAGTTATTAGTTGTGAGCTATGTCTATGCTTGTATACGATTCTTGTTACATTTGTAGACGAAATAGAAAAAGTGTAAGAAATTAAGACTTTAATACTACTAATAATCTAACGTCAGGAATCTTAAGTATGAGTCAGAAACCATCTGTTAACCCCGTTTCGTTTAATGGACGAGGTAGTGAATTTTTTGGAATATGGATTGTTAATATCCTTCTCTCGATCATAACTCTCGGTATTTATTCTGCTTGGGCTAAGGTTCGAACTAAGCGTTACTTTTACGGTAATACGTCCATTGCTGGTGATAACTTTGAATATCACGCGACGCCGATACAAATTCTAAAAGGTCGTATTGTCGCACTTATCGTCGTACTAATTTGGTCTGTGGTTAATGGTGTTGCGCCCGTGGTTAGTATGGTGCTCTTACTCGCTTTCTATGTTGCTCTGCCGTGGTTGCTGTGGAGTAATGCGCGTTTTGATGCCGCGATGACAAGTTATCGGAATGTCCGTTTTTCATTTACAGCAACAGTAAAAGAGGCCTATGTGACGTTATTAGGGCGTGGCTTAAGTGCTTTGATCGTGGCGATGATCTACTTTTTTATCGTCGTGACCATTGCATCACAATCTGTCATCGCTGCGGTTGTTTTGGGGGCGAGCTCTTTAATCCTTTTAGCTGTGCTTTATGGTTGGGTTGTTGCTGGTGTACAGAAGCTGTTTGCCAATAGTTATCAGTACGGTGATTGGAAACTCAGTGCTGAGATAACTAATGGATTTTTCATAAAAATGTACCTGAAGGCGCTATTATTTGGTGTGGTTTCATCTATCTTACTTTGTATTGTTATGTTCGGAACTGTACTGAATGGAATCGATTTTCATGCATTGCAAGGTGGTGATTTTAGCTCGTTAGCTGGTGGCGGTGTATTTGTTTTTGTCTATGTTTCTTTAATCACCTTATCTATTGTATTAAGCGCCTATACTACCGTTTGTGTTCGTAATTATGTTTTCGGCCAACTATGTGTCAATCATGATCAAAATACAGAAAACAATTATCAGCTCAGTTCGAGCCTTACGATCGCCAGTTATGTCTGGCTGGTCGTTTCTAATTTTTTATTGCAAATTGTCTCGTTAGGGATCGCTCGTCCTTGGGTTATGGTTCGGACAACGAATTATTTTGCAGAAAATACCAAAGTGATTGGTGATTTGTCACTCCTTACCTCTATTGATCAAGATTCAGATGTCAAATCAGCGATTACAGATGAAGTAGCTGAGGCATTCGATATAGGTATTGGGATCGGTTAATGCGGGTCCAAGGAACAGCATTCCCACCTCGTAGCTCAATTCGCTATGAGGCTGAATTAGATGTCAGCCAATCAAATTGCCTATCTCTACACGTAAATGGCGATATATTCAGCTGTCAGCAACAAGATGTGGAAATCAGTGTACCAGTGGGTAATCTCCCTATTCGTTTTATTTTCCCGAGTGGTTGGATGTTTGTTGCTGAGCGTACTGATGAAGTGAGTCAATGGCTAAAACGTAACAGCAAATCTGGAAGGGCAGATAAACTTGAATCCAGCATCATAGCTTGGTTTATAGGTTTGGTTGTTAGCATTAGTGTTTTATTGGGTGGGTATTATTATGCGTTGCCTTGGGGGAGTGAAAAAGTCGCGAAATTGATCCCTAGCTCTATATCAGTTTCTCTTGGCAATAAAGTACTAGAAGCCTTTGAGAGCCGTTGGCTACCCAGTGAATTACCTGAGAAACAACAAGAGGTTATTCGTCAGCGGGTGAGTCAACATTTGCAACAACTAGAGGCGCTACCGTATACGATTGAAATACTCTTTCGTTCATCTGATATGGGGGCTAATGCGTTTGCTTTACCGGGTGGTAAAGTGGTTCTGCTCGATGAGTTGATTGAACTTGCTGAAAATGACCAACAACTAGATAGCATTATTTTGCATGAGCTTGGTCATGTTTATCATCGTCATATGATGGAAAAGCTGGTGCACTCGAGTCTTATCTCTGTTGGTGTGGTGATGCTATTCGGAGAAAGTTCAGGAATTGTCGATAACCTTGTCAGCATAGGTGTATTCATCATATCTAACGGTCATTCAAGGATGGCAGAGAGCGAAGCTGATGAATATGCTAAACAGGCAATGATACAGCTATACGGTTCAAGTGAGCCAATGGCTGAAATGTTCGAGTTATTCCAAAAACAGGATACAGTTGATATACCGAGTTGGTTAAGCTCTCATCCGGATTCTGAACAGCGAATTAAATCTGCTAGAGAGTAGTGCTTATAAAAAAGGCAGCATATTCGCTGCCTTTCTTTTATTCAGACTTTGAGAATTAAAGCGCTGCAATTGTCGCTTTTTGCTCTTCTAGCTTAGCTAGTGTCTCTTTGTAGCCTTCAAGCTTCTCACGCTCTTTAGCAACAACAGCTTCAGGTGCTTTCGCTACGAAGCCTTCATTACCTAGTTTGCCTTCGATACGCTTGATTTCGCCGTGAGTTTTCTTGATTTCGCCATCTAGACGAGCAAGTTCAGCGTCTTTGTCGATCAGACCCGCCATTGGGATCATAAGCTCAGACTTAGCAACCAATGCAGTTGCACACGCTGGCGTTTCTTCGTCAGCAGCAAGTACGCGTACAGATTCTAGTTTCGCTAGAGACATCAGTACTTGTTTGTTTGCTTCTAGACGCGCTGCGTCTTCTGCGTTTGCTGCTTTCAGCATAACGTCAAGCGGCTTACCTGGGTTGATGTCGTATTCAGCACGTAGGTTACGGATGCTGGTAATGAACGCTTTCACCCATTCAATATCGTCTAGCGCTTCTTGGTTGAAGTTTGCTTCGTCGAATTGAGGCAGTGCTTGAAGCATAATTGTCTCGCCTTCCACACCTTCAACCAGTGGCTTGATGCTTTGCCAGATAGTTTCAGTGATGTAAGGAATCACTGGGTGAGCCAGACGTAGCGTCTTCTCAAGAACCGTGATTAGTGTGCGGCGAGTACCACGTTGTTGGGCTTCAGTACCTTTCCATAGAACGGGTTTAGTTAGCTCTAGGTACCAGTCACAGAATTGGTTCCAGATGAATTCGTAAAGCGTGTTAGACGCCATATCTAGACGGAAGTTGTCGATATGGTTGTTGAACGCTTTCGCCGCTAGTTCAAACTGAGACTCGATCCACTTGTCCGCTAGTGAGTATTCAATCTCACCACCCTGTTCGTTTGCAGAATGGAAGCCACAATCTTGCTCTTCTGTGTTCATCATTACGTAACGGCTTGCGTTCCATAGTTTGTTACAGAAGTTACGGTAACCTTCAAGGCGCTTCATATCCCAGTTGATATCGCGACCTGTTGATGCCATTGCTGCAAGAGTGAAACGTAGTGCGTCTGTACCGTATGCTTCGATACCGTTTTCAAACGTCTTACGAGTGTTCTTCTCGATCTTCTTCGCTAGCTGAGGCTGCATCATGTTGCCACAACGCTTCTCTACTAGAGACTCTAGGTCGATACCATCGATCATGTCGATTGGGTCAAGTACGTTACCTTTCGACTTAGACATCTTGTCGCCGTTTTCGTCACGGATCAGACCAGTAACGTAAACCGTCTTAAATGGTACTTGTGGTTTGCCGTTTTCATCTTTCACGAAGTGCATGGTCATCATGATCATGCGCGCAACCCAGAAGAAGATGATGTCGAAACCAGTCACTAGTACGTCTGAAGGGTGGAATACTTTCAGATCGTCAGTTTGCTCAGGCCAACCTTGAGTACCGAACGTCCATAGTGCAGAAGAGAACCATGTGTCCAGTACGTCTTCGTCTTGGTGAAGTTCAATGACTGACTCTAGGTTGTTGTTCTTACGAACTTCTTCTTCGTCACGACCTACGTAAACATTGCCTTGGTTGTCGTACCAAGCTGGGATGCGGTGTCCCCACCATAGCTGACGAGAGATACACCAGTCTTGAACGTCACGCATCCAAGAGAAGTACATGTTTTCGTATTGCTTAGGAACGAATTGGATGTCGCCGTTTTCTACTGCTTCAACCGCTGTTTTCGCTAGAGGCGCAGTACGTACGTACCATTGGTCAGTTAGCATTGGTTCGATAACCACGCCACCACGGTCGCCGTAAGGAACTTGCAAGTCGTGATCTTTCACTTCTTCAAGTAGACCTAGCTCGTCGAATTCAGCAACGATAGCTTTACGAGCGGCAAAACGCTCCATACCGTGATACTTAGCTGGTAGCTCAGTGCTGTATGCGTCGCTTGCTTCGCCGTTGGTGTTGAATACTTCAGAAGCATCACGGATGTTCGCGTCGAAAGTTAGAATGTTGATCATTGGTAGCTGGTGGCGCTTACCAACTTCGTAGTCGTTGAAGTCGTGCGCAGGTGTGATTTTCACACAGCCAGTACCTTTTTCCATATCTGCGTGCTCATCGCCCACGATTGGGATGCGACGATCAACGATAGGAAGGATGATTTCTTTACCGATAAGATCTTTGTAACGTGGATCTTCTGGGTTAACTGCAACACCAGTATCGCCTAGCATGGTCTCCGGACGAGTCGTTGCAACAACGATGTAGTCTTTGCCATCCGCTGTTTTAACGCCATCCGCTAGTGGGTAACGGAAGTGCCACATGTTGCCTTTAGTGTCTTTGTTCTCTACTTCTAGGTCTGAAATCGCTGTGTGTAGCTTTGGATCCCAGTTAACTAGACGCTTACCGCGGTAGATGAGATCGTCTTCGTATAGACGTACGAACACTTCTTGAACGGCGTTAGATAGACCATCGTCCATCGTAAAGCGCTCACGATCCCAGTCTACAGATGCGCCAAGACGACGAAGCTGCTTAGTGATCGTGCCGCCAGATTCGCCCTTCCATTCCCAGATTTTGTCGATGAAAGCTTCACGACCGTAATCGTGTTTTGTTTTGCCTTCTTCTGCAGCGATCTTACGCTCAACAACCATCTGAGTTGCGATACCTGCGTGGTCTGTACCTACTTGCCAAAGTGTGTTTTTACCCTTCATGCGCTCACAACGGATAAGCGTATCCATGATCGTATCTTGGAACGCGTGGCCCATGTGTAGGCTACCAGTGACGTTCGGTGGTGGGATCATGATGCTGTATGATTCTTTAGTCGTGTCACCGTGTGGCTTGAAGTAGCCTTTCTCTTCCCAAGCTTGATATAAAGCTTGTTCGATTGAAGTTGGGTTATATGTTTTTTCCATAGCTATAGGTATTCTGCGGATAGTTCTGGTTAAGTTTTAAGTCAATCTTTATAAGTGAGGGATCTCAAATAAGATCGCCTTAACTATAAGGATTGACCGGTTATTCGTGCTGTGGCGCTAACTGTGTTCGATTTCGATCGTTTGTAGCTGATAGCCAGCTTGGCGGTAGATTTTATACCTTTCTCTTGCGAGCTGCTTGGCTTTTTCTTCGCAAGGGACGAAGTCTACCACTTCGGCAAACTTGTTCGCAAAGGTTGTCTCATTTTCCGCCAAATTAATTACTAATTGGCGGTTCCAAGTTGGTTTAACGCCATCGTAGCCAATTTCAATATTGGTGGCATACTTAGGGCCTTCTCCAACAAGGTTGTGAGCCGTAAATTGCTCCGGATTGACCTGCCAAAAACATTCAGCGATATGTTCAGCATGGCGTTTATCTTGGCAATTGAGGTATACCTTAGCGCCTTGCTTGGCGAAATGTTGAGACAGAAACAAAATGTATTGCTCAAAGCCATCTCTGCTCGCCTGAGCTGAGTCGGGTTTTACGATGTAAAATGTGGCGTTTGACATAATATGATTCCATCACTTGATAGATGCAGTTTACGTATAATAAAAAAGGGCCGTTTGGCCCTTTTTATTGAGGATTATTCCTCTGTGTCTTGGCCACTGCGGTTTAGCAGGAATTGGACAAGCATTGAGACAGGACGGCCCGTTGAGCCTTTTGCTGCGCCTGATTTCCACGCAGTACCTGCAATATCAATGTGCGCCCAGTTGTACTTCTTAGTAAACTTAGATAGGAAGCAACCCGCAGTGATGGTGCCGCCAGGACGACCACCGATGTTTGCCATATCAGCAAATGGGCTCTTCAGTTGCTCATGGTATTCGTCCGCCATTGGTAGGCGCCATGCACGATCGCTTGCTTGCTCAGAAGCGTTCACAAGCTCATGAGACAGTGGGTTGTGGTTAGAAACAACGCCACTAATATGATGACCCAGAGCGATAACACAAGCCCCGGTTAGCGTTGCTACGTCGACAACACAATCTGGTTCGAAACGTTCTACGTAAGTCAATGCATCACAAAGTACCAGACGGCCTTCCGCATCGGTGTTGAGAACCTCAACCGTTTGACCTGACATAGTTGTTAGGATGTCACCTGGACGGTAAGCATTGCTGCCTGGCATGTTTTCACAGCCCGCGAGAATACCAATTACGTTAATTGGTAGGTTCAGCTTCGCCAGCGCTTTCATGGTACCGAATACCGATGCTGCACCACACATGTCGTACTTCATCTCATCCATGCCTTCGCCTGGTTTTAGTGAAATACCGCCTGAATCGAACGTCAGACCTTTACCCACCAACACGATTGGTTTTGCTTCTGGATCTGGGTTGCCCTTGTACTCCATGATTGACATCATTGATTCGTTTTTCGAACCACGACCTACTGCTAGGTAAGATGTCATGCCCAGTTTTTCCATCTCTTGCTCACCAATGATCTTGGTGGTTACCGTTTCGTAATCGTCAGCAAGGCGACGAGCTTGAGAGGCAAGGTAAGCTGGGTTAGCAATGTTTGGTGGCATGTTGCCAAGATCTTTCGATGCTCGCACACCAGAAGCGACTGCTAAACCATGTGCAATTGCTTTTTCGCCAAGGTTAAGCTCACGACGTGTTGGTACGTTGAATACCAATTTACGCAGTGGGCGACGTGTTTCTGGTTTTACACTCTTGAATTGATCGAATGTATATAAACCATCTTTTGTCGCTTCAACAGCTTGGCGAACTTTCCAATAAGTATCACGACCTTTAACGTGTAGCTCAGTTAGGAAGCAAACCGCTTCCATTGAACCTGTTTCGTTAAGTGTGTTGATGGTTTTTTGAATGATTTCTTTGTACTGGCGTTCGCCCAGTTCACGCTCTTTACCACAACCAACGAGTAAAACGCGCTCTGACAGCACTCCTGGTACTTGATGAAGCAGTAGCATCTGCCCCGGTTTACCTTCCAGATCACCACGGCGAAGTAGTGAACTAATGTAACCATCGCTGATCTTATCGAGCTGCTCGGCTACTGGAGAAAGGCGACGTGGTTCAAATACACCCACGACAATACAAGCGCTGCGCTGTTTCTCAGGGCTACCACTTTTTACACTGAACTCCATGCGTACTCCTACATCCTGAAGACAAATAGAACTAAATGTTAGATAATGGGGAACTTACTTACAGAATCCTAACTCCGAATTACCATTAAATAAGTACGCTAACACTTAGCCAAAAAATTTAAAAATAATAGGTTCAACGGGAAATTATAGTGATTCAGTTAAAAAAACAAGTTTTGTATAGGTAATTTCAGCGTGATTATTGTTAGATATTTGATCCGCGAAACACTCAAAAGCCAACTTGCGATCTTTTTTGTGCTTTTTTTAGTGTTTGTGAGTCAAAAATTGATCCGAGTTTTAGCGGATGCTTCGGATGGTGAAATCCCTGCCGGTCTGGTCATGAATTATGTTGCACTCAGTATGCCTTCCATGGGGCTACTGATGCTGCCACTGAGTATATTTCTCGGCATTTTATTGACCTTCGGACGCTTGTACGCAGAAAGTGAAATTACGGTAATGAATGCAACAGGGATAGGGAACAAGTTCCTAATTCGTGCGGCGTTATACCTTGCAGTGATCACCGGTGTGCTGGCGGCATACAACTCTTTTTTCCTTTCTCCATGGAGTCAGGATCGAATTATCCAATTGGAAGAGCAAGTTGAAGCTGAAAATAGTGTCGATTTACTGAAAAAAGGCCATTTTCAGGGTACGCCAGACGGTACATCGGTTGTCTTTATTGATGATATCCGAGATAAAAAATTACAACACGTGTTTATTGCTCAGATGCGTCCGAGAGACTCGATTTTACCAAGCGTCATGTATGCCACTTCTGGTGATGTAAAAGAAACCAGTGATGGCCGACAAGTGATCACTTTGTATGATGGCACACGTTGGGAAGGTGTTCCTACAAGTGTTAACTACATGGTGACTGATTTTGATGAATACGAAGGTCTTATCGGCCAACGTGAAGTAAAACAAAAAGGCCGTGATTGGGAAGCCTTACCGACTACAACACTATTTGGTAATTCAGATCCTAGGGCGCAAGCTGAGCTTCAATGGCGCATTTCATTGGTTGTGTGTATTCCATTATTAACCATGTTGGTGGTTCCGCTTTCAGCGGTAAACCCGCGTCAAGGACGTTTTGCCAAAATGGGCCCCGCTATTTTGATTTATCTAGCGTATTTCCTCGCGATAAGTGCAACCAAATCAGCCATAGAAGATGGCGGAATTCCAGCAGCAATTGGTATGTGGCCCATCAATGCCGCATTGCTTTTGACTGCAATTATCGCAAACTCGATGGACAGCGTAGCAGTCCGACGTCTTAAAGAACAATTTAGAAAGAAAAAGGCGGCCTAAGACGTGTTTAAAATTCTCGATTTGTATATTGGCAGAACCATTATCGCAACAACCTCTTTAGTGTTGGCGACGTTTGTTGGTCTTTCTGCCATCATCAAGTATGTGGAGCAACTTCGTAAAGTCGGACAAGGTACTTACGATTTGCTACAAGCGCTATTTTTTGTCTTGCTCAGTGTTCCTCGAGATATTGAGATGTTCTTCCCAATGGCGGCGTTGCTTGGTGCTTTGATTGGTCTAGGAATGTTGGCATCGAGCTCTGAACTGGTTGTCATGCAAGCAGCTGGTTTCTCCAAGTTGGACATTGGTCTATCTGTATTGAAAACGGCCGTTCCACTGATGATTATTGTGACCTTATTAGGCCAGTGGGGGGCGCCGCAAGCGCAGAAAATGGCAAGGGATATGCGTGCCTTTTCTACTTCAGGTGGCGCCATCATGTCTGTTCGAGCTGGCGTTTGGGCGCGCGATGCTAATGATTTTGTTTTTATCGGAAAAATTGAAGACGATAAGTTGTATCGACTGAACATGTGGCGCTTTGACGAAGAGAAAAAGCTCGAGTCAGTGATTCATGCAGAAAAAGTCGATTATTTAGGTGATAACGAATGGATTATGCGTAATGTTCAAGTAACGGACATGCGTGATGATATCGAGATAGCCAAACACAATATGCCGGAGTACCGCTGGACAACCTCGCTAGCGCCAGACAAGTTGGCGATTGTAACAGTGAAACCAGAAGAACTGTCGCTAAGTGGTTTGTATGACTACGTCACATACCTTGAAGACTCTGAACAAGACTCATCACGTTATGAACTGGCATTTTGGCGCAAAGTCACTCAGCCGTTTTCCATTGCCGTGATGATGTTGATGGCATTGTCGTTTATCTTTGGTCCATTGCGTAGTGTGACGATGGGGGCAAGGATCTTGTCTGGTGTGATAGCCGGTTTCACCTTCTATATTTCCAGCGAGTTCTTCGGCCCATTGAGTTTGGTGTACAACATTCCTCCAGCATTTGGTGCAGTGATGCCGAGTATCGTCTTCCTCACAATTGCTATTATGCTCTTGAGAAGAAAGCTCTAAATCGCATAAAAACGGCAGCCGATTGGCTGCCGTTTTTTTATTAGCGAAGCTTTTTCAAACGATACAGTTCTTCCAGCGCTTGACGAGGCGTGAGATCGTCTGGGTCTATATTGGCCAGCGCTTCTTCAACTTCACTGGGTTCAGGAATGAGGCTGAGCTGGTTTGCTATGTCAACAGCTGTACTTGGTAGTCCTGTCTCTCCTGATTGGCTCAGTTGCTCTAGCTGAGTGAGCTTGGCTCGTGCCTGTTTGATCACGCTCTTAGGTACACCAGCAAGGGCTGCAACAGCAAGGCCATAAGACTTACTCGCGGCACCTTCTTGAACGGCATGCATAAACGCAATGCTATCGCCATGTTCAACGGCATCTAAATGGACATTCGCTAAATGTGGGATTTGGTTTGGTAGCTCTGTGAGTTCAAAATAGTGTGTGGCAAAGAGCGTCATTGAACCGAGCTCTTTAGCCAGCCATTCGGCACTTGCCCAAGCGAGAGATAGACCATCGTAGGTACTGGTACCACGCCCGATTTCATCCATTAACACTAAACTGTTTGCCGTTGCATTATGCAAAATGTTCGCGGTTTCTGTCATTTCGACCATAAAAGTCGAACGACCAGATGCGAGATCGTCGGATGCACCAATACGGGTAAAAATACGATCAATAGACCCGATTTGTGCAGACTCCGCAGGTACATAAGCACCAATATGAGCCATCAGCGCAATGAGAGCAGTCTGACGCATGTATGTAGACTTACCGCCCATATTAGGACCAGTAATGATCAACATCTTTCGCTGTGGGTTCAACTCAATAGGGTTAGCGATAAACGGCTCATCCATCACTTGTTCAACGACAGGGTGGCGCCCACCTTGAATGTGGATCCCAGCTTCTTTAGTGAGAATCGGACGGCAATAATCGAGAGAATCTGCTCGCTCAGCTAGGTTTTGCAATACATCAATTTGAGATAATGCCGATGCAAGATTTTGCATCTGTTCCAAGTGCGGCATGAGCAGATCAAACAGTTGTTCCCAAAGCTGTTTTTCCAGAGCAAGCGCTTTGGATTTTGAGTTCAACACCTTATCTTCATGCTCTTTTAGCTCAGGAATAATGTAACGCTCGGCATTCTTTAGCGTTTGACGGCGCACATAATGTGGTGGCACTAAATGACTTTGCCCTCGGCTGACTTGAATAAAGAAACCATGCACATTGTTATAACCCACTTTGAGCGTATCAATACCGTGGCGGTCACGTTCATCAGCCTCAAGCTTTTCTAGATACTCAGTGGCACCGTCAGATAGCTTACGCCACTCATCGAGTTCGGCATTGTAACCTTCGGCAATCACACCTCCATCGCGGATCACCACGGGAGGGTTATCTTTAATTGCGCGTTCAAGTAAATCGCAAACCTCGTCCATTGGTGCCGCATACTGAGCCAGCTTTCCAAGGTAAGGATGAGAAAGCTCGCCCATGATTTGGGCTAGTTCTGGGAGCTGTTGCATGGCAAAGCGCAGACGAGCCATATCACGAGGGCGGGCACTGCGTAGAGCCAGTCTGGCGAGAATGCGCTCGACATCGCCGACTTGTTTCAATACCGGATGAAGATCAGCGAACAAACTGAGTTCTTTCAGTTCACTGATGGCATCAAGGCGATGATTGAGCGTGTCGATATCGCGCATAGGCTGGTGCAACCAACGCTTAAGCATGCGACTGCCCATTGGTGTTGCAGTATGATCAATGACTTCGGCTAACGTATTGTCAGTGCCTCCAGCAAGGTTCTGTGTGATCTCTAGGTTGCGTCGTGTCGCGGCATCCAAAATGACAGAATGATCTTGGCGATCAAAGGTTAGAGCACGTATGTGAGGCAAAGCTGTGCGTTGGGTATCTTTTACATATTGAATCAAACAACCTGCGGCACACAGGCCTAGCTTTGCATTCTCAACACCAAACCCAATGAGATCACGGGTACCAAATTGTTGGTTCAGTTGTTGTTTAGCGGTATCAAGTTCGAATTCCCAGACAGGGCGGCGGCGATTGCCGTTGCGTGAAGACATCAGATGAACGGGTTCAAAATCTTCAGGGAATAATAGTTCACGTGGGGAGGTTCGCTGAAGTTCTGCTGCCATGGCTTCTTCTGTTTCTGGCTCCATTAATTGGAAACGACCAGAAGTTACATCGAGGGTAGCATAACCAAACTTACCATCGTGGTAATAAATAGCGGCGATCAGGTTATCGATACGCTCAGAAAGTAATGCTTCGTCCGTTACTGTTCCTGGTGTCACAATCCGTACGACTTTACGCTCAACAGGGCCTTTGCTGGTCGCAGGATCGCCAATTTGCTCACAAATAGCCACCGACTCACCAAGCTGTACCAATTTCGCTAAGTAACCCTCAACGGCATGAAACGGCACGCCCGCCATTGGAATAGGTTCGCCAGCTGATGCACCGCGTTTAGTTAAAGAAATATCCAACAGCTGAGAGGCGCGTTTGGCATCGTCGTAAAAAAGCTCGTAGAAGTCGCCCATGCGATAGAACAGCAAAATATCCGGATTTTCAGCTTTGAGCTTGAGATATTGTTGCATCATTGGAGTATGTTTTTGCTTTTCTTTTTCAGGTAACGCTTTCACGGGCAAAATCTTTCGTTTATTTCTATTGCGGCTTAGGATACGTGAATAGCGAATAAGCGAAAAGAGATTCAAACACTTTATCTCGATTGGGTGCTAATGAGGTAATTTTTCCTACGCTCAAGGGATGAGTTGGAAAGAGTCTAAAAGTTAGTGTTCTAACGAGCTTTTTATGAGGTAAGTCATATTAATGTTCAAATAGTTTCTAATCATTTGGTTGGTTAGGTAGTCTATAGAGTAAAGCATTAAATTATAAATAGATTAATTAATATGGGGTACGGAATAAGGCCCTTTTAAAAGACTACACACATAATTGAATCTTATGATCTTAAGTGAATTTTTTTCAGAACTGACTGCATTTCCAACGAGCGTTTTTTTCATCCCTTTCCTTTTCATCTTTCTGGTGATGTTGGTTGATCTGGTATTTAACTTTGTCGAAAGCATAGTGCCAGTGGAGTTCGATCTCTTTGACATTGATAATATTCCTGGCGCGGGGCTTCTTCTTCCTCCTTTCCTTTCTAAAGTGCCATTGATGGTAGCACTGAGTTCGAGTTTTTTTATTGCTACGGTGTTGTCATTTTATGCTTCTCACTTCAGTCAGCGTTGGTTGAGTGGTGGTTTTCTAATGATGATTAATATCCTATCTTTGCCTGTTGTTGCTTACTTTTCTTTGGTTGTTGCCGCTTGGTTTTTAAAGCCATTGAGTCCGCTATTTGATAAGAAAAAGGCCTTTGCTCGTGTTGAGTTTATCGGCCTCAAGGCTCGAGTTCACAGCAGTCAAGTGACAGCGAATATGGGAGAAATAATGGTTGTGCAAAATGGTAACGAGTATTTACTCGATGCGGTTTGTACTCAGGACGCAGAGATCAAATATGGCGATGAGGTTGTGATAGTAGCTAAAACAACAGAACCTCGTCGCTACTTAATAGCAAAAAAATAATTAGAGTTTTACAACAGGAGTTGGTTAATGGAAATTTCCCCAAGTATAGTTTTTATCTCGGTTGGCGTTGGCTTAGTACTGCTTATCCTCATATTTCTCACCACACGCTATAAGAAAGTTAGAGGGGAGGGTGACGCATTAATTGTTAATGGCTTAGATCGTACCCGAGCTTCTTTAACCGGCACTTTTGTTTGGCCGGTAATCAACCAGTTTGAATATATGGATATCACGCGTAAGAAGATTTCCGTAATTCGAAGTGGTCGTAAAGATCAAGAAGGTGAAGAGTACGAAGGACTTCACTGTAGCGACAATATTAGAGCTGATTTGAAAGTTGACTTTTACATTGGGGTTAATCACGAAGAAGAAGATATTGTTCGAGTTGCTAAGCTTTTTACTGCTCATGAAGCATCTAACTTAGAGCGTTTAAAAGAGCATTTTCAACCTAAGTTTTCTGAAGCTCTTAAAACAGCTGTGAAGCAATTTGAATTTGAAGAGCTATTGACGAATCGTCGTGCTTTTCGTGATGCAGTGGTTCAAGTGATCGGCAGCGAGATGGATGGCTTTAAGATCTATGATGTTGTGATTGATAAAATCGATCAGACCGCATTAGATGCACATAACCCAGACAACATCCTTGATGTTGAAGGTATTCGTAAGATTTCAGCTATTACAGCACAAAAAAATACCGAAACGAACGCTATCCGTCAGGATGAGCGTACAACGATTAAAAAGAAAAATGTTGAAGCAGAAGCAAACCGTCTGCAGTTGGACAAGCAAGAGCAGGAGAGCATTGCTCGTACACAGCGAGAAATTGAAATTATTAAGGCGCAGGAAGATGCGCTTTCCTCTGAAAAGAAAGAAGAATATCAGCGTGTTACAGAGCTGGCTAAGTTAGAGACCGAGGAAGAGGTCGCTAAAAAACGCGAAAGTGTTCAGATGGAAGTGGAGATGACTCGGATTGCGAACCAGAGACAAGTTGCCATTCAAGAAGAAGAGTTAACTCGTTCTGTAGAAACTGAAAAAGTTCGCACAGCGACAGAAGTTGCAGAAAAAGAAATGCAAAAAGAGACCACTGTGGAAGAGTCTCTTAAATCTGTAGCAGAAACACGCTCACAACGTGTCGAGATTGAACGTAAGATTGCTCGTGAAGAAGAAGAAACAGAGAACTTACGTGTCAATGAGCAGGTAAATCGTAAGAAACGCGTGACCATGGTTGAAGCTGAAGCTGCAGCTGAAGCGGCGCAACTGGAACTGCTTGTTGCGGCTCGTGCGGAGAAAGACGCAGCGAAAGAGAGAGCAGAGCGTCTATTAATTGAAAATGAAGCCGAATTGAAAGTTAAAACTCGTGAAGCAGAGAATGAGTTAGCGGTTAAGTCTCGTGAGGCGGAGGCTGCACACATTGTTGCTGTTAAACGAGCAGAAGCGGAATTTATTGCTAAAGATAAAGACGCTGCAGCAAAAGAGCGAATGGCACAAGCAGAGAAAGAGTTGATCAGTGCAACGGGTCTTGCGCAGGTTGAAGTCGATCGTGAGCGTGCTCAGGCGATTCGTGAAACGGGTGAAGCGGAAGCATACACCTTGCAAAGTGCAGGTGAAGCTGAGGCTCAGGCGTTGCGTGCTAAGGGATTAGCGGAAGCTGAGGCGCAGTCAGCTCGTTTTGAAGCGGCGCAGCAGTATGACGAACATACGCGTGAGCACGACAGGTGGGTAATGCAGCTGCAGCAAGAGAAAGACTTAGAGTTGGCACGTATCGATGCACAGAAATCGGTAGTGGCTGAAAATGCACAAGCGATCGCTCAGGCATTGTCACAAGCTGATATTAAGTTGTTCGGTGGTGAAGGTGTTGAACAGATTCGCCGTACCATTTTGGATGCCGCAGCGATGGACAGCAAGTTCGAAGAGTCCAAAGTACTTAACCCTCTTGTTTCAGACTACATGGAAGGCAATCGAAGCCTACCTCAGGATATTAAAGATATTCTAGAAAACACCAACCTTAAGAGTAGCGATTTAAGTAATGTTGCTCTTGCGAGTTTACTCAACTCTCAAGGTGGTGCCGCTGAACTGATGAAGAAGATTCAAAGTTCGCTTGATGTTGCTCCTGATAGCAAAGCCTAACTAAATAAACCCACTCCCGCAAAAACTCCCGCTTCGCTGTAAGCGGGATGAACAGGTATAACTATGTCAGATTTGACTCAGAAAGCTGTGAGTGAAGGTGGAGCTTATGAGGTGCTTAAATCTCGTTTGTCTCAGCAAGGTCAGCAACTAAATTCACTCGCTCACTCTTTTAATCAACAACGTCAACACGTCTTTGGTGCCCAGGAACTAAAACTGGTTGGCAAGACCAATGTTCAAACCGATGCTCGCTGTATTCCTATCGATATGGCACAGGTGAATCAACAATTGTTGTTTGGCTATCAAGTACATGTCGGAATGAAGGCTACCCCAGCGCTGCAAGATGTGTTTGGTTTATATCAATTACATGAAAATGAAGGAACTTTTCGTATTGAACCTCTTCCTCTCGAGGGAAGTTTTTTGCATGATCCTCGCTTTTTGCATGAATTCTCAGAGCTATTTACCTATTACCGTGATGCGCGTTTGTCGCAGATCTCTCGACAGGAAAGTACGCTTTATATCGCCTTTCAAATTGGAATGCGTGTCGAAGATCGTAAAGTGTTCCGTTTTCAGATTAATGCCAATTCTATTGAGTACCTCGATTCATCGGGACACGCCTCTTTAACCAATCCAGTGCAGCATGATTTTGATTGGATTGCCACTACTCGTGATGATCATGTCATGGGGAGTCATTCTCATGTCTCTATCGCTGATAAGTTGTTTGTCGAATGTATTGGTGGAGACTTGACTATCAAGGTTGAGGACAATACCGATGATGGCAAAGGGATATATCGCGAAGAAGTTGAAGATCATCATCAAAGTATTGCCGATGCACATATTCATTATGCTTTTAGTGGCGATTTAATCGTTCTTAAAATTCGTCCCAACCGAGAGAAGCATGAGCGGTATTTTATCTACAACCCGCTGAATCAAACTGTCGTTCGAGCCGATGCTTTAAGTCAGAGCGCCAAAGTTCTTCCTGAACAGCACGGTATTTTATATTCGCACGGATTCGTGCTCGCTAATGGTGAACATAAACAGTTTGATATGCCATGGCAGCACCTGCAGTTTTTCCAGAAAGTCGTTTCTCCTAATGGAGAAGATGTTTTGTATTTCTTTTTCAACATGTTGGAAGGCTATTACCTAGTGTTCACTTACAACATGATTGAGAAACAGTTTGCAGCTCCAATGGAAAGCCATGGTTTTAGTTTGTACCCAGATGGACGCATGTTGGTTTTCCAATTGTCTGAGAACGCAGAGGCATCGACAATTCATCCACTACGAGTTTGGGACACGCCTTTTTCGATGCCCGAGTATTACGCCCAAAATAATGCGGCGGTAGATGGCTCTAACCCTTTATTTAATCTGGGCAATGCTGAGCTCGTTCGAGCTTTATCGTCAGTCCTCTCAGTGTGTCAGTTAGCGCAAACTGAAGAAGTCACTCAAACAGCGTATGAAGTGCTGCTTAAGCAATGTCAAATGACATTGGATCACTATCATTGGCTGGGCCAGGATTATGCACAAGGTATCGGAGCAGCCATCAGCGAATTGATGGAGACAGCCGATAAAATCATTGATGAATTTGCGAAAGTTCAACAGCTGCAAAGCCACGCAGCTCAAAGCTTAGAACGGCAACAAGTCGCCATTAATGAATTGGTTGGAAAGATTAAGTTAGCGCCTAAAGAGCAGGCAAATGTATTGCTTGGCGTGCTTGCTGAAGTAAAAGGCTTAGTGGGTTCGACAATGGCTTTGCGTCAGCAACACTATGTCGATGTGGCTAGCGTAGATGACATGTTGGTCACTTTACAGCAGCAGCGTGAATTACTTAACAAGCAATTGCTCACCTTGCTTCAAGATGAAAAGGCCTATCTGCCTTTCAAACAGCAGATTCAGAAAATTGAGGCAGAGTTAGAGCAGACTGACAAAACGTCGCATATGACGAAGCTGCAACAGCAATTAGATGGACTTAGAAGTGACCTTCAATTAGTAACCGAAGAAGTGACTGACATTGAAACGGATGATCCGACTCAGGCGACAAGGATCCTTGACCTTACTACTGAGATCTCAACCTTACTAAACAGTGTTTCTGCAAAACTGCGAAATCGGAGCAAAGGTCTCCAGAGCGAAGAAGCTCAAGCTGAGTTTAGTGCTCAGTTTAAGTTACTAGGTCAATCTGTGAGTAGTGCGATGGAGCAAGCTACTTCACCTGACGATTGTGATACTCAGTTGGCAAAATTGATTGGGCAATTGGATAAGCTCGAGTCTCGTTTCGCCGATTTTGACGAGTTTCTTGCGGAGATCTATTCGAAAAGAGATGAAATTCAGTCAACGCTAGATAACCACAAACAACATTTGATTTCAGCGCAGCAGCGTCGAGTGCAAAACCTGCTTCAAGCAGCAACAGTGACTCTAAAGAGTATTGATAAACGAGTGGTCAAGTTCGAAGATGTTGCAGGTTTGAATAGTTATTTCGCAACCGATGCTATGGTGCTTAAGCTTCATCAGTTGTCAGAATCAATTCGTGATTTAGGTGATAGCGTAAAGTCAGACAGTCTAGATGCGAAACTGAAATCATTACAAGATCAGTCACTAAGAGCATTGCGTGATAACCAAGACATCTTCGAGCAAGGTGGAAAAATATTAAGACTGGGTAAGCACCGCTTCAGTGTAAATCAGCAGGCGCTTGATTTAAGTTTAGTTGAGCAGCACGATCAGCTATGTACTCATATATCAGGCACTGATTTTTACCAACCCATCGAGGATGAAGCTTTTCTCAAGTTGCAAAATGTCGCAAGGTTAGAGGTCGCTTCTGAAAGTGATACAGTTTACCGTTCTGAGTATCTATCTTACCTGATACTTCACTCTGCGCAGCAAAATTTGTCAGGTTTAACTTTAGACTCTTTATACAAAGCGCATACAGATAATCGATTAATTGAGCTTGTACAGCGCTTTGCTGCGCCTCGTTATCGTGAAGGGTACGTAAAAGGTATTCATGACAGCGATGCTGTACAAATATTGTCGCAATTGTTGCCAATTTATAACAAGGCAGGATTGCTTCGTTTTGGCCAAGCCGCTAGGGCTAAAGCGCTGCTATGGTTGTTAGAGCAAGAAGATGAGCGACTGAATGAGATTCGCCAAAAAGCAATTAATGCTGAGCTATTACGCGAACACTTAAATGCTTTTGAAGCCTTCAATGCCTTGAAAGAGCATTTAGAAACCGATTTTAGTCAACCAGATGCTGGTGATAGTGCTAGCTATCTGATTGGTGTGTTGTCACAAAAAGAAACGGGTATTCAAGTTAGCCAAGATGCCTTGGTTCTGTGTGAAGACTACCTGCAATTCCGTCGAAGCTTAGGCTGGTCACCGACAGAACAACCGCTGAGAGAACAGCTCAGCGATCATATGCATTGGTTGAGCGCCTACACTGATAAGAATCAACACAGCCAAGCTTTCGTTACGGAAAGTGCAATAATTGCATTGTGCAAAACGCAGTCACAGCTGCCGCTTCAAAGTGTCGATTTTTCGTTGCAATGCACAGTGTCCGGCCTGTTAGGAGAGCATGAAAGCGTCAAAAATGGTCAACTTGACTTAGTGCTGGATGATTTTCTTCAGCGTAGCGAGCGTCATCATAGTGCGGTTGTACCTCAATATGAGGCCTACCTTAAGCAAAGATCCGAATTGTTAGCTGAGGCTAAACAGCAGTTTCGTCTAGAGGAATTTAAGCCGCGCCCTTTAACTTCTTTCGTGCGTAATAAGCTGATCAGTGACAGTTACTTGCCACTAATTGGTGATAATTTTGCCAAGCAAATGGGCACAGTCGGTGACAATAAACGAACAGATCTTATGGGGATGCTGTTATTGATTTCACCACCTGGCTACGGCAAAACGACACTGATTGAATATGTCGCTCACAAGCTAGGGTTAGTGTTTATGAAGATCAATGGACCTTCTATTGGGCACCAGGCTACATCGCTCGATCCTGCTGAAGCTCCGGATCAAAATGCGGCTCGTGAAATCGAGAAAATTAACTTGGCATTTGAAATGGGCAACAACGTGTTGCTTTATTTAGATGATATTCAGCATACCCATCCAGAATTACTCCAAAAATTCATTTCATTGTGTGATGGTACGCGTCGAATTGAAGGGAATTGGCAAGGAAAAACGAAAACTTACGATATGCGCGGTAAGAAGTTCGCTGTCGTAATGGCGGGCAACCCATATACAGAAACGGGTGAAGCCTTCCGTATTCCTGATATGTTGGCCAACCGAGCGGATATTTACAACTTGGGTGATATGTTGTCCGACCAAAAGCAAGCCTTTGAATTGAGCTTTATTGAAAACTCATTGACTTCAAATTCAGTGCTGGCACCGTTAGCAACACGTGATCTTAACGACCTCTACCGTTTTGTTCGTATGGCTGATGGGGAAAACATTGCATTAAGTGATATGAGTTACTCGTATTCGGCAACTGAAGCAAATGAAATTGTCAGTACCATACAAAAACTGTCTCAGGTCCAGCAAACGGTGTTGAAGGTAAATCAACAGTATATTCAGTCAGCGGCGACAGCGGATCAATATCGAGTAGAACCAGCGTTCAAGTTGCAAGGCTCGTATCGGAACATGAATAAACTGGTCGAGAAAATTTCATCAGTTATGACTGTGGATGAGATCAATACATTACTTCAGGACCATTACCAAGGAGAGGCACAAACTCTTGCTAGTGGAACGGAAGAAAACCTATTAAAACTGGCTGAGCTAAGAGGTGATATGACCTCAGAGCAGGCTGAGAGATGGCAAGAAATTAAGCTTAATTATCAGCGTCAGAAATTAATGGGAGATTCTGAAGATAGGGCCGGTCAGGTGGTACAACAATTAGCTATGCTGAACCAAAATGTTGCACGAATTGGTCTGGAGAGCAGCAATGAAACGTAGCCAATGGATAGAGTGGTTAGAGGCCTCTTTGTCAGACTATCGCTTAGATGACAGTGAACGAAATTTTCTTCAGAGTGAGTTAGCTGAGGCAGTGATAAGCAACGAAGAACGCTCCTATCTACGCAACCAGAGTTTTAAACTTGCTAAAGCCGCTATGTTAGATAGCTCGGAGCCAGAAGGGATTTTACGCTGGCTTGAGCGTGTTGTGCGGGTGCTCGACAACGTCAGAATCAACCAGTCAAGCCAAGTGGCGACAAGCTGGTTCTCTCCGGGAAGACGTTGTGCATCGGGAATTATTGAGCAATTAAAACTTGCTCGAACTTCAATTGATATCTGCGTATTTACCATTGCTGATGACGAGTTAACCAAGCATATTCTCCAAGCGCACCAGCGTGGTGTTATGGTTCGCATTATTACTGACAATGACAAAATGTATGATAAAGGCAGCGATATTGAGTACTTAGCGCAACAAGGTGTCCAAGTGAAAATTGATACTACGCCTTATCATATGCACCACAAATTCGCTATTTTTGACCAGAAGAGATTGATTAACGGAAGCTTTAATTGGACAAGAAGTGCATCCAAATACAATCAGGAAGATATCACCTTGTCGGATGATGCACGCTTTCTAACCTCGTTTTCGAGGCAATTTGAACAACTTTGGCAGCGCTTTCCCTGTCATCAACCTTCACAAAATTAAGGAGCTCATATGAGTGAACTAGCTACAGCTCAGCCAGAGGTGATGGTAATAGAAACAACGCCGGAGGTTATTGCGATTGCTGACCGATTTGATCCATTTGATAGCGTGGCAACAATTACGTTTGGCCGTGAATCCTTGGAGGAAATTACCGCGTTTTCGGATTCAATTTTAAATCAGGTTCGGGTTAGAGATAGCGGAGAGGCTGGCGATATTCTACAGGCAATGGTTTCTTCGATGGACAGTAGTGCGTTTGAGCAACTTGGCGAGCGCAGCTTGCTTTCACGGCTTCCTCTGATTGGAGAAATGTTTGACTCGTTCAAAAAGTTCTCTACCAGTTTTGACTCAGTAAAGAATCAGCTAGATAAATTGGCTGACCGTTTACAGGGGCAAGAAGTGAAGTTGGCTCATGATATCAACCAGCTTGATGAGCTTTACCAACATAACTTGGAGTTACTTTATGGGCTAGAGCAGTATATAGCGGCTGGTCGATATAAGTTAACTCAGCTTAATGAAGAGGTATTACCTAATCTGTTAGCTAAATCTGAACAGAGTGCAGATGCCTTGGATGCTCAGCGCTATCGTGATGCGACACAAGCCGTCGCAAGATTAGAAAAGCGAGTACATAACTTAGAATTGACACGACTGGCCGCTATTCAAACAGCACCTCAGATCCGCTTATCTCAAGAAGGGAACAAGATGTTGATGGAAGATATTCAAGATATCGTCCATAACACTTTCCCATTATGGAAACGCCAGTTTTTAATCGCGATTTCCAACTATGAGAAAGAAAAAGCTCTGCAAGTAACACGCGCAGTGAAAGACTATACCAACAAACAGTATGTGAGAAATGCTGAGAAGCTTAAGGTGCTAGAAGAGCAAATTGCTGAAAACTATCAGCGTGGCATTTTGGATTTAGAGTCACTACAAACCGTCAATAAACTCACTATAGAGACCTTGAGCAATACCCTTTCTAGAGTAAAAGAGGGAAGGGAGCAGCGTGAGAAGGCTCAACGTGTGATTGAACAGGCGGAGCAAGAATTGAAGTCAGCTCTACAGCAATCATTCGAAAGCTAATTATAATAATGAGCACTAATCAACCGCCATTGATTCTTATTTAGTAGAGCAACCACAGAGCAGGAGTTTTAATATGGACTTGAGTGAAAAATTAGGCGCTATTTTAAAAACTCAGGGTTTAAGCATGACCACGGCAGAGTCTTGCACTGGCGGTGGTGTATCTACTGCAATAACAGATATAGCAGGCAGCTCAGCGTGGTTTGATCGAGCATTTATCACCTACAGTAACGAAGCCAAAATGGAAATGTTAGGAGTGAGAGCTGAAACGCTTCAAGAGTATGGTGCGGTGAGTGAAGAAACCGTTCTTGAAATGGTCCGTGGCGCTGTTTCTCATTCTAATGCGAATATTGGTGTTTCTATAAGTGGGGTTGCAGGGCCAGGAGGTGGCTCAATCGATAAACCTGTAGGAACGGTTTGGTTCGCTTGGGCTGATGATTGTGGTTGGCAGCACTCCGCTCTATATCACTTTGAAGGTGACCGAGCGCAAGTGAGGAAACAAGCAGTACACGTAGCGCAAGAAGTACTGTATAACGAGCTGACTCACCGACGTTGATGAAATAAAAATATTTATAAATCAAGTTGATATAGTTAGATTATAAAAAAAATAGAGTTAACTATAGACACTGTATGAATCAACAGTATAATGGCTTTTATTGATTGGACAGGCTGCGCCCTGATTCAGAAAAGAACTTAAATATCATCAGTAACTTGATGAGATGTTTGGAGAAAGTAATGGACGAGAACAAACAGAAAGCGCTCGCCGCTGCGCTAGGTCAAATTGAAAAACAATTCGGTAAAGGCTCAATTATGCGCCTTGGTGACAACCGCGCAATGGACGTAGAAACGATTTCTACTGGTTCACTTTCTCTTGATATTGCTCTTGGTGCTGGTGGCCTGCCGATGGGGCGTATCGTAGAGATCTACGGTCCAGAATCATCAGGTAAAACAACACTAACACTTGAATGTATTGCTGCAGCGCAAAAGCAAGGTAAAACTTGTGCGTTTATCGATGCAGAGCACGCGTTAGATCCTGTATATGCGAAGAAGCTTGGTGTTGATATTGATGCGCTATTGGTTTCTCAGCCAGATACAGGTGAGCAGGCGCTAGAGATCTGTGACGCACTAGCTCGTTCAGGCGCTATCGACGTTATGGTTGTCGATTCAGTAGCTGCTTTAACACCTAAAGCGGAAATTGAAGGCGAAATGGGTGATAGCCACATGGGTCTTCAGGCTCGTATGCTTTCTCAAGCAATGCGTAAGCTAACAGGTAACTTAAAACAGTCTAACTGTATGTGTATCTTCATCAACCAAATCCGTATGAAGATTGGTGTGATGTTCGGTAACCCAGAAACAACTACAGGTGGTAACGCACTTAAGTTCTACGCGTCAGTTCGTCTTGATATTCGCCGTACAGGTTCAATCAAAGAAGGCGATGAAGTTGTTGGTAACGAAACTCGCATCAAGGTTGTGAAGAACAAGATTGCTGCACCATTTAAACAAGCTGAAACACAAATTCTATATGGTCAAGGCTTCAACCGTGAAGGTGAATTGATTGACCTAGGTGTTAAACACAAGCTAATCGAAAAAGCGGGTGCTTGGTACAGCTACAATGGTGACAAGATTGGCCAAGGTAAAGCAAATGCAGGTAAGTTCCTACGTGAAAATACGGAAGCTGCAAAAGCTATTGACGCTAAACTGCGTGAAATGTTGCTTTCACCAGCAGAAATCCAGCCGGATGACGCGGAACTAGGCCAAATGCCAGAGCAAGAAGAGCTATAAGCTGAATCCTCTCTTTTCAAAGCCCTGCACTTGCGGGGCTTTGTTATATCTATCCTACCTACCATCGAGATTATGTTCCAACGTAAACCCCCGACGCTATCGAGTAAAGAAGCTGCAATGCAGTTACTTAGCCGCCGTGATCATGGTGAATATGAACTGTATCAGAAGCTGATTTTAAAAGGCTATGAGCAAGAAGCGATCGAGGAGGCTGTTAATTTCTGCCTCGACCACAACTATTTAGATGATCTACGTTACGCTAAAAGCCAAATTCGCCAACATGTCTACAAAGGGCATGGTGAAAGAAGGATCCGTCAAGAATTGAATCAAAAACGTGTTGCTGACCATGTGATTGATAAAGCGATGCAAGAGGAGTCACAGGACTGGTTTGAGTGTGCAAAGTTAGCTGCAGAGAAGAAATTCAAAGGAATAAGAGCCAAAGATCAAAAAGAGTACGCTAAACAAGTGCGTTTTTTGCAATATCGAGGCTATACATTTGAGCAAATCGAATATGCGCTGAGCTTTGATGAACAGGAATAAGGGATGCTCAAAGTTGTTATATTTTGATTTGTCACGAAAACCATTCTTAATGTGCTCTTTTCCACAAGAAAGCTAGTCGTAGCTGATTGCTTGATCTACAATACGGCAAAATTCTAACTCGACTATTTTCAGGAAGAGCTGCATGTACATGAGCACTGATGAGGTTCGTAACGCGTTCCTCAAGTTCTTTGAGAGCAAAGGACACCAAATCGTAGAAAGTTCATCGTTAGTACCGCATAACGACCCAACCCTGCTATTCACAAATGCAGGTATGAACCAATTTAAAGATTGTTTCTTAGGTTTAGAAAAACGCGCTTACACACGAGCAACTACGGCTCAACGCTGTGTACGTGCGGGTGGTAAGCACAATGACCTAGAAAACGTTGGTTTCACGGCTCGTCACCATACTTTCTTTGAAATGCTAGGTAACTTTAGCTTTGGCGACTATTTCAAAGAAGATGCGATTGCGTTTGCTTGGGAATTCCTGACTGAAACGCTTAAATTACCTGCAGAGCGTCTACTCGTAACAATTTATGAAACGGACGATGAAGCATTCGATATCTGGAACAAGAAAGTAGGTGTTCCAGCAGACCGCATCATCCGCATCGGCGACAAGAAAGGTGGCAAACCATACGAGTCAGACAACTTCTGGCAAATGGGTGACACTGGGCCTTGTGGTCCATGTACTGAAATCTTCTACGATCACGGTGAGCACATCTGGGGTGGCCGTCCTGGTACACCTGAAGAAGATGGTGACCGTTTCATCGAGATCTGGAACAACGTATTCATGCAGTTCAATCGTCACGCAGACGGCACTATGGAACCGCTACCAAAACCATCGGTAGATACGGGGATGGGTATTGAGCGTATCTCTGCGATCATGCAAGGCGTTCACTCAAACTACGAAATCGATGTATTCCAAACTCTGATCAAAGCAGCCGCTGAAGTGATCGGTTACGAAGATCTATCAAACCAATCGTTACGCGTTATTGCTGACCACATCCGTTCATGTTCATTCCTGATCGTTGATGGCGTTATGCCTTCAAACGAAGGTCGTGGTTACGTTCTACGTCGCATCATCCGTCGTGCAGTTCGTCACGGTAACAAGTTGGGTGCAGAAGGGGCATTCTTCCACAAACTGGTTGGTGTACTAGCAGATATCATGGGTACGGCTGGCGAAGAGCTGAAGCGTCAACAAGCAGTGGTTGAAAAAGTACTGCGTATTGAAGAAGAAAACTTCGGTCGTACACTTGAGCGTGGTATGGCGATTCTAAACGAAGCGCTAGATAACCTAGACGGTAAAGTGCTAGACGGCGAAACCGTATTCAAACTTTACGACACTTACGGCTTCCCTGCTGACTTAACTAACGACGTTGCACGTGAGCGAGAGTTCGCAATCGACGAAGAAGGTTTCGAAAAAGCGATGGAAGAGCAGCGTCAACGTGCGCGTGAAGCAGGTAATTTTGGTACTGACTACAACGCAGCAATCAAAGTTGATACGCAAACAGAATTCTGTGGTTATACAGGTACTAAAGGCTCTAGCTCTGTAGCAGCGATGTTTGTTGAAGGTAATGAAGTCGATTCACTATCTGCAGGCGACAAAGCAATCATTGTACTTGGTGAGACACCATTCTACGCTGAGTCAGGTGGTCAATGTGGTGACGCTGGTGAAATCCGCACTGAGTCTGGTGTATTTCGTGTTGAAGACACTCAAAAACTAGGTAACGCAATCGCACACCACGGCGTAATGGCGGAAGGCGTGCTAGCGAAAGGTGACGAAGTAGCAACTATCGTTGACGCAGAGCGTCGCGCAGCTATCTCTCTAAACCACTCAGCAACGCACTTGTTACACGCAGCACTGCGCCAAGTTCTTGGTGAGCATGTAACGCAGAAAGGCTCACTAGTGAAGGCTGACAGCCTACGTTTCGACTTCTCACACCTAGAAGCGGTAACCGCAGCGGAACTGAAAGAAGTTGAGCGTCTAGTCAACGCACAAATTCGTCGTAACCACGTGATTGAAACCAACGTGATGGACATTGAATCCGCGAAGAAGAAAGGCGCAATGGCACTGTTCGGTGAGAAGTACGACGACGAAGTGCGCGTACTGTCTATGGGCGATTTCTCGACTGAGCTATGTGGTGGTATCCACGCTTCAAGCACTGGTGACATCGGTCTATTTAAGATCTCTTCTGAAGGTGGTATCGCGGCAGGTATCCGTCGTATTGAAGCAGTAACGGGTGAAGGAGCGCTAGATGCAATCGAAGCTCAAGCGGCTAAGTACGAAGAGAAACTGGCTGAATCTGCACAGAAAGCGAAATCTCTTGAGAAAGAAATTCAGAAACTGAAAGACAAGATGGCTGCTGCAGAAAGTGCAAACATCATGGGTAAAGCTCAGGAAATTAACGGTGTTAAAGTGCTGATCGCTGGTATGGAAGGTGCCGATAGTAAAAATCTACGCACTATGGTTGATGACATCAAGAATCAAATGGGCAGCGGTGTTGTTATGTTGGCAAACGTCAATGATGGCAAGATTGGCCTGATTGCTGGTGTTACCAAAGATCTGATCAGCAAAGTGAAAGCGGGTGACCTTGTTAAGATGGTTGCTGAACAAGTCGGTGGCAAAGGCGGTGGTCGTCCAGATATGGCGCAAGCAGGTGGTACCGATGTTGCGGCGCTACCTGCGGCGATTCAGTCTGTACAGCCTTGGCTAGAAGAACGCCTATAATTACTTAAAACACAACTTACGCTCAATCAATGTTTTTGATTGGGCGTAATTTTTTATGGTAACCAAGTGGTTTAATTGACCGTATTTTAACCAGGTCATTTACGCTGCTTGGTTTTTGTTGTAACGGCCACGTATATAATCGCAACCAACGTAATATGGGTGGTTCGAATGAGACTTTGGTCTTGGGAAGGTGAAGACTGGTGAAAAAGCCCCTTATCGTGCAAAAGTTTGGCGGAACCTCTGTGGGTTCAATTGAAAGGATCCATCAGGTCGCTAAACACATCATTAAGGCGAAAAATGATGGCAATCAAGTTGTCGTTGTGGTGTCTGCTATGTCAGGCGAAACAAATCGACTCATGGAGCTCGCTAAGCAAATCGATAGCGTTCCAACGGCTCGAGAACTTGATGTTTTGCTCTCTGCTGGTGAGCAAGTGTCGATGGCACTACTCGCAATGACGCTCAATAAATTGGGTCATGCTGCGCGCTCACTTACCGGAGCACAAGCGAATATTGTGACGGACAATCAACACAATGACGCGACGATTAAACATATTGATACCTCGATAATTGATGAATTATTAGCGTTAGATCAGATAGTGATAGTCGCAGGTTTTCAAGGGATCAATGAAAAAGGGGACATCACCACACTTGGCCGTGGTGGTTCCGATACTAGTGCAGTGACGTTAGCGGGTGCATTAGGCGCAAAGGAATGCCAGATCTTTACTGATGTCGATGGCGTATACAGTTGCGATCCTCGAGTCGTCGAAAATGCGGCGAAACTTGATGTCATCGACTTCCCTTCTATGGAAGAAATGGCACGTAAAGGGGCTAAAGTATTACATTTGCCTTCAGTCCAATTTGCTTGGCAAAACAAAGTGCCATTGCGAGTTCTATCTACATTTGATAGCAATGCAGGTAGCTTGGTGACAGGAGAGCAATGCCAGCGCGCTGTGTGTGGTTTGGCGATTCAACGTGACATGAGCCTTATAAAGGTCAGTTCAGACCACCTGTCTAATGTGAAAAAACAATGCCAGTTGTTAGGTATACGCATATGGAATGTGATCGAACATCCAGAATGGACAGGCATTATTATAAAACAAGATGCTTGTGCCAAATTGGCTCTGGTTTTCAGCGATAAAATCCGTAATAGTGAGTCTTTAAGTTTGCTAACTGTTGTTGGTTTGCGAGCTGAAGAATTGGTAGAGCGTTCATGTGAGTTATTAGAAGAGCAGGGGATCCAAGTAGGTCA
Source organism: Vibrio sp. TRT 17S01 (assembly GCF_050113695.1). Lineage (NCBI taxonomy): Bacteria > Pseudomonadati > Pseudomonadota > Gammaproteobacteria > Vibrionales > Vibrionaceae > Vibrio > Vibrio sp. TRT 17S01. The sequence goes on along the minus strand of NZ_JBNJOG010000010.1, from coordinate 33,277 downwards.
TGTTGCTCAGAAAAAACAGTCATTGATGTTCGCCTTGTTGCCTGAATGCGTCGATAAAGCGGCCAATATTCTTCACGATGCGTATATAACATCTAATGAAGTAAAAGATTATCAACAAAAACATGCGTTTTTAGGTTAGACTCCCGCAACAATTGAGTTTACGAAAATATAACTTTTGTTGGATAATAGCTTCGTAGCAAGATAAATCAGAGATTACTCAAGGAGCAAAAGAATGCTAATTTTGACTCGCCGTGTTGGCGAAACCCTAATGATTGGTGATGAAGTTACAGTAACGGTACTTGGTGTTAAAGGTAACCAAGTACGTATCGGCGTTAATGCTCCGAAAGAAGTATCTGTTCACCGTGAAGAGATCTACATGCGCATTCAAGCAGAAAAAGGTAATGGTAACACTGCTTCTGGCAACTACTAATTACAGAAAAAGGCTGACTTCGTGTCAGCCTTTTTTCTTTGTTTATTCGGCATATTAATTGTGAAAAGAGTGATTTCGCATCGCTTTGATTAAATAGCCAACGGTTGGCGTTTTTTTTCCGATTTTTGCCAAGAAAATGTTTGACATATTTTTGGTAAATCGTAATATGTGCCTCCGCAAGACGGTGAGGTGGCCGAGAGGCTGAAGGCGCTCCCCTGCTAAGGGAGTATGCGGTTTGTAGCCGCATCGAGGGTTCGAATCCCTCCCTCACCGCCATTCTTGCAATCGCTTTTGAAACAAAAGCATAGCGCGCTCGTAGCTCAGCTGGATAGAGTACCTGGCTACGAACCAGGCGGTCGGAGGTTCGAATCCTCCCGAGCGCGCCATATTCCCTTACCAGGGACTGAAACGGTGAGGTGGCCGAGAGGCTGAAGGCGCTCCCCTGCTAAGGGAGTATGCGGTTTGTAGCCGCATCGAGGGTTCGAATCCCTCCCTCACCGCCATTAATTGGCCATTGGTCAATTTTTTTGTTTCAAAGCTAAAGAAATGTGATATATTTCACACCTTGCGCGCTCGTAGCTCAGCTGGATAGAGTACCTGGCTACGAACCAGGCGGTCGGAGGTTCGAATCCTCCCGAGCGCGCCATTATTTAGTTTGGTAAGTTTTACAATTTATTGAACACCCCGTGCGTCCTTAGCTCAGCTGGATAGAGTACCTGGCTACGAACCAGGCGGTCGGAGGTTCGAATCCTCCAGGACGCGCCACTCTTTAGGTTTCCCTTCATATGAGCGGAATCCTGATATTGACAATGTTGATATCGAAACATTGCGCGCTCGTAGCTCAGCTGGATAGAGTACCTGGCTACGAACCAGGCGGTCGGAGGTTCGAATCCTCCCGAGCGCGCCATTATTTAGTTTGGTAAGTTTTACAATTTATTGAACACCCCGTGCGTCCTTAGCTCAGCTGGATAGAGTACCTGGCTACGAACCAGGCGGTCGGAGGTTCGAATCCTCCAGGACGCGCCACTCTTTAGGTTTCCCTTCATGTGAGAGGAATCCTGATATTGACAATGTTGGTATCGAAACATAGCGCGCTCGTAGCTCAGCTGGATAGAGTACCTGGCTACGAACCAGGCGGTCGGAGGTTCGAATCCTCCCGAGCGCGCCATTTATATAAAGCCTCGCAATTTTGTGAGGCTTTTTTATTAACATCTGTTTATCATTTTGTTTACTTTGAAATTACAATTCATTGTTTAATAAAGTAAATTCTAAGAAATATTAAGCCTCTCGCAACAATCCCTTCATAGTTAGACTAACGTCGAAAAACACTCAGTTATTTGTACTTAAAATCATTCATATTTCAGAGTTATGTGATTTGTGTGACGAATATTTCCTTAAAAGTGTGCAATTTTATCAAGACTGCTTTAAACAAAATTGACAAAGTTTAACCAATCGAGATAATCCTAGACCACTTGTCGGGATCAATCTGCTGAATTCCTGTACACAGTGGTTCCCTTACTAGGGTGTTGTCAGGATGACAAAGAAAGGAAGCAAAAATGGAAAATATTGGAAGCCTGCTAGTAGATGCAGCCGCCATGATGTTCACCGGAATGGCTGTTGTGTTTATTTTCCTAACTATTCTCGTCTATCTCGTTCGGTTGATGTCGAAGCTGGTACCAGAAGAAGTGCCAGAACCGATCGTTGCCCCAAATCAAAATAACAAAGTTCAAACTAAATCTTCTGCTGTTAGCCCGAAGGTAGTTGCGGCTATTTCCGCAGCGGTGCATCAATATCGTACCTCTACCGCTAAATAGCATTTGAAAAAGGATTAAAAGGAGTTAATGAGCATGTCTAAACCACTAGCTTTAACGGATGTGGTCCTTCGTGATGCCCATCAATCACTGTTTGCAACTCGTATGCGAATTGAAGATATGTTACCGATCGCTGCAGAGTTAGATAAGGTCGGTTATTGGTCGCTAGAAACCTGGGGTGGCGCGACGTTTGATGCCTGTATTCGATTCTTGGGAGAAGACCCTTGGGAGCGTTTGCGTGAGCTTAAAAAAGCGATGCCAAATACTCCAATGCAAATGCTGCTGCGTGGCCAAAACTTACTTGGATATCGTCACTATGCTGATGATGTTGTCGAAAAGTTTGTTGAGCGTGCGCATGCCAATGGTATGGACGTATTCCGTATTTTTGATGCAATGAATGACGTTCGTAACTTCCAAAAAGCAGTGAAAGCTGCCGTTGACGTCGGTGCACATGCTCAAGGGACGCTGTCATATACAACGAGCCCGGTTCATAACGCTGATACTTGGGTGGATTTAGCAAAGCGTCTTGAAGATCTTGGTTGTCACTCATTATGTATTAAAGACATGTCAGGGCTGCTTAAACCTTATGAAGCAGAAGAGCTGATCACTCGTATTAAGGCATCATGTGATGTTCCGCTTGCACTTCACTGTCACGCGACAACTGGACTGTCGACAGCGACGGCAGTCAAAGCTGTGGAAGCTGGAATTGATATCCTTGATACAGCTATTTCTTCGATGAGTTGTACTTACGGGCACACACCAACCGAAACGGTAGTTGCTATGTTGCAAGGTACAGAGCGAGACACCAACCTTAAATTGGATCAATTAGAACCAATTGCTGCTTATTTCCGTGAAGTTCGTAAAAAGTACGCGAAATTTGAAGGGCAACTGAAAGGTGTCGATTCGCGTATTCTTATTGCTCAAGTTCCCGGTGGTATGCTGACAAATATGGAAGGGCAGCTAAAAGAGCAAGGTGCCGCCGACCGTCTTGATGAAGTGCTGGAAGAGATCCCTCGCGTCCGCAAAGATCTTGGTTATATTCCTCTCGTGACACCAACGTCACAAATTGTTGGTACTCAAGCAGTGATCAATGTACTGACCGGTGAGCGCTATAAGAGTATTACCAAAGAAACCGCTGGCGTATTGAAAGGCGAATATGGTGCTGCGCCTGCAGAAGTTAATGCAGAACTACAAGCGAAAGTTCTTGATGGTGGGGAAGCCATCACTTGTCGTCCGGCTGATCTTTTGCAAGATGAATTAGATAACCTAACCACCGAGCTGCTTGAAAAAGCAAAAGCGGAAAGCATTTCTTTGGCTGAAGAAACGGTTGATGATGTTCTAACTTACGCTTTGTTCCCTCAAGTAGGGCTTAAATTCCTGAAAAATCGCCATAACCCAGAGGCGTTTGAACCTGCTCCAGGCAAGGAAGAACCTATAGCTCCTGCCATCCAGGTTGCTGAGGGCGGAATTGAAACCTACAGCGTTAAAGTAGATGGGCAGGTTTATGATGTTGAAGTGGGACCTCAAGGACAGTTAACGTCTGTTTCCCCTGCAACAAAATCCACAGAACAAGCACCAGCGCCTGCTCCAAGTGGTAACAGTGAAACTGTACCGGCTCCTCTTGCTGGCAATATCTTTAAAGTCAATGTGGCGAGTGGTGTGGAAGTTGCGGAAGGGGATGTCCTACTGATTCTTGAAGCGATGAAGATGGAGACAGAAGTTCGCGCGGCGCGTGGTGGTATTGTTCAGGATCTTCATGTGAAAGAAGGGGATTCTGTCACAGTCGGTTCGCCACTTCTGAGCTTGGCATAAGGGAGTAGCATGGACGGATTATTAACTCTATGGTCGGAGACTGGTCTTGCTAACTTTGAGCTTGGTCAACTGTGTATGATCTTCGTTGGTTGTGTACTATTGTTCCTTGCGATTCGTAAAGGCTTTGAACCCTTATTACTACTGCCTATTGGTTTCGGGGCTATTTTGGCAAATATCCCAGTGGTCGGGCTTGCGAACAGTGCAGTACTTAACGCTATCTATTCTGGTGACGTTAAGCTACTGACAGAGTTTGCTTCGATCCTTGGTGCTTCTGATATATCTGCCGATGTACTCAGAGTGGCTTATAAGGCTGCCGAGCAGGAGCAGCTTGTATTGCTAGAGCAACTTGCTCACAGTGCCAAGTTCACGGATGGTACGTTATACACGTTTTATAACGTTGCCGTTGCTTCTGGTGTAGCGCCACTTCTGATCTTTCTAGGAGTAGGTGCGATGACAGACTTTGGTGCTCTCATCGCGAACCCTAAAACCTTATGGTTAGGTGCTGCGGCGCAATTTGGTATTTTTGCTACCCTGTTTGGTGCCATTCTGTTGAACTACATTCCTGGTATGGAATTTAGTATGCCCGACGCTGCATCGATTGCGATCATTGGTGGTGCAGATGGACCGACAGCTATTTTCTTAGCAAGCAAACTTTCGCCGGACTTACTGGGTGCGATTGCAGTTGCGGCGTATAGTTATATGGCTCTTGTACCAATTATCCAGCCACCAATCATGAAAGCACTGACCTCTCCTGAAGAGCGTAAGATCCAAATGGCTCAATTGCGTCATGTAGGGAAAATGGAAAAAGTGCTCTTTCCTCTCGCAGTACTAATGATGGCTATCCTTTTCCTACCATCGGCTACGCCGCTTGTTGGTATGTTCTGCCTTGGCAACTTAATGCGAGAAGCTGGTGTTGTTGATCGTCTTTCAAAGACGGCCCAAAATGAGCTGATTAATATTGTCACGATTTTCCTTGGCTTGAGTGTTGGTTCAAAACTGCAAGCAGCAGAATTCTTGAACATAGAAACTCTTGGTATTTTGGCCCTCGGAGCTGTTGCCTTTAGTATTGGTACTGCTGGCGGTGTATTGATGGCCAAGTTGCTTAATAAGTTTTCTAAAGAAGACATTAACCCACTTATTGGTGCAGCAGGGGTGTCTGCTGTACCAATGGCAGCTCGTGTGGTCAACAAAGTTGGCCTTGAAGCGAACCCTCAAAACTTCTTATTGATGCATGCGATGGGGCCAAACGTTGCCGGGGTATTAGGGTCGGCAGTCGCGGCAGGTATTTTGCTTGCGTTGGTTGGTTAATCTGCGAACAAGTAATTAACTTTAAACCAAGAAATGGTATATATTCAAAGGGATGCTTCATGCATCCCTTTTTACATGAACAGGGAAATACTCATAATGGAAAACAAACAAATCGCAATAACACAGTTTGGTAATGCTGATGTTTTGGCTATTCAGTCTTCCCCAATCCCCGAGCCTAAAGCTGGTGAAGTATTGGTGAAAGTTGCTTTTTCAGGCGTTAATCCTATTGATGTAAAAACACGAGCTGGCTTAGGTTGGGCTGCGTCACAAAACAAAGATAAGCTTCCATGGGTCCCTGGCTATGATATTGCGGGGGAAGTGATCGCAACAGGTGAGAGTGTGGCGAAGTTTCAAGTGGGTGAATGTGTCGCTGGCTTTGTCGGCTTTCCACTGCAAGGGGGTGGGTATAGTCAATATGTTTGTGTCGCAGAAGCTGAACTGAGCCTTGTCCCGGATTCCGTCACACTTGAGGCCGCAGCGGCATTACCGCTCGCTGGACAAACTGCTGTACAAGCTCTGGATAAGGCTGCAGTTAAAGAAGGTGAACGAGTGCTAATCTTGGCGGGTGCTGGCGGTGTTGGACACCTTGCCGTTCAAGTTGCCGTTGCTGCAAAAGCAGAAGTCTTTACAACGTGTAGTGAAAGCAATCTAGACTACATGGCAACCTTAGGTGCTCATGCTGTCAACTATCAATTTGCCCCTGTGTCAGAGCGTGTAGAGGATGCGGATGTGCTAATTGATCTAGTTGGGGGGGATGCCGCATTAGATGCCTTGAAATGTCTTAAAGATAACGCAAGAGTTGTCACCGTTCCGACGTTAACTGCAGAATTGATTTGTGAAAAAGCAAAGCTACTGGGTTTTGATGCGACTGGCATGCTGGTTGATCCAAGTCCTGAGCAATTAGATACCATGCTTTATATGGTAAGCGTGGGGATCTTAAAAACGGAAATCCAACAGGTTTATCCAATGAAAGACGTTTCACTCGCTCACCAGCAAATAGAAACAGGACATACGCGAGGCAAGATCTTGCTTGATATGCAATGTTAGAGGCATTTAATGCCGCCTTCCAAACCGTTGCTCTATGGTTTTCTGACTCAGCTCTCTGGGTCTTATTTTTGACTGGCTTTCTCAGCGCTACCTTATTACCGGGTGGTTCTGAGGCCGGACTGATTGCGACGCTCAATCTTAATCAATACAGCACACTCGATATTATCCTGATGGCAACTTTGGGCAATACCTTAGGAGGGATGACCAACTATTGGTTAGGACTTTGGTTGCCAAATCGAACTCAAGATGAAAAACATGGTCATAAAGCAATGCAATGGTTAAGTCAGTATGGTTACTGGACGTTGTTTTTCAGTTGGTTACCCATTATTGGTGACCCACTATGCCTAGCGGCGGGATGGCTTCGAATGCGTTTCTGGCCCTGTTTACTTTTCGTTTTGGTAGGCAAAGCCTTCCGCTATAGTTTGCTTGCAGCAATGTTTTTTGGTTTTTTCTAAGGAGATGTCATGAGATACATCTGGTTAGGTGCGTTTTCTGTTTTCGCCCTATACGGTTGCTCCGCCACGTCAACACCATCGGTGCCTTTTTTTTCCTCCCTACCGGAAGGTGTCACTTTAATTGAGGATGTAAAAGCCCTACCTGGTAAAGCCTCCATTCCTTATTCAAAGTATCGTTTAGATAATGGCTTAACGGTGATTTTGTCTCCGGATAACTCTGATCCTTTAGTGCATGTAGATGTGACCTATCACGTGGGCTCTGCCCGCGAAGAGATTGGCAAATCAGGCTTTGCTCATTTTTTCGAACATATGATGTTCCAAGGCAGCGAGAACGTGGGTGACCAAGAGCATTTTCGACTTATCACTGAAGCGGGAGGGACGTTAAATGGCACAACGAATCGTGATCGTACCAATTATTTCGAAACCGTGCCCTCAAACCAATTAGAAAAAATGTTATGGCTTGAATCTGATCGGATGGGTTTTTTGCTCGATGCGGTATCGCAGAAAAAATTCGAAATACAACGTGATACTGTCAAGAATGAGCGTGCTCAAAATTATGATAATCGCCCGTATGGATTGATGTGGGAAAAGATGGGAGAGGCGCTGTATCCTGAAGGTCATCCTTATTCATGGCAGACAATTGGTTATGTAGAAGATCTTGATCGTGTTGATGTTAATGACCTGAAAGCGTTCTTCCTTCGTTGGTACGGGCCCAACAATGCTGTGCTGACTATTGGCGGTAATATCGACGTTGATCAAACCTTAGAGTGGATCAATAAGTACTTTGGTTCCATTCCTGAAGGGCCAAAAGTAGAGAAAGCGCCAAAACAACCAACGACATTGAAACAAGATCGATATGTGACGCTAGAAGATCGAATTCAGCAGCCGATGGTGCTGCTGGGGTGGCCGACGAAGTATAACGGCCATGACAGCCAAGCGACACTGAACGCATTAGCCAATGTGCTGGGTAATGGGGCAAACAGCCTGCTTTATCAAAAACTGGTGAAAACACAGAAAGCGGTGGACGCAGGTGCATTTCAAGATTGTGCTGAACTCTCTTGTACTTTCTACGTTTATGCCATGGGGCCATCAGGAGAAAAAGGCAAACTTGCGCCCTTGTATCAAGAGCTGATGCAAACGCTGAATGACTTCGAAAAAACAGGGGTAGATAAAGAACGCCTTGAGCAGATCACGGGTAGCGCCGAAGCCAATGCCGTATTTGCTTTGCAAAGTGTACGCGGCAAAGTTAGTCAATTAGCTTCGAATCAGACGTTCTTTGATCAACCTGATCGCCTTCAAACGCAGCTTGAGCAGATTCGAGCAGTGACACCTGGATCGGTAATGCAAGCGTATGAGCAATACGTTAACGGTCACCCTAAAGTCACATTAAGTGTGGTCCCGAAAGGCAAGAAAGATTATGCCGTGAAGCCAGCGGATTATGTCACGCCGCCCCGCGATTTACCTCAGTACCAAAAGATCAGTGATGATCAGCTTGCCTATCGACGAGCAGACGATGACTTTGATCGCTCTGTCATGCCTGAGGTGGCTGACGGCGTTAAGGCTCATATGCCCAAGCTCTATAACATTTTTTTTGATAACGGTGCTGAATTACTAGGTACGGTTTCAAATGAAACGCCAACTGTTCAGCTAGAGATCCGTTTCCCCGCAGGTGAGCGCTATGTCGCGAAAGGCAAAGAGGGGCTTGCTAATCTAACCGCTTCTCTGATGCAAGAAGGAACGACAAAACATAGCCTCGAGCAGTTGACCGCTGAATTAGACAAATTAGGCAGTTCTGTTTCTGTGAATGCAGGAAGCTATACCACAAGCATCTCAGTGTCGACGTTAGAGAAAAACCTAAAACCGACTTTAGATATCGTGGAAGAAGTGTTGTTTAACCCTGCATTTAACCAAGTTGATTTTGATCGCGTGAAAAAGCAGATGTTGGAAGGCGTTGTCTATCAGCATCAAAAACCAACGTGGATGGCATCGCAGGCAACACGTGAAGTCTTATTTGGTGATGCCGTTTTTGCTCGCTCGAGTGATGGTTCTATGGCGTCAATCCAAGGGCTCACTTTAGCGGATGTGAAAGCTTTTTATCAACAGCACTATACTCCGCAGGGAGCGCAGGTTGTAGTTGTTGGAGATATCTCCAAGCGTGATATCAAAAAGCAGCTGGCCTTTATTGATAACTGGAAAGGAGAAGCTGCTCCATTGCTTCGCCCTCAAATTGTTAAACCTTTGCAAGGGCAGAAAATCTTTTTAGTCGATAAACCCAATGCACCACAGAGTGTCGTTCGAATGGTACGTCAAGGTTTACCTTTTGATGCAATCGGAGAGACTTACCTTAGCCAACTTGCGAATTTTAATTTAGCTGGGAACTTCAACAGCCGCTTAAACCAAAATCTACGTGAGGATAAAGGCTACACCTATGGGGCCAGTGGTTATCTGGCGGCAAACCGAGAAATTGGTGCCATTGTGTTTAATGCCCAAGTGAGAGCCGATGCAACCATTCCGTCAATTAAAGAGATGCGTAAAGAACTTGAGACATATAGCCAATCGGGTATGAATGCAGAAGAGATGAAATTTTTACGCCTTGCCGTCGGTCAACAAGATGCGCTTAAGTATGAAACACCTTCGCAAAAGGCTCTATTGTTAAGTTCTATCCTGACCTATAACTTGGATGAAGATTATCTTAAGCAGCGTAATGAGATTGTAGACACGGTAAGTAGAGACACTCTAAATGTATTAGCTAAGAAATGGTTTAACCCCAATGACTACCAAATTATTGTGGTAGGGGATGCGAAAACGTTAAAGCCGCAATTAGAAAAGTTGCAGATTCCCGTAGAAGAGCTTGAAATCATCCGTTAGAGTACACATAAATTAGAGCAAAAGCAGAAGGTGCTTGTTCACCTTCTGCGATTATAAGCCAGTAAGAAGCGCGTTGCTTCTTACCCCAGATATAGGCGACCGCATTTTGACTGATTTTGCTGCGCGACTTGAGCGAGTTGCACGTAATCCGGAAATATTCAAACAGTTTGGCCGTGGTGTTGAGCGTGAAACATTGCGCTATCACCAAGATGGCTACCTGGCACAAACACCGCACCCTAAGGAGCTAGGTTCGGCGTATTCAAATCAATGGATTACAACGGATTTTTCTGAATCGCTGCTGGAATTTATTACACCAGTATCCAACGACATTGATGAACTTCTTTCGCAGTTAGAGGACATTCACCATTTTACTCAAACCAAATTGGGTGAAGAAAAAATGTGGCCTCTTTCTATGCCTTGCTTTGTCGGAAGTGAAGACGATATCAATCTAGCGCAATATGGAAGCTCAAACTCAGGTCGAATGAAAACCTTGTATCGTGAAGGGCTTAAACGCCGCTACGGTAGCTTGATGCAAATCATTTCCGGGGTGCACTTTAACTTCTCTTTTCCTGAAAGTTTTTGGGATGGCTTATTAGGAGAGCAAGGCGAAGCTGAGCGGGCAGAAGCTAAATCGACTGCATACTTCGCATTGATCCGCAATTACTACCGTTTTGGTTGGTTGATCCCGTATTTCTTTGGTGCTTCTCCTGCACTTTGCTCTTCCTTCATCCAAGGTCGAGATACAAAACTGCCTTTTGAAAGTGTTGGAAAAACACTCTACCTGCCAAAAGCCACGGCTTTAAGATTGAGCGACCTTGGTTACACCAATAGTGCACAAAGTGTTTTGAAAATTGGTTTCAATAGCCTTGAACAGTATTTGGATGGGCTCAATAAAGCCATCCGCACACCATCCGAAGAGTTTGCTGAAATTGGTGTGAAAGTTGACGGTGAATATCGTCAACTGAATAGCAATGTCTTGCAGATTGAAAATGAACTTTATGCGCCTATTCGTCCTAAACGCGTAGCCAAGAGTGGTGAGAAGCCTTCAGATGCGCTCGCAAGAGGTGGCGTTGAATACATAGAGGTTCGTTCTCTTGATGTGAACCCATATAGTGCTGTAGGCATCAGTGATGAACAAATACGCTTCTTAGATCTATTTTTAACATGGGCCGCTTTGTCAGACTCAGAGCCAATGGACGATTGTGAACTTGAGTGTTGGCGACAAAACTGGAATAAAGTCATTATCGAAGGACGTAAGCCCGGCCTTGAACTTCAGATTGGTTGTAAAGGCGAAGTTCTCACACTTCAAGCATGGGCAAAACGCGTATTTGTTGAGTTGACGCAAGTTGCTGAGCAAATGGATAAGGCGAATGGCGGTTCGGCATACCAGAGTGTTTGCTATAAATTATTAGAGTGGATTGATAACCCCGAGCTTACGATTTCAGGGCAACTTCTTGAAGACACTAAAAAGCTAGGCGGTTTAGGTAAAGTGGGGTGTGCGTTTGGCAAAGAGTATCGTCAGAAGCATCTCGCTCACCAATATAAAACTTACTCTCAAGCTGAAATGGAACAAGAAGTTGAACGCTCTGTTACTGCACAACAAGCGGTTGAACAAGCAGATACACAAGGCTTTGATGAGTTTTTACAAGACTACTTCGCTTATTTAAAAGAGTAACCACTGCGTGAAAGCTGCCCAAACCCTTTCAATACTATTTGGTGTCGCCATCTTAGCGGGATGTGCGACAGCCCCCCCTAAAAAGCAGTCTAATATTTGTGAAATATTCCGTGAAAAGCCGGGATGGTATGACGATGCACTAGACATGAAAAAAGAGTGGGGGACACCTATTCATGTAGCAATGGCTTTCATAAAACAAGAAAGCAGCTTTAAGCATGACGCTCGTCCTCCTAGAGATTATCTACTGGGTTTTATCCCGTGGGGGCGAGTCAGCAGCGCGTATGGTTATGCACAAGCACAAGATCCTGCTTGGGAAGATTTCCAAAAAGCGACACGACATGGTGGTTCACGAACAAGTTTTGATGATTCCATCATGTTTGTAGGTTGGTATACCAGTGAAACTCAGAGGCAACTTGGGGTTTCAAAGTGGGACCCATACAATCAATACCTCGCCTATCATGAAGGAAGAGGTGGCTTTAAGCGCAAAACGTACAACTCGAAACCATCACTATTGCGAGTAGCGCGCAAAGTTGAGCAGCAGGCAAAAGATTATGGTTGGCAGTTGAAGCAATGCCAACAAGAATTGGAAGATAACAGAAGCTGGTTCTTTTAATCAGTAGGAGAAGGATAATGCCATTACTTGATAGTTTTACCGTTGACCACACACGAATGAATGCACCCGCAGTTCGTGTAGCAAAGACCATGACCACGCCAAAAGGCGATACCATAACGGTATTTGATTTACGTTTTACTCAGCCAAATAAAGACATCCTTTCTGAAAAAGGCATTCATACGCTTGAGCACCTTTATGCTGGCTTTATGCGTAATCACTTAAATGGGGACTCAGTAGAGATCATCGATATTTCGCCTATGGGGTGTCGTACTGGGTTCTACATGAGTTTGATTGGTACGCCTTCAGAGCAAAAGGTTGCTGAAGCGTGGCTTGCGGCAATGCAAGACGTACTGAAAGTTGAAACTCAGAACAAGATCCCTGAATTGAATGAGTATCAGTGCGGTACAGCAGCAATGCACTCATTAGAGGAAGCGAAAGCGATTGCAACGGCCATTATTGATGCCGGCATTTTAGTGAATAAAAATGACGAGCTGGCACTGCCGGAGTCAATGCTAAAAGAGCTGCGTGTAGACTGAGTTTCTAACGGTTAATAAAAAAGGAAGGCTTAGCCTTCCTTTTTTATTGCGCCTTAGGTAAAACCACGACCTGAGTTTTTGCCCATATGTCATGAAATCCCCGTTTTTGAGGATCAAAAGGTACGGTTAAGTTGGCCAAGCCAAACCCTGATGTTGCAATGCGAATCATAGCTTGAGTCACACTTATTGGGGTGCCATCGGCATTTCGTATCTGAAGCTTCCAAGCTCGCATTCCTAATGTTTGGCCAGCTCGAGTCCAGAAAAAAACAAAGAAATAAATCCAAACGGCGGCTAGGTAGAAAGTATAGATTGGGCTCCATATTGGATGGTTAGTTAAGAAGTCACTGACATCTTCATAAGGTGCGGCAGTGAACAAGCCCATAGCGATAAGTGCATGCAGCAGAGCAATAACCAGCCCCGCGGCCATCATTTCAATGGCAATAATGATCAGACCATCATAGAAAAGAGCCCCTAAACGACGAAATAAGCCTGCTGGTGGAAGTGAGTGAGTATTAGACATAAAACTGCTTACCTAAATCAAGATGAGCGTCAGGATATAGGCTGGATCCAGTTCTGAAAAGAGAGCTAACGCACAGTGTCTCAATTTGTGGCGAAATTATCAGCAAACAATTGGCTTTTAAAGCTTTTATGGTTGCACGCCGTCGCTTCTTACGTATAATGCCAATCATCAAAGGGCAACAGCCCAAAGATGCCGGTGTGGTGAAATTGGTATACACGACGGATTCAAAATCCGTTGCCTTCGGGCGTGGCGGTTCAAGTCCGCCCACCGGTACCATATTCTTAAAAAAAGACGTCCAAGGGCGTCTTTTTTTATGTCTGAGATCCAGTGTTAACGGGCTTTTGGCGTCTAGTAGCGTCCAAAGGTGTTTGGTTGCAGCTAGAACTGTTAGTACCACAATATTCTATCAGGACTCAAATTCATGGCTCGCACCGTTGCCCCTCTGACGAATACGGAAGTAAAACAAGCAAAGGCTATCGACAAGGTCAAAACTTTGCGAGATGGTTGAGGCCTTGAATTGAGGGTTAGCCCTAGTGGTACCAAGTCATGGATTTTTAAGTATGACGTCCCAATCACTAAAAAGCGCACTAACATTAGTTTTGGCTCATTCCCTGATGTGAGTCTAGCGCAAGCAAGGCAACGTAGAGCTGAGGCAAGCGCATTGCTGGCCCAGAATATCGACCCTAAAGCCCACCAATTAAACCTTGAGCATGAAGTGAGGTTAAACCTTGCGAACACCTTTTCAACATTTGCGCTTCAATATCTAGCCATTAAATAGGAAACAACCAAGGCAAGTACTTTTCAAAAGCGTGAGCAAATGCTTAATAAGTATTTGTTACCAATAACAGGTCAAACACCTATTGGCGCTATTAAACCATTACTAATGAAAACGGTATTTGCCCCTATCGCTCAACAAGGAAAGATAGAAACTGTTAAACCGTCTTTGTATTATCGCTAATGAAGTAATGCGACTTGCTGTGGTTAATGGGGCTATTGAGTTTAATCCTATCGCCGAGATAACCAAGCTGTACCTCACTCAAAAAGTAACACTCCAGCCCGCTTTAAAACCCGAAGAGTTACCAGAGTTAGTTAGAAAAATTGATGAGGCAAACATCACAATAACCACGCGTAATCTTATCTTGTGGCAATTACACACCATGGTTAGGCCGAGTGAAGCAGCTCAAGCTAAGTGGCAGGATATTGATTATGAGGAAAGCCTGTGGCGGGTGTACGTGTCAAAGATTGATGCTTTTCATTATGTGCCGTTAACTCCTCAATCCTTGGAAGTATTGGAGAGTATGAGGCATATATCGAGCGGGCTAGAGTTTATATTTCCTGCTGATAGAGACCACAGAAAATACGCTAACAAGCAAAGTGCAAATATGGCACTTAAGCGCATGGGATTTAAAGATAGAACTACAGCGCACGGCTTAAGAGGACTTGCCAGTACCACGCTAAACGCTAATGGCTTTGATGGTGATGTCATTGAGTCGGCACTATCACACCGAGAACCTAATAAGATTCGTAGGGCTTACCATCACACAGACTACCTAGAACGTAGAAAGCCTCTAATGAATTGGTGGAGTGACCGTATAGAGCAAGCTAGTAAAGGTGAAACTATGGTGGTAAATATGCGTATTTATCGTTTAAAAGACCTTACCCAATTACTAGGCGTTAGCCGTGCAACTATTTATTCATGGATGAATCAAGGTAAGTTCCCACCGTCCATTTCATTAGGAGCAAGCTCGGTTAGTTGGAAAGAAAGTGATATTCAAAACTGGATAGATTCACGCTCACAACAAACCATGCAATAACAGCATAGCCCGTAGTTAGCCTATAAATTAAAATAACTATTCCAACCGTCCTTGTGGCGGTTTTTTTATTTATCTGTGGGTAAGTGGATTGTTTTAAGACGTTGTCATAAACTTTTTCGATTATATATCTATTATGTCTACCAAATGAATCTAAAGCCTTGTGCTATGGTATTTTGAATGTGGTAGATATGCGAATATTCACATCTACCTTATCTCTACTATTAGCCCTACAAGAATAAAACATTTAAAACAGTAGGTTATGAAGTTAAGTAGATATGTAGGCGTATTTGTGACAAAAATATTTTTTGTATTTCAATATTGCCTCGCTCGTCATGGTAAGGGGAATAAATATGCATAATAAGAAAAGGCTATATTCTTTTAAGGGGAATACAAAAAGGTAGTAGAGGCATCAATAGAGTTATGGTGTCCGCCTTTCAAATGATAGCGAGAAATTTCATGTTCTGTGGGCAATTTTTTGCTTGATTCTGAGCAATAAATTGCCTGAGGTTTTCTAAATTTCATCAAATCTCATGAAAAGTACTGAGTTTATTTTTGGCATAACTATTGATTACTAATTGGATGTTATTTAAACCCATTCAAGGAATTAGCTATGCCAACTCCATGTTATATCTCTATCGAAGGTCAAGTTCAGGGCCTTATTACTGCGGGCGCATGTACAGCGGACTCAATCGGTGACTCTTATGTTGAGGGTCATGAAGATGAGATGCTAGTACAGAAGTTTGATCATACGGTGACAGTTCCGACTGATCCACAATCAGGTCAACCAGCAGGCCAACGTGTTCACAAGCCATTCCAATTCACCGTATCACTGAACAAAGCTGTTCCTTTGCTATATAACGCACTGGCATCAGGTGAGAAGCTGTCTTCTGTTGAGCTGAAGTGGTACCGCACTTCGATTGAAGGCAAACAAGAAAACTTCTTCACCACTAAGCTGGAAAATGCCTCTATCGTTGATATCCAATGTGAAATGCCACATTGCCAAGACCCATCAATGTCTGATTTTACCCAAAATATCACGGTGTCACTGACTTACCGTAAGATCACTTGGGATCATATTAACGCAGGTACTTCAGGCTCTGATGACTGGCGTAAGCCAGTTGAAGCGTAAGTTTTACGTTCATATGAGATCGCTCACTCTATGGTGGGCGATCGAAAACCTTAACCTCAAACTACCAGTATGAGTGGTAATTTGTGTTTAGGGTTTTTTGTCTTTTTAGGAAGGAGTGCATGATGACAACACTAGCGTACACCATTCACGTAGATGGGCTAAGTGATGATGCATTGGTTGTGACGAAGTTTGAAGGTCAAGAGTCTCTCTCAGTGACCACATTCAAGCAAGCTCCTTGCAATGGTTTTCGTTATCATATTGATTTAGCTAGCCGTTTGTCGCATTTGGCGGCAGAGCAGGTGGTGGATAAGAGCGCAGAACTAAGGGTGTATCGTGATCAAAAGCTTGTTCAGCGGGTACATGGTATTGTTCGAGCCTTTGCACAAGGTGATATCGGCCATCACCACACGTTTTATTCACTCATCTTAGTTCCATCACTGGAACGTCTATCACTTCGCCATAACAGCCGGATATTTCAGTATCAATCTGCGCCTGATATCATCTCTATTCTATTAGAAGAAATGGGAGTTTTGGATTATGCCTTCTCTCTTAAGCGGGATTGTGCACAGCGAGAGTTTTGTGTTCAGTATCGGGAAAGTGACCTTGACTTCCTGCACCGTCTAGCTGCAGAGGAAGGGATTATTTACCACTTCACGCATGAGGCTGGAAAACATACCCTTATTTTTAGTGATTCAAGTGAAACGCTTCCCCCACTTTCAGTGCCTGTGCCTTATAACGCATTGGCTGGTGGTGTTTCTGATGCGCCTTATATTGATGGTTTTACTTATCAAACCCAATCACAGGTTAGCAATGTCGAACTAAAAGATTACAGCTTTAAAAAGCCCGCTTATTCATTTAGTCAGATAGCCCAAGGAACAGAGATGGCTTACCAACGGCCAACTTATTCTCATTTTGATGCGCCCGGACGTTTTAAGGATGATGGCAATGGCGTAGCATTTTGTCGTACTAGGCTGAATTATTTTAGACGTGAAGCTCACACAGCTAAAGGTAAGAGTAATCAGCCTCTTTTGAGAGCGGGTTATAAGTTCAAGATGCAGGAGCATTTGAATACGGAGCTTAACCGCGACTGGGTACTGGTCAAGGTGAACCATCAAGGTGACCAACCTCAAGCTCTAGAAGAAGAAGGCAGCTATGGTGCGACGACTTACTCCAACCAGTTTATGGTGATCCCAGATGACGTTAACTGGCAATCCGACCCAGAACCCAAGCCATTGGTTGATGGTCCGATGATAGCCACCGTTGTTGGCCCGGATGGTGAAGAGATATTCTGCGATCAACATGGCAGGGTTAAGGTTCATTTTCATTGGGATCGTGATTCCAAAAGTGATGAACATAGTTCATGCTGGGTTAGAGTTTCTCAAGGTTGGGCAGGGAGTCAGTATGGCATCATGGCGGTCCCTCGGATCGGTCATGAAGTTATCGTCTCGTTTCTAAATGGCGATCCTGATCAACCCATTATTACCGGACGGACCTACCATGCGACAAATACACCACCTTATTCACTTCCCGAGCATAAGACAAGAACGGTGTTAAGAAGCCAGACTCACCAAGGTGAGGGTTTCAATGAGCTGAGTTTTGAAGACCAAGCCGATCAAGAGCTTATCTACCTCCATGCCCAGAAGAATATGCAAGTTGAAGTTGAAAACTCGTCCGATACACGCATCAATTACGATCATGTTGTCAGCATCGGAAACAATGAACAGCGTACTGTTGCTCAAGATCGTTCTCTAAAGGTTGAAGGTAAACAGCAACAGACGACTGTAGGTGACTATCTCAGTAAGATTGAAGGGGATGAACACCAATCGATACTTGGCGACTGGGCTAAAAAAGTAGCCGGGGCTGTGGGTATCAACGCTGATGGTGATATCACACTGAAGAGTGGTAATAAAATTACACTCCAAGTCGGTGGGAGCTTTGTCGTTATAGACAGTAGTGGCGTTGCTATTGATGGTGCAAAAATCCTAATTAAGTCTGGTGGATCTCCCGGTTCGCTGGCACTCCCGACTAATCCAGATGTGTTAGAAACAGCAGCAGAAGAAGGCAGTGCTTTTGTGGCGAATTGTCCCGGAGCGAGCTCATGAAAAATGCCCAAGTCTATGCGGTAATTGATCGTGCAATCGAACCAAGTGTCATTGATGCCTGCAAGCGCTATGACTGCGAGTTTTGGTGCCTGTTTCCAGAGCCTGTTGATGAAGAGTTTACTAAGGTTGCTCCCTACCTCGTTAAGGTCAATGAAGCATTTAATGAATGGCTTATACCCAAGTCAACGCCTTGGGGATTTCTTTTCGAATCAAATGAAGCACCAAAAGTGCTGCGTGGGCACTTACGTACACTGATGGATGTTGAAATCGAGGAGACAAAACAGCGCCTTTTTTTGCGTTTTTACGACCCGAGAATTCTATGGTCATTGCTCAATGCCTTTGAGCCGTTAAGGCTCAACCATTTTTTAGGTCCAATGCAAGCACTTAAAACCATCTTTCCTCATCAAACGCAGTCTGACTTTGAACAGTTGGCATTATATCGACCATTTGGGTATGTGACTTACCAACCGTTTCCATTATCGCAAAGGCAGTATCAACAAGTACTTGAGCAATGCCGTCATAATTTGATAACAGAAGTCGCTCAGTTATTAAAGCACGATTCAGAGGTATTCAGTGAACAATTAGTCAATCAGCTTGTTGACTGGGGAATTGCTCAACCGGGGCCTA
Source organism: Vibrio sp. TRT 17S01 (assembly GCF_050113695.1). NCBI lineage: Bacteria > Pseudomonadati > Pseudomonadota > Gammaproteobacteria > Vibrionales > Vibrionaceae > Vibrio > Vibrio sp. TRT 17S01. The sequence goes on along the minus strand of NZ_JBNJOG010000010.1, from coordinate 14,530 downwards.
TCAAGCGCATTGCTGAACTATGTTTAGAGCAGAAAATCACAGATTGGGCGCAGTTTCCTGAACAATGGCAACGGTTTTTATCTCACAAAGAGTTTCCAACGGATTATCGAGTCAACAGCCTGCTGCATGAAGTAAGGAGTGCACATGTCTTGTAAACATTTACCCGGTGAAGTATGTCATTGTAATCAGCAAGCTCCCTGTCTGATTGGCTATCAGATTGACAGTGACGGTGGTGTTATCCAATATCAGAATGGTAAGTTTAGCCAACAGAAACTAACATTACTCGATGAAGGAAAAGGGACTAAGATTTCTGTTTCCGTTGAAGGCAATTGTAGTAGTGGGCTTTCAACGTGCCCATCAGGATATATTACTGATAATCAACAGTTTTCTGAAACTCTGTCTGCGACAGCCTGTCAGCAGCATGTGTTAACGTATAAAGCAGAACCAAGCCAAAAAATGGGGTTGCTCAGTGCGCTACAACATTTATTGGCCGAGAAGAAAACAACCACCGTTCCTTATACGCGTTATCAAGTATGTTTAACTCAATGTGTTGGAAAACCACAAGTAGAACAAACCTTATGGTTGTCACCACCTCTGTCTTATATCCTTGGGCAAGTCCCAGTGGATAGCTTTATTTATGTCTACCCAAAGGTGAAGATCGAATCTGAGTTAACGCTTTCTGGGAAAACGGTGAAAAAGGCCGTTTCTGATGAAGACCGCTATGCAGCTTATCAGAATTTAGAAAGTGCTAACCGCCTTAATGGATTAAGTATTCCGTCAGAAGAGATCAAGAAAAGTGTCACTTTGGAAGGAAAGCTGACCATTAATCAAGGCAGTGAGAAAACAGTTTATGGCTCAGGTCTCACTACTACACGTTCGAATATGCCGGGGCAAACTAATACCGTTAATCTAAACGATGAATTTGAGAACATTCGCCAGCAGTTAAAAACTGTTGATGCAATAGTGTCCATTATTGAGCAAATTAAAAAAGGAACATACGAAAGTGCGGGGCAAGAGAAAGTTAAACTGATTAACTTTGAATTTAAAGCCCCCCAAATCAGTATCAAAGGGAACCAAACCCTGACGATGGTTGATAATGTAATGGGAACGGATTCTGAGGTAAGTGTTGGGTTTGCACCACTTTTTGGTTTCTCATTAAAGCTGGACATGTTATTAGCAGCAGCAGCCTATTTTAAGATGGAAAAACCAGTAGCAGCAATTAGACAGAAAGCCGCAGAGCTGGAGCAACTGGTTAAAGAGGGGCATCAAGGAGCCTATGCTGGAGCGGAATTTGATATTACGCTATCTGGTTCATTATCGACGGAAGGCAAAATTACCCAGAAACCTAAACAATCACCTCAATATGGTTTTGACTGTGTGACGACGGTTGCATTGAGCTCACTAGTGAACGTTAGTGGTGGAGCGAAAATATGGATTGTAGAGGGAGCGTTTAAAATGGTGGCTGAGGTAGTGGCTGAAGGTAAGTGTGCCCTTAGAAGCACTTTAAATGAAGAGCCTAAAGTTGAGTTGGTGTTTTTCCATGAAGGGATTAAAGCTAAGGTAACAATCGAAACGTCCTTAGATATAGGGTCTAACAGAGAAACTGAATCGAGTTCGAATACCACTAATGCGGGTGGTTATCGTGGTGGAGCTCAAGTACAAAGTACAGTAAGTAAAGCTGACACTAAAACTCATGAGTGGATTTGGGTCCAACCGTTAAGTGAACAGAAATCCAACTACCGTTCCGTATTGATTGGGTAAATGTAGATGATTAAAAGCAAGATAGTAAAAATGAGTTTGTTAGCCTTGTGTATCACGATGGTAACAGCATGCAGTGAGGATAGTGAAACAATGAGTATTCGAGAGCAGGTATCCACCGTCGATATTGAGATTGACAATGAAGGTGTCAAACCTGAGGTAATTTACACCACAAATGTTAACTCTCAAGCTGTGTATTGTGGCAGTTCTTTCAACGGCATAGAGCAATTTAATAACTTAAAAATCAGCAGTGGAACAATGTCACTTGGTTACAATCCAACTGCATTTTTACAACCAGGTGAAAATACTTTAGAACTTTGGACTCTTCCTTTAGGAGTGCATGAAGGTAACCTTGAATATCAAACAGATAACAAGTGTTCTGTTCTCCTGTTTGGCGCATTCCCTGATGGGAAAAAGGTCGAAATGTCTAGTCTATCTGTCACGATAGAAGATGGAAAGCCTACAACCAAAGCATCAACTATTTATCCGGATAATAACAAAACTCCGTTGAATGCTACTGATGGAGTCTTAGATGGGAAGCTGACTGACTTTTCACGAACAATCTATATCAAAACTATTCCTCGTTGGCGTTGGGTAGATGCAACCCCTATCCGTGAGGATAATCCAGAGCAGATGAAAGCCCTATACCGTGCTTATACCAACTTAATTGAGTTAATGAAGAAACAGGACTTTGAAGGCTTAAAAATGGCATGGTCACTATCTATGCGTGAGAAAGCAAAAGCAGAAGCTTACTTTGTTGAACCTGAAGATTTTTATTATGCTGTCGACTTTGAAGGTGGTTTCAATGATTGGGATGATGCAGCAGTTAGACCTCGAAGAGACTGGAGTGAGTATAAGTTAAGATCATATTTAGGTGGTCGTCTTGTTAAGTTGGAAGATATGCGTTTTCACTCCCCGCTGAGAATTGGTTCAACAAAGAATGATCTTGTTTACTCTCCAACTCCATTATTTTCCATGATAGATGGTCGAGTCGTCGTATCCCGATAGGAGGTAGTATGCCCGAAGCAGCAAGGTTAGGTGATATTGGCTCAGCGCATGACTGTTTTCCGTCGACACCGATCACGGCAGGAAGCTCAGATGTGATGATTAATCATTTGCCCGCAGTTCGGCAAGGTGACCCATTACAAGGTCATGGTTGTCCTTGTGATAAAACACCTCACGGTTATCACCCGAGAAGTGTCTCGGGAGGCTCTTCAGGGGTTTTTATTAATGGTAAACCTGCGGCACGGTTAGGTGATGCCATTGACTGCGGCGGAAGTATTGCTTCCGCCTCACCAGATGTCGTAATTGGGTAACACGATGAAGCTAGGCCTTGTGCGTATATTCTCACTTATCGTAGCAGTAGCATTGTCAGCTTGTTCCGGAGAGGGTGAAAGAATGAGTATTCGAGAGCAAGTATCCACTGTCGATATTGAGATTGATAACGACGGTGTGAAGCCTGGAGTGGTTTATACAACAAACCTAAATTCACAAACTATGTACTGCAGTAGTGTGTTTAACGGTATAGAGCAATATGACAACTTAAGTACCAGTAGTGGAACGATGGCTCTTGGTTATAACTCAACAGCTTTTTTACAACCTGGAGATAATACTCTTGAGTTATGGGTTGCACCAGTTGGAATTTATGAAGGGAATGATAATTACAATAAAGATGACTCGTGTTCTGCCTTTCTTTTCGGTGCTTTCCCTGACGGTAAGAAGATAGAAATTTCCAGTCTATCAGTAACTGTTGAGGATGGGGTTCCAACGACTAAAACATCAATTATTTATTCAGATACGCACCAAACCCCACTACTCAATACAAATGGTGCTTTAGTTGGAAAAGCAACGATTTTTTCTCGCCCAGTTATTATTAAAACCATTCCTCGTTGGCGCTGGGTGGATGCAACCCCTATCCGTGAGGATAATCCAGAGCAGATGAAAGCCCTATACCGTGCTTATACCAACTTAATTGAGTTAATGAAGATACAGGACTTTGAAGGCCTGAAAATGGCATGGTCCCTATCAATGCGAGAGAAAGCAAAGGCAGAAGCCTACTTTGTAGATCCTGAAGAGTTCTATAATGCGGTTGCTTTTGAAGAAAAATTTGATAAATGGGCAGATGCGCAAGCAGAACCTCGCAGAGATTGGAGTGAGTATAAGCTGAAGTCTTATATGGGAGGGCGATTGGTGAAGTTGGAAGATGTACGCGGCCATTCACCGCTAAGAATCGGGTCTGATAAAGAAGATTTAGTATATTCTCCAACTCCATTGTTTTCCATGATAGATGGTCGAGTCGTCGTATCCCGATAGGAGGTTGTATGCCTGAAGCAGCAAGGTTAGGTGATATTGGCTCAGCGCATGATTGTTTTCCGTCGACACAGATCACGGCAGGAAGCCCAGATGTGATGATTAATGATTTGCCTGCAGTTTGGCAAGGTGACCCATTACAAGGTCATGGTTGCCCTTGCGATAAAACGCCGCATGGGAGTCACCCAAGGAGTGTGGCTGGAGGCTTATCTGGTGTATTTATTGATGGCAAACCTGCGGCACGTCTAGGGGATGCGATAGATTGTGGTGGCGTTATCTCCTCAGCATCCCCTGATGTTGTGATTGGGTAATCTATTCAAGCTATGTTTAGCAGTATGGCCCATAAACGTATTTAAAAAGCCTAGAAATGTTTAATACATTCCGAATGTTGATACCTTAATCCGGAGAATAGCAATTAATGCCAGTGATTAAAAAAATAAAAATAACAGTGATATTAATAACTTGTTTTATTTCTTTATCTATCTTCATTAAGAATAGTAGGGCTGGGAATGATTCAATATCAGAATTACAGTCAGGCTACTATGTTTTTGATTCTGTAGAGCAGATTCTTAATTCACCAGATGAAACCGCTGACAGATTGTCTATTGATGCTGAGAAGCGCTGGTTAAATCAAACTTATTTTTATTTAGATTTGAAATCTAATACGTTGAAGTCATTCTTTTTTGGTGAAGTTAAAGCATATAACTTGGCTCAACGGAGTAACTACTATGAAGTATTGAGTGGAGGCTCATTCTATCGTTCAAAAATCACTCCGGTAAGAAGTGGAATGCTACAATTGGACAATGTGTATATGCGAACAGGGGCGTATTATCGAGAGCCTTATCGTGCTTTGTGGCGCAAAGTAGATGACAGGGATGAAGATTTGGTTGACCTGATTCGATGGCAGAAAAAAGTTGGAAAGGAGAATAAGGAATATTATGCAACATTAACTAACGAGCTAGTCGGTAAATTGCAGGAGATAGAAGAAGCGAAAGGTCCAAGGCTGACTTTAGCTGAGATTGTAAACGATAACTATAAAACAGAAATCACGCAAAATGATTGGAGTAGTGCTTCTATCGCACTTCCACATGAGACAGATACAGTGTCGGATGTAGAACTTTCTCTGGGGTATTATCATTTCAGTATCGATGAAATTGAAAAAGTGTTTGGTGAATTTGCTGACATATTGTTACTAACAAATTACCAACTTAATGGTATTGATTATGAGAGCCTTAATACAAGGAAACTTGAAATAAGAGTTGCCAATAGAGTTGGAATAGTGATTTTTGAAGTTAAAGCTCCTGAAAGTGATATTAATTGGAAAATGTGGGAAACTAATATTTCTGTACAAAAAGAGCAATTTCTTAGAGTAAAAGATAGCTTGTATGCTTTCTATAACTTCAGAAATTCAGAGTACCTATGGGTATCGCACAAGTATGATCAACTTAATGGAACGCATATCCTAGCATTAACAGGAGCGGACGATGTAGATGAATTAGTCAAAGCATATCCTTTAATTAACTCACTAAGTGACTAGGACATATCGAATGGACCAGATTCCAATGGAGTATTGGAAAAAGGTGAAGCTAATCCCATTCAACTCTTAAGGCAACAACCCATTGGCATGTATCCTATTATGGTGACGAAGATTCCAAGGGCTGCGATTTAATGATCGTTGAGTGCTAGAATGGTTCACGTTACTTTATTGAAGATAACTGGAGTGAAGAAGCTGTAACGAGCGTACACCAATTTGATGCAGCTGACGGAGAAACGAGACTTTGAATGTCTGAAGATGGCTTAGTCCTTATCTAGCCGAGACAAAGCTAAAGCAGCAAGGCTTGGTGATATCGGTTCAAAGTATGATTGTTTTCCGCCGACGCCCATCACCGCGAGTAGCCCAAATATCATGATTAACTTCCAACCGGCCACTTGCCAAGATGACGTTGCGAGGCTTTGGCCGCCCTTGTGATAAAACCTCGCATGGGAATCACCCAAGGAGTGTGGTAGGTGGTTCGTCTAGTGTTTTTATTGATGGTAAACCTGCGGCGCGTATAGGAGATGCTATTGATTATGATGGCAGTATTGTTTCTGCCTCACCAGATGTCGTAATTGGGTAATGTGTGATAGAAGTTAATAATTTTAATTGAACTGAGATTATCCGAAATAAAGCGGGATTAATCGAAATATTTGATTATGAAGGTAGCTGTGAATAATTGGAGTTTGTCGAATATTTATAGATAATCGTGTTAATGATTTTTTATTTTAGTACCATACGATTAAAGATGAGAGTTTAATGTTGTTATATATCAATTGTTAAGTGTGGTTATTCAAGTCCGCCCACCAGTACTATATTTAAGCAACAAAGCTTCGACGAAAGTCGAGGCTTTGTTGTATCTGGCACTTACTTATTCTCTGATGTGGTTTCCACATTGTTGTCGATATGATAATGGATAAAGAGGAAAGCATTTTTATAAATCAATATACTTGCGTTCGACTTCCTTTTTGCTTTCTTCTTAAAATAATTTTTCATTTTAAATTATGACTTAAATTAATTCAATTAGACTCTCTAATTTATTGGGTTTAATTAAATTTCATTTCAATCTAGATCAATAAAAATGAGATTGGTACTTTCTAATTAAATAACGTAAATCACGAAAAATTTTCAGGATCATTTTGATCAAATTGAGAACTTGTTCACGTACAAAGCAACCGGTTGCGCTTTTGTGTGTTGGTTATATTTGCTACAGTGATGTTAGGTTGATATTTAATCACTGGAGTAGACTATGAAAAAGATTTTACTGTGTTGTAGCGCAGGCATGTCAACGAGCATGCTAGTGCAAAAAATGGAACAGGCCGCGAGCATTCAAGGGATAGAATGCAAAATAGATGCATTGTCTGTGAGTCAGTTTAATGAAGCTATTAGCGAGTATGATGTTTGTTTGCTGGGACCTCAGGTTCGCTTTCAATTGGAAGAGTTGAAGAAGACTGCTGACGAACATGGGAAGAATATTGCTGCCATCTCTCCTCAAGATTATGGAATGATGAAAGGCGATAAAGTACTAGAGCAAGCGCTGAACTTAATTTAATAAACTCCATTTTCATTTAATAGCTAATAAACCCCAATATTTAAATATTGGGGATGGGACTTTATTTATCTAAATATAAGGAATTATCCATGAAGCTTTATGATGCGATAATTAATTTTGTTGAAAAATATATTGCGCCATTAGCAACAAAAGTTGGAAACCAACCACATGTAAGAGCGATGCGAGATGGTTTTATCGTTGCCATGCCATTTATTATTGTTGGTAGCTTTATTCTTATTTTTGCCTTTCCGCCTTTTTCAGATGAGACACAGAATAGTTTTGGCCGGGCATGGTTAGATTTTGCCTCTACCCATTTCGATATCATTATGATGCCATTTAACATGTCGATGGGCATCATGACTATTTTCGTTTCACTCGGTGTCGCTTATAGCTTAGCAAAAACCTACAAAATGGATGGGATTACCAGCGCTGCCCTCGCTTTAATGAGTTACTTATTGGTGGCATCCCCTGTGAGTGAAGGGGGCTTACCAACGGCACATTTGGGGGGGACCGGTGTTTTTACTGGGGTAATTTGTGGATTCTTTGCCGTTGAGCTGTATCGGTTTATGAAAAAACACAACATTACCATTCGTATGCCAGAACAGGTTCCGCCAGCAATTGCGCGTTCATTTGAAGTGTTACTACCAGTATTGGCCGTCTTTCTTACACTTTATCCACTCAGTGTATTTGTTCAGGCACAATTTGGAATGCTGATCCCTGAACTTATTTTAGAGGCATTTAAACCTCTCGTCAGTGCTTCGAACTCGTTGGCGGCCATCATTGGTGCACTTGTACTGTGTCAATTGTTGTGGTTCGCAGGCATTCATGGTGCCGCTATTGTTGTTGGTTTAATGTCTCCATTCTTACTCACCAATTTAAGTGCCAATATTGATGCTTTTGTGGCAGGTGAGCCTATTCCGAATGTGTTTACTCAGCCATTTTGGGATTTCTATATTTTCCTTGGTGGTTCAGGGGCGACATTTGCGCTGGTAATTCTTATGGCATTTAGCCGCTCGGTGCATTTAAAAAGTATTGGTCGTATGAGTATCGTCCCCGGTCTTTTCCAAATTAATGAACCGGTGATATTCGGTACGCCGTTAGTATTGAACCCTACTTTATTTATCCCATTCCTATGTGTACCAATCATCAATGCGACCATCGCTTACTTCGCAGTTCATATGGGGCTTGTGGGTATGGGCGTCGCGACAACCCCATGGACCACACCAGCCATTATTGGCGCGTCGTGGGGCAGTGGGTGGACGTTGGCACCAGTCTTCTTGGTTGTAGCCTTGATCATTCTTGACCTCTTCTTATATCTGCCATTTTTTAAAATGTTTGAAAAAGAGGTCATGGCTGATCAAGAACCTGAAAAAGAAGATAAAGCTACAGAGCCAGAGTTAGCAAAAGCGTAGTTGAATATTGAGTTGTCGTTATGGGAGTGAATATGGAACAAGAAATCGTGGTGATGGAGATCATCTGTAATGCTGGTGAAGCCCGAAGTTTATGCTTTGAAGCGTTGCGTTTGTCGCGTGCAAAACAGTTTGCTCAGGCAGAGGAAAAATTAGCGTCAGCTAAAGAGTGCTTAAATAAAGCACATTTGGTGCAGACGCAATTAATTGAGCAAGATATGGGAGAAGGAAAGGTCCCAATGACATTGGTGATGGTCCACGCTCAAGATCATTTGATGACCACTATTCTCGCACATGAGTTAGCAGCAGAGATGGTAGCGTTACACAAGCAACTTGCGGAGTGATCTTATATGACCAGTAAATCATTGAAATTAGCTGTTATTGGTGGTGGTAGCAGTTACACACCTGAGTTGGTTGAAGGTGTATTAAAACGACTTGAACGTTTACCAGTAAAAGAAATTCACTTTGTTGATATTGAAGCTGGAGCAGAGAAACTTGCGATCATTGAAGCATTGTCTAAGCGAATGGTCGAGAAAGTGGGTGCTGACATTATCATTAAAGCGTCTTTTGATCGCAGAAAGGCAATTCAAGGGGCTGACTTTGTCATGACTCAGTTTCGTGTTGGAGGGTTAGCTGCGCGAGCGAGTGATGAGCGTATACCGCTTCAATATGATGTGATTGGGCAGGAAACGACTGGCCCCGGAGGTTTTGCGAAGGCTTTACGAACGATTCCAGTTATTCTCGAGATTTGTCGTGATATCGAAGAGCTTGCCCCCAATGCTTGGATGTTAAATTTTACTAACCCGGCAGGGCTGGTGACGGAAGCCGTGAATAAATACACCAAAGTGAAAAGTATTGGTTTGTGTAATGTGCCTGTCTCAATGCAAATGATGATAGCTGAAATGATGCAATGTGCTCCGGAGGAAGTGCAGCTAGAGTTTGCTGGGCTAAACCATCTAGTATGGGTGACCAAGGCATGGCTGGGAGGGGAAAATATCACAGCACAAGTCTTGGAAAAGGTTGGGGATGGCGCCAATTTCAGCATGAAAAATATCTTTGAAGAACCATGGGATCCCGATTTTCTAAATGCATTGGGCGCAATTCCATGCCCTTATCATCGATACTTTTATCAAACCGATGCCATGTTAGAAGAAGAGAAAGCCTCAGCATTAGAACAAGGAACGCGTGCTGAGCAAGTCATGGAAACTGAAAAAGCATTGTTTGAACTCTATAAAAATGTGGAATTAGATGAGAAACCTCAACAGTTAGAAGAGCGCGGAGGGGCTTATTATTCTGATGCCTCTTTAAATCTGGTTGATGCTATTTACAACAACAAAAACTCAATTCATGTGGTTAATGTGCCAAACAATGGTGCAATTAAAGCGTTGCCAGATGATGTGGTGATTGAGTGCAGTGCTGTTGTGGGGAGTTGGGGAGCAAAACCATTAGCCGTGGGCACGTTATCGCCTCAGATCAATGGGTTGCTTCATCAAGTGAAGTCTTATGAACAATTAGCCGTCGAGGCGGCAGTTCATGGTGATTATGATCAAGCACTTATGGCTCTGGCAAGTAATCCGTTAGTACCAGATATTGGTCGGGCAAAGTCTATTTTAAACGATATTCTTCGCGAAAACGCAGATTACCTTCCCCAGTTTGACACGCGGTTGTTATCGTAAGTTGAGGATAAGGAGTCAGATGTAATGAAAGTGATATTTAACGCCGATGATTTTGGCCTGACAACTGGAGTCAATGAAGGCATTGCCCAAGCTCATCTTCATGGTGTGGTGAATTCCACCACCATGATGGTAGGAATGGGAGCAGAGCAAGACGCGGTTAAGATCGCAACACAGCTTCCTGAGTTAAAGGTTGGCATTCATTTAAGGTTTACATCTGGCTCTCCATTAACAAACGGATCAAGCCTTATTGGCAAAGAAGGTTTTTTTCCACGACAGGCAGAATTTTGGCAAAAACAAGACTTCGATTTAGAGGAAGTTTATCAGGAAGTATCGAGTCAAATTGCGCAATTCAAAAAACTGGGTTTTCAATTAAGCCATATTGATAGCCATCATCATGCGCATACACACCCTCAGTTGTTGCCCGTAATTCGCGAGATTGCCCACCAACTTCAAGTACCGTTGCGAGGTATTGGACTGGACAGTTCAGTATGGCGTTATCACTTTTCTGACTGGTTCTACGATAGCAACCTTTCTATGGCTGGGTTGCTTTCACACCTTAGCCAGTTTAAAAGCACATATGATGTTGTTGAAATCATGTGTCACCCATCAAAAGTGGATGAAGCATTATCTGCACAATCAAGTTATACCCATCAACGAGCGTTAGAGTTAGATATTCTTACTAGCGATGAGTTAAAAGAAGGATTAATTAAGAATGGTATCACGGTCACGGACTATTCCTGCCTAACTTCTTAATCATCCATCGGCTGTGTATGATTTTGAACACTGGCATCGAAATCCCCCTTTCGCCTATTGCGTTGTCAGTGTTCATCTCTTGTTATCGTTAACTCTCCGAGGAATTTGTGGCCTTATGGCAAGAATTAAAGATGTAGCGGCATTAGCGGGCGTGAACCGTTCTACGGTATCGCGGATCATTAATGGTGAAGGAAAATTTCGAGAAGAAACCAAGCGCAAAGTTGAACAAGCGATGGCAGAGCTCAATTATCGCCCAAGCGCTATTGCCCGCTCTCTCGCGACCTCCTCGACAAACATGGTAGGCCTGCTAGTCACGTATTATACGGGGGGGTTCTTTGGGGAGATGATGGAGCAAGTTCAGGCAGAGTTAGATCTTCATAAAAAGTTTTTAATTACCGCACAAGGCCACCATTCTGCAGAAGGAGAGCAAGCGGCCATTCAGCGTTTCCATGATCTTCGTTGTGATGGTTATGTGTTGCACAGCCGGTATTTAAGTGATGACGATTTACGTGACTTGGCTAAGCAATCCACTCCTTTTGTTCTGTTAGACAGACATATTGAGGGGCTTGAAGAGCGCTGCATCACGTTTGACCATCATCAAGCGAGTCAGGTTGCTGTACAGCACCTAATCGATAAACAACACAAAGTGATTGGTTGTATTCATGGCCCACTTGAACGGCACAACAGTTTTCAGCGTCGACAAGGTTACTTAGATTGCATGCATGCTAACGGCTTGTTGTTTGGGAAATCTTTGTGTGAAACCGGAAACTACGGCAAGCAAAGTGGTTATGAAGCAATGGCCAGATTGTTAGAGCGCCATCCAGACATAACCGCCGTTTTTTCTTGCAGTGAAGAAATGACGATGGGAGCGATGCGATACTTGCATGAACAAGGTATCCGCGTACCAGAGCAGATATCCTTGGTGAGCTTTGATAGTGTGGACCTATGTGCGGGGTTATATCCTTCAGTAACCGCTGTTCATTTCCCCATCAGTGAAATGGCTAAGGCGGCAGTTCAAGTATTGGAATCACTATCTAAAGAGCAAGAATCATTGGTTTCCCAGCAGTTTTCAGGTGTATTGATTACTCGTAATGCAGATAGAGTACTTTCTTCTTAAGTGCTTAATTTTTTATCATTTCTTCTGTAAGTTCTCGTATTCTTGGCTATCTTTTATTTATCAATTGAGGAGATAGCCAATGTATCAAGTCACCCCTTATCTGTTCTTTGCAGGTCGCTGTGAAGAAGCGTTAGATTTCTACCAAAGTTGTTTTGGAGGATGTGTCCTTTCCAAGCAATACTTCAAAGATGCACCGCAAGAAATAGAAGGTGCCTCTCCGGATTGGATCATGCATTCTGAGTTCGAAGCATTTGGCTTAAAGCTGATGTTGTCAGATGGCATGGTCGCAAAAGAATTAACGGGGAATAACATCGCGCTGTCCATCGTCATGAATAACGTCGATGAGCAGGCTCGCCTATTTGACCGCCTTGCGACAGAAGGGCATATCATGATGCCTCTAGCGGATACATTTTGGGGGGCTCGTTTTGGCAAGGTAGAAGATAAGTTTGGAATTCGTTGGATGCTTCATTGTGAGTTGTAACAGATAGAAAATCTTTAACTATGATTATTGTTTTATAAAATGTGTTACTAATTCTTTCGTATGATGAAATTATATTCCCCTTCATTTAATATAATGAGTTGTTTGTACTTTTGAGAGTTGAAGATAAATTGTGGCGAGCATTAAGATCACAGTAGACCGAATCCAGCCAGGGTTGCATATTCGACTGCCAGTAAAATGGAATGAGCACCCCTTTCTATTAAATAGCTTCAAGATAAAAAACGAAGAGCAGATCCAAATGATCCGTCATTTGGGGATTAAGCACGTCTACATGAACCCAGCTCAAAGTGATACTCAACCTTTGCCACCTTCTGAAGTAAAAGACTCTCCAGAAAATGAAACTCAAAATACTACTGCGATTGATGCTGAGGCACAAAAACTCTGGAAAGAAAAACAACAACGAATTGAAAAGTTAAGTGCTTACCGTCGTAGAGTCCTTAACTGTGAAAAAGAGTTTGAACGCTCGCTAGCACAAATGCGCGCAGTGATGAATAAAATTAGAAACCGTCCAGAGCAAGCTGTTGGAGAAGCGCAACAACTGGTTAATAGTATCGTCGATAAGTTACTTAGTGATGATAATGTGACATTACACTTAATGAATGGCAAAAGTGAGTTCGAAGATATCTATTTTCATTCATTAAACGTCGCTGTGATTGCAATGATGATTGCACAAGCGAAGAAATTGCCTGCCGATGAGATCAAATCTGTAGCGTTTGCTTCTTTATTTCATGATATCGGTAAAATAAAAGTTCCTACTGCGATAGTAAGGAAGCAAACCCCCCTAACTGAACCTGAAAAGAACTATCTTAAGCTACATACCAAATATGGGTTGGATATTGCTAATAATATAGAGAGCTTCCCAAAGATAGCAAAGACAGTGATCTCACAACATCATGAGCTAAATGATGGCTCTGGGTATCCAGAAGGGCTTAAAGAAGAGCAAATTGATCCATTGACTCAAATTGTTTCTGTTGCGAATGCTTACGACAATCTTTGCCACCCCTCTAATCCGGCTGATGCAAAAATTCCGTATGTAGCGCTGTCTTATCTATATAAGAACTGCAAACACCTTTATAGCAATGAAAACCTAAATATCCTGATCAAATTTATGGGGGTATACCCTCCGGGAACCGTTGTTCAGCTTTCCAATGATATGGTTGGTTTAGTTATCTCGGTAAATTCTAAATCGATTCTCTACCCTAATGTATTGATTTATGACCCATCGGTGCCTCGAACTCAGGCTCCAATCATCGACTTAGCCGAAAAAGAAATAAAGATAGTTAATGCTATATTACCTCATAAACTCCCAGACAAAGTGCGTGAGTATTTAAATCCTCGTTCTCGTATTTCCTATTTCTTTGATAATGATGAGTAGTTATCCACAGAAAAGTGTGGGTAACGTATGGAAAAAGTGAGTGTAAATTGAGGGTAAAATAATGGCTGTTCGAATAGTGTTCGAACGGCCATTTTTTTGAAATAAATTGCTCTTTTTTACTTGCCAATAAAAAGTAACTCCCTATAATGCGCTTCCACTGACACGGCAGACGCCACAAGGCTTCAGCCAAGGTCGTAGAGGTGAAAAACTTCTGAGAAAAGAAATTTGAAAAAGTGTTTGACTCTTCAAATTATCTCGTTAGAATTCACCTCCGCTTTGAGAGAAAACTTCTCGCAAAGCAAAGCTCTTTAACAATATAAACCTATCAATCTGTGTGGGCACTCGTTGATGATAATCCAATGAGATACTTCGGTATCAAATTAGGTTTCAATGAAACGAAGTGACCATTCGAATTGGGAAGCAGTCTTGAACTGTTTTGTTTTACTTTTTCAAAAGTGAAAACCAATAAGAGCACAGTCAATTCAAACATTACTTATGTAATGTTCAGTATTCATTGAGCCGACAAAATCTTAAATTGAAGAGTTTG
>NZ_JBNJOG010000009.1:0-189437 GCF_050113695.1 Vibrio sp. TRT 17S01 | reverse complement strand
CCGATGTGACCGTCAACCTGGCAAGCCAGACTGGCTCAGCAAGCAGCGACGACTTTGGCACCATGGTGGTGACTACCGCTGATGGCACCGTTGTCAATCCAAATACAGATGGCAGCTACACCATCCCAGCAGGTCAAACGAACCTAACAGTCACTATCCCAACGACCAACGATACGGTCTTTGAAGGTAATGAAGACTTTACGGTAATGGCGACGGCTGGCGACGGCACAGTGGGCAGTGATACTGGCACCGCGACCATTCTAGATAATGACGCGCCACCAACAATCACATCGATTCAAGGTAGTGTTGTTTCTGAAGAGGGATTGGCCGACGGTATTGCAGATAGTCAGGGTTCTTCTGATACGACTAACTCAGCCTCAGCAAGCGGTTCGTTTGTAGTAGGAGACGTTGATAGTGACACACTTTCTGTGTCTCTAACTGGTCCTACAGGATTAATGAGTGGTGGTGAATCTATCGTATGGAGTTGGGATGCGACATCTCAAACACTTGTCGGTTCGACAAGTAGTTTAGGAACCGTGGCAGAAATTTCATTATCTGAGCCAAATACGTCAGGTGAAGGGACGTGGAATTACGATATAGTTCTTTCTTACCCGATTGATCATCCAGATGCTACGGTTGAGGATACTGTTACATTTAACCTTGGCATCGTTGTTTCAGATGGGCAGGTCGCTTCTACGGGTGACTTAACCATTGTGGTAGAAGACGATAGACCAGTAGTAACAGACAGCTCTGCAGTTAATGTTTCCTTATTGGGGCCAAACGAAACACCTATAGCAAGTTCTGAGGGGATATTGCAGGTTGAATTTGGTGCAGATGGTTTTGGAAGCCTTAAGTTAACGGGTGCTGAAAGTGGTTTGCAAACTGCTGATGGTTCTAATATCACTATTTCAATCGACTCTCAAAACCCGAATCGTTTACTTGGTCGCGATGAAAACGGAGAATTGGTATTTGACGTCCAATTAACTCCAGCGACAGGTAAATGGGAATATCTCCAGTATAAACCTATGACCAATCCACAAGGTGATGGGGATATTGATTTTACGTTTACTGTAGTTGATGGTGATGGAGATAGTGTCACAGGAGCGTTTGCGGTTAATCCGTATATGCCTCCTTCAGTTGGTGATCTTGAGCTAAACGTCTCTGAAGAAGGGTTATCACTTGGAATCGTGGATGGTCAAGCATTGGAAGGTCATTCTGATACGACAAATAGTGTAACAGATGCTGGAACAGTTAGTTTAAGCGGTCATATTGCTGACGTTACGTTAGGCACTCCAACAGGTACACTGACAAGTGATGGTGCTACGGTAACATGGACATTGTCATCGGATGGTAAAACGCTAACAGGTAGTGCTTCAGGTGAAGATGTTATTACTATTAGTGTTGACAATAATGGCCAAGTTTCTACGCAGCTAAGTGGCGGTATTGATCATTCTAACGCCAATGGTGAAGATTCATTAACCATTAATGTGCCTATTAATGTGGAAGATCAGGCTGGTATCAATGCTTCTGGTAATATTGCGATTAATGTCGAAGACGATTCGCCTGTTGCTGAGCGAATTCACCATGATGTTGATGCAGAAACCAAGGTTGGCGCAAATGTACAGCTTGTACTAGATACGTCCGGTTCAATGAAATTTGATGCTGGTAATGGAAAGACGCGATTGAGTGTAATGAAAGAAGCAGTTTCAGATTTATTACATCAGTATGAAGCATTAGGTGATGTTCAGGTTCAAATCATAATTTTTCATACCGCAAACAGGATATTTTACAATGGAGATAGTACGTGGTTTAGTGTTGATGAGGCTCTAGAACTTATAAATACGTTTGGTGCTTGGGGTAATACAGATTATGATGGAGCTCTAGCCTCTGCAGAGTTTGCATGGGAGCAAGGGATGCATGATAAAATTCCCAATGCTACTAATGTGAGTTATTTTATGTCTGATGGAGATCCCACGGGATATAATGCTCTTAACTCTGCTGAAGTTGCTAATTGGACAGAACACTTAAAAGAAAACGATGTCACTGCATTATCCTATGGAATAGGAACAGATTTGTATACTAGTCAACTAGATCTAGTCGCTTATGATGGCTTCTTAGAAGTTGATAGCGACGCAATTATGGTTCCAGATGTTAATGACTTACCTCCAGTCTTACTTCAGTCCGTAGTTCAAGACGTAGGTGGTAACTTGTTGTCTTCTCACTCTGGTGGTGATGGGGCTATCGTGAAATCAATTACGATTGAAGGGGTAACATTTACTTTTAATGGCTCTTCTGTATCGCAATCTGGAACGAGTTCGATGATTTCGTCGCACTTTGATAGCACGACAAACACACTTTCTATTTATGTTGACTCTAAGCATTCATTAGTAATCGATATGGACGATGGTAACTACACGTTCTATGGCGCAGCTGATGATAGACCTGTTGAAGTTAACTTCAATTACAAACTGGAAGATAACGACGGTGACAGCAGTGAAAGTATATTATCCTTCGAAATTGATGGCGTGAACGTTACGCCTGATATTAAGTCTGAAGGTGATGTAGTTGATACCGTTCAAATTGTTCACGCAAACTCGTCAAGCGAGTATGCGTATTGGTCAACTTCAGGAATCAGTGGCACAGGTGCGACAACTGAAAGCTTCACACATCAAGAAACGATCAATGGAATGGTGGTTGATGTGGGTGCTGCGGGTGATGACGTCTTTATGGGTTCGGGTGATGACACCATTTATCTTGGTGATAGCCATGCAAATATTGATGACCATGAACAAGCCAAAATCAAACAAGATAATGCCCAAACTGTGTTGGAAACATTCTCGAAAGGTAACGATAGTGATTTCCTTGAAGACTCCAATGTCGAAGACAGTGCTATGAGCATTTCCGGAACCAGCAATGCCTTTGTCGACTTAGGTCATGGAGGCGGTGGCGATGACCATATTTATGGTCAAGGCGGCGTTGACATTATGTTTGGTGGTTCGGGTGACGATGTGCTCGATGGCGGTGAAGGCAACGACGGTTTACGTGGTGGCAGTGGTAACGACAGGCTCGTTGGAGGAGCAGGTAACGACATCTTAATTGGTGGAACGGGTGATGACCTGCTCACTGGTGGTGAAGGGTACGACATTTTCAAATGGGTAGATGAACCATTCTCTGTTCATGAAGATGTCATCACAGACTTCAATCGTCAGCAAGATCAAATAGATTTGTCTGAACTTCTAACTGAAGACGAGACCATGGATGATCTATTGGCGAGTACTAATGTTTCTGTAGAAGGTGATATTAACTCATCATCAGCAGATCTGAAGTTAACGGTTGAACATGATGGGGATACACAAGTTATTGTTCTTCAAGATGCTGCGAGCCAATTCTCTGATTATATCAGTAGTAATGATATGGCTGGTTTGTTAAACGAACTGGTTTCAGTCAAAAATGTAGACTAAATAAAAAGGGCCGAAAGGCCCTTTTTATTGTTTATTCGTTCACTGCAACTTCCATTAAAGAACTTTGCACGCGAAGCCTTTTAGGTAAAAGCCTTCTGGATATGCGGAATCAGTCAAATGATCAGCCGCTTGTTCAAAACGTTCAACAAACTTAACACTTCTTCCTGCATCAACGGCGGCATCGGCGATAACTTTTTGGAACAGATCTGCACCCATCAAGCCCGAGCATGAGTAGGTTAGGAGGGTACCGCCAGGCTTTAGGATTTGCATAGCAAGCATGTTGATATCTTTATAACCATTAGCGCCTGATGTTAGGTTTTGTTTTCCTGAAACAAACTTTGGTGGGTCCATGATGACAACATCAAACTTAGTACCTTGATCTCGATATTCACGTAGCAGTTTAAATACATCAGCATTTAAGAACACAGCACGTTTTTTTGAAATATCAAATTCGTTCAGCTCGGCATTGTATTTTGCAGTATCAAGGGCTGGTTGAGATACGTCCGCATTAATAACACGTTTTGCTCCACCTTTAAGAGCATAGAGGCCAAAGCCACCCGTATAAGAGAAGCAGTTTAGTACTTCTTTACCTTCAACATATTTCATTGATTGCTGACGGCTGTCTCGCTGATCTAAATAGAAGCCAGTCTTGTGTCCCTCAACGATATCAACGCTAATCTTTACGCCATTTTCTTCGATAACAACAGATTTTGGGGGCTCATCGCCAAATAGTACGCCAGTCGTTTCTTTCAGTCCTTCTTTCTTACGTACTGCAACATCAGAACGTTCATAAACACTACAACTTGGGAAAACTTCTTTTAATGCTTCAACCAGTAGAGACTTATTGTACTCAGCGCCTGCACTTAGTAATTGGCAAACTAAAAAATCTTGGTACTTATCAATGGTTATCCCTGGTAAGCCATCAGATTCTGCTGCTATCAATCGGTATCCTGTTAGCCCATCTCGTTGAATAATATCTTCACGAAGAAGCTGTGCATCATGAATCCGTTTGATAAAAAATGCCTTATCGATTTGGCATTTTTCAAAACTCCATACGCGAGCTCGAATTTGTGAATGGGGTGAGTATGCTGCTTTTGCAAGCCACTTTCCGTCATGAGCAAAAACATCGACGGTTTGGCCTAATACAGGTTCGCCTTCGACTTTACTAATACCTCTTGAGAAAACCCATGGGTGTTTGCGACGAAGAGATTTATCACGGCCTTTTACTAGGTAGATTGCTGGCGTCATTGTTATGCTCGGTTGGTTGTTCGAAAAGGTGGGGTATTTTCATTGAACTGCTTATGAAAAGCAAATAAAAGAGCCACCTTAGCGGTGGCTCTTTTAGTTATGCTCGTAGTCCGGTTAAAAGTGATTCCATGGAATTGCTCTGAGCTCTTAGCTGCTCAATGTTATTGTTCGTGGAGCTGATCATGTCACAAATCATATTAGATTGATTCCGCACTTCTTCGACACTTGCTGCAATGTTGTCTGCTACGACGCCTTGCTCTTCTGCGGCAGTAGCAATTTGGATACTGCTATCAGAAATACTCTGGTTTTTATCTGCTAGTGAACCTATTTCAGTGTTAACTTCACTCATCAATTTTTGGCCAGTATTAGCACTCGTGACAGTTGTTTCCATTAAACGTGTCAGTGACTGACTGTTACGCTGAAGCGCCTCGATCATCGATTGGATTTCAACCGTTGACTGTTGAGTTCTACCTGCAAGCGCGCGAACTTCGTCTGCAACGACTGCAAATCCGCGCCCTTGTTCACCTGCTCGTGCTGCTTCTATCGCGGCATTAAGAGCCAGAAGGTTAGTTTGTTCTGAAATACCATTAATTGCCGTGATGACTTCATCGATTTGGGCTGCATTTGCATCAAGTTCTGCGACTGCCTCTGAGGCCGATTGTATTTCGCGAGACAGTTCTGATATGGACCCTAAAGTGTGACCGACTTTTTCTTGGCCTTGCTCAGCGACACGGCGAGCATCATCCGTTTGAGAGCTTGAATCATGGGCTAAGTTAGCCACTTCTCGTATGGTGGAAGCCATTTGCTCCGTTGCACTTGCTAGTGAATTGAGATGTTCCTGCTGATGACTTGATACCTCGGAACTTTGTTGTGTCGATACATTTAAATCTGAACTAATTTGTTGCATCAATGCAATGGATTCTTGAATTGAACGGACTAAGTTCTGTTCGCGATCTGCTACTTTATCAATGGTAATAGCGATGGTGCTGAATTCATCTCTGACAGCAAAATAGTTCATGCGATTTGTGAGATCACCTTCAGCCAATGTGTTGAGAGCTTTGTTCATCGCAAACATTGCACCACCAATGAATGTCATGATGTAGTAAACACCCATTGCGATGATACTTAGTGTAACGAGAATTATAGTGATATGCGTGGTATTCAGTGCACCCCATAAACTTTGTTTATGACTGGCAACTATACTAAAAGCACCATTGGAAACTGAAATTGCACCGGAACCACTACCAAGAGAAATCGTATCTGAAGTGGCTAAGATATTTACAACTTGTTGTTTTGTCAGATCGCCAGCTTCAATGAGATCGCGCATCAATATGAGTTCATCTTTATACAGGTAATCAATGAGGCCGTTTGTGGCATTGTTTAGTACGGCAGTTAATATGATGAGCGCCAATACAGGGAGCAAGAAGAGCAAATAAAACTTTTCTTGTATTTTAAGATGAATGAGGTATTTGTCGATCCAACGAAACGATATTTCTTTCATAATATTTACTTCCAGGAGAGGCCCGCTTTCCTTCGCGGGTATTGATAAACGAAGCAAATATATCAAAGACTTATTCAGAGAGGTATACGAAATGGTTCAAAAGTGTGAAAAATTTATCGTGTCAGGTCTAGTTCAAGGGGTGGGGTTTCGTTATCACACGTCGTATGAGGGAATGCGCCTTGGTTTAGTAGGCTACGCAAAGAATTTAAGTAATGGTGACGTAGAAGTTATCGTGAATGGTGATTCAGGGGCGATAGAACAAATGGCAAAGTGGTTAGAGGCTGGACCACGAACCGCAAGGGTTGATACGGTTACAAAAGAATCAATAGATTTTATGACATTCAAAGGGTTTGAAATCCTGTAGCTACCAAGAGCTACAGGACCATATTATAAACACTTCGCTGGTTTTGGCAGACCTGCAAGTTTTGTTGCTTGTTTAGCTGGTCCTTGCTTAAACAGCTTGAATAAGTATTTGCTGTTGCCTTTCTCTGGACCATGTGCTTTTTCCATTGCTTTGACCAGCATTCGAACAGCAGGTGATGTATTAAATTCTTCATAGAAGTCACGCACAAAATGAATAACTTCAAGATGCGCTTCTGTTAACTCAATACCTTCTTCTTGAGCCAGCACCCCGATCATGCCTTCTTCCCATTGCGTATAGTCAAGTAAATAGCCTTGAGCATCCGTTTTGATTTGTTTGCCGTTGTATTCGAACATCTTCTTAAACCTAAAATCAACGATATGGAATAGGGTAGCTTAGCCAAGACCAGTTTCACAATATGCAAATAAAGAAAAAGCCCGAAAGAGTATTCTTTCGGGCTTTGTTTAATCAGTAAGACGTTAATTAGTCATCATTCATGATACCTAAAATACTAAGTAGGCTTGTGAACAAGTTCAGAATATTTAGGTACATAGAGATTGTTGCGCTAACGTAGTTGGTTTCTTCACCACGGACAATACGGCTTGTGTCATATAGAATGAAACCAGAAAACACTAGTGCAGACATGCTACTGATAGCAAGTTGGCCAATTGTCGAACCAACGAAGATGTTGATGATTGCCGCAACAATAACAATGATCAGACCTGCAATTAGGAAGTTACGCATGAAAGAGAAGTCTTTCTTACTGCTGATGGTGTAAGCAGATAGACCAAGAAACACCATACCCGTCAAACCTAGAGCCTGAGCGATAATTGTTGGGCCACTAGGAATAGATGCATAGTAGTTAAGCATTGGGCCTAAAGCACCACCCATAAGTGTTGTGAAGACAAATGTCCAAACAATACCCATTGATGAATTGATACTACGAGGTAGTGCAAAGAATAGAATACCAATTGCAGCAACTTGCATAACAATTGCCATTAGCGGAGAAATACCGATAGCCATCGTTGCCATAGCTGCTACCGCACTTGTTACTAACGTCATTGAAAGTAAGAAGTAGGTGTTCTTTAACGTTTTGTTGATCTCAAGTGTATTTGAAACACTCGCAGAGCGGGTAAACATAGGACTGTTCATAATCTTCCTCGTAAGGGTTTTATGTTTATATCTACATTTATGAGGTCGAAAGGCAAAAAAATCAAGCCCCAATTGGTGTAGCTGTAGATAAAATAATAATAGAAATAAAAACTTAAGTATTTTGAAAGATGTAACACAATATAACAATGCAAAAGGGGCGACATAAGTCACCCCTTGAGAGCAAATTCAATATTAGATATTAGATATTAGATATTAGTGATGTAAGATTTGTGCCAAGAAGTTTTGAGTGCGGTCGGATTGAGGGTTCTCAAAGAAATCAACCGGGTTGTTCTCTTCAATAATCTCACCGGCGTCCATAAAGATAACTCGATCAGCAACCTCTTTGGCAAAACCCATTTCGTGTGTCACACACAACATAGTCATGCCTTCTTCTGCAAGCTCTACCATAACATCTAGTACTTCACGTACCATTTCAGGATCGAGTGCTGAAGTGGGTTCGTCAAACAGCATGACTTGTGGGTTCATACACAGTGAACGTGCAATAGCTACGCGTTGCTGCTGACCACCAGAGAGTTGACCTGGGTATTTGTCTGCTTGCTCAGGAATCTTTACACGTTCCAAATACTTCATCGCAATGGCTTCAGCTTCGTCTTTAGGCATCTTCTTAACCCAGATTGGTGCTAGAGTGCAGTTCTCAAGCACCGTAAGGTGAGGGAAGAGGTTAAAGTGTTGGAAACACATGCCGACTTCACGGCGAACTGCTTCGATGTTTTTCAGGTCGTCAGTAAGCTCATTACCTGAGACAATGATTTGCCCTTTTTGATGTTCTTCTAAACGGTTGATACAGCGAATCATCGTTGATTTGCCAGAACCAGAAGGGCCGCAGATAACTATTTTTTCACCTTTCTTTACGTCGAGATTAATGTTTTTAAGGACATGGAACTCTCCATACCACTTATTCATGTCTTTAATTTGGATCATGTGTTCTTGTTGTTGCGTCATAATACGTCCTTGAGCTTTATGATTATCGTTTGTGACCGGTATGAAGTTTGTTCTCTAGCCATATCGAGTATCTCGACATGCCGAAACAAAATACCCAGAACACTAACGCGACAAATATGTAACTTTCAGTAGCAAAACCAAGCCATTCGGGATCGGTATTCGCGGCTTGTCCAATACCCAGTACATCAAACATACCGATAATAAGGACAAGGCTCGTATCTTTAAAGAGGCCGATAAAAGTATTTACAATCGATGGAATCGTGATTTTAAGCGCTTGTGGCAAAATAATAAGTCCCATCTTTTTCCAATAACTCAATCCAAGGGCATCTGCCGCTTCATATTGTCCTTTTGGAATTGCCTGAAGGCCACCACGTACAACTTCTGCCATATACGCTGCGCTGAACATGACGACACCAATTAGCGCTCGAATCAGCTTATCGGTCTCAGAACCTTCTGCGAGGAATAGTGGCAACATCACTGACGCCATAAACAGAACTGTGATCAACGGAACGCCTCGCCAGATCTCAATATAGACCGTACAGATGCTGCGTATGATAGGCATTTCTGAGCGTCGACCTAGTGCCAGAGCGACGCCGATAGGCAGTGATACCACAATACCAACAAGGGCGATAATAAGTGTGACTAGTAATCCACCCCATTTATGTGTATCGACTACTTCTAATCCGAAGACGCCGCCATACAAAAGTGCGCCAATGATAAAGGGGTAGATATTGACGAAGAATAACCATATCCACATGCGTTTTGGCGTTTTTTCATAGGCTAGTAGTACGGTAAATATGGCAAGTGTGATATAGAACAAACGAGGGCGCCACAGCTCTTCTTGTGGGTAGAACCCATACATGAACTGTTCCCATCGGACGCTAATAAATACCCAACACGCGCCTTCACGACTACAAGCATCTCGTGTCGTGCCAATCCAGTCAGCTTTTAAAAATGCCCAATCAATAATTGCCCAAATTCCCATGAAGGCAAAATAAGCAATAATGACGGTCAAAACGGAGTTAACGGGTCCATTAAAAAGATTCTTACGCAACCACCCAACAAGTCCAACTGTATTTGATGGCGGTGGTAAATCAGGTTGAAATTGATGTACGTTCATATTACCTCTCCACCAGTGCGACTTTACGGTTATAGATATTCATCAGGGCAGATGTAAGCAGGCTTAACGTCAAATAAACACCCATTGTCATTGCAATGATCTCTATTGCTTGACCCGTTTGGTTGAGTGTTGTTCCTGCAAACACCGAGACCAAATCGGGGTAACCGATAGCCATGGCGAGTGAGGAATTTTTTGTCAAATTAAGATACTGACTGGTTAGCGGAGGAATGATAATCCGGAGGGCTTGTGGAATGACAACAAGCTTCAAAGTACGTGAGCGTGGCAGGCCCAGCGACATCGCTGCTTCTGTTTGTCCATGGCTCACCGCATTGATACCTGATCGCACAATTTCAGCAATGAATGATGCTGTATAAATGCTTAGAGCGATGAATAAGGCAGCAAGCTCAGGAATGATGCTTATGCCTCCACGGAAGTTAAACCCTTTTAAAACAGGGTACTCAGCGCTAATTGGAGATCCTGATAAGAAGTACACGACGGCAGGTAATGCGAAGCATAATCCGAATATTATTCGCCCCATCGGAGTTTGTTGCCCGGTCAGCCGTTGTTTGTTCTTGGCCCAAATTCCAATAAGGATCGAAGCAATTACTCCAATAATGAACGCGGCCAGTACGTATACTGAACCTTGCTCGAATACAGGAGCAGGGAAATATAAGCCACGTACGTTAAGGAAAATGGCTTCACCCAAGCTCATACTTTGACGCGGGGAAGGGAGCGCTTGTAAGACAGCGAAATACCAAAAGAATATCTGTAAAAGTAGCGGTATGTTTCGGAATGTTTCGATGTAGATTGCAGCAAATCGGCTCACTAACCAGTTCGACGATAATCTTGCGATACCCATAATGAAGCCAAGTATTGTGGCAAATATAATCCCCAATACTGACACGAGAGCGGTATTCAGTAATCCGACGACAAACGTGCGGCCATAAGAAAATGTTTCATCGTATTCAATTAGAGTTAGGCCAATCCCAAA
Organism: Vibrio sp. TRT 17S01; assembly: GCF_050113695.1. NCBI lineage: Bacteria > Pseudomonadati > Pseudomonadota > Gammaproteobacteria > Vibrionales > Vibrionaceae > Vibrio > Vibrio sp. TRT 17S01. The sequence goes on along the minus strand of NZ_JBNJOG010000009.1, from coordinate 178,640 downwards.
GCCTGCTTCTTGTTGGAGGAAACCAAACCCCGTAGCGATGCCGCGAGATTCTAAGTTAGTAAGGGCATTGTTGACGATTGTATAGAAGAAAAAGACTAATGCCGCGATGGCAACAATCTGAAATACAACCGAACGAAAGGTGGGATTATAAATAAGGCTAGCGTTTTTCACCGGTTTGTTTTCCGGCGTAGACGCAACTTTATCAGCAGGTTTCATACAGCTATAACCTCAAATCCATTTGTGTAAAAAAGGGCGGCTAATACCGCCCATTTTCTGATAATAGTTTTATTAGCGAATTGGTGGCGCGTACATGAAGCCACCCGCATTCCATAGCGCATTTACACCACGAGAAATTTGTAGCGGTGAGCCTTTACCGACTGTACGCTCAAAGCTCTCGCCATAGTTACCTACTTGTTTGACGATCTGATAACCCCAGTCATCGCGAATACCTAAGCCTTGTCCTTTTGGACCATCAACACCAAGGATACGCTTAATGTTTGGATCTTTTGACTTAAGCATTTCATCTGCATTTTTTGAATTGATGCCATATTCTTCAGCATTCACCATTGCATTTAATGTCCATTTTGCAATGTTGAACCATTGGTCATCACCTTGGCGTACAACAGGACCAAGAGGTTCTTTAGAAATGATTTCAGGAAGAACTGCAGCAGACTTTGGATCTTGAAGGTTTAGGCGCAGGGCATAGAGGCCTGACTGGTCAGTGGTGAGAACATCACAACGGCCCGCATCAAAACCTTTAGAGGTTTGAGCTGCGGTATCAAATACCACTGGTTTATAGGTCATACCACTATTACGGAAGTAGTCTGCAAGGTTTAATTCAGTCGTTGTTCCGGATTGAACACAAACGGATGCACCATCAAGCTCTTTTGCACTTGATATGCCAAGATCTTTCTTAACCATGAAACCTTGGCCGTCATAATAGTTTACGCCGACAAAGTTGAGTCCAAGAGCAGTATCACGGTGTAATGTCCACGTCGTGTTGCGTGATAAAACATCAATCTCACCCGATTGAAGTGCAGTGAAACGCTCTTTTGCTGTTAGTGGTACATATTTTACTTTTGATTTGTCACCAAGCACAGCGGCAGCTAACGCCTGACAATACTCAACATCAATTCCTTCCCATTCACCTTTTGAGTTTGGGTTAGAAAACCCTGGTAGGCCGGTACTGACACCACAAGTTATAAAGCCTTGTTTGGTTACTTTATCCAGAGTGCTGTCTGCAGCCGCTGCATTTGTAGACATCAGAGCAGTAGATGCAGCTACAACCGAAGCTAGAAGTGTTAGTTTGTTTGTCATTTGTATCCTTCCTGTATGATCCGTGTTAAACCAGGTGACACCTGATACAACGTATAAAATATGTTGTGTTTTGTTGTTGGTTGATTCAAATCAGTGCATTACACACCCGTTAAATCAAACATTTATAAGCGTAGGTAAGGTTTTGAGTTTTCTCAAATGTATAATTTAAAAAGATTTTTGACTAAACTCACAAACCGCACAGTAGTTAGGATGACGAAATGTTATGTAAATGTAAATAGCAATGAGGTAATGCCCAGCTTCAATTAGAATAGAAGGGTATAATCATGGTATTGTGTTAGTTGTTATTAAGGGTTTTTTACTACCTTTCCAAAATAATGTTTCGTAATGAAGTGTAAATTTGGTGTTATATTGCTTGTTGGGCAAAAAGTTAGTGAGAATGATGTCCTAGCTTTGTTAAGCTAGCGTGAATAGTTATTTTTCTTTAACAGGGATAGAAATGCAGTATTTTCCACTTTTTTTAGATCTGAATAATAAGCCTGTTTTGGTTGTTGGTGGTGGGGAAGTTGCCTGCAGAAAAGTAGATAGTTTAGTTAGAGCAGGAGCAAGAGTTACATTAATCTCACCGAAAGTAGAATCACATTTACGGTCTCTGTCGGAACATGGCGAGATAGAATGGATGCAGAATTTTTATTCAAAGGAACTGCTTAACTTTCGATATATTCAGGTTTGGGCGACGACTGATAATCCAGATTTAAATCATCAGGTATATCATGATGCGAAAGCGTTAGGCATTTTGGTTAACGTGGTTGATGATCAACCTTATTGTGATTTTATTACTCCTTCAATGATTAACCGCGGTCGAATTCAACTGGCAATTTCAAGTGGCGGAGCGTCTCCTATTTTAGTGAGAAACATCAGACAGCAGTTGGAAAGTGTTTTACCACAAAATTTGTCATTACTCGCTGAGTTTGGCGCGTCTAAAAGAAATGATATAAAACAGTCCTTACCTGATGTTGATTCACGGCGTAAGTTTTGGGAAGTATTTTTTGCGACTTCAGAAGTTGAGCATGCAACGAATCGAGAGTCATTGGAGGCGGTTTATCAAGCTCAGTTGGCAGGAAAGCAGGTGCACAGTCATTTTGTTACTTGGTTAGAGTATGGGAGTGACGTGGAACTTCTCTCGTTAAAGGCGTTGCGATTGATGCAGCAGGCTGAGCTGGTCTTTTATGAAAAAGATTGTCCGTTTGAATTTGTCGATCTTGTTCGAAGGGATGCTGAACGTCAGAGTTTTAGTGATGAAGGTGAACTCTCATCTAAGTTATCTTTGGCTAGAGAAGAGCAATTAAGGGTTTGTATATTTATACCCGCTTCAGTATCGAGATATCGTCTGTTGCAAGGAGATGATCTCTATTTACAACTGGCAAAATAAAAAAACCGCTCATTGAGCGGTTTTTTGCCATTAGTCGCGGAAGTTTTCGAACTGGAAAGGTTGCCCCAGTTCTGCATCTCGCATTAGAGCAATGACAGATTGTAAGTCATCACGTTTCTTTCCAGTAACACGAACTTTCTCGCCTTGGATGGAAGCTTGGACTTTAAGCTTGGCATCCTTGATGAGTTTCACTACTTTCTTCGCTGTTGGTGTATCAATACCTTGTTTGAAAACGACGATTTGATGCCAGTTTTTACCTGTTGCTTCTGCATCTTTAGATTCCATCGCGTTTACATCGACACCACGTTTAGTCAGGTTTGAACGCAAAATATCTCGCATTTGCTGGAGCTGAAAGTCACCCTCAGCGCTCATTTTAACTGAGTCGTCTTTTTGTAGCTCGAAGCTTGCTTCCACATTGCGGAAGTCAAAACGAGTAGATAGTTCACGTGCTGCATTGTCTACTGCATTGCGTAGTTCGACAGCATCGATTTCAGAAATAATGTCAAATGATGGCATTGGTTAGTTCCTCTACAAATTAACGGCTAGCTTTTACAGCGTCTGCTAGCAACTCAAGCATAGTCTCGGTATCTTTCCAGCTAAGACATGGATCGGTAATAGACTGGCCATACTTTAATGCGTCGATGTCATCCATCGGCTGGTTGCCTTCTTCAATAAAGCTTTCGGCCATGATGCCAGCGATGTAGCTTTTACCAGATTTAAGCTGCTCACAAATATCTTTTGCAACGTCCAGCTGCTTTCGATGTTGCTTTTGGCAATTGGCGTGGCTGAAATCAACAATTAGCTTCTGTGGCAGATCAAACTCTGCAAGTTGTTTACACGCTAATTCTACAGATTCTGCATCAAAGTTTGGCCCTTTATCACCACCTCGAAGGATCACATGACCATATGGGTTACCACTAGTGCGATAGACCGTCATTCGGCCATTCTTATCAGGAGAATAGAAGTAATGCGAAGCTTTAGATGCACGGATAGCATCGATTGCTATTTTGATATTACCGTTTGTGCCATTCTTAAAACCAACAGGGCAAGAAAGCGCAGAAGCCATTTCACGGTGAATTTGAGACTCTGTAGTACGAGCGCCAATTGCACCCCAAGTAATAAGGTCTGCGATATATTGGCCAGTGATCATATCTAGAAACTCAGTCGCAGTAGCTAAGCCAAGTTTGTTGATATCAAGTAGCAGTTTACGTGCCTTGTGTAAACCAGCTTCCAGTGCATAAGAACCATCGAGATTAGGGTCTGTAATGAGACCTTTCCAACCAACTACAGTACGAGGTTTTTCAAAGTACGTACGCATAACGATGAAAAGTTCATCTTTATACTGGTCTTGGATTGCAGCTAAACGCGCTGCGTAGTCGAGTGCGGCATCTGGATCGTGAACGGAACAAGGGCCTACGATAACCAGTAGACGTTCATCTTGCCCGATAAGAATTTTTTCGATTTGTTTACGAGATTGAGCTATGCGTTCTGCTACATCTTCCGTGATTGGATGTGCGCTTCCTAGCTCTGCCGGAGTAGGCATCGGACCCAAAGGTTGGGTTCTTAATTCATCGGTTTTAAGTGGCATACCATAGCCTGTTCTTTTTATTGCGAAGCGGTAAAGATAGCGGAAACGGCTAAAGGAATAAACTACTTATCTATAAACTTCTTTTCTTGCAGCTGTAAAAGTGAAAACTTATGCACTAATCCGTTGTAATAATGCGATTTTCTCTTGTGTTCAGTTATCTCAATCGGTATGTTCGAGTGAGGATCTCAATAATAATATCAATGGAGCAATAATGAGTTACGAGAATCATGGCGGTTTGCATCCGGATTTAGTGTTAGGCCAAGCATTGCCTTCGACTGAAACAACGACTACTGGTAAGCACCTATACGTTTCGATTGCAGACTTGATTATGGAGCATATTTTTTATCACCCAGCTTATGATCATGCCTCTTTGACTGACATTGAGCGTTCATCAATTGACGCAATACTTGGCTCACAGTCAGTATCAGAACATTTTGTTAGTACTTTAGTTACCAGCATTTCTAGCCAAATATCTGATGCTTATCAAGCGATTCGAGTTAGTTTAAATAATGCGGATAGTCTTGCCATGCGGTCATTACTTGGTGGCGGTGTTGAAGAAACAGAAGACAACCCAGCTCTTGGTGTTCGTGGTGTTTCTCGTTATGCATCTCTTTCATACAACAAAATTTTTGCATTGGAATGTGATGTTATCAAACAGCTTCAATCCCTTGGCCATCAGATTGAAATTGTTGTCCCTTTTGTTCGAACACTATCCGATGCGGCAAAGGTAATTGATTTACTTGCAGAGCAGGGGCTACCTAGAGGGTTGAATGGTCTGAAAGTACTTTATGTTGCAGAAGTTCCAGCAGCGGCTTTATTAACCGAACGATTATTGCATTACTTTGATGGTGTAGTGATCAATTTAGAGAACCTTACGCAATATGCATTGGGTGTAGATAGGCACTCAGAAAATCTTCAGTACCTGTTTGATCCACAAAATGAGGCTGTACTCTCATTGCTTGAACAAGTATTTAAAACGTCAAGCAGTAATAATAAACCAGCGATTTTGCTCAGTACTAACCTCGCTGAGTATCCTAAAGTACAAGAACTCGCTTTAGAATATAACAACATCCAAGTTGTTGTTACGATGTAACTTAGTGCGCGGCTTCAAAGTTATGTTAAGAATATGTTGATCTAATAAACTAAAAGCATTGAACTGGTCTTATTGTTACATGACATCGAACCAGTTTATGCTTTCACCGTTGAATAAAGCCAACTTATATCTCAAGTGTTTTGGATTCTTTAAAGTTCCTCTTATTTGGCTATGCCGGCCAAAGATTATTAAATTAAATTCGCAATCTGTTGAAGTGAAAATTCCACTGCGTCGCCGGACTAAAAATCATCTGAATAGCATGTATTTTGGTGTATTGGCGGTTGGTGCAGATGTTGCCGGTGGTTTTATGGCGATGAGTAAAGCACAGTCTAGAGGGAACAAGGTTTCACTTGCATTTAAGGCTGTGGAAGGACACTTTTTGAAACGACCTGAAGCTGATGTTCATTTTATTTGTAACGATGGCGCACTTATCGACGACATGTTGGATCAAACGATAAGCTCAGGAGAAAGGGTAAACGAAGTGGTAAAAATTACGGCCATTTGCCCCACACTACATGGTATGGAACCAATGGCCGAGTTTGATCTTACTTTGTCACTGAAGCGAATGGATTAAATGGGTCTTCAATCTCCATCTGCTCGATAGCGACAATCTTGCTTCGGTTAAGTACGATTTTCCAACGATAAAATTTTGGTTTACCGTCATGGTTGTCTTCTTTGGCAATTAGGTTAATCAGATGGCGTTTTTCTACAGATTCTTTGGTTACTTGCCCATTATTCAATGTATAAATCTTGCTTGACCCCTTATCCATCAGGCGAGTCAATGGGCGCATACTGACCATTAACGATTCGCGTGTTTCTTCATAACCACTTAAAAACTTAGAGGTCGACATTTCGGCTTCAGAGCGGTAGTGCAGAATTTGTTCTTCTCGTTGAACGACCCGTTTTTTACGAATCGTTTTGATTCTATCGGGCAGTTTTGACAGCGAGGTATACTCTAGCCACTCCAGTTTCTGCCCAACGGCTTTATTGGTTGTTGGATCTTTATAGCGCTTGCGCCATTTAGGTTTTCCTTTTCGAATAACGCGCCAAAGAACATCGCGCAGATCATCTTTGAATATTTCTCTCAGCGCGTAAACAAATGACATAGCAACAATGAAAGAAGCAGTAATTTCTCCCCAGTAATCTCGGGCGAGAATCACTGTAATGGTGACAAATAACATTACGAATCCAGTTGCTAAACCTTTCACCATCCGCTTCATGTTATTGCCAAGAGAAATCGTTTTCTCCTTCAAAACGATAGGGTGCTCAATTAAGCGTCTAAGGAGTCGCATTTTATTGCTCATCCGCGTTACGTCGTCACGTACACTTTGAGAATTATAGTTATTGAGTTTACGATGCGCTTTCTCACGCTCCACAATAGTGATGAGACGCTCTTTTACCGTTTTATAATCGCCTTCACGCGGCATATGAGCAACAAGCGACATAAAACGCTGCTCTGTATACCAAGAGAGGTAATTGTCAATATTGGCATAGTAGCGTTTAAGACTCTCTTCGTAGGGAATACTACGTCTTAAACGTTTAAGAATATCGAGAGCAAGCTCTATGACTTCGTCGACTTCTTCGGTGGTGACACTATCCTTATTGTGTTTGTTAAGTTCATTAACTGCTTTGTCTAGCGCAATCACATATTGATAGGCGAACAAACTCAAACTGACTCGGTACTGAGTAGATGATAGCTGGCCACGTTTCGCTAATCGGCTGTGTACTAAGGGAAGTAGTGTTTTGTCACTGTAATACGCTCGTTTTTGGGTTATTGAGCTGTAGTAGAAATCGCTTTCCTTGAGAACTTCTGGTGAAAGTCCAAGTTCGCCTGGAATAAAAAAGTAGAGATCGAGGTCGGACTCCTTGGTCGAAGCCATGGCATGAGCGATTTTTAGTGTTATGCCGTCATGCTTGTCAACGGTGATCAATGAAAGCTCCAGAAAATATAGAATTATCTTTCGAAAGCATATCAGACTTTAGGTATAATCACCGCAAATTTGTAGTGTATAACCTTCCGCCTTCTAAGCACTTTTTAATATTTGAATGATCATGCATCGACAGACTGGAACGGTGGAATAAATGGGTAGAACGCTATAGTCAATGTAAGAGCTGCGATAGAGCTTTTTGAGAATTACCTTGTTGGTAGCAATGCTACGGACAAAAAAAGAGATAAATTGAAATGATTAAAGTAGGTCAGATAAATCATCTGGAAGTTGTGAAACGTGCTGATTTTGGCGTGTTTCTAGAAGCTGGCGACTATGGGATGACGTTGCTACCAAACCGATTTGTGCCTGAAGGGACCGAAGTCGGCCAATCACTTGATGCTTTCTTGTATTTTGACTCTGACAATCAGTTGGTTGCAACAACTGAAACACCTATTGCCCAAGTTGGAGAGTGGGGGCTAATGAAAATTGAAGGGGTGAATAGTACTGGTGCGTTTGTGAATTGGGGAATTAAGGGTAAAGACCTATTGGTGCCTTTTAGTGAACAACGTGGTCGCTTGAGTGCGGGCCAGAACATTCTTGTGTATGTCTATACGGATAAGGCTTCGGGGCGTATTGTTGGTACAACAAAATTCAACAAACTGTTGGATAAAACCCCTGCAAATTACCAACAAAACCAGCAGGTTGATTTACTTATTGCTGAACGAAGTGACCTTGGTTATAAAGCAATCATCAATGGTCAGCATTGGGGCGTGATTTTCAAATCGGATGTCTTTGGTAAGCTGTTCATTGGTAAAAAGGTGAAGGGTTATATCAAGCAAGTTCGTGAAGACGGTAAAATCGATTTAGCGTTGCAGAAAGTCGGTGTCGATAAAATGGATGATCTAAGCAGCAAAGTTGTAGAGTTGTTAGAAAAGAAAGGTGGCTTCTTACCACTTAATGATAAATCTACACCGGAAGCGATCTTCTCTGCATTTCGTACCAGCAAGGGAACATTCAAGAAAACAATCGGTGGTCTGTACAAACAAGGTAAAATTGTCATCGAGAAAGATGGCATTCGCCTTGTTTAGAATTGATTGAGTTGAAAGGGCGCATTTAGCGCCTTTTTTATTGTCAAAAAAAGACCCAAAACGTCTTTGTTCTGGGTCTAGGGGAAGGGCTCCTACAGAGCCTGCGCTAACTTTTTGATATACTTCATGTAACCATGATTTAATTGTAGTACATCATATAGCGTATGCTGGCTTATGTAAGAATTTCATACTAACGTTTATCGATTAGAAAAGATTTTTATCTCTAACTAGCTCTCTTGGTAGACCGTTTTTTACACGATTTCCTACCCATTTACCTAAACCAATCACATCGTTACCGAGTTTAACAATCACTTCCCCTTTACCTGATTGCTGTTCTGGTCGAAGATCTCGTCCCATATACCATTCTCTGGCTTCATCAACTGAAAGTGCTATGGCACAAGGCTCATCCCCGGTTGCTAACGTTGTGGCTACTTGGTGCTGCCAACGGTAACCTTTCTTATGTGCTTCTGCGATTTTTATCCCCATCCGTGAGAAACGCAGTTCGCCAAGCATAGGTTCTAAATCTTCAGGAAACAGCCAAACGTCATTGTCTCTTAACCAGACTGAGCTATTTGCTGGTAAAACGATACCTAGCGTTTGTTCCAGTTGTGTCGCGATCTCTGAATGGATTTTTTTGGAAGCTTTTTCAAATGGGAATTTACCTAAACGCTTTTTTACTGCGGGAGGTGTCACGGATTGTTTTTTATTGATTTTAGCGACGAAAAATCCTTCACAGTCGTACACCTGAGGGAATATGTGCAAAAACCCTTCATCTGTTAACGCTTTTTCTGCTTGTGGGAATAAGCCTGTTAGAGGTTCAAAATCAACCGCTTCTCCAAACGTTTCTTTTAAGTGATTACAAACTTGTTGGTTCTCTTCTACGCTCAACGTACAGGTTGAATATACAAGGCTACCACCGGGTTTTAACGCGTGAAATGCACTTTCTATCAACGCTTTTTGAGTGTCTGAGATTGAAAGAACGGATGCTTTACTCCAATTTTTCATGGCGTCTGCGTCTTTACGCACAGTACCTTCACCAGAGCAAGGTGCATCGATAAGTACGGCATCAAATTGTTCAGGTAGCCACCCGCCAAAGACTCTTCCATCAAAGTTCGTCAGCGCGGCATTGCGGATACCGCAGCGTTCGATATTCGCGTGGAGAACTTTGACACGGCTTGATGAAAACTCGTTCGCAACTAAAATGCCGTTGTTTTCCATCAAAGCTGCTATTTGCGTTGTTTTGGAACCGGGTGCGGCTGCCATATCCAACACCGCGGTAAAATGTGCATCATCTGAGTTAAAAAGTGCCGAGACGGGCATCATCGAGCTGGCTTCCTGGATATAAAAAAGGCCTGCCATATGTTCTGCGGTATTACCCAGTGGTACCTTTGACTCATCTGCTTCAATCCAGAAACCTTCTTTACACCAAGGAACTGGAGACAACTGCCAACCTTTTAATTCCGCGCGTTGACAAAATTCCTCGACCGATATTTTTAAGGTGTTCACGCGAATACTTTTACGTAATGGGCGCTGACATGCTTGAATAAAGTCCTCCATATTTAGCTGTGATGGCAGGATGGACTCGATCATGGTGAGGAAGTCGTCTGGCAGATAAACGTTTTGGTGCACTGAGTTAATCTCGATTAGGTGTAAAGGAGTGGGATTATAGCGAAATGGATAAAAAAACGCAGCGGATATGCTGCGTTTTTAGTAACAATGAAGCGTGGCTTACGGCTTAGGAATTGCGGTTCGCCATTTAGGCCAACTTTCTTCCGGTGTTGGATACAAGTAGAAAGCATGACCTGAACGAGCAGGAGATTGCAGGTGTGCATTTTCCGGTGTTCCAAAGGTGATCCCACCTCGGACAATACTATCTAATGTGCCTGCTTTGATGTTTGCTCCAGACAAACCGATTGAAACATCAACGCCAGAGGTATTCCAGAACACACTGTTTTGTCTTACAAGGTATGCGTATTCAGGTTTAATAATAATGGTAGAGATAACGCGATCTGCGAAATCACCTAATTTAACATCCGTTACTTTTCCAACTTCAATTTCACGGTAAAGCACGGGCGTACCTACGGTGACAGAGCCTCGGCTTTCACTTTGAAGGGTAAACTTAACCCCTTTTGTAATTTGAGCTTGATGATGGAGCTCAAATTCACTGTGGGCAGCACCAGTGCCGGGAAGAACATTAATTGATTGCGATAATAAGTTCTGTAAATTCTTCACGCCATCTAAGCCAACTTTTGTTTTGGGAACCCAGAAATAGGAGCCTGCTTTTGCAAGTTTGGCGGCGTACTCCGGCATAATTCGGGCTTTAATCTCCACTTTATCATTTGTAAAGTTTGGAATGACAAGCGTGACTTCACCAACTTTTACACCGTTATATTTGATTGCGGTGCCTTGAGTGATGGTATTTTCACCCTTCGACATTAATGTAATCAGATGGCCAAATTTTCTTGCGGTATTGAAGTCTTCATAAAGTAGCCACTTTCCGTTTTGCTTGTTTTCCACACCCGGTAGGGAGTCGAAGGCAATTCCACCTTGAATCATGGTTTTTAATGGTGCGGCTTTAACGCTTACACCAGCTAGGCTCGCGTTCACTTCCACGCCGGAGCGATTCCAAAACACGGTTTGTGCTGTAATTAAGTGCTGATACTGTTTTTCGATACTTGCGGTGATATAGACGCCGCCATCAACCAAATGGAAGTCAGCCACATTACCCACTTGAAGGTTTCGGTAGAGTAGAGGGCTGCCTTTCGAAATTGGTGGAAGCTCATGAGCAAATAGCGTGATTTTTGTTGACCCTGATAGGTTGTATTTGGCTAGCTCAGCTAGGGATTTACTTTGGAATAGACGGTATTCTTCCAGTGCGCTATTACTGCCTTCACTTACAAAGCTGATTGAACCAGTTAAAAGCTGTTTGGCTGGTGGAACAGTAATATTAAGTCCAGATTCAGTGAGCTCAGCGCTTGCACTGCCTGTCACAAAGAATCGGTTCTGTGACTTGATAAGATGAGCGTACTGGTTGTCAATGAGTGTGTCGAATCGAACTTTATCACCATCAAGTGAAACCTTAGTGATGGAACCGACGGTGATCCCTCGATAGAGGATATTTGCCCCAACATCTAAACCAAATGAGTTATCAGAAACCAAGCTGACGCTAGTTGAGCGAGCTTGTTGCTTAGCAAAGTCATTTTTGCGTACGGCAGTGAAGTATCTTGAACGGTCACCTTTACCCGGCACGAGTGTCAGGAAGTTACCTTTAACTAGATTGGATAAGTTTTCTACCCCAGAAAGAGACACTTTGGCTTCTTCGAGGATAAATCGGCTGCCTTTAGTTAACATATCGTTAAATGCAGGTTGGATTGCCGCTGAAGCGATGATTTCTTTACGACCTTCACTGAGCTGCAAATCAGTCACTTGGCCAATTTCAATGCCGCGATACATGATTGGTGCGCCTGAAGCACTGATTTGGTTTTCATCAGGTAAGGTGATTTTGATTGGAATACCGCGGCCAGCCGTTTTCAAATCTCGGTAAAGGCGAAATTGAGTATTGTCCGCGACTGGTTGGCCGTCATCAGGAGAGTCAACAGCGATAGAGCCACCAATGAGAGCACTTAGGCTTTCAAGACGCACGTCAACGCCTTCGAACCCAATTTGCGCACCGATGCCACTGACGTTCCAAAAACGGCTTTCGTCGGTAATGATCTTGCGGTACTCATCTTTGATTGATGCTTGAATAATAACGCTCTTCGCATCGTTATTTAGCTGATAGTTGTATACTTCACCGATAGGGATCTTTTTGTACACAATCTGAGAACCGACGGATATTCCACCAAGGTCACGTGCTTTCAGTGTAATGTTGAGCCCATTTTTAGTCAGAATGTCTGAAGGAGCGCGTTCAAGAGCATGGAACACCGTTTCTGGCTCCGACTCTTCGGCTGAATCGCTTGGTTGAATGGCAATATAGTTACCCGAGACAAGCGTATCAAGGCCGGAAATACCCGACAAACTTGCGGTTGGCTTAACCATCCAAAATCGAGTTTCTTTTGAAAGTAATTTAGTCGCTTCAGGGTAGATATCGGCATCGACATAGATGCTTTCCAGATCTTCAGTCAGGTTAATTTCTCTTACCATCCCAACTTCTAAACCCTGATAGCGAATGGTCGTGCGACCAGCCACCAGCCCTTGCGCATCTGAGAAGTAGATTTGAACTCGTTGACCTGCGTCATGAATGGCCTTTGCCACGAGCCAACCGGCCAGCAGCATCGTTAAGATCGGGAGAATCCACAATGGAGATATGCCACGATTTCGTTTGATATCTGGCATATGGGATTTTTGGTTAGAAGATGGGTTACTCATTCAAAGTCTCTTCTTTTTCTGACGGTTGGGGATAGTTATCCCAAATAAATCTTGGGTCGATACTTTCAGCAGCAAGCATTGTAAGAACGACCACCATGCCAAAGGCTACGGCTCCGTATCCCGGCGTAAAGTCGAGTATTTGGCCTCTGTCGAGCAGAGTCATCATAATCGAGATCACAAACAGATCCATCATTGACCATTTACCTATCCATTTCACAAGGAAATAGATGGTCATGCGTTGTCTGTGGTATACCGAACGTTTGAATTTAATTGCGAGTAAGATGTAAGCCAAACCACAAATTTTAGCGACAGGGACAACGATACTTGCAACAAAAATAATGATAGCGATGCCTGTCATACCACTTTTTACAAGTGAGGCAACACCGGAAAAAATAGTGTCTTGCAGCCTTTGTCCATTCGTCAGCAACACAGATATGGCGATGAGGTTAGCTGGAAAAATAGCGATGGTAGCCGCGATTAAATAGGCCCATGTTTTTTGTAATGAACGGGGCTTACGGTGGTGAAGAGGGCTGTGGCATCGTATACATTGTTCCCCTTCAGGCTGTGACAGGTGACAGCTATGGCAATGGATTTCTTTCTTTTCGAACTGGTAGTTTTTCTCTTGATCCCAAGCTTCCCAATATCGCCTTACACTGACACGACTGAGTAACAATACAGTAAATAGTTGCAGTAATAATAAACTGTATAACCCAGGCCCAACAAAAATATCGGAATAATCTTGCAGTTTAAAACAGCTGATAGCCACGCTCACTAAGAAAACATCAATCATTACCCAATGTTTGAGGTGGTGGACTGTTTTTAGTGACCATTTGAGTAACTTGAAAGAGCGTATTTTAAGTGCGAAGTGCGCCCCAGTAACCGAAGAGCAGACCAAAAATGGTGCAATAGAGCTACAGAAAATAATGAGTAGAGATAGGAAGTAGAAACCTTCCTGAAGTAGGGTGAATACACCCGATGGGAGTGTTGCCGGTATCATCACTCCAAATAAACGAATTTTAATGAAATCAAAAAAGTGCGCTGGGAATAAAAGCAAAAGACAGGTGATGGATATTGCCAAGTTACCTGACAAGGATGGGCTGCCACCTCGATAGAGTTGGGTGCCGCATCGTGGACAATGAGCGCTTTTACCTTGCTTTACATCCAATACATCAACGGGTAATTCACAACCCTGACAAAGGCGAATGGAGGTAGGTGTGGCTTCATGAGAAACCAAAGGAGAACTATGGCGCTTCATAGTGCTGAAGCGCCTAAATAGATAGTTACATTGTCACAATTAAGCGTGAGATTGTGCACTGCCGTATAAGGTTTGATATAAGCCTTCTTGTTCAACTAGCTCTCCATGTGTACCAGCCTGACTCACTTGACCGTCTTCTAGTACATAAATTAAATCTGCTTGTTTTACCGCTGAAAGGCGGTGCGCCACAATCAATGTGGTTCTACCTTTCAAAAACTCCGATAGGGCTGTGTGTAAGGCTGCTTCTGTTGCAGTGTCCAAAGCGGAAGTTGCTTCATCTAGAATAACAAACTGAGGATTGCTCAAAATCATTCGAGCGATCGCTAAACGTTGTCGTTGACCACCAGATAGACGGATACCGCTTCGTCCTATTTGTGTATTAAGCCCATCACTCAGTTGAGTGATTACATCTTGCATTTGCGCAACTTCTAACGCTCGCCACAATTCAAGATCGCTGTAGTCGGAACCTAAGGTCAGATTATGCCTCAGGCTATCGTTAAATAGTATAGGTTGCTGTAATACGACAGCTATTTTATCGCGAATAATATCAAAAGTGATATCGTCGCTTGTTTCACCGTTGAAGCGAATTAAGCCTGAATCAGGTCTATAAACACCAATAAGTAGTTGAATTAACGTGGACTTACCACCACCACTTGCCCCGACTAATGCCACCTTCTTTCCTGCAGGAATAGTTAGGCTGAGGTTATTTAGTACTTTATGATCTTGGTTGTAGGAGAAATTTACGTTTTCTACTCGAACATCGACCTCTTTCTCTGGAGAGAACGGGTTCACTTTGCTATTAGGCCGGTACTCTTCTTCCAACTCCAACAAAGTATTGATTCTCGTTAACGCAGCTTTTGCACTATACCAAGAAAACTGGATACTTAAGATTTCTTGAACAGGACCGAGCATAAACCAAAGGTATCCAAAGACCGCAAAAATCTGGCCAATGGTTAAGTCGCTAAATAATACCATCAGCATTGCGACGGCTCGGAATAATTCGAAGCCTAGCAAAAAGAGTAAAAATGAAACCCGTCCCGCTGCCTCAGACTGCCACGCATATTTGTCCACATCGGAGCGAATTTGGTCTGCATGGGCATTTAATTGGTTGAGAAATTCACGTTCTTTGTTTGCAGCGCGCAGCTGATAGATACCATCAAGCGTTTCAACTAAACGATTTTGAAAACGCTCGAAAGACTGGTTTTCTCTCTTTTTTAAGTGCTTAACCTTATTCCCAAGTTTGCGTGAGAAGTAGACGACGATTGGGTTGACCAGCAAAATGAACAGACCTAGTCGCCATTCAAGCCAAAGCAACACAGCAGCGGTGCCAATAACGGTTAACAGACTGATCAGAAATTTGCTTAATGTTGAGCCAATGAACTGATCAATTGTTTCGATGTCTGTAACCAAGTGGGCGTTGATACCGCCGCTTCCTCTTGTTTCATATTGACGAATACTGATCTTACCAAGCTTCTCGATCATTTTCTGACGCATACGACAGGTAATGGTTTTGGAAACAAGTGTAAACTGGCGGCTTTGTAGAATATTTAATGCTTGGCTAGCGCTACGCATTAAGATGACGAGGAAAAGAGTAAAAAAGATATATCCGGTTGGTGTGTGCCATGAAGCTGGGAGTACAGCATTCATGATTTCCAACCCAGTAGCGGGTTGGTTTAGTAGCACTTCATCAACCATTAATGGCATCATTAATGGGATCGGGACACTGATAAGCGTCGCGATGATGGCGATGATATTCGCCCCAATCAGTTTGCGCTTGTGTAATTTCACTTGTGTAATCAGCCAAGAGCGGCTAATTGTGTTATCGTTTTTATTCATTACTTAAATGAGAATGCTTAGTATTTAATGTCTGCGAGGGATTGTACGCACATCCGGCATGCAAGTCTCTCGTTTTCAAATGGAAGTTATTATGAAAATAGAGCATTACCAGCGCTTAACCAAGCAGGCTTTAGCATTGCTGGAAGATGAAACTGACTTAATCGCTAATTTATCTAACTTGAGCGCTTTGCTAAATATGGAACTCGAAGATCTCAATTGGGTTGGTTTTTACCTGATGAAAGAAGATGAGCTTGTTCTTGGTCCTTTTCAGGGGAAGCCAGCTTGTGTACGAATTCCTGTAGGTCGAGGTGTATGTGGTACTGCTGTCGCGTCTAATCAGGTGCAGCGTGTTTATGATGTGCATGAGTTTGAAGGTCACATTGCGTGTGATGCTGAAAGTAATTCTGAGATCGTGATTCCTTTTTCATTAAAAGGCACCGTTGCAGGAGTGCTCGATATAGACAGCCCAAAAGTTGGCCGATTCTCACAAGTTGATGAAGAAGGGCTGACATTTTTGATGAAGGAAGTAGAAAACCTGCTTAATTCACACGCTATCAAGGCATAAATTAACCTTTCCCTGTGGTTTTTCGCTTGCAGGTCACTATAATACCTGAAATATTTATCTTAATGCTCGCGGAAAGGCCGCTATAACCAGGAATCCTCATGGAAAACACTGAAAAGTTAAAAAACAGCAAAGAAGTTATCGCATATATTGCTGAATGTTTCCCTAAGTGCTTTACTTTAGAAGGTGAAGCAAAACCACTTAAAATTGGTATTTTTCAAGATCTTGCGGAGCGTCTAACCGACGACCCGAAAGTAAGCAAGACACAGCTTCGTGCAGCGTTAAGACAGTACACTTCATCATGGCGTTACCTACACGGTGTTAAACCGGGTGCTGTACGTGTTGATCTAGATGGTAACCCATGTGGTGAACTTGAAGCAGAACATGTTGAACACGCGCAAACTGCACTAGCTGAAAGTAAAGCAAAGGTGCAAGCTCGTCGTAAAGAGCAAGCACAGAAGGCTCGTGAAGAGGGTAAGGCGAAAGCGAAACCAGCTAAAAAGCCACAAAACCGTCGCCCACAAGCGAATAAAGCACCAAAGGCCAAACAGCCAGTAGAAACACGTGCACTTAATGCTGATGAAATTACCATTGGTAACGAAGTGAACGTAAATATGGGCAAAGGAAATATGGCTGCGACTATCGTTGAAATTAATAAGGAAGATGTGCGCGTTCAACTGACTAACGGCCTACAAATGGTTGTTAAAGCGGAGCACCTGCGCGCATAAAGGAGATACTCCTACGCATGAAATGCCGTTCAAAAATGTCGCTGATTGCTGCTAGCCTATGGCTAGCAGCGTCTTCAGCTCACGCCGTTGATGCTAAAATCAAACTAGAGGACCTTCCGGTTCTTGTTCCTGAAGCTCAACACCAAACTGCTAGTAAACGAGTTACTTCTCGCTTTACCCGTTCTCATTACAAACACTTTTCCCTTGACGACAAGTTTTCTCAAGCCATTTTCGAGCGTTATATCGAAATGTTGGATTACAATCGAAATGTGTTTACGCAAGCTGATGTCAATTCGTTTAATAAATACGCGGTTGCTATTGATGATCAATTGAAATCTGGTGATAACCAGATCGCATTTGATGTGTACAATTTATCGATGAAGCGTCGTTATGAACGCTTTAAATATGCGTTATCGTTACTCGACAAAGAAATGTCGTTTGATGTCGATGAGTCCATTCAGCTCGATCGTAGTGAAGCGAATTGGCCGAAAGATAAAGCAGAGCTTGATGAGTTGTGGCGTAAGCGGGTGAAGTATGACGCGTTGAATCTCAAACTGACTGGCAAAGACTGGAAAGAAATCAAAGAGATTTTAGGCAAACGTTATAACAACGCATTAAAACGCTTGAGCCAAACGCATAACGAAGACGTATTTCAGCTCTACATGAATGCGTTTGCGCGTGAAGTCGATCCTCATACCAGTTACTTAAGTCCTCGAAGCGCAGATCAATTCCAAACAGAAATGAATCTGTCTTTAGAAGGGATTGGTGCTGTATTGCAAATGACGGACGATTATACCGTTATTCGTTCATTAGTTGCTGGTGGTCCTGCTTCTAAGAGCAAGCAGCTCGCTGAAGGCGATCGCATTATCGGTGTTGGTCAAGAAGGCGAAGAGCTTGTTGATGTCATTGGTTGGCGATTGGATGATGTTGTTCAGCTTATCAAAGGGCCTAAAGGCACAAAAGTTAACTTGCAAGTGTTACCTGAGGGTAAAGATGCGAAAGCGGAAGTGATTACGCTGATTCGCGACAAGATTCGTCTGGAAGATCGCGCCGTTAAATCTGAAGTCTTTGAGAAGGACGGCAAAAAGGTGGGTGTCTTAGAGGTACCAAGCTTTTATGTTGGACTAGCAAAAGATACAGATAAACTGATCACTCAGCTTAAATCAGATGGTGTTGAAGGCATTATTGTTGATTTGCGAAATAACGGTGGTGGTGCATTAACGGAAGCGACTGCATTATCTGGACTGTTTATCGAGAGTGGTCCTGTTGTGCAAGTCCGTGATAGTTACGGCCGGGTTAATGTTAACAGCGATACCGATGGCAAAATCAGCTACACAGGACCGCTAATGGTCTTGGTTAACCGTTATAGTGCTTCGGCTTCTGAGATTTTTGCGGCAGCAATGCAAGATTACGGTCGTGGCATTATTTTGGGTGAGAACTCATTTGGTAAAGGAACCGTACAGCAACATCGTTCTTTGAATCATATTTATGACCTGTTTGATAACGAATTAGGTTATGTTCAGTATACGATTCAGAAGTTCTACCGCATTAATGGTGGAAGTACACAGAACAAAGGTGTGGCTCCGGATATTGCATTCCCTACAGCAGTGGATCCAAGTGAAACTGGTGAAAGTATGGAAGACAATGCATTACCATGGGACAGTATTGATCATGCCAAGTATCTTAAGTTACAAGGTAACGAAGCACTTATTGGTAAACTGACGGCTAAGCATCAGGTGCGAATTGCTAAAGATTTAGAGTTCCGATTTATTGCTGAAGATATCAAGCGCTACAAAGCAGAAAAAGACGACAATATGTTGTCTTTAAATGAAAAAATGCGCAAAGAAGAGAGTGATAAAGCGGATGATGAACGTTTAGAACGCATTAACCAGCGTCAAAAAGCACAGGGACTGAAAGCCTTCAAAACGCTTGATGACGTGCCAAAAGACTATGAAGCACCAGATGCGTATCTGGATGAGTCAGTTGCGATTATGGTTGATATGATTCGTTAATCTCTAACTTATTGAAATACAAAGCGAGCTTATATAGCTCGCTTTTTTTATGCCAATAATTAATGTGATTTAGATCGAAAATTTAGCGTTATTCAGAACGGCAACCTACGCTTAAAAGGTAAGTGAGGGATGCGCTATGAGATTCATTATTATTGTTTTAGCTTGCTTAAGCTTTTCGCTTTCAGCGAATGACACAAAGAAAAAGAATGATTTAACACAATTTGACTCGCCATTCTTGATTGGGGATTGGTATTTGATAAATCCAGAACCTGAAAAGTCTTCTGAGAATTTTTTGGCGATCAAATTAACACTGGACTCAAACTATAACTTCAAGATCGATATCCAGAAGAAAGATTATAGTGTGGATCATTGGGAAGGGCTCTACACTGCAAACGAGAATACAATTATCTTGGGAGTGGATTCATCAGAACCACAACTGTATGAATACTCAGTCAACCACAACTTGCTGAATCTGAATGGTGTAACGTTTACTAAAGCGTTATCTAACTCATTAGCAGGGATCTGGTCAAGTAAGCACCTTTCTGGCGAGGATATCCATGATGCACATCGGATGGATTTAGTGCTGCAACCAGACTTTATTTTTATGTTTAAAGTGAGAAATCAATCCGGTGATGAAGCGGTACATAGAGGTGTTTATTACACCGAAGGTAATCACTTGGTACTGCTGTATGAAAATGGAGAGCATGATACTCGCTACACTTTAAACAGCGATACTTTAACGCTAGAGATTGAGGAAGGCGGTATGTACGCAGTCCTAAATAGGATACGTTAACCATCTACAGATGGATTAAAAAATAGTCAATATGATTGTTTGATAGAGTTTTGATAGCAAAATAACTAGGTATTTAAGGTTTATACCTCGTTTTTTTGCATTTAGAGTTGTAAGCTTCTTTGACATACTTTGTGTTCAGAAGGATTTAGACATGGCTCTAACACCACAAGCCAAATATCGTAAAGATTATCAATCACCAAGTCACACGATTACCGATATCGATCTAACATTTGATTTGCATGATACGGCAACAACCGTCACGGCAGTTTCTAACGTCAAACAAGTATCAGATAACACCTCACTGAAATTAGACGGTGAAGGTCTTGTATTAAAGCGCGTAGAAGTTGATGGTGAAGAGTGGACGAACTACCAAGAGGCTGAAGGGTGTTTAGAGTTACACCAGTTACCTGAGCAGTTTAATTTAACCATTATTACTGAAATAAACCCTGAAGCGAACACGGCTTTAGAAGGGCTCTATAAATCAGGTGGCGCATTCTGTACTCAGTGTGAAGCCGAAGGCTTCCGCCGTATCACTTATTATATGGACCGTCCGGATGTGCTAGCAAAGTACACAACGAAAGTGATTGCAGATAAAGCTGAGTATCCATTTCTATTAAGTAACGGTAACCGAATTGCAGAAGGTGAACTTGAAGCAGGTCGTCATTGGGTTCAATGGCAAGATCCGCACCCTAAACCAGCTTATTTGTTTGCCCTAGTTGCTGGCGATTTTGATGTATTACGTGACAAATACATCACACGATCTGGTCGTAATGTTGAGCTTGAAATCTTCGTTGATAAAGGGAATTTAGACCGTGCTCCGCACGCGATGACGTCGCTGATTAACTCGATGAAGTGGGACGAAGAACGATTTGGCCTAGAGTACGATCTCGACATCTATATGATTGTTGCTGTCGATTTCTTCAACATGGGCGCAATGGAGAATAAAGGGTTAAACATCTTTAACTCTAAATTTGTCCTAGCAAATGATAAAACGGCAACAGATACGGATTATTTAGGCATTGAAGCGGTTATTGGCCATGAGTATTTCCATAACTGGACAGGGAACCGAGTGACATGTCGAGATTGGTTCCAGCTAAGCCTTAAAGAAGGTTTAACCGTATTCCGTGACCAAGAGTTTTCTTCTGACCTCGGTTCAAGGGCTGTGAATCGAATTAACAATGTTCGCATTATTCGTGGTCCTCAGTTTGCCGAGGATGCTAGCCCGATGTCTCATCCAATTCGACCTGAGAAAGTGATTGAGATGAACAACTTCTACACGCTAACCGTGTACGAAAAAGGCAGCGAAGTCATTCGAATGATGCACACTTTGCTTGGTGAAGAAGGGTTCCAGAAAGGCATGAAGTTGTACTTCGAGCGTCACGATGGTACGGCGGCTACTTGTGAAGACTTTGTTTCTGCGATGGAAGATGCTTCTGGTGTGGACTTAAAACAATTCCGTTTATGGTATAGCCAATCGGGTACACCAAAGCTAAAAGTGTCGAGTGAATACAATGAACTGGATAAAACTTATTCGCTGACGGTTGAGCAATCAACGGAAGCGACACAAGACCAAAATGACAAACAAGCATTACATATTCCGTTTGATATTGAACTGTATCAAGCAAATGGTGATGTAGTTGAGTTACGCCGTAACAATTCTCTAGTAAACAATGTTTTGAATGTGACTAAAGACAAGCAAACATTTGTTTTTGAAAACGTGAATGAAAAACCAATTCCATCAATGCTTAGAGAATTCTCAGCACCAGTCGTTATGGAATATGATTACAGTGATGAAGAGCTGACTTTCCTAATGGTTCACGCGCGTAATGAATTTGCGCGATGGGATGCAGGGCAGATGCTCTTGGCAAAATACATTCGCAGTAATGTACAAGCCGTTCAAAATGATGAACAGTTTGATTTGCCAGACTCTGTTATCGATGCATTCCGCGGTGTTCTATTAAACGAAAACCTCGAACATGCGTTCATCGCGGAAATGTTATCGCTTCCAAGTCACAATGAAGTTTTCGGTTGGTATAAGCAAGTTGATGTTGATGCTGTAGCATCCGTCCTAAAGTCAATCAAAGTTAAATTGGCAACTGAGCTGGAAGACGAGTTCAGTGCAATTTACCACAGCTTGAAACAAGCGAACTATTCGATAGAACACTCAGCAATTGGTCAACGTTCGCTACGTAACACCGCACTTTCTTATCTTGCGTATACCGAGCAAGGAAATCAGTTAGCGAAAGCTCAATATGAGCAAGCAAACAATATGACAGATACGATTGCCGCAATGTCAGCAGTGAACAGCGCACAGCTTGAATGTCGTGAAGCGTTGATGGCAGATTACAGTGCAAAATGGAAACATGATGGTTTAGTCATGGATAAATGGTTTGCGTTACAAGGTGCAAACCCTTCAGAAGATGTTTTGGATGTTATTAAACAAACGATGGGCCATGAAGCATTCAGTTTGAAAAACCCAAATCGTACGAGAAGTTTAATTGGCTCATTCTTGAATATGAACCCTGTTCGTTTCCATGCGAAAAGTGGTGAAGGTTATAAGTTCGCGGGCGAAATTCTACGTGAACTTAACAGCAGCAACCCACAAGTGGCGTCACGTTTAATCGATCCATTGTTGAAATTCCGCAAATATGATGAAGAGCGTCAAGTTCTCATCAAGGCTGAGTTGGAATCACTGAAAGCATTAGATAACCTAGCTAAGGACTTGTTTGAAAAAGTGTCTAAAGCATTAGAATCTTAAAATATGACAGCCGGTAACTAAGGCAGTTACCGGCTCTTTATCTCGATGAACTATTACTATTTCTCACTGAACATTTCATATCAAACCTTCCTTTCTCATTATTCAGGGGCAGCAAGCTCAGTATTAGTGATTACAGACAATGGGTTACGGCTACAGCTTCCTGCAACACGATTTCGGCCTTTTTTAACCCAAATCGGAGTTAAAGGGCGCTTTCGACTGACAACTGACCAAGAAAACAAATTTATTAAGTTAGAAGTTCTGTGAGCAACTGATTTAATAGAGCTTTAAATAGAACCTTAATCACATTCTCAAACATTTCATCTTCTTAAAGGTTTAAATAATTAACCTTTTGTCAATAAAGCTTTTACAATAACCCTGCATTACCCGTGTTAAGCACTATGCTTACAACATCCCCAACAAAAACATACAATTCTAATTGTGGAGTGTGATTATGACCGCGCGTGAAACACTGATGCCGGTTCTGCTTGAAAAAGTATATAAGCTTATTCAAGACAAACTCGAGCTTGCTCATCAGCCTTTAGTCACTCAACTTGCTCAGCATCTTTTCAGCAATATTTCTCAAGATGATCTTGTGGAAAGAAATGAATCTGATTTGTATGGTGCCGTTGTTAGTCTTTGGCATCATATAAATGAAAAAAAACCGGAAGATATTTCCGTTCGAGTATTTAACCCATCAGTCAGTCGTCAAGGCTGGCAATCGACTCATACTATCGTTGAAATCGTCGTACCTGACAGCCCGTTCCTTGTTGACTCAACCAAAATGGCATTAAGCCGCCTTGGATTAGACTCTCACTTAATGTTGCATGGTCCAACACAAGTTGAGCGTTCAAAGCAGGGAGAGATCATCAATCTGAATAATGGTACTGGTGTTATGCAGTCCTTATTCCACGTAGAAGTAGACCGCTTAACGGATAAATCAGAAATGGCTTCTCTGAAAGAAGAGCTGTTATCCATTTTGCTCGATACGGGCCTTGTCGTTCAAGATTGGCTGCTGATGGTTGAAAAACTGGAAGAAGTAACGAACCAAGTTGAATCGAAACAAGGTAAGTTTGATATTGAGCGAGATCGTTGGGATGAAACTATCCAGTTTTTACGTTGGCTAGGGAATCACAACTTTACCTTTATGGGTTACAAAGAATATGACTTGGTTACAGTTGATGGTGACACCGAATTGCGTCCAACCAAAGAGAAAGGGTTAGGTCTTTTCGCGAATGAACATCGTGTTCGTAGCGTTAAACTTTCAAATTTCCCTGATTCAGCCAGACTTGAAGCGAAAAAGCCATTCTTACTTATTGTGACTAAAGGCAATACACCGAGTCGCATTCATCGTCCAGCGTATACCGATTATATCGGGATTAAAAAGTTTGATAAGAACGGTAAAGTGGTTGGGGAACATCGATTCACTGGTTTATACACGTCTGCGGTATATAACCAAAGTGTGTCCGGTATTCCGCTGATACGTGAAAAAGTAGGGCGAATTCTTGAAGCGAGTGGTTACCGTGAAGGCTCATATTCTTATAAAGCGTTACACAATATCTTAGAAAACTACCCAAGGGACGAACTGCTGCAAGCAAAAGAAGAAGAGCTGCTAGAAGTCGGCATGGGTGTCGTTCAGATGCAGGATCGTGATTTGCTTCGTTTGTTCGTACGAAAAGATCCGTTTGGTCGTTTCTTTAGCTGCATGGTTTATGTCACCAAAGATCGTTACAACACCGAATTACGACGTCAGACTCAGCGTATTTTGCAGCAGTATTTTGGTTGTGAACAAGAAGTTGAGTTCACCACATATTTTTCTGAAAGTCCTTTAGCTAGAACGCATTACATCGTCCGTGTCGATAATAACAACATGGATATCGACGTAAAAACAATTGAGCAAAACTTAATGGAAGCATCTTCTACATGGGATGATCGTTTGAAAGAAGCGATCATTGCGAACTTTGGTGAAAGCAAAGGATTACCGCTATCGAAAGATTATATGCGTGCTTTCCCCCGATCGTATAAAGAAGATGTGATGCCGGGATCGGCGGTTGCCGACATTGAACGACTTGAGTCACTAAGCGATGACAACAAATTGGGCATGTTGTTCTATCGTCCGCAGGAGTTGGGTAGTGATTCCAAAGCCGTCCGATTGAAACTCTATCATCGCGACGAACCTATCCATTTATCTGATGTCATGCCGATGTTGGAGAATTTGGGTCTTCGAGTGATTGGTGAATCACCTTATGAAGTAAGAAGTGCGAATGGACAGATTTATTGGATCCTAGATTTTTCTATGCTTCATAAGAGCGATAAGAGTGTTGATCTACGTGAAGCTCGCGATCGTTTCCAACAAGCTTTTGCTGCTATTTGGGCTGGTGAGCTTGAAAGCGATGGATTTAACCGCTTGGTGCTAGGTGCATCACTTACAGGAAGAGAGATCTCGATTCTTCGAGCTTATGCTCGCTACATGCGCCAAGTTGGTTTCCCGTTTAGTCAACATTATATCGAGGAAACCTTAAGTCATTATCCTGATCTTGCTAAAGGGTTGGTGGATCTTTTCGTTAAACGTTTTGATCCGAAACACAAAGGAAGTGAGAAAGGACAAAAAGACCTGATCAAGAAAATGATGGAACAGCTTGATCACGTAGAAAGTCTTGATGATGACCGGATCATTCGCCGTTACATGGAAATGATTACGGCGACATTACGTACCAACTATTATCAGCTCGACACGAATAAACAGAATAAGCCTTGGTTGGCATTGAAAATGAAGCCAAGTGACATTCCTGAAATTCCTCAACCAGTGCCTGCATTTGAGATCTTCGTTTATGCTCCAGATATTGAAGGTGTGCATTTACGTGGTGGTAAAGTTGCTCGTGGTGGCTTGCGTTGGTCTGATCGCCAAGAAGATTTCCGTACAGAAATTCTCGGGCTGGTAAAAGCACAGCAAGTTAAGAATACGGTTATTGTCCCAGTTGGCGCTAAAGGGGGCTTTGTCTGCAAACGCCAACACATGCTGACATCCCGAGATGAGATTTTTGCTGAAGGACAACGCTGCTACAAACGCTTTATCCGCGCATTGCTTGATGTGTCAGACAACATCATTGAAGGTGAAGTGATCCCTCCTAAAAATGTTGTTCGTCATGATGAAGATGATCCATACCTCGTGGTGGCGGCGGATAAAGGAACCGCAACGTTTTCTGATCTCGCTAACTCTGTGTCGGAAGAATACAATTTCTGGCTAGGAGATGCATTTGCCTCTGGTGGCTCAAATGGTTATGACCATAAAGCCATGGGCATCACGGCAAAAGGTGGTTGGGAGTCCGTTAAACGCCATTTCAGAGAAATGGGAATTAACTGCCAAACAACGGACTTTACTGCGGTAGGTGTCGGAGACATGGCCGGTGATGTGTTTGGTAACGGAATGCTGTTGTCGAAACATATTCGATTGCAAGCTGCGTTTAACCATTTACATATTTTCATCGATCCAAATCCAGATTCTGCTAAAGGCTGGGAAGAGCGTAACCGCTTGTTTAACTTGCCACGTTCGAGCTGGGAAGATTACAACCAAGAACTGATTTCAAAAGGTGGTGGCGTATTTTCTCGTAGAGCGAAGTCGATCAGTTTGACTCCAGAAATTCAGAAAATGATCGGTACGAAAAAGGCATCGTTAGCTCCAAATGATCTTATTAAAATGATCTTAAAAATGGAGGTCGATCTTCTTTGGAATGGTGGTATCGGTACATACGTTAAAGCTTCCACTGAAACTCACACCGATGTAGGGGATCGTGCGAACGATGTCCTTCGTATTGACGGAAAAGAGCTAAAAGCCAAGGTTGTTGGCGAAGGTGGTAACTTGGGTATGACTCAGCTTGGGCGTATTGAATACGCGTTGACTGGTGGCCGAGTAAATACCGACTTTGTCGATAATGTGGGTGGTGTAGATTGCTCAGATAATGAAGTGAATATTAAGATCTTCCTGAATACCTTAGTTGCGCATGGTGATCTCACCGTTAAACAGCGTAACCAGATACTGGAATCAATGGAAGATGAAGTGGGTGAAATCGTTCTAGATGATGCGTACTGCCAATCAGAGTCAATTTCAGTCACTGAACAACAAGGGGTTTCTTTAGTTAAGGAACAAATCCGCTTTATCCATACAATGGAGAAAGCAGGGCATCTTGATCGTGCATTGGAGTATATTCCTGATGATGAAACGCTTCTTGAACGCGAAAAACAAGGCTTTGCTTTAACAAGACCTGAACTTTCTGTACTGGTTGCATACGGTAAGATGGTATTGAAAGAGGAGCTAGTCCACGATGACATCGCAAATGATGAATATCACGGTCAGCAACTCATTAATTACTTCCCAACCGAGTTACGCCGTAACTATTCTGTTCATATGCAAGAACATCCATTGCGTTCAGAGATCATTGCTACTGCGCTAGCAAACCAAATGGTTAATGAAATGGGCTGCAACTTTGTTACTCGGCTTCAAGAAGAGACAGGAGCAAATGTTGTTGATATCGCCAATGCGTATGCGGCATCCCGTGAAATATATGGGTTAGGGCGAATATTGGAGCAGGTCCGTGAATTAGATAACGACGCGGAAACCTCAGCGCAATACGATATGATGTTTTATGTTAGACGCACTTTGAGAAGACTTTCTCGTTGGTTGTTGCGCAACCGAACTGGTAAGCAAAGTGTTAGGGAGTTAATTGAGTTGTACCAATCTGATGTTCATGCCATTACTGACAAACTGGATGACATGTTAGTTCCTGCTGAAGTGGAAGAACACAATGACATGGCTAAAGCATGGATAGAGAAAGGTATTAGTGCCGATATTGCGAGTTATGTGGCTCGTCTATCAAGTCTGTACTCAGTACTGGATATATCTACAGTGTCTCGTGAAAAAGGCAAATCCATCGAGCAGAGTGCTAAACTCTACTACAATCTTGGTGATCGATTGTCTCTGCATTGGTTCTTAAAACAAATCAATACTCAAGCCGTTGATAACCATTGGCAGGCATTGGCAAGAGCGGCCTTTAGAGAAGATCTAGATTGGCAACAGCGTCAATTGACAGGTCAGGTGTTAAGCTGCAGTTGCTCGGCAGAAGATCTTGATGTGATGAAAGAACTGGATCAATGGATCTCGAATAACGAACTCTCACTTCATCGTTGGGAAAATATTCTTAATGAATTTAAAGTGGGTTCCGTCCATGAATTTGCAAAATTCTCAGTCGCATTACGTGAATTAATGCTATTAAATTTGAATTGTTCCTCAAATGAGTAAATAATAAGGCCCCGTTTATACGGGGCTTTTTTCTTTCGGAGGCACAATGCTTTACCGCTTAGCCAGAACTGGCTTTTTCCAACTTGATGCCGAAAAGGCACATGATCTAGCAATTCAAAACTTCAAACGCTTTACCGGCACACCTCTTGATATTTTCTACCGTCAACAACTTCCAAATCGACCAGTCGAATGTATGGGCATTACTTTCCGTAACCCAGTAGGGCTTGCTGCGGGTTTGGATAAAAACGGCGAATGTATTGAAGCATTTGATGCGATGGGGTTTGGCTTCGTTGAAGTCGGGACAGTAACACCACGTCCTCAATCAGGAAATGATAAACCACGTTTGTTCCGCCTTGTTGAAGCGGAAGGAATTATTAATCGCATGGGTTTTAACAACCTTGGTGTAGATAACCTGATTGAGAATGTTAAGAAAGCTAAGTTTGATTGCGTACTTGGCATTAACATTGGCAAGAATAAAGATACTCCAATAGAAAAGGGCGCTGAAGATTATTTAATCTGCATGGAAAAAGTGTACGAGTATGCCGGTTATATTGCAGTGAATATTTCTTCACCAAATACTCCTGGATTACGTTCACTGCAGTATGGTGAAGCTTTAGATGAACTTCTATCTGCACTAAAAGAGAAACAAGCGGAATTAGCCGAGAAACACGATAAATATGTTCCACTTGCATTAAAGATCGCGCCGGATCTTAGTGATGATGAAATTAGTCAGATTTGTGAGTCTTTGATCAAAAACAACATTGATGGTGTGATCGCAACAAATACAACATTAGATCGCACAATGGTCGAAGGTATGAAGCATGCTTCAGAAGCTGGTGGTTTAAGTGGACGACCAGTACAGTCCCGCAGTACCGAAGTTGTGCGTAAACTTCATGAGGAGTTGGGTGATAAGTTACCTATCATCGGTGTAGGTGGGGTAGATTCATTTGTGTCTGCAAAAGAGAAACTGCTTGCGGGTGCAAAACTTGTGCAAGTGTACTCTGGCTTTATTTACCATGGTCCTGGTTTAGTACGTGATATCGTCAAAAACCTAAATTAAATTGGTGACGCCGTCACACTGACGTAACTATTAAAATCTAAGTATTTTCGAGAGGAAATGAGTAATCATTTCCTCTTTTTTTTTATTAATTCACCAATAGAATCTTCAGTACATTTGGAAAGGTAATTAAGCGTTTCAACCTTATAACGCACAATCAGGATATTGGAATTATGCTTAAACCCAGTGATCGATGGACATGGTATTACGAAGACAGGGAAGGCCACTTAATGCTGGACCTGGGCAATGACATGGTCTTCAAAACTAACCTTTCCAGAAAATTGATAGTCGATTGTGCGATCGGCATTAACGAATTCTCTGTTGATGATGCAGCTGCTTTCGAAGTATACAAAGAGCAAATTGCTCTATTAGATATTAGTGAGCCTCGTCAGGCAGAGTTGGCGTTGTATTGTGTCGCAGCTAAACGCTTTCATAAGCCTGTCCAACCTAAGAGCTGGTTTTTTGATTGCATTTCAGACGGTGCCGTTCCACAAGAAGGGGATTTCATTTATTTAAGCAATTCCTATGGTGGTGGCTACTTCTTAGTATTGGAAGTAGGAGAGAGTGCGAGTCTTTGTGCGTCAATTAATTTGGACACTTTTGTGCTCAGCAGCGCAAAAGAATTGGTTTTTGGTGAAGCAATTAAAGTCATGCATGATCGCATGGTTATCGCAAATCAGGATTTTATAGCAAGCCCGATGGCTCTCGTCGGGTAAACAGTTCCCTTTAAATGAACAATCGTTCCTTTGTTTCATTTCATTTCCCAGTCGGCCTTAGCGCCGACTTTTTTTTGGCTTTATAAACTTTCCATATTAGGGGAGTTGTTTACTCACTTATCAAACCAATTCACTGGAGACCTAGTGTTTCATATGTGAGATAGATTCAATTATCTAAAGTCTAAAGCAGAAACATTTGCTTCATTTGTTGTTCATTTTATCTACTAATTTATCCAAAATTCCTCTATTAAGGTGTTTCTGTAATTAATTTACATCCAAATCAACCTGTTGGTATAGACCAATTTTAAGGTAAATAAGTATTCACTTTCTCCAGGGGTGTAGGAAAAAGGTTGTGATTACTCTTGAAGGCCAAAAAATGAACTTTGTTGGTTGTTTTCAAAAAGCTGTTGAATTGATGAGCAGTTGAATGAGTGTTTTTCGAGATTTTCAGACTTTCGGTAACGATGTTTATGTTTGTCAGGTATAATGCGGGGTCATTTTTTATCTAAATAAGAACGCTATGCATCAATATCTTGCGGTGACTTCAAACGGTCTGGAAAATCTATTAGTTGAAGAACTCACTTCGTTGGGAATTTCAAATGCTAAACCTGTGCAGGCCGGGGTGAAGTTCAAAGCTACAAATGAACAGGTTTATCGCTGTTGTTTATGGAGTCGTTTGGCGTCTCGTTTTGTTCGAATCTTGTCTGAATTTACATGTCAAGACGACATGGACCTTTACTTGGCGACATCAGCAGTCAACTGGGTGAATCACTTCCATAGCTCAAAGAAATTTGTTGTGGATTTCAACGGAACGAACCGCGAGATTCGAAATAGCCAATACGGGGCTATGAAAGTAAAAGATGCAATAGTTGATTGTTATAACAAAAAGAATCTACCTAGGCCGACGATCAGCAAAGATCATTCAGATCTTCGAGTTCACGTTAGATTACATAAAGATAAAGCGCTGCTTGGTATTGATATGGTGGGTGGAGGCTTACATCAACGTGGTTACCGCCCAGCATCAGGCAAAGCTCCACTAAGAGAAACACTTGCAGCAGCAATAATCCTGCGTTCTGGTTGGGACTTTAGTAAATCATTACTCGACCCTATGTGTGGTTCAGGAACATTACTGATTGAAGCAGCAATGATGGCTGCAAACATGGCTCCTGGCGTTAATCGCAAGAAATGGGGCTTTGAAGCTCTCGAAGATTTTGAGCCAGAAGCATGGGCTGAAATCAAATCTGAAGCTGCTGTGCAGGCACGAAAGGGTGTCAAAAAAGTTGACGCTAAGTTCTTTGGTTTTGATAACGATGAACGAGTTTTGCAAACAGCAAAAGATAATGCGCGTAGAGCTGGTGTTGAATCCTTAATTGAATTTCAACTTGGCGATGCAGCAAAAGTGGCTAAGCCAAAAGAGTTTAACTCTGGAGTTATCGTATGTAACCCTCCATACGGCGAACGTTTAGGAACACATCCCGGGCTTATCGCTTTATACACAGCGTTTGGCGCTCAATTAAAAGCTGAATTTGGGGGCTGTCAAGCGTCGATCTTCTCAAGTTCTGATGAATTGCTTAGTTGTTTAAGAATGAGGGCAGATAAGCAGTTCAAATTAAATAACGGCGCGTTACCGTGTCACCAAAAGAACTACAATATTTCTGAGCGCTCAATAGAATCAAAAGGTGACACCGTCACTGAATCTGTAGTCGCGCCAGACTTTTCTAATCGATTGAAAAAGAATATCGGTAAAATTGGCAAATGGGCGCGCAAAGAAGAGCTCGATTGCTACCGAATTTATGACGCAGACTTACCTGAATACAATGTTGCGATAGATATCTATCAAGACCATTTGGTAATTCAGGAATATGCAGCACCTAAAAACATCCCTGAAGAAAAAGCGAAGAGACGCCTAACTGATGTTATTCGTGCTGCAATTCAAGTGACAGGCACTGAAGCGAACAAGGTTGTTTTAAAAGTTCGTGAGAAGCAAAAAGGTCGCTCTCAATACCAAAAGCTATCACAACAATCAGAAACACTAGTTGTGAATGAATATGGTGTAAACCTTACCGTTAATTTGCACGACTATCTGGATACGGGGCTGTTTTTAGATCATAAGATCACACGTCGTAAACTCGGTGAAATGGCACACGGAAAAGATTTTCTTAATCTCTTTGCTTATACCGGATCTGCCACAGTGCATGCTGCGTGCGGCGGTGCTAAATCAACAACGACGGTTGATATGTCTAAGACTTATTTAGACTGGGCGAAAGAGAACATGAAGCTCAATGGCCAAGTTGGTCGTCAGCATCAGTATGTACAGGCCGATTGTTTACAATGGCTTGAAAATGAAAAAGGAACTTACGACCTTATTTTTATCGATCCGCCGACGTTTTCTAACTCAAAGCGTATGGAACAGAGCTTTGATGTTCAAAGAGATCATATCCAGCTCATGACGAATCTAAAGCGTTTGTTGCGTCCAAATGGGACAATTGTTTTTTCGAATAACAAACGTCATTTTAAGATGGATTTTGAACAGCTTCAGCAGTTGGGATTGCATGCCCAGAATATTTCCAGTCAAACGCTACCGTTAGACTTTTCGCGTAATAAACACATCCACAATTGCTGGTTAGTGAGCCATATAGAAGGGTAAATTTAACGTGTCTATCAAGCTATACAGTACTGAAGGGTGCCATCTGTGTGAAAATGCATATGAGTTGACGAAGCAAGCTGGAATCGCTGAACTGATTGAAATCGTTGATATTGCACATGATGACACATTGTTTTCTCGTTACGGCGTCACGATTCCCGTGTTAAATACTAACGGTTCTGAGTTAAATTGGCCGTTTGACTTTGAAGAATTGCAGAAATGGTTAGAAGAAAATGGCATTACTTACCATAAATAATGGATTACTTGCGTTCGGTGATCATCCGTTGTTGGACAATGCAGATTTTGCACTGCAAGAGAACGAACGTGTTTGTCTCGTAGGACGAAATGGCGCTGGCAAATCAACACTGATGAAAGTGTTAGCCGGCGAGGTTTTGTTAGATGATGGCAAATTGACGGTTACCCAAGACGTAGTTGTGTCTCGATTGGAGCAAGATCCTCCACGAAATGAAGATGGAACAGTTTATGATTATGTTGCTGGTGGACTTGCGGAAGTAGGCGAACAGCTGAAGATCTACCAAGATCTGCTTGATTTAGTTGCTAATGAGCCATCAGAACAAAATATCAACAAGCTTGCTCGTACTCAGGAAAAGCTTGAGCATTCTGGTGCATGGCGATTTGAAGATCGGATCAAAAATGTTTTAACCGCATTGAAATTGGATGGTCACACCAAACTTACCGATCTATCCGGTGGATGGCAAAGAAAGGCGGCTTTAGCCCGTGCATTAGCACGAGACCCTGATGTTTTATTGCTAGATGAGCCAACGAACCACCTTGATGTTACAACCATCGAGTGGCTAGAAGGCTTTTTAAAAGATTTCCGTGGTTCGATTATCTTTATTTCTCACGACCGTGCGTTTATTAAATCAATGGCCACACGTATTGTGGATTTAGATCGTGGGCAATTGGCATCTTTCCCTGGGAACTATGAAAATTACTTAGTTGAAAAGGAAGAGATGTTACGTGTCGAAGAAATGCAAAATGCAGAGTTCGATAAGAAGTTAGCACAAGAAGAAGTTTGGATCCGTCAAGGGATCAAAGCGCGTCGCACTCGTAATGAAGGTCGTGTTAGGGCTCTTAAAAAGCTTCGAGAAGGGCGCCAGAACCGTCGTGAGGTTCAGGGCAAAGCAAATATCCAAATTGATGATGCTGCTCGTTCAGGCAAGATCGTCTTTGAAGCTGAGAACGTGAGTTATTCTATCGACGGCAAGTCAATTATTTCAGATTTTTCGTTTAACGTTCAGCGAGGCGACCGTATTGCCTTAATTGGTGCCAATGGTTGTGGTAAAAGTACGTTGCTAAGACTAATGCTTGGAGAACTACAACCGGATTCCGGTAAGTTACATTGCGGTACAAAGCTAGAAGTTGCTTATTTCGACCAATATCGTGAAGTGCTAGATCCAGAAAAATCAGTGATTGATAACCTAGCTGATGGTAAGCAAGAAGTTATGGTCGGTGAGCGCCAGCGTCATGCTTTGAGCTACTTGCAAGACTTCTTATTCGCACCAAAGCGTGCGCGTACACCAGTCAAAGCACTTTCTGGCGGTGAAAAAAACCGTCTTCTTCTTGCTCGGATCTTTTTAAAATCTAACAACTTGTTAGTTCTCGATGAACCGACCAATGATTTAGACATCGAAACATTGGAACTTTTAGAAGATTTGCTTGCCAATTACCAAGGCACATTGCTATTGGTTAGCCACGATCGTCAGTTTGTCGATAATACCGTGATGACAAGCTGGATTTTTGAAGGTGAAGGCATAGTCGAGGAATTTGTTGGTGGGTACCATGATGCTCAGCAACAACGTGAGCAAGTGATCAAGTCTCGTGAGGCAGAAAAAGTTGTCTCAAAGACGAAAGTGGTTGAGGAAACTCCCAAAACTGTATCTCCGAAGACAAAACCTAAGAAGTTGTCTTATAAACTACAGCGTGAACTTGAGGTCCTGCCAGCTAAATTAGAACAGCTGGAAGTAGAAATTGAAACACTGCAAGAGCAGGTAAACAGTTCCGATTTCTTTAGTCAGTCTGTTGAGCACACACAACCCGTTTTAGATAAGTTAACTGCGCTAGAGCAGGAACTTGAAATTGCTTTCGAGCGCTGGGAAGAGCTTGAAGCAATGCAACAGGAAAGTTAAGAACAAATGAGTAGTCAATTATTTAAAGTATCGACAATCGCAGCAACGGTTTTCTCTGCATTAAGTGCAAATGCTGCTATTTATCAAGTTGAAGATTTTGCTCCAGAAGGCGCATCAGTAAGCACATATGGCGTTGCAGTTCAGGCGTCTTCAGGTTCTGAGGATTGTTGGAACGGCACGTGTGGTAATTATGAAATTGCTGCAGAAACAAAAAAGAAAGAAGAAGGATACAACTACCGCGATGAAGCGCCTTTCTTCATGCCTTTTGGTTTCGATTATCTTGATGATAACTGGGATGGTTTCAGAAACTACTGTCGTTCATTCTTAGGATATTCAGATTCTTTGTGTGACAGTTGGGCTGATAAGCAATGGGACGGCTATTCTTACGAAAAGAATGGGAATTATACTAATTCTCTTGCTTTTGTTAGCCCATCGCAAAGTGAGATTTACCCTGAAAATACAGTAGTGAACGCATTAAACAGTGCGGGCAATGCGATCGGTAACCGCCGTGATAACACCAATAGAAATGTAGGTTTTGTTGAAGGAACCTATAGCGCTACTGAATTGCTACCATCGGGTGCAAAAGCATCTCACGTATGGGCTGAATTGGATGTTTCAGGCAAATCTTTTATTGCAGGAAGTGTTTCTCGTAAGCATGGCTCTTCTGAGATTGAAGTAACCTCGAAAGCCACTGTTTGGGTAGATGGTGCTGCTAAAGAAATTTCTTGGGAAGGCGCAGAAGCCCGCGATTCTGTTCGACCACAAGGCAGTGCGAGAGACTTAATGTCTGATGGTACAAATGTGTATGCCGTTGGTTACAACACGGATAGTGACGAGCGTTTCTTTGCATCTGTATTTAAATCTACAGACTCTGGGGCTACTTGGACCAATAAATTTGTTACAGGGTACCCATACGAAACCGACAAGTATTTAAATACTGTATTTAGCTCGGTAAACGACAATAGTGTTGCAATTGGTACTGCTAAGTTAAGAGAAGCACAAAATGGTGCTTACGCTAATGGCTTATTCTACGTTACAAGCTTAACTTCTCCAGTTTATCGCTCATTTTCAGGCCCAATCTTCTTTACGGGAGCAAATGGGAAGGCTGGAGCGATCAACAACTTCAATGAAGTCGTTGGACAGATTGATTTCGAAGATCACCGTGAAGTAAATGGTAAACCACGAGCTCACCGAGGCTTTATTGCACCGTTAAATGCTAGCAACACGGATGATTCTCGAACGAGTCGCTTACAGTCACGTGCGTGGTATTTAGATGACTTGACCAATGATGGCGTTGCTTCATCAACCAACAACCAGTACCGTATTATTGATGCCACAGACATCAATGATGCTGGTGTGATTTCAGGTACTGCATATAAATGTGCTGGTGGTTATGAAACAACAAATATTGACTCGCGTTGTGCGGGAACAGAATCTGTTGTTGCTGTGAAATTAACCCCAATCACAGGTGCTGCATCTTCTGATATTCAACCTCGTGGAATTACTCAAGAAACTGTAGAACGTAAGGGCGGAACCATTGGTTTATTGCTCTTAAGTGTTCTTGGTTTTATTGGGTTCCGTAGAAAATAGGTTAAATTTCATTCTATGGCGCAGGCTCACAAAAATGGGTCTGCGCTTTTTTTATGCCTTGAGAAAGGGAGCCATTTGATCGATTCTTAAAGGTGGAGTCATTAAATCTCCATAAAAATTTAATAGTAGTACGTTAGACACAATATATGTATGAGGACGACACTATGAAGAGACAAAAGCGTGACCGCTTGGAAAGAGCTCAATCTCAAGGATACAAAGCAGGTCTGAATGGCCGGTCCATGGAAACTTGCCCGTATCAACAGATGGATGCTCGATCCTATTGGCTAGGCGGTTGGCGTGATGCCAGAGAAGACAAACATATGGGTCTCTACAAATAAAACGACACTCTCCACATACACTAGAAGGAATACCGAGCCCCGAAAGGGGCTCACATTTTAAATCTTAATGCACTATAACTAAATCTGTCGCATACAAAAAAGCGACTCTATTGAGTCGCTTTATCATTAAAACTTGTATTAAAACGCAGAAGTGTCTTGGAACAGACCAACTTTTAGGTCTTTTGCTACGTAAATCTCTTTACCATCCACTAGAACGCGACCATCAGCTAATCCCATTACTAGCTTGCGGTTAACAACACGTTTCATGTGAATTTCATAGGTAACTTTTTTCGCTGTTGGTAGGATTTGGCCAGTAAATTTCACTTCACCAACACCTAGCGCACGACCTTTGCCTTTGCCGCCAACCCAACCAAGGAAGAATCCAACCAATTGCCACATTGCATCAAGGCCTAAACAACCCGGCATTACTGGGTCACCAGGGAAGTGGCAGTCAAAGAACCATAAATCAGGTGTAATATCTAGCTCAGCAAGAATAAGACCTTTACCGTAGTCACCTTCAGTTTCAGACATCTTAGAGATGCGATCCATCATCAGCATATTTGGTGCTGGTAATTGAGGATAACCCGGGCCAAATAACTCACCTTGGCTTGAAGCTAGAAGATCTTCACGGTTATATGATTCACGTTTGTTTTGCATTATCAATGACTCCAATTTTTGATAGCAGCATGTTAGTGAACACGTGTACGCTAAACAACTCCGATCAGTACTAAACAAACCAGTTTTTGATACGGTCCACAATTCCTTGTGGTTGCTCATGAGCTGCAAAGTTTTCAATACGTTGTGCAATTTTAGCGATGACGCTGCTCTCGTCATCACCACGGAAAGGTTTATCCATTATGATTGGTATTGCCTCATCCACATTTGATACTGACCAGATATGAAATTCGCCTTTTTTTATGCTTTCAGCAACATCTTTATGCAATGCAAGGTTCTTCAAGTTTGAGTTCGGAAGAATAACTCCTTGACTTCCAGTAAAGCCTTGGTGTTTACAGACGTGATAAAAGCCTTCAATCTTTTCATTTAACCCACCAACAGCCTGCACTCGACCAAATTGGTCTACAGCACCAGTAACGGCAATTTGCTGATTAATTGGATACTCAGATAGTGCACTTACAAAAGAGCAAAGCTCTGCAAGTGACGCACTGTCTCCATCAACTTCGCAGTAGGATTGTTCGAAAACAACGGATGCTGAATAAGGTAAAGGTTCATCCAAATTGAGCGCAGAACTGACAAAGGCTTGCATGATCATCATACCTTTGGCGTGCAAGTTTCCACCTAATTCAGCTTTACGTTCAACGTCGGAGATATCGCCATCTCCAAAGTGGATAACACAAGAGATACGAGCTGGCTCACCATAAGAAAGAGGGTGCCCAGGTAAATCTATAACCGTCAACCCATTCACTTGGCCAACACATTCTCCCTGAGTTTCGATAACAACTTGACCATCAAAAATATCAGAAAGAGCACGTTCTGGAAGGTAGGACTCTCTGTAGTAACGTTGGTCTATTGCTTTATCCAATGTATGGAAATCCAACTTGTCACTACTGCAGACGACTCTGGCTTCTTCGAAAAGAGCTCGGTACCAAAGGATGTCCAATGGCATATAGTTTTGATCTTCGGTGTGTCTAGCACCAGCGATCATCAAACGGTGAATTGCTTCAGAAGATAGGCTAGGTAAGTTGTAGTACTTGGTTAACCAGTTTAAGAAGGCAAGGTATGAACTTATGGTACGATTATTTAGAGCAATTTCAGTTTCAATTTCACTAAACAGTGACAAACCAGTGTGTAGCTCAGACTCTAAATACTCTAACTCAGACAGCTGATCGCGATCTCCAAGAACAATGATCTTGCCTTTAAAGTGATAGTCTAATGAAGTTGTTATTGGTTTCTTTAGATCTAAGTTTAATGGACTGATTGTTTGGCCAAGCAATGCGCTTTTGAGCTGTAGCCAACAAGTAGGGTTTGCGAGTAACAAATTTGCAGCAATAACGACATAACTATTTTCTTCCGATTGCAGAAGCCCTGGATTGAAAAATTCAATTTCACCTTTACTGTCGGCTCGGTAGCTGCCTAAAAGCACCTTTTCGTCAATCGAATCAGTAGCAATTGCACTAAGTTTCGTTTTATGAGTTATCGTGTTGGCAATTAGTTGACGATAAACCGAATTATCTGGACCATTTACAACGAGGAGTTTGTTAAACCCTTGTAATGATACAAAACAGTTTAATGCTTCATTTAAGCGAGGTTGAACGTTAATGAAGGAAGAGGGAGTGATGCCAATGACATCTTCTATTATTTCATTAAAGTGTGTGTACTGCGGAGTAACGGCTTCCCAGCTTTCTTGTATCATTAGCAACGTAGAGTTTTGTATAAAGGTGCAAGATTATATATACAAAGTCATACGAATAACACCGGAATCCTTTGAGTCACTCCCAAAAAGCAAATTAGACATAAGATAAGATGGTCAAAGCAAAAGTAGGGCGAGTGTATTGATCTTCATCTGATTTTAAAGATCCTAATAATTGTATCACTTGTCAATTTGGGTTACGCTGTAACCATAATGAATGGAGTTTGCTTAAGACATGAAATATCAACAACTCGAGAACTTAGAATGTGGCTGGAAATGGAACTATCTGGTAAAGAAATGGAAAGATGGTGAGCAAATTACTCGTCATATAGACACGAGTGAGATTGATTCTGCAGTTCAATTGCTTAGGCAGTTAGAACATGAACCAACAAAGGTTCTTGAGTGGATAGATAATCACATGTCTCCGGAGCTTGATAATAAACTTAAACAAGCGATTCGGGCAAAGCGTAAACGCCATTTTAATGCAGAGCAGGTTCATACGAAGAAAAAGTCGATTGATCTCGACTATCGTGTTTGGGAAAAATTATCGCAACGTGCGAATGACTTGGGTTGTACATTGTCTGATGCCATTGAATACTTGCTTTCTGAAGCGTCTCGTAGTGAAAAAGCGAGTAAAACGGTTAGTAGTCTACGTGAAGACCTGTCTAAGCTTTTATCAGACTAAGGGGACGGCATGTTATATGTAATTTTGATAGCGGCAGGTGTTATTTTTTGGCTTGTTGCTATAGATCGACCAGTTTTGAAAGTTAAGTTTAAAGGCGGTGCAATAACAGAAGTGAAAGGGCACTTTCCTCCAAAATTCAAACACAACGTTACAGAGATTGGTGAAATCGTTCCTTTTGATGGAGAATTTAAAGTTTATCAAACTCGAAATGGCGCGAAATTAGTTTTTTCCAAAATTGTTCCTAAAAAGGTTCAGCAAAGGATTCGAAATGTCTTTCCTCACCAAGGTTTTAAAAAGGATCAGGGCAAAGTAAAAACAAGATAACAAACTTATCATTTCCGTTCATTTATATACCCGCTCTCAAAAGGCTCTCTTCCTAGAGAAAGGCTGCACAAGCGCTGTTATCCTAAATCACAATAGGAGGCGCTATGAAACATCCAACATTTCTTATACTTATCTTATCTTTTCTTTTCTGATCCCTGTTACTGGCCTTGCGAACGGTGATGACGCAACACGAAACGAAGTCGCTAAGAAACTTAAAGCAACAGCACTTAAGAAACTAAAAAATAAAGACTTAAATGGGTTTTGTGACATCTTTATAGAGATGGAATATGGCCACAAATATGGTCATGTAGTGAAGGTTACTAGCACAGGGAGTAGTCTATATTGCGCTAAAGTAAAGAAGTTTATAGATAAGCGAACACGTTATAAGTATGAGTATCCCGAAAAAATAATTCATTTACATATTTCAAGTTGATTGTTAGCCATACATCTACGGTGTGCTAGCCTTAAAATATGGCTTTTTTCCGAGTAAACGCACTTGCTAATAACTAATAAAACATATAATCAAGAAGCGAATGAGTTGGCTGATAAAATCACTTTAATGACGAAAGAGAGATATTCTAAGTGGTTGATAAGTCATAAATATATAGTTGATCAGTCTGATGTTGATGGCGTGTTAAGCCGACAAAGTGAATTTTGTGACACTGTAATTATAAAAGAGGCGGAAAGAGTTACAGAGAACCAAAGGTTATTACTAGAGTGTGAGAGTGCTCGTGTAGAAGAAAAGCAGAAAGCTTTGATCGATCGTCAAAAGGTTTTTCAATCTGTAGTTGATGAAGTGACACGCTATACAGAAGAATTAATGATCAACAGGTTGTCGGAACTTAATGTATTAAGGCTATTCGGTAAGTTCCCTGATTTTTCTTACTTTCTAGAGATGGCGTATTCTCCATCTTTAACGTACTCAAAACTAAGTACTTTAATAACTAACGATAATCAATTGAAGAACAACGTTGTAGAGCTCGTAAACAATCCTAAATTCTGTTCAAGAATTGGAAAGTCAGTTAGAGGAATAGCTGATCCTAAGGTGGCTTTGGGGGTTTTAGGTATCGATAATTGCAAAGTCCTTTTCCCAATCTTAATGGCCAAACCATTGTTGCGTTGGCATGAAAAAGTAACGAAAGCCATCGCACCTAAGCTATGGCAGCACATGATTTTAACCGCCAACGTGACGAAGTTAAGGCTACAGGACGCTGAATTAAAAAACTCTGAGCAAGGCATTGCGCTAGGTGTTTTGCGTACAATTAGTTATTTCGCGATCGTGAATCAATTTCCACAGCTTTTTGAAGATGCCTTGATCGAAAAGATGCAGGATTTTAGAAATAAAGACCAACGTGAACAATATTACGCTTGTGCGGAAATCAAGCCGACGTTAAAAGTTCTACCAAATGTCATCATCAAACTTGAAGAAAACCTGACGAGAAAGGTAGTTGAAAGTATTGAATGGACACCATTTAATATCCATTTGAAAAATGCATTGCTTGAAGATTTAGATCATGTGCCAGTGAAAGAACGCAGTGATCATGGTAAGGCATTGGCGCAAGCATTAGCGTATTCAGTGTATGACTCAATGGACAGAAGTAACGCATTTGTGGAAAAACATAAGCCGTTTTGGTTTGCAAGCGTACTGATGCCACCAGAATCTTTGAAAAAGCTCCGAGCTGTTGGTGCTGGGAAAAAGCTATTACAATGAGCTATATTTAAGTGCGTATTATCTATCTTATGTTAAATGAGGTGTTTAAATCCTGAAGGTTCTATCGAAGATAACTCCTCTCTCTTACTTACTTGCTGTATGTGAATTGAACATAATGGATTTACCATAAAATACCTAATAATCAGTTTTATTATCTGACGATATAATCTGATTATTAGGTGTGATATCACGACAAAATTTTTGATTATTTCAAGCTTACCACTATGGTGTAGTTTTCTTTCTCATTTAATAACATAATTTGATTGTTTTCTTGTACCAAATCTTCAATATTGACCTTCCAAAAATCTCGTGTATTGATACTTTTTTTATTATCCTTGAGCTGTGATATTTTCCACTCCATATTTGGCCTAGAAATCACGACAAATTCACCTTTTTTGTCTATTACAAAGTGATTAGTTGTCACATTAAACTCACACTTGTTATCAATTTCACAATTGAATTTATGCACTTCTTGATAGCTCCACGTACGCCAGAAAA
The DNA here is from genome assembly GCF_050113695.1 of Vibrio sp. TRT 17S01. Classification (NCBI taxonomy): domain Bacteria; kingdom Pseudomonadati; phylum Pseudomonadota; class Gammaproteobacteria; order Vibrionales; family Vibrionaceae; genus Vibrio; species Vibrio sp. TRT 17S01. Next base: position 136,550 of record NZ_JBNJOG010000009.1, on the reverse strand, counting down.
AGGCAGTGACTAAAATGGTTAACATGATGATTATTTGAGCAAAACGCACACGTGTTAGTTTCTCTGCCGCCATGTTCGGGTGTTCTCCGTGTAACAAAGTTCAAAGTTTTAAAATAAAAGGACTAAAACCAGAGCGACTGTAAGGTTACTACTCTGTCATTGAATTGTTAAATGAAGTATAGTTATCGCTTGAAAATGCCACTTTTTTTTAAAATCGGCCAGATTTATTAACCTATTGAAATAGGTTCTTTTTCTAAATGATTTGGGTGGCATTACGACATGAGTCGTGTTGGAAGTAAAGTGTAGTTAATTAGAAATTGGAAGCATGCAAATGAGCCAAGAAAAGCAGCTTGAACAAAACTACAACTATACGGTCGTTCGTCAATTTACCCTTGTTACTATTTTATGGGGTATTGTCGGTATGGCTGTTGGTGTTTTGATTGCCGCTCAATTAGTTTGGCCACAGCTAAACTTTGATACGCCGTGGTTGACGTACAGTCGCTTACGTCCTCTGCATACTAATGCGGTTATTTTCGCGTTTGGTACGAGTGCCCTATTCGCAACATCCTACTATGTTGTGCAGCGTACTTGTCAAACTCGCCTCTTTGGTGGCCCCCTTGTCCCATTCACATTCTGGGGATGGCAAGCAATAATCCTTGCTGCTGCAATCACTCTACCGTTGGGTTATACCTCTGGTAAAGAGTATGCAGAGCTGGAATGGCCTATCGACATTGCTATTGCAGTTGTATGGGTAGCATACGCTGTAGTGTTCTTTGGAACACTCATTAAGCGTAATACTTCTCACATCTACGTGGCAAACTGGTTCTTCGGTGCCTTTATTATTACTGTAGCAGTGCTACATATAGTGAATAGCATGGCTATTCCAGTTGCGCTTGGAAAGTCGTACTCGATCTATTCAGGTGCAGTAGATGCAATGGTGCAATGGTGGTACGGTCATAATGCGGTAGGTTTCCTACTTACGGCCGGTTTCCTAGGTATGATGTATTATTTTGTACCCAAGCAAGCTGAACGCCCTGTTTATTCTTACCGTTTATCAATTGTTCACTTTTGGGCTCTAGTCTCTCTTTATATTTGGGCTGGTCCTCACCACCTTCACTATACCGCGTTACCTGACTGGACTCAGTCTTTGGGAATGGTTATGTCTTTGGTCCTATTTGCTCCTTCATGGGGTGGTATGATTAACGGTATCATGACACTGTCTGGTGCTTGGCATAAGCTTCGCTACGATCCAATTTTACGATTCTTGATCGTATCTTTATCATTCTACGGCATGTCGACCTTCGAAGGTCCGATGATGTCAATTAAGACCGTAAACGCGCTTTCTCACTACACTGACTGGACTGTTGGTCATGTTCACTCGGGTGCGTTAGGTTGGGTTGCTATGGTCTCCATCGGTTCGGTTTATCACTTAATTCCTCGTTTGTTTGGACAAGAGCGTATGTACTCTGTCGGTTTGATCAATGCGCACTTCTGGTTAGCGACAATCGGTACTGTTCTGTATATCGTTGCAATGTGGATCTCTGGTGTTATGCAGGGCCTGATGTGGCGTGCGGTTAACTCAGATGGTACGTTGACATACAGCTTTGTTGAGTCTGTACAAGCCTCTTATCCGTTCTACACTGTTCGCTTTATTGGTGGTTTTATTTTCTTATCAGGAATGTTCCTAATGGCATACAACGCCTATAAGACAATTAATGCACCTAAAAATAGCCTGAAAGCTATACAGCAACCTGTCTAAGGAGATTTAAGAATGAGCTCAAATTCTAACAATCGCCATGAAGTTGTTGAACGCAATGTCGGCTTACTGGCTATTTTAATTGTTTTTGCTATCAGTTTGGGGGCCTTGGTAGAAATCACACCGTTGATTTTCCAAAAGCAAACAAATGAAGCTGTAGACAATCTACGTCCTTACACTGCGCTTGAAATGGAAGGTCGAGATGTCTATATCCGAGAAGGTTGTAATGTTTGTCACAGCCAAATGATCCGTCCATTCCGCTCAGAAACAGAACGTTATGGTCACTACTCTGTTGCTGGTGAAAGTGTTTGGGAACACCCTTTCCTTTGGGGTTCAAAACGTACTGGTCCAGACTTAGCTCGTGTTGGTGGTCGTTACTCAGATGAGTGGCACCGAGTCCATTTACTAGACCCTCGTGAACTTGTTCCTGAATCAAATATGCCTGCATTCCCTTGGCTTGCAGACAACGTGCTTGATGGAAAGTTGACGCAGAAAAAACTAGAAGTGTTCCGCAACCAGTTTGGTGTGCCATACACGGATGAGCAAATTGCAAATGCAGCGAAAGATGTCGAAGGGAAAACAGAGATGGATGCCATCATTGCTTACCTTCAGTCTCTTGGTCATGCAATGAAGTAAGGGGAAAATTATGGATATCGGTACTATTCACAGTATTTGGACCATAGTTCTTTTTGTTAGCTTTCTAGGTGTAGTCTGGTGGGCTTATGGCAAAAGTCGTAAAGCTCGTTTTGATGAGGCTGCAAACTTAGTATTTGCTGATGAGGAGAAGACCCCCTCAAAAGAACAAGGAGTGACTAAGTAATGACTACATTTTGGAGTCTATGGATCATCGTAATCACCGTTGGTACATTGCTTGGCTGTGCTGCGCTTTTGGTCTGGTGCCTAAAAGATAAAATGGGTGTCGAAGAAGGCGAAGACATGGGGCATGAGTACGATGGTATTCGCGAGCTTAATAACCCACTGCCTAAGTGGTGGACTTACCTATTCGTCGGTACGTTTGTATTCGCTGCTATCTATCTAACACTGTACCCTGGTCTGGGTAACTTTAAAGGTGTACTAGGCTGGCAAAGCTCGGATCAAACCGTAACTTCCCTAGAGCAATCGAAAGCCTCTATTAGTTCGGCTCAAGAAAACAAGCGTTTAGTTCAATATGCAAAAGAGTTAGACGATGCTGATGCTTACTTTGGTGAAGCATTTAAACAACTTGCTTACAATGAAAACGGCTTACGCCCAATTCATGAAATTGCTTCTAATGAGGAAGCCGTTAAAGTTGGTCAACGCTTGTTCTTGCAAAACTGTTCTCAGTGTCATGGTTCGGATGCCCGTGGTCAGAAAGGGTTCCCTAACCTGACTGATAATGCATGGCTATACGGTGGTGAGCCTCAAGCAATTGTCACAACAATCATGCAAGGCCGTATTGGACAAATGCCAGGTTGGAAAGATGCGCTTGGTGAAGACGGCGTAAAGGAAGTTGTTAGCTATACACTTAGCCTATCTGGACGCTCAGTAAATGCTCGTGAAGCAGAAGCTGGCAAAGCTCGCTTCGTTGTGTGTGCGGCTTGTCATGGTACTGATGGTAAGGGTAACCCTGCTGTTGGTGCACCTGATTTGACCGACCAATATTGGTTATTTGGTGGTTCACGTGCAGATGTAACTGAAACAGTCATGAATGGCCGTTCTGGTGTGATGCCAGCATGGAAAGATCTTCTTGGTGAAGATAAAGTTCAGCTTGTATCAGCTTATGTTTGGAGCCTAAACAATTCTGACAATAAGTAACATTTCAATAACAGCCCCTTTCTAAGGGGCTGTCTTTCCTATAGATTTATCCTGTTTCATTTAGTAGTTGAGAACTTTTTTATGGTAAAGCCTTGGTATAAACAATTCTGGCCGTGGTTTCTAATCATTCTACCGCTGACAGTAGTGGTATGGACGATTATCACGGTAATTGTATTCTCACAAAATTCAGTATCTCTTGTTACTGAGGATTACTATAAAAAAGGTAAAGGTATAAATATCGATCTTTCTAAAATAAACATTGCGAAAGAATTAAAACTGGGTGCATCAGTTTATTCAGATGGCAATGATATTGTAATCCGTTTTGATAAAGGTGAGCTTGAGCATTACCCTGCAATTACCGCAATGTTTGCTCATCGGACTCTCCCTGATCGTGACTTTAGTAAGTTGCTCACTTCTGACGCCAAAGGCATGTATCGCTTCACTCTAGAACAAGAGCTTCAAGGCCCATGGTTTATTGAGCTCACCCCTCATAATTCTGAGTGGCTCATTCAAGGACGAGTCGGCTTCCCATCGTCATCTCCAACCCAGCTAATGAATTAAGTAATATGTGCAAATCGTGTTATCACTGTGGTGAAGAAGTACCAGTCAACACGGACTACAACGTGGAAATATTAGGTGAAGTCCGCGATATGTGTTGCCCAGGATGTGAGTCCGTAGCACGTACCATTATCGAGAGTGGGCTTGTCTCCTATTACCAATATCGAACAGCGCCTGCTGAAAAAGCAGACTTAGTACCCGAACAACTTCAAGCTTTGATTCATTACGATAATGAAGAAGTACAATCTGAATTCGTGCGAAATCGAGACAATCTATCCGAAGTGACATTGTCACTTGAGGGTGTGTCTTGTGCTGCTTGTGCATGGTTGATTGAGAAGCAATTAACTAAAGAGCTTGGTGTCTATTCGATTCGCGTTAATACAACGACTAATCGAGCCCTACTTACATGGGATAAATCTAAAGCCCGGCTGAGTGAGTTACTTAGTATCATTCATCGATTAGGCTATAAGGCCGCACCTTTTGAAGCTGATAAACAAGAAGCTTCTTACCATCAAATGATGAAGCAATACCTTTACAGATTAGGCATCGCAGGTTTAGCAACTATGCAAGTTATGATGCTTGCAGTTGCATTGTACCTTGAGGTATTTGGTGATCTTGAACCAGAATTTAAAAGCTATTTCCGTTGGGTTAGCTTGATCTTCGCTACACCCGTGATGCTCTACTCTGCTCTACCTTTTTATCTTAACGCATGGCGTAGCTTGAGGAGCCGCACATTAGGCATGGATGTGCCGGTTTCTATTGCGATGATTTTTGCTTATTGCGCCAGTCTCGTTGCCACTGTCACGGAGCAAGGTGAAGTATTCTTCGAATCTATCTCCATGTTCGCTTTCTTTCTTTTGGTCGGGCGATTTCTTGAAATGCGAGCTCGCCGTAAAGCTGCGGCAGCAAGTGGTAATCTATTAAAGCTTATCCCAGCAATTGCCACGACGCTTGATGGCGATCAGATCCCGGTCAAATCACTTAAAGTAGGCGATAAAATCCGTGTTCTACCTGGTGAGCACATTCCTGCCGACGGTAAAATCATCAAAGGACGCGTTCATATTGATGAATCAATGCTGACAGGCGAATCTATTCCTGTTGTAAAACAAACCGATGATTTCGTGTATGCAGGAACACTAAATGGTGAAGAGTCTTTCGAGTTAGAAGTCACTTCTTCGAAAGCCGACTCTATGATTTCTAATATTGTACGCTTACAAGATGAAGCTCAGATGTCCAAACCTAAAATTGCTGAGGTTGCGGACATAGTTGCCCGTTATTTTGTCGGCGCGATCTTGATTATCGCAGCTGCTACCTGGTTTTTCTGGCATGACGCGAAACCTGAAGATGCATTTTGGATCATGCTTTCGGTTTTGGTCGCTACTTGTCCGTGTGCCCTATCCCTTGCCACTCCAACGGCTCTAACATGTGCAACGTCTCGTATGGGCAATTTTGGAATTTTGCTCCGTAAAAGCCACGTTTTTGAAACCTTGTGTAAAGTAAACCACCTTATTGTTGATAAAACCGGTACCTTGACTCATGGTGATATTGAAATAAGCGACGTGGAGATTATTGGAGATGTTAACAAGGAAGAAGCACTTGCTATTGCTGCGTCATTAGAGGCACATGCAAATCATCCTATAGCTCGTGCTTTTAAAGTGTATTCGAATCAAAACATCAACGTGACGGGTGTAGTGAATGTAATTGGATCTGGCTTAAAAGGTATTTACGAAGGTGAGCCAGTTAAGATTGGTAGCGCTCAATTTGTGTTAAATGACGCCACTAACTTACATCCAAGCTCTGTTTACATGTCAATTAGTGGCAAACATGTTGCGACGTTTTCTTATCATGACCCTATTCGTACAGAAGCAAAGCTGTTTATTGATCAGTTTAAAAAATCAGGTGTGAAAGTAACTTTGTTGACTGGCGATATTGAGCAAAATGCTCAAGCAGTTGCGACTAAAATTGGTATTTCAAATGTAGTTGCAGGTGCAAAACCGCAAGATAAACTTGCTTATTTAAAGGCACTTGAGAGCTCAGATATTACGATGATGATTGGCGATGGTATCAACGATGCCCCAACTCTGGCTGGTGCTCACTTATCTATTGCTATGGGGGGCGGCGCCGATGTGGCAAAAGCGTCAGCAGATATGGTGCTTTTAGGTGACCAGCTTGATCGTGTCCTAAAAGCTCGATATTTGGCACTGAGAACTCGCAAAATTATTCGTGAAAACCTAGCTTGGTCTCTTGGGTATAATTTATTGATATTGCCTCTCGCTGTTGCTGGGCTTGTTGCTCCTTATATTGCAGTTGTTGGTATGTCTGCAAGCTCAATTATTGTAATATCGAACTCGCTACGTTTGCTAAAGGAACAAGACCGCTAATGGAAAGTCTGTATATATTGATCCCTATTGCTATTGCGTTGGTTTGTGTGGCGGTAGCCGTATTTTTATGGGCTGTGAAAAGTGAACAGTTTGAGGATCTAGAACGCCAAGGTCACAACATTTTGTTTGATGAAGATGAAAAGAACGATAAGTCATGACACCTGATTGGATTGGTGCGTTTTTCGTTGGTTTGATCGGTGCGGGCCATTGTATGGGGATGTGTGGAGGTATTGCCTCGTTGTTATCTTCTTCCAAGCCTCACCCTGCAATTCCTCTGTTTTATAATTTGGGGCGACTTATTAGCTACGCTCTATTTGGTTTTATCATCGGGGGGGCTGTCGCGTCCGTCGCAGAATTTAGCCAAATTAATAATGTATTGGCTTGGTTAAGACTACTTACCGCATTGTTTATGATTTTATTGGCTTTGTATATTGGTCGTTGGTGGCACGGACTACTCGCTATCGAAAAAATAGGGCAATATTTGTGGCGGTACATTTCCCCTGCGGGTAAGTTTTTTCTTCCGTTGAAAAGCCCTTTTTATGCGCTGCCCTTTGGTTTCATTTGGGGATGGCTCCCATGTGGGCTCGTGTACTCTATGCTCACTTGGGCGGCGGTTTCAGGTAGCTCAATTAGCGGTAGCTTAGTAATGCTGAGTTTTGGCTTAGGCACCCTACCTGCGATGCTATTCGTCAGTTATGGAGCCTCGTATTTACATAAATTGCAACAAAATCTCTATTTCAGAAATATTGGTGCTCTGGTTATTCTTATTTACGGCATTCATACAGCGTATGGAACGGTTAAATTACTCGCACTTAGTTGATAGATATCTGTTTTAGGGCACCTTTTTTAGCTGTCCTTTATAGGTAATGGATGCTAAAATATTGATGTATATCAAATAGTGAAAGGTTATTATGATTTCTGAAAAGCCTGCAACCAAACGCATTCAATCTGGTGGTTGTGCTATCCATTGTCAGGATTGCAGTATTAGTCAGCTTTGTATCCCATTTACACTTAATGAGTCTGAGCTCGATCAATTAGATCAGATCATTGAGCGTAAAAAGCCGATACAAAAAGGTCAGGAGCTTTTTAAAGCTGGTGACGAGCTGAAATCTCTATATGCGATTCGTTCTGGAACAATAAAAAGTTACACCATCACGGAACAAGGCGATGAACAAATCACAGCTTTTCATCTTGCCGGAGATTTAGTGGGCTTTGATGCGATTACCGGTGATGCTCACCCTAGTTTCGCTCAGGCTTTAGAAACCTCGATGGTATGTGAAATACCCTATGAAATCCTAGATGACTTATCAGGAAAGATGCCTAAACTGCGTCAGCAAATCATGCGTTTAATGAGTAATGAAATAAAAGGTGATCAAGAAATGATCCTTTTACTTTCAAAGAAAAATGCTGAAGAACGACTTGCCGCATTTTTGTATAACCTTTCTACTCGCTTTTCTCAGCGTGGCTTTAGTCCGAGAGAATTTCGTTTAACAATGACTCGTGGCGATATTGGTAACTACCTTGGTTTAACAGTAGAAACCATTAGTCGCCTACTAGGTCGTTTCCAGAAATCTGAAATTCTAAGTGTTAAAGGCAAATACATCACTATTTTGGATCACGATGCTCTTATGGAACTTGCAGGCGTATCCAAAGAATCGTAATTAAGTCAATGATGTAGCTCTAAGCTGAGCTACATCATACTTCTCTTAAAATCCTTCCGTTTTTTCTAAAACTCTTAATTGAATTAGGCTACATTAGTCATATGACTCAACTCTCTGTAAGGAGTTCATATGAGCATTTATAATAAAATATTAGTTGTTGCAGACGTTAATCGTGACGAACAACCTGCTTTAGCCCGAGCAATGCAATTAGCTGCCAAAAGTCGTTCTCCTAGCCGAGTGACTTTCTTCCTTTCTATTTACGACTTTTCTTATGATATGACATCCATGCTCTCGATCGATGAGCGTGATGCGATGCGTCGAGGTGTGATACACCAAAGGGAACAGTGGATGAGAAATATCGCTAAACCCTACATGAATAAAGAAGTCGAGTTTAATATTGTAGTGGTTTGGCATAATCGGCCTTACGAAGCCATTATTGCTGAGGTGTTTGCTGGTGAGCATGACATTGTGATCAAAGGAACACGTAAACATGACATTTTGGAAGCGGTTATCTTTACTCCAACAGACTGGCATCTATTGAGGAAATGCCCTTCTCCTGTTCTTCTGGTTAAAAACGAAGAATGGCCGGATAACGCTAGCATACTTGCTTCCGTTCATGTTGGATCAGAAAATGACACCCATATCGACTTAAACGATATCATGGTCGAACAATTAACCAATATCTCAGGGCGTCTTGGCGCAAAACCTTATTTAGTAAACGCCTATCCTGTAACCCCGGCTAATATTACGATTGAGTTGCCTGAATTTGATCCAACTACCTATACCGACGCGGTAAGAGGACACCACTTAACGGCCATGAAGTCATTACGACAAAAACATGGTTTTGACGAGGAACAAACCATTGTAGAACAAGGTTTGCCTGAAGATATTATTCCCGAGGTAGCCGAAAAGCTAAATGCTGCGATGGTTATTATTGGTACCACAGGGCGCACAGGATTATCTGCAGTCTTTATAGGAAACACAGCAGAGCACGTCATTGATAAGATTAATTGTGACGTATTAGCACTGAAACCTTTGGGTTATATCAGTCCTTTGGACCCAAAAACTGCGATTTAACGTAACCATCCCTGACAAAATCCCCTCATTCGAGGGGATTTTTTATTTAGTGGTGATTAGAACTGGCATATAGGCAATTTATCCGTATCATACGCACTTCATTTTGTTTTGATGATTTATAAGACAGCAAGTAATGACAGAGCATACTCAAGAGCGCACTAAAGCTCAGCAATACAACTTTAATAAGCTTCAAAAACGTATTCGTCGTAATACTGGTCAAGCCATTCAAGACTTTAATATGATCGAAGATGGTGATCGTATTATGGTTTGCTTATCAGGCGGTAAGGATAGCTTTACTATGCTTGAGATCTTGATGAGTTTGCAAAAAAGTGCACCGATCTCTTTCTCATTAGTTGCTGTTAATCTTGACCAAAAACAGCCAGGGTTCCCTAACCATATTCTGCCTGAGTATCTTGAGTCTTTAGGTGTTGAATATAAGATTGTCGAAGAAGACACCTATTCAATAGTGCAGGATAAGATCCCGGAAGGAAAAACGACCTGTTCCCTATGTTCCCGACTTCGTCGTGGTATTTTGTACCGTACAGCGAAAGAGCTTGGAGCGACAAAAATTGCTTTAGGCCATCACCGTGATGACATTCTTGAAACCCTATTCTTGAATATGTTCCACGGTGGGAAAATGAAAGCGATGCCACCTAAGCTAGTGTCTGATAATGGTGAGCATGTGGTGATTCGTCCTTTGGCATATTGTCGCGAAAAAGACATCATCAAGTATTCCGAGATGCGTGAGTACCCAATTATTCCATGTAATCTATGTGGTTCTCAACCGAACTTGCAACGTCAAAACATCAAGCAAATGCTTAACGACTGGGACAAGCGTTTCCCGGGTCGAATTGAGACAATGTTCCGAGCGATGCAAAACGTAGTTCCTAGCCACCTTGCTGATTTTGATTTATTTGATTTTAAATCAATCGATAAGGATTCCGGAGTGATTAACGGTGGTGACATCGGCTTTGATAAAGAAGATATTCAAGCTCAACCTGTTGTTGATGAAGACCAAGTTCAAGAGTTTGACCCAAGTCTTCAATTAAATGTAACGAATCTATAAAAAAGGCGACCATATGGTCGCCTTTTTTATTTTCCGAACTCTACTTTTTTGCATTCGGCAAATATGGGAGTACTCTAATTGTGGCTTGAGGCAGAGTCATAAAACCACCTTTTCCAATATCCTTGAGTGCTACTTGAGCTTTACCATCTCGAATTTCTATTTGCTGACCGCCAGAAAGATCAATGTAAGAATTAAGCTGATTAGCAAATTCTAATGTCACGCCTTCAACGTCAGGGGTAAACCAACTTGAAAACATGCCCCCCAAATCTTCAAGTATGGTTTGCATTTGAGGCATCAGTTTTTCAACCTCTTCGTAGGTTACTTTTCCGTCAAAAGGTACTTTGGTCATGACAACCATTGAGAAGTCACATCGCTTGTCTTTAGGTGTTTGGACAAAGACTAACGGATTAGCCTGACGCAAGTTGCTATCTAGGGGAACTAATAGTTCTTTAGCCGGAGAAATAGATAACTCTTCATAGTGCTCTTCTTTCTCCATCCAAGCTTTTTCGATATCACACAATTGTTTTGTTTTCGCGTCAGTAAAGAAAAAACCAATTTTAATATCATCATGGCCTTCTTTTGAATTCGCTTTCATTTGAGTGAAAAGCTTAGAGTAGGTAAACATGTACTCTTGAGCTGAAACTGGCGCGATTGCACCAAGCATCGAGGTGAGCAGTAAGGCTAACGTCACTTTTTTCATTATTTGCATTCTACTGTTTTAATTCCAAAACACTTCATTATGCTGAATCATCGCTTGTAAATCGTTGACGTATGCCTCACCTCGCTCTGAGTACTTTAATAAACCTTTAGTAAGAGCGATCGCAGCTTGAGTGTCTGTGAGGCTCTTTTTATTCATATGCCGCTTATAACGAATTTCGCGAAGCTCATAATAAGCATTGTTGCGGTTTACATTCATAAAATATCCATGTATTGATTCTTGTACTGAATGAAACTTAGCAACCTCGTGTGTTTTTCCTTCCGCTCGTTGTTGTGGGATTAAGCCACAACCGCGTTGATAACACCATTGACCAAAATAGTTGTTTGCTTTTGTAGCAAACCTAGAAGTGCCCCAAGCTGATTCATTAGCGGCTTGGATTAGTACGAGCGCTTCAGGTAATACATCGACACGATGGAGCATTCGATTGAGCCATATTCGGTCGATGCCGTCTTCAGGTAGTGGCACATGGTATAAATGCCCTAGCCTTTTGGCATATAACATGTCGTCATTAGAGAGCGTCATCTTGTCAAAATGTTCTTCTATTCGCTCTAATCGACTTCGTTCTTTTAAGATTCGTTGATTCTCGAGTGCAATGCCGGGACGAAGATAATTGAAAAAGGCCTGTTTTTTGAGCTTTGAGCCTGAGTACTGTTTGAAATCCGGCGCATTGCCGACATTCGCAGCCACCAAGTCTGTCGATCGAAGTATGTCTGAGCTTGTCCAATTATCTTCGAGGGTAAACTCGTAGCGGTAAAACGCAAAGCTGGCCATAAGGCCAGCAATAACGATGAGAAGACGTTCAGATTTATGCATTAAACACCTGTGAATCGTCATCTCCATCTTTGGGTTTACCAGAAGCGACAATCTTGAGCCTAATACCGAACATGTTTCGATAGATGATGCCCTTCACATGGAAGAAGAATGGCAACACAAAGATAAGACCAATGCCATAGAACATTGCACCTACGATAAACATCATGGTGACAATCAAGTAGATACCCGCAAGTGGTATTATCTTTTTATTCACGGCACGTAATGACAGTAACAGTGATTGCATTGGTGGAATTTGCTTCTCACATATCAGCAGGATTGAATTACTGAACGCAAGTGACAGGTACATCGATAAGAATGGAAGGAGCATACCTGCAATTCCTTGTAACGTCAGGCTAAACAATGTTGCCAAAATGACAGGAATAGTATGTTGGAGCCCTTTTCCGATATGTTTTGGTTTGGTTTTCAAACCAGCAGAATGGCTCATTGCCATCAAACATATGCCGGCATAAATTGGAGCGCTGACCACTTCATAGCTAAAGTTGGCGACGAAGATAGCGGAAATAATACGTTCATCAAATGCTTCTGGATTTTGAAGCGCGTTTAAAATAACGGATGGATCGCCAAGCTGCAGCTTCAGTGCAATATAAAAAATGGCAAGTTGTACCGCGAGGAGAATGACAATAGAAGGAGAGAATGAAAGGAAGTTTTTCATTGTATGATTCCATGCTTCTCTCAGAACATCACTGGCTTTGAGCTTATAGTCCCCAGAGATAGCCTGCTCTATACTTCCACCTAAATTAAAATCTTTTTCGATATCATCGTTCATTATTGAATCCGGTATCCTATTCCTAGAATAAGAAAGACTAACTAAAAGTTACGTGCATTATACTTAAAAGCTAACAACTTAAAATCGCAATACAATCAGGCGCTTGCTTTCTCGGTTTTTTGGTTAATAATTAACCACCTGCCGCACCAATTGAGCCTTTAAATAAGTATGGTAAGAAATGTTTACTTTTACCTGCAAAATTTTTTGTGTTTCAAGGTAAGAAAATACTTTGAATTCACAGTTTTGGTGATTATGATGCGCGCCTCTATTTATGTAACTACAGGTCATTATTTAAGACTGAGATAGTGGCCCATGTGGGAGAAAAACAGACGTTGAACGCTAAACAACACGCAGGACAACCAGTTATTCGCTTAACTGGCATCAACAAAAGTTTCGATGGTAAGGAGATCATCGGCAATTTTAACCTTGATGTTAATCATGGTGAGTTTTTAACGATTTTGGGTCCATCAGGTTGTGGTAAGACAACGGTTTTAAGGATGATCGCGGGTTTTGAAACCGCAGATAATGGTCAGATCCTTTTAGATGGTCAGAATGTTACTCAGCTACCTGCAGAGCAAAGGCACGTCAATACTGTTTTTCAAAGCTATGCACTATTCCCTCATATGACCGTTTTCGAAAACGTTGCATTTGGTTTACGCATGCAAAAAGTGTCCGCTCAGGATATCGAACCTAGAGTGATGGAAGCATTACGCATGGTGCGGCTTGAAAAAATGGCACAACGCAAACCGCACCAGCTTTCTGGTGGTCAGCAGCAACGTATCGCTATCGCTCGCGCTGTTGTGAACAAGCCTAAAGTACTGTTGCTTGATGAGTCGCTCTCTGCTCTGGATTATAAACTGCGTAAACAGATGCAAATCGAACTTAAGCAATTGCAACGTCAATTAGGCATTACCTTCATATTCGTTACTCACGACCAAGAAGAAGCTCTCTCGATGTCAGACCGCATCATTGTTATGCGTGAAGGGGTTATTGAGCAAGATGGCTCTCCTCGTGAGATTTACGAAGAGCCTAAAAACCTGTTTGTCGCTCGTTTTATCGGTGAAATCAACGTGTTTAATGCAACGATGATTGAGCGTATTGATGAAAAACGCATTCGCGCTGAAATCGAAGGGGTTGAGTCGGTTGTTTATTATGATAAACAGGCTGATGCTGGCGATAAATTGCAAGTGCTGCTTCGCCCGGAAGATTTACGCATTGAAGAAATCAAAGAGTCTGAAGAAAAAGGTATCGTCGGACACGTTACCGAACGCACTTACAAAGGTATGACTCTGGACTCTGTGATTGAACTGGAATCCGGCATGCGTGTGATGGTTAGTGAGTTTTTCAATGAAGATGATCCTGATGTCGATCACTCTCTTGGTCAAAAAGTCGCTATCACTTGGGTTGAGAGCTGGGAGGTAGTGTTAAATGATGAGCACAAAGCTTAATCTGCAAAATGCCATTATCGCCCTCATTGTTGGTTGGTTAGGTTTATTTGTATTAGTGCCTAACTTGATGATCATTGGCACTAGTTTCTTAACTCGTGATGAAGCGAATCTCATTGAGATGACCTTCACCTTAGATAACTACTTGCGTTTGATGGACCCGCTGTACGTTAAAGTATTGTGGCATTCATTCTACATGGCGATTATTGCGACCCTAATTTGTTTGGTGATTGGTTATCCTTTTGCTTACATTGTCGCGAAAATGCCTGCGAAGTGGCGCCCTATTATGCTGTTTCTAGTGATAGTACCTTTTTGGACTAACTCACTTATTCGTACTTATGGCTTAAAAATTGTACTTGGAACACAAGGTATTCTGAATAAAGGCTTGTTAGCTCTAGATATTATCGATAAGCCCTTACGTCTGATGTATACCGAAACAGCAGTAATGATTGGCTTGGTCTACATTTTGTTGCCGTTTATGATTTTGCCGCTGTATTCCGCCATTGAGAAGCTTGATGATACTTACATCGAAGCTGCTCGAGATTTAGGGGCGAATAAACTACAAACACTGACAAAAGTCGTCTTGCCGTTAACCATGCCAGGTATTATTGGCGGCTGCTTATTGGTACTGCTCCCTGCTCTTGGGATGTTCTACATTGCTGACTTACTAGGCGGTGCCAAGAACTTGTTAATTGGTAACGTTATTAAGAGCCAAGTACTGAATGCACGTGATTGGCCATTTGGTGCTGCAACCAGTATAGCTCTGACGATTGCGATGGCTGTGATGCTCTATGCCTACTATCGCGCTGGCAAATTATTGAACAAGAAAGTGGAGCTAGACTAATGGGACGCACAGTTAGATTTAGCTTTATGACGTTGGTATATGCATTCTTGTATTTACCTATCATCGTCTTGATCGTGAACTCCTTTAATGCCAATAAATTTGGTATGAAATGGGGTGGATTTACAACGAAATGGTATGAGACGCTGGTCAATAACGACAGCTTAATGCAAGCGGCATGGCACTCACTGAATGTGGCTGTGTTTTCCGCAACGGCAGCAACCATTATTGGTAGCCTGACGGCTGTCGCCCTATTCCGTTATTCATTTAAAGGAAAAGGTCTTGTCAACGGTATGTTGTTTGTTGTGATGATGTCTCCGGACATCGTGATGGCGATTTCTCTGTTGGCGCTGTTTTTGGTGTTAGGTGCGCAACTGGGCTTTTTCACCTTGTTGATTGCTCACATTACGTTTTGCTTGCCATTTGTAGTGGTCACGGTATACAGCCGACTCAATGGCTTTGACGTAAAAATGCTGGAAGCGGCAAAAGATCTCGGAGCGAGTGAATGGGTAATTTTGAAGCAAATCATCTTGCCATTAGCAAAACCAGCAGTTGCTGCGGGATGGCTACTTAGCTTCACGTTGTCGCTTGATGACGTCATCATTAGCTCGTTCGTGACAGGTCCAACGTATGAAATCCTTCCATTGAAGATTTACTCGATGGTAAAAGTGGGAATTTCACCGGAGGTTAATGCCCTAGCAACTGTCATGTTAATCGTTTCTCTTGTGCTTGTTGTGACCTCACAATTACTGGCAAGGGAGAAAGTGGAGTAATTCACTATTAAACTCTAAGCATCCATGCTTAGGTTTACCACGAAACAGAATGGCAAAGTGCCATTCTGTTTTTCTATCTAGCGCCGCTATTACTAAGGCGGTGACGTTTGGTTTGGAGCTAACGTAAATGAAAAAATGGGCTACTTTATTAGCTGGTAGTGCATGTGCGCTTTCACTGTTCTCAGGTTCAGTTGCAGCGGACGAAAATAAAGAACTGGTATTTATGAACTGGGGGCCGTATATCAACAGCGACCTGCTGGAACAATTTACTAAGGAAACTGGCATCAAAGTTATTTATTCCACCTATGAATCGAATGAAACTTTGTATGCAAAGCTAAAAACACACAATCAAGGTTATGATTTGGTGGTTCCATCCACATACTTCGTCTCTAAGATGCGTGATGAAGGCATGCTTCAGAAAATCGACAAGTCGAAACTGAGCAACTTTAAGAATCTAGATAAAAACTATCTAGATAAACCTTACGATCCAAACAATGACTACTCTATCCCACACGTTGTTGCGATCACGGGCTTAGCCGTCAATACCGATATGTATGATCCAGAAGATTTTCAAAGCTGGGCTGACTTATGGAAGCCTGAGCTGGAAGGCCAAATCATGCTGATGGATGATACTCGTGAAGTGTTCCATATTGCTCTTCGTAAGTTGGGTTACTCAGGCAACACTACGGATGAAAAACAAATCGATGAAGCGTATGCAGAACTACGTAAGCTGATGCCAAATGTGCTGGTCTTTAACTCAGATAACCCTGGTGCACCTTACATGTCTGGCGAAGTCGGTGTTGGTATGCTTTGGAATGGCAGTGCTGCTGCAGCGCAAAAAGAAGGGCTACCAATTAAACTGGTTTTCCCTAAAGAAGGTGGCATCGGTTGGGTTGATAACTTTGCCATTTCATCAGGCGCTAAAAACGTAGAAGCGGCCCATAAGATGATCGATTTCTTACTGCGCCCAGAAATGGCTGAGCAGATTTCTCGTGACACGGGTTACCTCACCGCGGTTGCAGAATCCAATGCGAAATTCAAAGACGTTGCTCCACTGTTCCCTTCGCAGGAAGACCTAGACCGTGTGGAATGGCAGGCCGCTGTCGGTGATAAAACCGTGAAATATGAAGATTACTTCCTCAAGTTAAAAGCAGGCCAGTAAGCAAGCGAACTCAGATAAAATAGGCAGCAAAAGCTGCCTATTTTTCTTATTGGCTGATATAATTAACGGCTGTTACATTTATCTTCACGATAAAACTTTCATAACGGTTGCAGAGTGTTACTTGGATGTACGTCAGGAAATCTCTGCACACATAAAACGGAAAAGTAATGAAAAGTAAAATCTACGCAAGCGCACTTTGCGCAGCGACCCTAATCGCTTCTCCTGCAATGGCTGCTGATCAAGAACTCTATTTTTACAACTGGTCTGAATACATTCCAAATGAAGTTCTTGAAGACTTTACAAAAGAGACAGGAATTAAAGTTCGCTACTCTACGTATGAGTCTAACGAAAGCATGTATGCCAAGCTTAAGACTCAGGGTTCGGGCTATGATTTGGTAGTACCGTCTACCTACTTCGTATCTAAGATGCGCAAAGAAGGCATGCTTCAGCAAATCGACAAAGCGAAACTATCTCACTTCTCAGATTTAGACCCTAATTTTTTAAACAAACCTTTTGACCCGAACAACAACTACTCGATCCCTTATATCTGGGGTGCGACAGGCATTGGCATCAATGCTGACATGTTAGATAAGTCATCGGTCACGAAATGGGATGACTTTTGGGACAGTAAGTGGGAAGGTCAGCTCATGTTGATGGATGACTCACGTGAAGTGTTCCACATTGCGTTGACTAAGCTAGGCTACTCGCCAAACACAACAAACCCAGATGAAATTAAAGCGGCTTATGAAGAGTTGAAAAAACTAATGCCAAACGTATTAGTGTTCAATTCAGATTTCCCTGCCAACCCTTATTTAGCCGGTGAAGTTTCATTGGGTATGCTGTGGAATGGTTCTGCTTACATGGCACGCCAAGAAGGTGCATCAATTGACATTATCTGGCCTGAAAAAGGTACGGTATTTTGGATGGATAGCCTAGCAATCCCTTCTGGTGCAAAAAATGTTGAAGCGGCACATAAAATGATCGATTTCTTGCTTCGCCCTGAAAACGCAGCAAAAATTGCATTAGAAATCGGCTACCCAACACCAGTGAAAACAGCGCATGACCTATTACCTAAAGAGTTTGCGAATGATCCGATGATCTTCCCTCCTCAGAAAGTAATGGACAGTGGTGTTTGGCAAGATGAAGTTGGTGAAGCGAGCGTGCTTTACGACGAGTACTTCCAGAAATTGAAAGTGGATAACTAAGTAATTCCATTTACACTTAATAAAGCGGCTTATGCCGCTTTATTTGTTTTCACGTTGATTAGGATAGAATGTACAGACTTACCCTTTTATTCGTTTCCCTTCTAATTGCAGTATCATTTGCGATGCTACTGCTCAGCTATTATGTCGACATAGACTCTCAATATGATCTGTTGTTTGAGACCAATACCCTACTTCTGGTTTGTTATCTAAGCTTTGTGTCTCGTGAGGCATTAAAAAACAATCGGACAATACGTCTTGGCGTCACGTTGCTCATCATTAACAGCGCCTACGAAGTCATTACGGAAATTACTTACTTTAACTTGATTGCAAATGACTACCCAATGATCGATTCCATCATGGAAGATGGGTTGCTACAGCTTTCATTTCTGCTGATTGCATTTGGTATCACCAATACGGTTAAGCGTATACAAGAACGCGCGAATATTGATGAACTAACGGGGTTATACAATCGTAAGAAGCTCAGAGCAATCACCCTCAATGAATTCGACTTAATCTATATCGATTTAGATGGGTTGAAGCATATAAATGACACGAAGGGGCATTTGGCTGGGGATTTGTTGATCGTTCGTTTTGCGCAAGTGCTGACAAATAATATCAACCGACGAGAGCAAGCATTTCGTCTCGGTGGTGATGAGTTTGCTATCACCGTTCAGCCGGGACGTTCTGTTGAATTTATCTGTAGTATACAAGAAGAGCTTTTCAGCGAAAAAATTCGGTTTAGCTATGGTATTGAACGTACAACGCGCGATAACTTGAATGCCGCTCTTGAGAAAACGGACCAAGCGATGTATGAAATGAAACACTCTCAACGTCAGCGTTGAGAGTGTTGTAATGAATTAGGCTTGTTTTTGCGAAGGAGATTGGAGTGCGAGAATATCTTCTACCAACTTTGGTACTTCAATGCTTGCTCTCCCGTATCGTTTTTCTTCAAACTCACTTTCTACCGCACTTGGTTCAAGGTTCAGTTCAATGGTATGGGCACCGTGCATTTTCGCATCGTGAACAAACCCTGCGGCAGGATATACAACGCCAGAGGTGCCAATAGAGATAAATAAATCGGCTTCTTCTAACGCTGCGTAGATATCACCCATACGAAGTGGCATTTCTCCAAACCAAACGACATGAGGCCGCATTTGCGAGGGTATTTGGCAACAATGGCATAGGTCACCCGTATTAATGTCCCCCGTTTCCTCAATAACTTGATTGGACTCACTGCATCTAGACTTTAGTAGTTCCCCATGCATGTGGATGACATTGTTGCTGCCTCCTCTTTCATGAAGGTTGTCGATGTTCTGAGTAATGATGGTCACTTTCCCATCAAGTTCTTGTTCCAGCTTCCCAAGCGCGATATGAGCAGCATTTGGTTTAATCGATTGTTCCTGTAGTTTTTGTCTTCTCAAGTTGTAAAATTCTTGTACAAGATCTGGGTTACGATTGAAACCTTCTGGTGTTGCGACATCTTCAATTCGGTGGTTCTCCCATAAACCATCTTGTGCTCGAAATGTCTGAATGCCAGACTCAGCAGAGATCCCCGCTCCGGTTAAGATGACAATATTTTGGTAAGGGAAATTCATACGACGTCCTTGTGGTTTGCTTATCTTCAAAGTTTAGCATCTTGGAGATAACAACAGTAGCAGTATGGGTTTAGACGTTGGTCGCATAAGGCGATGAGAAAACAGCTTATACAAACCAAATGTTCTTATAAAACTTCTTCGACGCTATATAGACGTATGTAGGATAAATAAAAAGCCCCAGAGGTTTTCTGGGGCTTGGTGTTTTATAAGTTTGGTCCGGTTGAAGGATTGTGAGGTTGGTTATTTCTCAATTGCTGCATGCCTTGGAACATACGGATAAACCAGACGATAATGGCCAAAACTGCAAATATCATACCTATGTACGGAATCACATAGGCAACAGTATCAATCAAAGAACTATGTAACCAATAATCGCTCACACCAACTAGCACGCCATTTGATGTTGCAACTGTTACGATCAACACAACAAAGAACGTTAAGTAAAGGAAAAAGGTACGAATTAACCCATAGTAATGAGAGTCAATAATGTCTCCATCTTCACCTTTATCCAACCGATAGCCCGCATAGATGATGGCAATAACACCTGAAATCAGAAACGTAAACGGTGTTAAGCAACTTAAGATATACGCTACCCAAATCCCATTATGAGGTTTGTTCATTTGTATGCGCTCCTTTGACTGCTTGATTATCGGTTTCTGGGCCTTTTGCTTTCATCTCTTCGTACCAAAGATCGTGGTGCTCTTTTGCCCACGTCTCATCGACTTCACCAGTGACCATCCCCTCAAGTGCACCTTCCATACCGAACAGACCGATATAGATGTGGAAAATGAAACCACAAATTAGGATCAGTGCAGACAGCATGTGTAGCAGGTTCGATAGCTCCATATCTCGACGCGTTTGGCCAAAGATTGGGAAATCAAGAACCAAGCCACTAATAGCCGCAACAGCGCCAAAAGCAATCAACAGCCAGTAGATCGCTTTTTCACCACCATTGGAGAAACCTGCTGAAGGATGTGTTCCTTTATGTTTACCAACCATGCCGCCCATTTTCATAAACCAACGTACATCAGTCATTGTCGGGATAGACTTACGCCACCACTTAAGCAGCACAAGGATTAGCAATACAAAGAACAGCGGGCCCATGTAATTATGGTATTGCTTCGCTAGCATCACAACAAAGCCCCAAAATTCAGTTGGTACGTAAGGCTTTAAGAAGTGTTTGCCGTAAACAAGCATTAAGCCGCTAAAAGCTAGCGTTAGGAAGGTAAACGCCATGCTCCAGTGAAGCGCCCTGTCCATACGAGACCAACGCTTCAGCTTTTTGCCCGTTCTTGGCTTACTTAGCATCAGTGGGCCAACAAAAATGTATGCCAGTGCCACCATAGTAATACTGCCAAAAATAGCAACGGCACCTGCTGGCGACATCCATTTTTCTTTTAGTATGTACCACGTTTCTCCAGGAGTACTGATTAGCACACCATGCTCAGGAAACTGAGACGTAGTGTAACCTTCTTGCCCCTCTTTTACCTGACGCCAGAAATCCGCACCAGCTAATTGAGTCATTTCTTGCTGCGCGGACTGGGAGCTATTCTCTTGTGCGGAAGCTGGAAGCGAAACCGCAAGAAGCAATGCTGTCACTAAGGACAGCATTGCAAGAGAAGCACGTTTAAACACATTTAACATGACTTTCTCCACGATTAACTTTTCGTCGCATCGTAAGACAGGTCTTCACCATCAGTCCAACCTGCCCCTTTCGCACCACGCTCTACAACACGTTGACGGAAAATGTCGGAGACTTTTTCTGCATCACCGGCAAGCAATGCTTTGGTTGAACACAATGACGCACACATCGGTAGTTTGCCTTCAGCAATACGGTTTGCGCCGTACTTCTTACGCTCGTCTTCAGAGCCAGCTTCTGTCTCAGGACCGCCAGCACAAAAAGTACATTTGTCCATCTTGCCACGCTCGCCAAAAGCGGCTTGCTTAGGAAACTGAGGCGCCCCAAATGGACACGCAAATAAGCAATATCCGCAACCGATACAAAGATCTTTATTGTGCAGTACAATGCCATCTTCTGTGTGTTCAAAACAGTCCGCAGGACACACTGCCATACAAGGAGCATCAGTACAGTGCATACAAGCTACTGAGATTGAGTTTTCACCCGGCTCGCCATCGTTGAGTGTTACAACACGACGGCGCTGAATACCCCATTCAAGCGCATCGTCGTTTTCGTTTTTACATGCAGTGACACAACCATTACATTCGATGCAGCGTTTGGTGTCACAAAGGAATTTCATTCTAGCCATTTCGGGACTCCTTACGCTTTGCGAATGTTACATAGGGTGACTTTAGTTTCCTGCATTTGTGTCACAGGGTCGTAACCGTAAGTCGTTGCAATGTTGGCAGATTCACCAATCACGTATGGGTCCGTGCCTTCTGGGTATTTATCGCGCAACTCTTCACCTTGGAATTTGCCGCCAAAGTGGAAAGGAATAAATGCCAGACCCGGTTTCACGCGGCGAGTGACCATCGCTTTGACATGAATACGGCCTTTTTCAGCGCCTTCAACCCAAACCATATCACCATCTTTGAAACCAAGATCGTTGGCATCTTTCGGGTTCACTTCTACGAACATCTCTTGTTGTAGCTCAGCAAGCCATGGGTTTGAGCGAGTTTCCTCACCACCACCTTCGTATTCAACCAATCGACCGGATGTCAGGATAATTGGGTACTCACCTGACTTATCTTGATCCTGAATTGATTTGTACATGGTCGGTAGACGGTAAATAGATTCGCTATCGTCCCAAGTTGGGTAATCTGCAACGAGGTCACGACGCGGTGTGTATAGAGGTTCACGGTGCAGTGGAACGCGGTCTGGGAATGTCCAAACAACAGCACGCGCTTTCGCATTACCAAAAGGAATACAACCGTGTGCAATGGCAACACGCTGGATACCACCAGACACATCGGTCTTCCAGTTCTTACCTTCTGCTGCTTGTTTTTCTTCTGCTGTTAAGTCGTCCCACCAACCAAGGTGTTTCAACAGTTTATCGCTGAATTCTGGGTAACCGTCTTCCAGTTCACACCCTTCTGAATAACTGTCTTCAGCAAGAAGGTTCTTCCCTTCGTATTCCACACCAAAACGCGCACGGAAGTTACCGCCACCTTCAGCAACAGGTTTAGATGTGTCGTAAAGGATATGAGTACCAGGGTGTTTCATCTCTGGCGTGCCCCAACATGGCCACGGCAAACCGTAGGTCTCACCATGAGCTGGGCCACCTTCGGCTTCAAGTGACGTCTTGTGGAAGGTATGCCAGTTTTGTTGGTGATCTTTCAAACGTTCTGGGCTTTGGCCAGTGTAACCAATGGTCCACATTCCTTTATTGAACTCACGTGTGATGTCTTCAATATGTGGTTGGTTATTTTCAACTTTCACGTTCTTGAACAGTTGGTCTGCGAAACCGAGTTTCTTGGTCAGAAGATACATGATCTCGTGATCTGGTTTCGACTCGAATAATGGTTGAACAACTTGATCACGCCATTGAATGGAACGGTTAGAAGCTGTCACACTGCCGTATGTTTCAAACTGAGTGGTTGCAGGAAGCAGATAAACGCCATCGGTACGGTCATTCATCACTGCAGCCACGGTAGGATATGGATCGACGATCACCATCATATCCAGCTTTTGCATCGCTTTTTTCATTTCTACGCCACGAGTCTGCGAGTTAACCGCATGACCCCAGTAGAACATAGCGCGAATATTGTCGTTTTGTTCGATGTTGTCTTTGTTTTCAAGCACACCATCGACCCAACGCGATACTGGAATACCCATGTTGTTCATTGGCAATTTGCCACGATATTTGTTTTGGTCGAATCGGTTTTTCACCCAGTCATAATCTAGATCCCAAACACCAGACCAATGTTTCCACGCCCCTTCAGAAAGACCATAGTAGCCCGGAAGTGTGTGAGACAATACGCCAAGGTCCGTTGCACCTTGTACATTATCGTGACCACGGAAGATGTTTGCACCGCCGCCTGATTTACCCATGTTGCCAAGCGCAAGTTCAAGAACACAGTACGCACGTGTGTTGTTGTTACCCGTTGTATGTTGAGTACCACCCATACACCAAACAACGCAGCCCGGACGGTTCTCAGAAAGCAGTTTTGCCGTTTGATAAACGTCGGCTTCACTTACGCCAGTAACTCGTTCGACTTCTGCGGGTGTCCATTTAGCTACTTCAGCGCGAATTTCATCCATACCGAATACACGTTGGCGGATGAACTCTTTATCTTCCCAGTTATTTTTAAATACGTGCCATAGGATGCCCCAGATGAAAGCAACATCAGAGCCTGGACGCAGAGAAACATAATGATCTGATTTAGCCGCGGTACGAGTACGGCGTGGATCTGCAACAACGATTTTACAGCTATTTTTCTCTTTAGCGATCAAGATATGCTGCATGGCAACTGGGTGTGCTTCTGCTGGGTTAGAACCGATGAATAAGATCGATTTACAGTTATGCATATCATTGAATGAGTTTGTCATCGCACCATAGCCCCAAGTGTTTGCAACACCAGCTACCGTGGTTGAGTGACAAATACGAGCTTGGTGGTCAACGTTATTTGTTCCCCATAACGATGCCATTTTACGGAACATGTACGCTTGTTCGTTGTTGTGCTTTGCACTACCCAACCAGTAAACAGAATCTGGCCCAGATTCCTTACGAATATCTAGGACTTTGTTTCCGATCTCTTCAATGGCTTGATCCCAGCTCAGTTTCTTCCACTTACCGTTTTCAAGCTTCATTGGATATTTTAGACGGCGTTCACCATGACCATGTTCACGTAATGCCGCGCCTTTGGCACAGTGGCCACCAGCATTAAATGGGTGATCAAATGCAGGCTCTTGACCAGTCCAAACCCCGTTTTGGACCTCAGCATAGATACCACAACCTACTGAACAGTGAGAACAGATCGTTCTTTTTACTTCTGTCTTAGCTTGAGGATCAACAGATTTAGCTTCTGCCTTTTTGATCATTCCCGGCGTAAACAAGCATGCCCCAGCAAAGGCACCACCAGCAGCAAGCGAGCTGTTCTTCATAAATGCGCGACGCGAGACTCCTAACTGGTTCTGCTCTTTGCTCACCGTATCGGAGCGTTTCATTAGTTTCATGGTTCGCTCCTTATAGAGTGTCGTAGTAATCGCGAATGTGTTGAGTTTCGCGGTAACCTGTCTTCTTTACGTCTTTTTCAACAGAAACAGTTTCTGAAGCGGATGCCACTTTTGTTGTTCCAGCGACAACGGCACCAGCAACTGCGGCCGTAGCTAAGCCTTTCAGGATATCCCTGCGGCTGTTGTTTATATCTTTATTATCTTTCATCGTTGCTTCCTTACCTTTTAAGGTAGTGTTTGGAGGCTAAAGCCTCTCTTATCGACGTGTTCGCTATTCCGATTGCTCGTATTCGGTTACGTTTTTCACATCAATTTTCAAAGTTGATTTACTGCTTTTCGTATTTTCGCTAAAACGGACTTGCTCTTGAGCCATAAATGCCGTCAGAAGCTCAGCTACCGCTTTATAAAACACTGCATTTTCTGCTTGTTGGATTTGGTTACTTAATGATCCAAACCAAGGGGCAATGTGTTTGTTGAAGAAGCTTTGTTGATGTGATGCATCTTCGGTGCTTAACAGCGCCATCACTTCACACAAAGCCGAGATGTGATCTTCCGGCTCTTTGACATTCTCTTCACGTTCAAAACCAAGCATAGATAGGTCGGTACGAAGTTCTGCCAATGGCTTTTCCATTAATGAACCCGTGCGATGCCATGATGCAAAAGGTACAACCTCCCCACGGCCAACACCGATAAACAGTGCATGAAACTCATCGTCGAGCGCTTCTCCATCTGTCGAATCCGCCGCATGTTTCACCTTTTGCCACGCCAGTTGCATCTCACTCGCTGACGACTCAACTTCAATATTGGCAAGAAAACTCAACAATTCTGTTGATGGAACCTGACGGAATAACGACGACAGCATTAAATAGATTTGGGCGCGTAAGGTTTGATCTTGTTGTGTATCCACGCGTAGCTCCTAGTATTTCAACTGTTGAAGTGGGTTTTCGGCCATCGATTCAAACATGTCGACAACTCGGCAGTCTTCACACATCGCAATACGATTGATGGCGGCTTGATCAGTAAAATGAGAGTGACCGCGTAACTTGTTTTGGAGCATATCTATCATCGATTGCGGTGCAAATGGTTTATGACAGCGAATGCATTCTGCGGCTTTTTCTTCATGGATAGTGATTGCCGATTGACGAGTTGCGCTGTCCCAATTCATGCGAGGTGTCAGAGAAAGTGCTTGTTCTGGACAAGCCTTTTCACACAATCCACATTGAACGCAGTCTTGTTCAATAAACTTAAGTGAAGGTATCACTCCGTCGGTGTGAAGCGCGCGTGTTGGGCATACAGCAACACAGCTCATGCATAACGTACAATCTTTACTGCTGCAGTTAATGCTTCCAAAAGGGGCATTTACTGGCATTGAAACGATGTTATCGACAGGAATTCGAGATTTGGCTAATGCATCTAGCGCCGTGAACAGACGTTGACGTTTAGTGCCTTGCAACTCACCTAAAGCGAGATCGAACGACTCTGTGCACAAGGTCGGAGGACCTTCTCTTAAGGACTCCAAGTAAAGTACATCAATGCACTCTTTAGTGATGCCCAATTGTGACAATAGCTCTTGAGCGGTTGCCACTTCATTATTCAATATTCTTTGAATCGTCTCAGGCATGTAACGGCTGGCTGCAAAAAGCACTTGCGTAGCACCATTAACTAAAGCTGCAAACCAAGTGTCTGGCCCAACAGATGGTAGCTCTTCAACCACAACCGGAATGACGTTGTCTGGTAGTGCTTTCAGTGCCATAACATTGTAGGTTTCATGGCGAGCACTACAGATCAGAACAATAGGATCCTGACCTCCCGCTTTTTCATAATTCGCGAGTGTGCGCTCAATGAACTTTTGCGTTTCTTGTGGGTTGGGCAAAGCGTAATGTATTGCTTCTGTTGGACACGTAGTCGCACAGGTCCCCACCCCTTGGCATAAATACGGATTTATCTCGATTCGATGACCGGTTTTGTCACTACCTTCACTTGAAAGTGCACCAGCGGGACAGGCATCAACACAGCGTTCACAACCTTTAACTCCGCGAGAACTGTGTGCACAGAGTTCGGTGTTCAAACGAAAGAACTTTGGTTTATCAAAGGTTCCCATTAGGGTTGGAATTTCTTCAAGTGCTTCAGCAAGCTTTGGATAACCTCGCCCAACTGGGTAGTAGCCTGGGACAGGAACTTCTTCGGTCATACAACTGCTGAGGCAAAGATCGAGCACCACATCAAAACAGTCATGGTTGATGGCTACTTTTGCAAGATTAGTTGTCACGCCTTGGTTTTCAGTCAAAACTTCGAAGGTACCGAGAAAACCAGAAACCTGAACACGACTCGCGAAATAAAGCTCTTTATGTTGGCCTTTCTCACCATCAGTAGACAGTAAAGTGATGCTGTTCATTTGCTCAAGTTGCTGGGCTGCGCTTTCGATAATTGCAGTTGGACCAATAATGAGTGTATTTCCACCACTTTCGTAACTTACTGTCGGCGGGATCAAATTAGTCAGTTCAACCGTATTTTCAAACGCATATAACCGCGCTTTACCGTTACTAGACTCTGATTGTTGTAGTAATTGTTTTAGCATTGCTCTGTTCCATGTCGAACTCGAACGATAGAATTGGCTTTTACATAGCAAATGCCGTGCCTGATTTTTTTGATTATTAAATCAATAAGTTAAGATTAATTTGTCTAGTTCTGATACAGAAAAAAGCCGTATGCGACATTTTGTCGCATACGGCTTATTGATGATTCGGTCAAAATGTACCTATTCTTTGTGTGGTATATTTTGTCCCACATTAATTTCTGATTCTGCTGTATCAGAAAGATGGTTTTCTTCAATGCAGTCGTCCGGCTGAGCTTTCAGTTCAGGCGATTTGTCTTCCTCATTTACTTGCGGCTCCTGCTCAGACTGATCGTTTACCCATT
Source organism: Vibrio sp. TRT 17S01 (assembly GCF_050113695.1). NCBI lineage: Bacteria > Pseudomonadati > Pseudomonadota > Gammaproteobacteria > Vibrionales > Vibrionaceae > Vibrio > Vibrio sp. TRT 17S01. Next base: position 108,865 of record NZ_JBNJOG010000009.1, on the reverse strand, counting down.
CTCTGAGTTTTTCGGCGACATCACTTGATAGACTCTTGACGGCTTTATAGTCATGATCGTAGTCATTAAGCGCATCCACTTCGGAAAATTCACCACTTAAAAACAATTTACGTAAAGCTGCCTTCTTTACGGCCGTTTCTGCTCCAGCTGCTAATAAAGAACTTACGCTGACGACATCGTCTTCTGACTCTTGCTTAGCATCGGTTATGTCCGCATGCGCCTCTGCAACCGGTTCAACAACGGGCTCTTGTGAAGGCTCAATTTGCTCTTCTTCCGCTTGATCCGTTTGCTGAAGTTTTCTTTGAGACCAACGGCTTAAAAAATTAGTTGCCACTCGAACGCCCCGCCCCGCGACGCTTCTTACGTCGCTGTTCTAATAACTCCCCATGACGCCCGATAAACGCCTCCATCCATGCCTGTATTGGTAATGGCATGTCATTGGATAATACGAGATAGTCTCCATCCATATATTGAGCAGCAACGCTTTGCGAAGCGGTTAATGACACAATTTTAGGTACACTGTCTGTGTCCATATTATCTAGGATCAGGAATAGTTTGGGCTGTTGGGAACTTAAATTAAAGCGATAATCCGTACGCTCATCTTTATGAAGTTCAAGCGACGTAACAGATTCTGATACCATTTCTGGTTTGAGGTTAAACCCTTTTAGTTGCCACTGACTGGTTAACCAAATGCCGGTAGAAATTTCGTGCTCGACTAACTCACACTCAATATCCCAAACCGTTTCGTTCTTTTCTAATTGTTTTGTTATTGGCGCTTCACTTGACATAACTCACCTAACTCTTCATTTGTTGCTGACGTTTATAAGCAATTACTGTACCTTCTTGTGAAAAGTCTCAGTAAGCCATACCTTCCTCAGAATCGAAACCACGGCAAAAGTTCAATCGAATTTAAGTAGAGTGTTTAATTTAAGATACTGTGCGAATCAGGAATGGTAATTGCTTTGATCATGTTTCACCTCTAAGAAAATAATAAATAGGATTCCCCGTGGCGAAACCAAAAATTCTCAAAACCAGTGAAAATCCACTTCAAACCATCGAAGTGGAAGTCTTCGATGAATACGGAGAAAAGCTGACTAAACAAATCGCTTGCGAGCGCCCTCTTACAGTCATGCTTAATTGGAAGGAAGTGGTAACGCTAATGACGTTGGGGTCGCGACCAGAATCGTTAGTTTTAGGTTACTTAAAAAACCAGAGCTTTCTATCGGATCCTGAGGCTCTTGAATCTGTCATCATCGACTGGGAAACGCACACTGCCGCTGTTATCACTCAAGAAAATACGGAGCACCTAGAAGGTGCGCTGAAAAAGAAAACGGTCACTTCTGGCTGTGGTCAGGGCACCATGTACGGGAATGTGATGAAGCAACTCGAGAACTATCAGGTGCCTCAAGTTCCGCTCAAACAGTCAGAAATCTATGCCGCATTGGAAGCTCTGACCCATTATAACGACACGTACAAGAAAGCTGGAGCAGTTCATGGCTGCGCGGTGTGCCAAGGTGATCAAGTACTTTCATTTGTTGAAGATGTTGGTCGTCACAATGCCGTAGATACGTTAGCGGGAGAAATGTGGTTAAACGGTGAATCTGGTGAAGATAAGATCTTCTATACTACGGGTCGTTTAACGTCAGAAATGGTGATTAAAGTGGCTCAGATGGGAATTCCAGTGCTACTTTCTCGTTCTGGTGTAACTCAAATGGGATTAGATCTAGCTCAAAAATTTGGCATAACGACGATCGCTCGTGCAAAAGGTCTGCGTTTTCAGATCTTTACCGGAGCAGATAAAGTTGAATTTGATGTTAAAGGGCATTTAAAAGAAGAATAATCTCTCTGTATAACTTGAAAAGCCCCTCTCTAGTGCTATTAGTTTTATAACTGCTGTAATAAAAATGTAACAAAGTACTAAAAAGCAGTCATTACAACGTTCATTGCTAGGGAGGTGTTTAATGACACCATCACCAAAAGAGTCTCGGCTATCATTTGCGCTAACTATTCGCGCGAAACTCACGCTAATCACATTAATGCTGTTGGTAGGAATCGGATGCTATGCCGCATTTCAACAGGTTAGCTTTAACACACTCAATCGTCTCGATATCGCCGCAACAGAAAACCTGTTGAGTGAAGTCGATCTCCTTACACTGCGGCGCCATGAAAAAGACTTCTTAGCACGCAAAGACGCCAAATATGTTGAGCGGTTTGATAAAACCTCAGAGCAACTTCTGGTTCGAGTGTCACAGCTCAATACACTAGTAAGTGAATTTGATCCATCTATTGGGCAGCAAGTCGATCAAGTCATCCAAACCGTGAAAGATTATCAAATCCAATTTCATCAATTGGTCAGTTCTGTTAATCAAATTGGTCAGAGCGGCCAGTCGGGTTTAACACAAGATCTCGAGCTGACACGTGAGTCATTAAGAGAACAAGTCTCTTACCTCAATGATAGTGATTTAACCAAAGCCCTCTTCTCTCTTTACACATATGACAACCTCTATCTTGCTACCCCAAGTGAGAGCGCCTTTCTTGACGTACAAAATGCACTGAGAACCTTGCTGTTAATCTCTGAATCCTATCCACTCGTTGATTCTGCAGTACAAAATTATCAGCAGGCGATTACGAAACTGGCTGACGCCAAAACAACCTTTGGTTTAACACCACAACAAGGGCTGCGTGGTGCGCTTCGCAATAATGTTCATCAAACTGAAGAAATCATCCATATCTTACAGCAAGACATAGAAGCATTGATTAATTCCAAAACAACCAGTGTGAAGCAACAGCTCTATGCGTTTGGAGCGTGCATCGCACTCCTAGTTTCACTGCTGTTGATCTTAATTGGGCGAAATATCGCTAACCGCATCGGCGCAATCAATATGCTGATGGACAAAATTGCCAGAGGTGAAGGCGATCTAACGGTACGGATGAATGCTAAAGGCAACGATGAACTGGTACAACTCTCTAATTCGTTTGATCTCTTCATTAGTTCGCTACACGGCAATATTAAAGATCTGGCTAAGGTGATGAACGTACTCAGCGAAAACTCATGCAGTTCTGAAAAAGCGGCCATGCAAAGCATGAAGAATGCAGAACAGCAAAAAATGGAATCGGAATCTGTAGCAACAGCCGTGAACGAGTTGGTTATGACCAGTAACGAGATCACCGCCAATATTGAGCATGCTGCGGAAAATGCAAAACGGGTAAAACTAGAAGCAGAACGTGGGCGTACATTAACTCATGAAGCAGGGCAAAGTATTCAAACACTAACGAGCAATATTGAAAGTTCACAAGAGCTTGTCTCTGAATTAGAAACATGCAGTCGTGATATTCATTCAGTGATCACCTCCATCCAAGGCATTGCTGAACAGACTAACCTACTGGCATTGAACGCGGCGATCGAGGCAGCTCGAGCTGGCGATAATGGTCGAGGTTTTGCAGTTGTTGCTGATGAAGTACGTCAGTTGTCTTTGATGACGAATACATCAACTCATGAAATTGAGACCACTATTAACGGCCTTACGACAGGTGTTCAAAAAACGGTGTCACTGATGCAAAGCAGTCTTGAGCAGGCTCATCACTCTAACGAGCAAACAGAGAATGTAGTTGGAGCGATAGATAAGATTGTTGATCAAATATCTGAAATGTTTGATATGAATGCGCAAATAGCAACCGCGTCTGAAGAACAATCAATGGTGTCTGCAGAAATAGACAGAAATATTACTCAGATAGCGGAGTTAGCGGGCGATACGCATCAAATTGTAACTGGTTCGGTGAGGTGTAGTGAACAAGTATCTGACGTGAGCCACAAGCTTGAAGCAATTGTGGCTCAGTTTAAATATTAGAAGAGTGGGCTGATTAACCTTCTATACCGCGTGAACGTAGGAACTCTGAGTATGTGCCTTTGAAATCATGGATCTTACCATCTTTTATTTCGAGGATACGTGTAGCAAGTGAGTCTACAAATACACGGTCGTGTGATACGAAGAACAACGTACCTTTGTATTGCTCAAGTGCCGTGTTTAAAGATTCGATCGACTCCATGTCCATGTGGTTAGTTGGTTCATCCATTAGCAGCATGTTTGGCTTGTGCATCATTAGCTTACCAAGCAGCATACGACCTTGCTCACCACCAGACAGAACTTTCACGGATTTCTTAATGTCGTCTTGACCAAACAGCATACGACCTAAGAAGCTGCGAACCACTTGCTCATCATCACCTTCTTGACGCCATTGCCCCATCCAATCTGTTAGATTCATATCTTCTTCAAATTCATGAGCGTGGTCTTGCGCGTAGTAACCGATGTTTGCGTTCTCAGACCATTTGAATTCACCGGTACGTGGTTCTAGTACACCAGCAAGTGTGTTTAGTAGGGTTGTCTTACCCACCCCGTTCTCACCGATGATGGCGACGCGCTCACCCACTTCAAAAATTGCATTGAAGTTTGCAAACAGGTCTTCTTCAAAACCTTGACTTAGGTTTTCTACAGTTAGAGCGTTACGGAATAGCTCTTTAGATTGTTCAAAACGAATGAATGGGTTTTGGCGACTAGACGCTTTAACTTCGTCGAGTTTGATTTTGTCGATTTGCTTAGCACGAGATGTTGCTTGTTTTGCTTTCGAGGCGTTTGCAGAGAAACGCGCAACGAACGTTTGAAGTTCCGCGATCTGTGCTTTCTTCTTCGCGTTGTCATTCAGTAGACGCTCACGAGCTTGAGAAGCCGCTGTCATGTATTCATCGTAGTTACCTGGGTAAACACGCAGCTCACCGTAGTCCAAGTCAGCCATGTGGGTACATACTGAGTTCAGGAAGTGGCGGTCGTGCGAAATGATGATCATTGTGCAGTTACGTGCGTTTAGCGTGTCTTCCAACCAACGAATAGTGTCCATATCCAAGTTGTTGGTCGGTTCGTCAAGAAGCATAACGTCTGGGTCTGCGAATAGAACCTGCGCTAGAAGCACACGAAGTTTCCAACCCGGTGCAACCTCACTCATCAAGCCGAAGTGTTGCTCCATTGGAATACCCACAGCAAGAAGAAGCTCACCCGCTTTCGCTTCTGCCATGTAACCGTCCATTTCCGCGAACTGCACTTCTAGGTCAGCTACCTTCATACCATCTTCTTCGCTCATTTCAGCAAGTGAGTAGATGCGGTCACGCTCTTGCTTCACTTCCCATAGCTCTTTATGACCCATGATAACGGTATCGATGACAGTGAATTCTTCGTACGCAAACTGGTCCTGATTTAGCTTAGCAACGCGCTCGTTTGGATCGTAGCTTACGTTACCGCTTGTTTGTTCAAGTTCACCGCTCAGGATTTTCATAAAGGTTGATTTACCACAACCGTTAGCCCCGATTAAGCCATAGCGGTTACCTTCGCCAAACTTAACTGAGATGTTTTCAAATAGCGGCTTAGCGCCAAATTGTTGAGTAATATTCGCTGTGGAAATCAAAACCTTTACCTTAGCAATTCAAGTTTATTAGGAAAAACCGCGCAACGTTACTGGCTATGCACGTTAACTGCAAGTGTTGTTTTTATTTATTCGCATCTTCCGCCTTGTTCAAGTGGAAGATTTCGCAATTGAGCAACGGGAGTTAACCATACTTTTCTTGAATATTGTTATTGATAAGCAATACAATTTAATCATGACACTTCACTGACACTTGGATCAAAACTGAGATTAAAGTGTTTCGTCCTTAAAATGGTCATGCTGAACTCGATTTCAGATTCAAACCGACTAAACTCACTCTAACCTACTAAGTTAAAAGAGAATTTTATGCGTTTTGCATTGCGCTTATTGTTATTGACTGGTGTTTTATTGTCTGGCTTTGCTCAGGCAGAATGGAAGTATGAATTCACACCAACACCACAAGTCGATGCAGTGGCAGAAGAAATTGCCTCCGAAATAAATAAAATCCCAGAGCCACTGTTTATGACAGAGCGGGATCACCGAAAAATTCGACAGCTACTGACTGCGGTGATCAATGAGCAGAAAAAGCAGACGACGGTATTTAAGGCACACTTAGAAAAATACCGTGAATCAAATGTAGAAAATGACTGGTTTGAAACAGAGAGTAGCTACTTAACGCTAAATAGTTTGGGCCAGAGCAAACAGCATTTGCTTGAACTTGCCGAGCAACCCGTTCGAGATAAACTGACCGGTTTTGGCCCCTATGGGGTTACGCAGTTTAAGCAAGAATGGAATCAAACCAAACTCAATGCTCAATACCTATTGCACTTTCAGCTGCGTAGCTTCCGTGCATTAATTAATGACATCTTGATCTCGCCGATTCCTGTGGTTTGGGCTGCTCTTAAAGTGTTGTTTATCTACTTTGGCTTGGCTTGGTGGCTTGCAAACAGTAAACGCCTTATTGAAGTTTTTCGCCAAACGCAGTTAGAAAGTAAAACGAATCCACCTTTATGGGTTCGCTTAGTTTGGTATTTCAGCCGAGCACATCGCGCCATCGCATTCTTAATTGCAATTACGTTGTCGCTACGCGTGTTATCAAACATCCCTAGCTTGCAGCATCTTATTTACTTGGAGATCTTTACTTGGTGGGTATTGGGTGGCTCGATTGCAATCAGCTTCCTTCTTGAGTTTGCGCACCGAAACAGTAGAACCTCTTCAGAGGAAGTGATTGCGCTTCGCCTTGCGACCATTCGTCGATATGTATGGAGTGCTATCGTCGCTGGTGTGATTTTGCAAATATCAATGCGCACACTTGGTAAGACAACCATTTATTACTGGATCTACAATGCGTTGTATTTCTGGTTTGTTTTGGTCACGCTATCTGTGCTTAAGCTATGGCGTAAGAAAGTCTTTGATACGGCAATGAAGATCACCGATCGTCCAGTTTGGGTCAATTGGGCAATTGCCAAAAAAGACACTTTCCTCCTCAACTTACCAGCGACAGCACTAGCAATAGTTTGGCTCACTGTTCACAGTTTTAAGCACCAAATTGTTGCCCTACTGTCGAATTACGCGCTCTTTAGTCAGGCACTGGCGTACCTATTCCGAATTGAGGTTGCGAAACAAACCAGCATCAACAACGGCCAAAATCACCTAGTGCGTGTTCGGGGTGACGATGCTTTTCAGTACGTGTTACCGGGTACTAAAGAAAGCACGCTTGTTGATTATGCAAGTGATGAAATACAGCAATTGTCTAAGTATTTGATGACAGACAGCCCAGCTATTTGTGTGGTTTCAGGTGAACGTGGTGTGGGGACAACTACCCTACTGCACACACTACTTAGTAAGGTGCGAAACGCAAAACCTCTTTACCTTAATTGTCAACATGGCGGTTATGGCGAGCTGCTGGCTGAATTGGCATCTCAACTTGGCTTGAGCGAAGAATCGAGTGAGATTCAAATTCTGGCTCACCTAAGAAAAAGTGAGACCTCTTACTTAATGGCAGTCGACAATGCTCAGCGTTTAGTAAAACCGATGGTGGGTGGTTTGTCTGATTTGATTCGTTTGACCAATTTATTGCGTCGCTCTAAGAAAAATCATCGTGTGGTGATTGCAATCGAGAAAGCGAGTTGGCGTTTTATCGACCGTGCTCGTGGTGAAAGATTGCTATTCGATCTCGTGAGCTTTTTACCTCGTTGGAATGAAAAACTTATCCGTGAACTGCTTGATAGTCGTATTAACCAAAACGAAGAACATAGAATTTCATTTGATGGTTTAGTGGTTCCAAAGCAATGGGATCATGAAGACATCACAGAAGAAGAACGCGCTAAGCAAGGCTTCTACCGAATTCTTTGGCATTATTCTGATGGTAACCCAACCGTTGCACTGCGTTTTTTCCGCCTCTCGTTACGTCGAGATAAAGAAGCACAACAAGTTTATGTTCGCTTGTTTCATGCACCAGAATCTCAAGAGCTTGAAAAAATGCCAAAACCGATGCTTGCGGTCTTACGTTCAATCGTTCAACTCGAAATTGCGTCGCCAGAAGAACTGTCTGAATGCACACAGTTAAGTATTGCAGAAGTAATTGGTACCCTACGCTACTTCCAAAGCCGCGGTTACATCGAATGGAGTGAAGATAAGGCACGAGTCAGTGATCACTGGTTCCGCCACATTACAAATGTTCTAGATCGTCAGCATTTATTGGTGAAGTAAAGATGAAAAAACTGATTATATTACTCTTGTCTGTGATGGTCGCTTTGCCGGCGTTGGCTTCCGAAGATGTGGCTAATGTCGAAAACATCACGCAGATCGCCAGTCTTATCCGTTGGAGTGGCGTTTTCTTCTCCGCCATCATCATTGCGGCAACGTGGTTGTTATTGAAGTTCATTAACTCACTGGTTGAAAGCTTTGGTAGCCAATTTGCACAGTATCGAATGTTGCTGCAAAAGCTACAGTCTTTCTTGCAGTTCTTTATCTATATGACCGCCGGTATGCTGGTCTTTATGATGAGTTTTCGGGTCAACGACCAAATCCTAACCCTAATAGGTGGTACCCTTGCGGTCTCTGTTGGTTTTGCTCTGAAAGACCTTGCGGCATCGTTTATCGCAGGTATGACCGTAATGGTAGATCGTCCCTTTCAAGTAGGTGACCGTGTCACGTTTGAGGGTAATTATGGGGATATTATTGCTATTGGTTTGCGCTCTGTTCGCATGCGTACACTCACTGATGACATCATCACCATTCCAAACAACAAATTCCTTAATGAAGTTACCGTAAGCGGCAACTATGGTGCATTGGATATGCAGGTGGTGATTCCGTTTTATGTTGGGATGGATGAAGATATCACGCTTGCTCGTGATTTGATCCAAGAAGCTGCCTCTTCTAGCCGCTATATCCACCTACCGAAGCCTGTGACTGTTTTAGTAAAGCAGACCATCACGGATAACTACCTTGCTATTCAATTAACATGTAAGGCTTACGTGGTGGATACTGCGTACGAGAAGCTGTTTGAAACCGACATTACCCTTCGAGTAATGAAAGAGTTTAAGAAGCACGGTATTAACCCACCTAAGATTGCGGTGCATGCTGGATAATCAAAAGGCCTCCCAAATGGAGGCCTTTTTTACAACGTTATGTTACTTAGCTGCTTGTTTAGTTGCGCAATTATTTAGTTGAAACCAACACATCTAATTCCGCTTTCTTAGGTAAATAAATACTAAAGCGACTGCCTTTTCCGAGCTCAGACTCCGCGACCAACTCGCCGCCAGTTTGGCTAAGCAAACTTTGAGAAACAGAAAGCCCTAGTCCAGTTCCTTCACGCTTTGTCGTATAAAATGGAGAGAAGATACGGCTTAAGTTCTCTGGCTTGATACCGCAACCTTCATCTTCTACGTGGATTACAGTACCTTTTTCTAGGCCATCTTCTACCCAGTCTTCACTGCGAATTGTAAGTCTGCCAGCCCCTTGCATTGCATGGATTCCATTCATTTGTAGGTTAACTAAAATTTGCAGAAGATGGTGGCGATTAAATTCAACGGGCGTATGGGCGTTAAGCTCAGAAACAAACTCGATGTTGCGTCTCTTTGCTCCTGTTTTGACCAAGGTAATACTTTCTTCGATGATTGGGTTAACGTGTTGCCAGGTGACTTCATCTTGCACGCCACCTTGGCGGCTATATTGTAAAAGGCTTCGGGTAATATTCCGGATACGGTCAATCTGGGCCAAAATTGCGTGGATTTCATCTTTCACTCGAGAAGAATCGTCCCCTAATTCGAATTCCATTAACTCCACGTTACCTAGGATCACTGCAGTTGGGTTATTGATTTCATGAGCGATACCTGCTGTTAACTCACCTAGCGCCGCGAGTTTTTCGTTCACAACCAACTTATCTCGAGTTTGGTTGAGTAGCTGAATATGCAGCTCCAGTTCTGCAGTTTTTTCTTCTAAACTCGCAGTACGATGCTTCACTTTTTGTTCTAGCTCTTCAGCCGCATACTTCAGCTCGTTTTTTCGTTGCCGCAATAAATCCAACATGTTGTCGAACTGTCTCGCTAGTTGGGCCAACTCGTGTTTTTCGTCTAGGCCAAGTGGACCAATACGCGTTTCTTTACCTAACTGGATCATTTTGACGACGCGGTAGATGTGCTCAATTGGATTAAACAAGTCACGTGAGCCACGATAAACCATCACACCTGAAACCAATAAGAGAACCAAGGTGGTGATACTGATCTCAACGATGTTTGTCAAATACGCTTTAAGGAATGGCCACATTAAATAACCGGTATACAGCATGCCAATGACATTATCGTATTGATCACGAATTGGTTGATATGCCGTGATATACCAAGCGTCATAAACATAGGCTCGGTTGACCCACTCTTTGCCCTCACCTAAAACCGCACGATTGACTTCGCTCGACACACGGGTACCGATCGCTCGGCCAAGTCGCCCTTCACTGTCTAGCGGTACGTTCGTACTGACGCGAAGATCATCAAGAAAAAGTGTCAATGTACCGATTGGACGCAAGCTATCTTGCGTTGATGGATAGATGAGGTCTCGGATCTGATCTACAAGCACAGTGCTGTTATTTAGCAACAATCCGCCATCGAGAAAGCCGATGAGCTCATGCTCATCATTTCGAACCGGAATGACAGTGCGACTAATCAATCCACGACCTTCCACACGATTACTATTCAAAATTGGAATTTGGGCTTTTTTTGCCAGTTCAGCATCCAACCTATTGAGGTCATTTGGATCAAGTACATCAAAAAATGATTCTTTATGGGTTAGATCCATAAACCTGAATTTTTCTTCAATGGTATCGACACGATGAAACTTTAGAAAATCAAGTTTGTAATGATGCTTCTGTTCAGAAACCCAAGCGATAAATTCTGGATTGATCTTATCCGACTTCACTCTTACCCGAAAATCATAAGACTGAGAGAATGCCTGCACATGATTAGCTTGTTTTTGCTGCAAAAGTTCAATGCTGTTATTTGCTACGCCAAGACGTTCAGACACATCGATCAATGCACTTTGCCAAGTGTAATGAACAGACCAATATATCGTGATACCAATCAGCGCAAGTAAAGTCAGAAAGATGGGAGCGGATGTCAAAAACAACAACCGATAACGCACCATGGTTTTAAATCGGTAACGCCATTTACGTATCAATCCCTTTTCAGTCGGCATGATCCGACTCCTCTGAATCCCACTCTTTGTATTTACGTTCTAACGTTTTTCGTGCGACACCAAGATCACGAGCTGCCGCTGACTTATTACCATCATGGTGTTCGACAAGTTGTTGAATGTGCGATTTTTCAACTTCTTTTAACGTCCAGCTGTTTGGATAACCATCACCAAAGTCTTTTCTATTTCCTTCCGGTAAATCCGGCAGTTGGGCTCCGCTTGAAACCGTCATTGAAATGTGTGCTGGTGGAATATCGCCTTGTAGTTCACGCCAATAATGAGCCGGCGGTTTACCCAATAAAATACAGCGCTCAATTAAGTTCTTTAACTCTCGAATATTACCCGGCCAATCGTAATCATTCATTGCCACAATATCTTCATGTGCCCATTTTAAATCGGGCATTCCCAACTCTTTGGTGAGCATTCGGGTGAAAAATGGCACCAGTTCAATTAAGTCATTTTTACGTTCTCGAAGTGGTGAAACATCTATCTTCAATACGTTGAGACGATAGAACAGATCCTCACGGAAGTTTCCTTTTTCCACCTCTTCTTTCAAGTTACGGTTGGTCGCTGCTACTACACGTACATCAATACTGATCTCTTTTTCACTACCTACAGGTCGGATCGTGCGTTGCTCCAACACTCTTAGTAATGATGATTGCATTGCTAGAGGCATCTCACCGATTTCATCTAAAAATAAGGTGCCACCATTTGCGACTCGAAAAAGGCCTTCGCGATTTTTCTTGGCGCCAGTAAACGCCCCTGAGGTATGACCAAATAATTCACTTTCCAATAGCTCTGGAGCAATGGCGCCACAGTTAAGTGGTACGAATGGCCCACTTCTCTGGCTCGCTTCATGCACACCACGAGCCACCAATTCCTTGCCTGTTCCAGATTCACCTTCAATAAGAACGGACGCTCTTGAAGGCGCAAATTGGTTGATCATTAATTTGAGCTGTTTTGTTTTCTCTGAGCCACCGACAATTTCGGTGGTGATATGGCGTTCGAAGTCATGTTTTAACGCATATTGATGGCGCTCATTCAAACGCTTATCCATGCATCGTTGAACGGCTTGCAACATCTGCTCGAGATTGAAAGGCTTTAAGATGAAGTCTGTAGCGCCCAGCTTCAATGCTGAGATCGCAGTTTCTAAGTCTGCGTATCCGGTCATAAAAATAACGTCAGCACGCTTGTCTTCGTCATTAAACGCTTCTTCCCACTCGATACCTGAGCGTCCCGGCAAATTGATATCGAGAATAATCAAGTCATAGTGATTTTTGATGCGTAGGATTTCAGCGTCTTCGATACTTCCAGCGCTATCGACTTTCGAGAACCATTTGCTGAGCGCTTTTTTTAAAATAGCTTGCATGCCAGCTTCATCGTCAACAATTAGGACAGAAAAAGCCTGAAATTGATTTTGTTTCGCGGAGTCAAAGGTTGGAGACATACTGTTCAATCATTATTTGTTATATATGGGACAGAGTGTACCAAGAATCTAGGGATTACTCTGGATTAAGTTGAGACATTTTGTCCCCCGTCAAGTGTTGAGTTCGTAACTTATTGATTTAACAGTTTAAAGATAACTGAAAAACTTGGCACTTTGCTTGCTATGTATTCATCCGGATTTATAAAGCTCGGATTATTACGAGCTAACATGATAAAAATGGAACCATCGCATTATGAAATCAATGACTTTAACGTTGGCCACTGCGTCACTGGCTTTAATCAGTTACTCCGCAAGTTCTGCAGAAGGTAATGAACACATTCGTTTAGCCACCACAACCAGCACTTATCATTCCGGATTACTTGACTACCTACTGCCTAAGTTTGAGCAAGACACGGGATATAAAGTGGATGTCATTGCAGCTGGTACCGGTAAGTCATTAAAAATGGGTGAAAACGGTGACGTTGATCTAGTGATGACACACGCTCCTAAAGCTGAAGCAACCTTTGTTCATAATGGCTACGGCGTATTGCCTCGTAAACTGATGTACAATGACTTTGTTATTGTAGGCCCTGATTCTGATCCGGCTAAAATTGCGAACCAAAAAGATGTTGCGACAGTATTCAAGAATATCGCGAACAGTAACGTGACGTTTGTGTCGCGTGGGGATGATTCTGGAACGCACAAGAAAGAAAAAGGCATTTGGGAACAAAGCAAAATTGAAGCGAATTTCGGTGGCTACCGTAGCGTCGGTCAAGGTATGGGCCCAACATTGAATATGGCGTCAGAAATGCAAGGCTACACCATGACGGACCGAGGCACTTGGTTAGCGTACAATAATAAATTAGATTTAAAGATCCTATTCCAAGGCGACAAACAGCTATTCAACCCTTATCAAGTAATTCTTGTTAACCCTGAACGCTACCCAACAATTAATTATCAAGGCGCTAAAGTCTTTAGCGACTGGCTAGTTAATCCGAAGGGGCAAAAATTGATCAATGAGTTCAAGTTGAATGGCAAACAATTGTTTGTTGCCAATGCAAATGAGAAATAACACTCTATGAGCCTTTGGCAAACAACACTTGAAGCACTCACGCTATTGGTGAGTTTTGATAATGAGCTATGGGAGATCGTTGCGGTCTCCTTTAGCGTCTCTTTGTCTGCCATTTCAGTAGTGCTGCTTCCGGCTGTTTTATTTTCCTTCACCCTTGCCTACACCGAATTTAAAGGGAAATGGTTATTGCTGTCACTGGTAAATACCCTTCAAGCAATTCCCACGGTAGTGATTGGCCTGTTGCTCTACATGTTATTGTCCCGTTCTGGCCCATTAGGTGATTGGCAAATGCTGTTTACCCAAAAGGCGATGATCTTAGGCCAAATGCTTGTTGCTTTTCCGGTTTTGGTGTCGATGATGCACGGTGCACTACAATCAAGCGATCGCCGTGCGGTGGAAACCGCAATCACATTGGGCGTTTCAATGCCACGCGTTGCGTTAACCATGATTTGGGAAACCCGGTTCCCCTTACTTGCCGCAACGATCGCTGCTTTTTCGCGCATAGTGACCGAAGTGGGTTGTTCAATGATGGTTGGCGGTAACATTATGGGAGTCACCCGAAACATTCCGACCGCAATCGCAATGGAGAGCCACAAAGGCGCTTTCGCCCAAGGTGTTGCTCTTGGCATTGTGTTGCTCACGTTGGCACTTCTATTGAATTTTTTCCTTACCAGCATGCGTGGTAAAGGTTACTTGAGAGCGTAAGGCGTGTTTTATGACAATTAAAATTTCAGCACAACAACTGTCGATGCGTTTTAAAGAACGAGTATTGTTCCATATTCCGGAGCTTTCTATTGGCCCAAATGACGCTATCTATCTAAAAGGTGACAATGGCGTTGGCAAAACTACGTTGCTCAAGATTCTTTCTGGCTTATTAAAGCCATCAACAGGCAAAGTCGTCGCACCTTCAGACACTCTGATCCAACGCCTTTTTTCTAAAGGTGGACGTAAAGATGTCGTGTATCTACACCAGTCCCCTTACCTCTTTGATGGTAGCGTTTATCAAAATGTGGTTTACGGCATTCGTTATCAAACTGATTCTGCAAAAGACAAGCGAGCTCAAGTTATTACCGCGTTGCGAATGGTAGGGTTAGAAACACTGGCAGATGAACATATCTCAGTGCTTTCTGGTGGTGAGAAACAACGTGTAGCGATGGCTCGAGCTTGGATACTTAAACCTTCTATCTTATTGATGGATGAACCAAGCGCTTCATTGGATCAAGAATCGATTCAACGACTGGTTATCATGGCTAAAGATTTACTCGCTAGAGGCTCAAGTATCGTAATCACGAGTCATCAGAAAAATGCGCTTACCGATTTATGCCACAAACAATGGTGGATAAAAGATATGACTTTGGTAGAGTCTCCGCTGTTACAAATCATAAGCGATAAAAAAGAGAACACGTATGCTACTTCCAACGCAAACTAGTTGGGTTATTTTGGCTGGCGGGCAAGCCAGCAGAATGGGCGGTAAAGATAAAGGTTTGATTGAACTAAACAACACCCCGCTTATTGAACATGTCTTAGCAAAACTGTCTCCTCAAACAGAGAATATTCTGATCAATGCCAATCGAAATCAGGAATTGTACCAACAATATGCTCCGGTCTTTTCTGACGAGTTTCGTGACTACCCGGGGCCATTAGGTGGCATCCATGCTGGATTGCTCAACGCTTCGACCGACTGGGTTGGCTTTGTTCCTTGCGATAGCCCGCAGATAAGTAACAACCTAGTCTCTCGATTTTGTGAACAGGTAAAGCCTAATAGTGATATCTTGGTTGCTCATGATGGTGAATATCAACAGCCGGTCTTCACCTTATATCACAAACGTGTGCTCCCAAAACTCGAAGCATTTCTTAAGCGTGGTGATAGAAAGATCATTTTGCTCTATAAAGAATGTGTAACGAGTTACGTTGACTTCAGTGACACCCCTGAGTGTTTTGTTAATTTAAACACGCCAGAAGAACTCGCCCAATTTGGAACATTAGAAGTATGAAACACATCATCAACCTCCCAATTCTCGGCTTCGCCGCTTATTCTGGTACCGGAAAAACCACCCTGTTGGAAGCCTTGTTACCGAAGCTAACAGCTGCTGGCCTACGCATTGGTATGTTAAAGCATGCTCACCATAATTTTGATGTTGATAAACCGGGCAAAGATAGTCACCGTCTTAGAAAAGCTGGTGCATCTCAAATGCTGATTTCTTCACGAAATCGCTACGCTTTAATGACTGAAACACCTGAATCAGAATCTGAGTTCGAATATTTGTTGAGCCGATTTGATGCTTCTAAGCTGGACGTTATCCTTGTCGAAGGCTGTAAAAACATCGCCTTCCCTAAAATTGAATTACACCGCGATGCTGTTGGGAAACCATGGCTTTACCCGAATGATGAGAATATCATCGCGATCGCAGCCGATTCACATGTCGCAGATTCTTCATTGCCTCAACTGCACATTAACGATCTGGATGAAATCTCAACTTTCGTTCAGCAATACGTGAAGAACTTTGCTCAACCAGAAGCTAGTGTTAAGCCTGAAAGCGCTTGTTGCGACACCTTATCCCCTGCATTTTTATCTGTATCTCAAGGCCAACAGAAAATTCTTTCTCTCGTGGATTCAGTGGTTGAACTTGAATCGGTGAGTACAGAGCACCTGTACAATCGTGTATTGGCAACGGATATTCACTCTCCTGTTAATGTGCCTCAATATACCAATTCAGCGATGGATGGGTATGCAATACGAGGTGATGACGTAGAACGAAATGAATATCAGGTAGTTGCTGAAGTGCTCGCCGGACATGCATACGATCAACCTTTACAGAAAGGCCAAGCCGTTAAAATTATGACGGGCGCGCCAACGCCTGAATTTGCAGACACGGTTATTATGAGAGAGCAATCCTCGCAAAATGGTGACATTGTCACCTTTGGCGAGGCATCGATTAAAGTAGGTCAAAATGTTCGCCAAGCTGGCGAAGATCTCGCTTTGGGTCAATCGGTATTTTCTTCTGGGTGCCGCCTTTCTTCACCAGAGATGGGGATGCTGGCTTCTCTTGGCTTTGGTGATGTTGAAGTTTATCGTCAACTGAAAGTAGCGGTATTCTCGACAGGAGATGAAGTTCAAGCACCTGGTTGTGAACAAAAACCGAACTCGATTTATGACTCCAACCGATTCACCATTATTGGATTACTTGAAAAGCTAGGATGCGAGATCCTTGATTTTGGTATCTTAGAAGATAATGAAGAATTGATGGTGAAAGCGCTTGAGGATGCGTCTACTCAAGCTGATGTCGTGATCACTTCCGGCGGCGTTTCTGTGGGTGACGCTGACTACATTAAGCTTGCGTTGGATCGCTTAGGACAAATTGATTTCTGGCGTATCAATATGCGCCCAGGAAGGCCCCTAGCCTTTGGTCAGATCAATGGTAAACCTTTCTTTGGGCTACCGGGCAATCCGGTTGCAGTTATGGTTTCCTTTATTAACTTTGTCGAACCAGCACTTCGAAAAATGCAAGGTGAAACAAACTGGAAGCCGTTAAAGGTCAATGCCGTTGCCGAAGAAAATCTACGCTCAAGACAGGGGCGTACCGAATTTAGCCGGGGTATCTATCAGCTCGATAATATGGGTCGATTAACAGTAAAAACGACGGGTAAACAAGGTTCAGGCATCTTGCGTTCGATGAGTGAAGCGAACTGCTTGATTGAAATATCTCCTGAAGTCGACACAGTAAAAGTGGGCGAAAGCGTGACAATTATCCCACTTCAAGGCAGAATCTAACCCGATTGAGGATTACTATGGCCAGCACCTCAATGCTGGCCTTTTTTATTACAGTGAGAATTATGGCTCGTACGATTATTTATACCTACAAAGGTGTTGAGAAGACCCTAACTTTTTCTTACCAACAGTTTCGTAATATCCACGAAGCCGTTGCGGATGCAGAAGGCATCGATATTAGTGATTTTCTAAAGATGGAACAGCAGATCGAAGCCATTTCGGATACAAAAGCGGTTCGAAATTATCGTGACAACCATTTCAACAAACTGGGTTTCGGTAAGATCACGTTACAACAAAAAGAAAACCGTGGCGTTGGTAAAAAATAGACGCTAAGAAACGCAAAAAGGGCTTGCTGAATGCAAGCCCTTTTTATTGTCGGTACGATGCAATCTTAGTCTTTAATATTTAAGAATGCAGCGCCACGAACACCACCAGAATCACCGTGTTTTGCTTTAACGATCTTTGGCGCTTTCGCGACAGAAAGCAGATGTTTTGGAATGCGTTTTGGCATTTCTTCGTAGATAAGTTCGAAGTTAGATAAACCACCACCAAGCACAACAACGTGTGGATCATTCGCAGTGAAGATGTTCGCAAAGCAAATGGCTAACAACTCCATGAAACGTTCGACATGCTCAACCGCTTTAGCTTCCCCTTCTGCATTAGCTTTGATGATATCAATCGCTTTCTTCTTTTCGCCGTAGTAATGCTCGTACAGCAACTCAAAACCACGACCTGAGAGGTAATTATCAATACAGCCTTTGTTGCTACAACCACAATCCAGTAATGGCGCGTTTTCGCCCAAATGGAACCACGCATCGATAGGTAGGCGCATGTGACCAAGCTCACCAGCAACGTTGTTACGACCTGAGAAAACTTTACCTTCATAAACCAAGCCGCCACCAAAGCCAGTACCCAAAATCAGGCCCATGACAGATTGTTCGTCTTTTAGCTCATCATCCCACGCTTCAGAAAGTGCAAAGCAGTTGGCATCATTTTCAATTTTAACGCGACGGCCAATTTTTGCTTCTAGGTCTGCACGTAGTGGCTTTCCTTTTGCTGCAGGTACGTTTACGGTCAGTACTGTCGCATCATCCGCATCTTCCATACCTGGTAGACCAAGGCCAATTGTGCCTTCACACCCAAACTCTTGATCGTACTTAGCAACCAGTCCTGCGATTGTTTCTAACAGCTGTGGATAGTCTTCTGTTGGTGTTGGTACACGCTCTGTTGCTACACGCTCCAGTTTTTCGTTAAACGCACCAAATTCAATTTTGGTACCACCAACATCAAAGCCGTAATACATGCCTACTCTCCCGGAAAATTATTCAATAAATTTCAAATCCTAATCTAGTAGGCATTATCCATATTGAACTGTCTACAATCCGTGACATAACACAGATTTATCTCGTATTTAGTGCTAAGTGGTTAAGTCGCCAGCAATCTTTGCTTGATTGTTAGAAGGAGTTCGCGTTTTCTCTCGCTGCGAGATAGCGATTTAGGGCTGGTTTGGTCAAATCAGGTTTTATGCGAGTTTTACTCAATAAATAGCTTTCCCGAAAAGTTTCAAACCACAGTTCTAATGTTGAAGCTGCATGAGCCTCTCCTAATTGTTTAAGTACCAAAGAAGCCACTTCTGCGGTAGATAAGTGATTTTCGTTTTCTGACTTACGCATCATGTATTGTGATATTGATTGTGGCGTGATCGAAATCACCGGTAGAGATGCCAAATAGGCTGACTTTCTGTAAATACGTCTTGCTTCTCGCCAACTGCCATCCAATAAAATCAATAGAGGTTTTCGCCCTTGCTCAACCGTGATGGGGTTGTGAGTCAGCAATCTTTGCTTGTCATCTATGTAGTCTTCAGGAAAAACCAGCATCGGTGCGTAATTCTCATTAGTCAATAAGCTCAGCATATCCGCATTTGGTTCAGTACGGCTCCACTGATAAACGTAACTCTCTTTCACCACATCGGCGATTAGTCTACCGGTATTACTTGGTTTGAAGACCTCGTTCTCGGAAACAATCAACATAACAGCCACACTGGTTTCAATATCTGGCTGGATGGAGCATAAACAGTGTTCTAATGAAACCTGACAGTAACCACACCTTTCAACTTTGCAGCCTCGTGCATTAAATGGTTTGGTTGAAAGTGATAAACGGTGTTGGTAAAGATGGTGGAAAGCGTGGATTCTCATAACACTACTTAATGGCTGGAAAACGAACGCGATTGTACTTACAGTGGCTAGAGTTGCAACAGCGAACGGTATTAAAAGATGCAAAACCCTGAACTCATAAGGTTAAGCTTTTTTCTCGCGCTATTTTTTCTTTGTGCTATTTGGGAATGGTGCTGCCCAAGAAAGCAACTTACACAAAGTAAAATGAATCGCTGGCTAAATAACATGGGACTTGTCGGCTTAAACTCTCTATGTTTGACGCTGCTGATGCCACTGTTAGCGTTCGAGGCGGCAAGTAATGCCAGCCAAAACCAACTTGGGTTATTTAACTATGTAGTGCTTCCACTATGGCTTGAAGTTGTGTTGGCGGTTGTCTTACTGGACTTTGCCATTTATCTACAGCACCTTGTTTTTCATCGGGTTCCAATATTATGGCGTCTCCACCGCATGCACCATGCAGACCAGGATATCGATGTGACAACGGGAACTCGTTTTCATCCGATAGAAATCCTTATCTCGATGTGGATCAAAATTGGTTTGGTGGTTGCGCTTGGGATTTCCCCTCTTGCTGTGGTGATATTTGAAATTGTGCTTAACGGTAGTGCGATGTTTAATCACAGTAATGCGAAGCTTTCAGTTAAAGTAGATAGAGTATTGAGAACGGTAGTCGTAACACCTGACATGCATCGAGTCCACCACTCTGTCATTACGCGTGAGACACATTCGAACTTTGGCTTTTTCTTATCAGTTTGGGACCGATGGCTTGGCACTTATATTGCTCAACCAAAAGAAGGCCATAAGAAAGTGAAAATCGGCATTCCTCTTTTTCAAACAGCACGCGAGCAATGGCTCGACAAAATGCTAACTCAACCGTTTCGTAATCAATAATCATGAAGATCATTAATAGATTTGAAATTTTATGTATTTGATCTTTATGGTCTTTGTCGCATCTATCAGAAACTATGTATCAAAACGGAAACGAAGTTAAAAGCGTGAGCTCGGCACATGACACTATACGAATATCACATTATGGTTAACGACTACTTGAGTAATTATTATTTGTCATAAAAGCTTGGGTTCGAAAATAAAAATTAAATAGCTTGATAAGCACAGACTGCCAGTTAGATGAAGAAAAATAGATTGAGAATTACCTGCCTTTTTTTATTAGGCACGCTTGCCGGTTGTAGCAGTATTAGCTCAGATGAGCAGGCAAATACGAAAAGTCCTGAGGAAATGCTCGCTCATTTCCAGCAGGCAAGATCACCTTTACCCCAAGATCAAAGCATAACCAGTAGCTTTCTTCACTTTTTTAAAGGTTGGGAAGGTGTTCCTTACCGCTTCGGGGGAGAAAACAAACGCGGCATTGACTGCTCTGCGTTCGTTCAGCAAGCCTATCGTGAAACGATGAACATGTCTTTACCAAGGACGACCTACTCTCAAGTGAAAGTCGGTAAACAACTAAATTACGATAATGTGAGAAGTGGCGATTTGGTTTTTTTCAGAACATCACGCACAGATCGCCATGTCGGAGTTTATCTCGGCGATAAGCAGTTTATGCACGTGTCTACATCGAAAGGAGTGATAATTTCTAGGTTGGACAACCCATACTGGGCTTCAAAATTCTGGCAGTTTAGGCGGGTAATGATGCACCCGCCTCTCGCTGATTAATCGTATTTCGCGACTGCAGTATCAAATAGATTTTTAACTAAAGCGATATATTCATCTAAGAAAACGATTTGTTCATTCGTAGCGGGCTTACCCCATACGCCCGCTAGCACTTCCCCCAAATCCTCAACAACAGAATCCGCTTCTTTCAGCAATTGAAAACGCACGCTGGAGTGCAGTTCCGGATTTTGTTCAAAAATTGCCATGATGTTACTGGCTACCATATCCGTAACTACGTCTTCGACACTTTCTTTACCTGTGTCGCTATCGTCCGCTGCAAACACATCAAGATTGAAAGCTAAATGCTCAATAAGTGCAAGATAGCCATCTGTTTCTACAACCACAGTACCTCTCCATCGAAATTCTGGTTCTTTATTATTACGTCTTCATTAATACTAAGACATATAAAGAAGTTTTCACAAGCAAAGCGAAACGAGTTGTTGTGAATTTCGCCTGTTCGCCACAAATTTGAGTATTTAATGTCCAATATATCAGTTAAACAAATCGTTTGAGGTAAGCAAGATCAACCTTCATGCTTTTTTCTTAGAAAATTGGCGCCGGACCTATTCAATCACGAGCAACTTTTCGTCAATTACTTGAAATCTTTGCACTATACTCCAGAAATCTCTAAATACTTGTCCTACACTAAACACTGTGTCGATTACGGTGACAGGGTGAACTATGTGGCAAGCTATCTCTAAGCAGCTTTCAGAAACACTAATGTTTTCATTCGATATTACTGAGAAGGTCAAGGTACATGGCGGTGATATAAGCAACTGCTATATGATCAGTGATGGCGAGCAACGTTATTTTATCAAGATTAATGAGCGCGACTTTATTTCACGATTTGAAGCTGAAGCCGAGTGCATTAAAGCGTTAAGAAAAAGCTCAACCGTATCCCTTCCCGAACTTGTTCATGTGGGCAAGTCTAAAGAACATTCATTTCTTATTCTCAACTACCTTCCAACAAAGCCAATGGATGATCCAAAACAAAGCTATTTATTTGGTCAACAGTTGGCAAACCTGCATGCTTGGGGTGAGCAGAAAGAGTATGGTTTCGACTTTGATAACTATCTCGGTTCCACACTTCAACCTAATAAGTGGGACAAGAAATGGTCACGCTTTTTTGCAGAGCAGCGTATTGGCTGGCAACTGCAACTGATGCGAGAGAAAGGTATTGAGCTGGTTGATATCAGCGACTTCACGCGCTTAGTTCAAGATCGCTTACAATCGCACACTCCCCGCCCTTCACTGCTTCATGGCGATCTATGGAATGGCAATGTCGCTTGTTCTGCTTTTGGCCCCATTTGTTATGATCCAGCCAGTTATTGGGGAGATAGAGAGTGTGATATTGCGATGACTGAACTATTTCAAGGTTTTCTTCCTGAATTCTACCAAGGCTACCAAAGTATCTTGCCACTAGATTCGAGCTATGAAGAAAGAAAGGACATTTATAATCTTTACCATGTCTTAAACCACTACAATTTGTTTGGTGGGCATTATCTTGATATGGCAGAACGTGCAGTGAATAAGATTTTGACGATTTGAAACGTCTTAAAAGTTAGAGTGTGTTTGTTTTTTATTCATCTTATTTATACTTTGTTTCATATTAAAAACGGGCTTAATAAGAAGCCCGTTTTTTTATGTTTACAGTCAAACTTTATACTTAATTCACAACCATTAGTAACTTCGCAATTTATGATTGAAGTATCTCATCAAGGACGTAAGGAGAGAGATATGCGAAATTACACAGAGAAAATGGTGACTTGCCCACATTGTGGACATTCTATTGGGATCACTCTCGACGCCTCAAACGGTAGCCAAGAGTTTTATGATGATTGCCCTGCTTGCTGTAACGCTATTCATCTTAATATGACGGTCAATGAGCAGATGGATTCCATTGAACTTTATATCGATGCAGATGATGAACAAATCTTCTAACGTCCATGTTTGCAGTTATTAAAGCGCGTCCTAGTGACGCGCTTTTTTTCATTCTGGTTGCCTTGCGGCCAATACACGCTCAACAGTATCTACAATCGCTTGAGTTTGAGGATCAAATTCAACGTTAATCAAATCACCAATAGCACGTTTACCAAATAAGGTTCGTTGCAATGTTTCTGGAATCAAGTGAACGTTGAAGCGGTTACCTTTTACTTCTCCAATCGTTAGTGAGCAACCATCTAAGCCGATATACCCTTTGGCAAGCACGTACTTGATGGCTTCCTGAGGAACTTCAAACCAAATCGTACGGTTATTCGGAGAATCAATCATATCGACAATAGTCGAGACTAAACTAATATGGCCAGACATGCTGTGCCCGCCAATTTCGTCACCAAACTTGGCCGCACGCTCGATGTTAATATGCTCTCCAACCTGTAAAGCACCAAGGTTAGTCAGCTTGAGCGTTTCTTGCATTAAGTCAAAGTTTACCAAGTCTCCGTCAATGTGCGTTACGGTTAAGCAGCAACCATTGTGAGCGACTGAAGCCCCAATTTCTAATCCACTTCGCATGGTGTTGTTGAGCCTGATAGTATGCGTTTGAAAGCGCTCTTTCTTATTGATTGCGACCAATTCTGCTGTGCCTTGTACTATTCCCGTAAACATTCTGTTTTTTCCATCATTAAGTCATGGCACTTAGTGTGACATTTCTTTATCATGCGCGACAACATCAGTTAGTTAAAACTTCGTTTTCACCCTGTGTTTTCTATCCTTTTACGCTTCACTTTCTGGAGTACAACGTGCATCGTTATAAAAAAGAAGCTTCTCAGCTGATAAAACTCGCCACCCCGGTACTTATCGCATCGGTGGCGCAAACTGGTATGGGGTTTGTAGATACTGTCATGGCCGGTGGTGTTAGTGCGACTGACATGGCTGCGGTTTCTATTGCCGCGAGCATTTGGCTACCTTCCATCTTATTTGGTGTTGGACTATTAATGGCATTAGTTCCTGTTGTTGCGCAGCTGAATGGCGCTGGTCGACAACATAAAATTCCATTTCAAATTCAGCAAGGTGCCGCACTAGCACTGGTGATTTCTTTACCAACCATTGCCGTATTATTCCAAACGAAAACAATCCTTGGCTTAATGGATGTAGAAGTTCTGATGGCCGAAAAAACCATTGGTTATATGCACGCAGTGATGTTTGCGGTACCTGCATTTTTGTTGTTTCAAACCTTACGTAGTTTCACCGACGGTATGTCACTAACCCAACCAGCAATGGTGATTGGGTTCATCGGTTTAATGATCAATATTCCACTTAACTGGATCTTTGTTTACGGCAAGTTTGGCGCACCTGCTTTGGGTGGTGTGGGTTGTGGCGTTGCTACGGCAATTGTTTACTGGCTAATGTTTTTTATGCTGCTCTTTTATGTGCTCACCTCAAAGCGCTTGGCACATATCAAAGTCTTTGGACAATTCCATCGCCCCGAATTAAAAGCACAAATCAAACTGTTTAAGCTTGGCTTCCCAGTAGCTGCTGCTCTGTTCTTCGAAGTCACCTTATTTGCAGTCGTCGCTCTTCTCGTTGCACCACTTGGTTCATTGGTCGTTGCAGCACACCAAGTTGCTATCAACTTCTCATCTTTGGTGTTTATGTTACCGATGAGTGTGGGTGCGGCTGCAAGTATCCGCGTTGGCCATCGTCTTGGAGAAAACAATGTTGATGGTGCAAGAGTGGCTTCTCGAGTCGCTCTTATGGTTGCATTAGCAATGTCACTATGTACCGCCCTGCTTACTGTTCTCTTCCGTGAACAAGTTTCTTATTTGTATACAGACAACCGAGCCGTGATTGAATTAGCGATGCAATTATTATTGCTAGCGGCAGTCTATCAATGTACAGATGCGATTCAGGTGGTTGCCGCTGGTGCGCTTCGTGGCTACAAGGATATGTCCGCGATTTTTAATCGTACTTTCATTGCATATTGGATTTTAGGTTTACCTTGCGGCTACATTCTCGGTATGACGGATTGGATTGTAGAACCGATGGGTGCTCATGGTTTCTGGTATGGCTTTATCATTGGTTTATCATCTGCCGCGATCATGCTTGGCTTACGTTTAAGATGGATGCATCGTCAACCCGATGAAGCTCAACTTGCTCTAGCGAGTTTAAAATAACCAAGATGAAAGGCCAGCAAACTGCTGGCCTTTCATCTTCTTTCATTATGTAAGATAAATTTTTCACTTCAGTTAGAAATATCTCTTCGTTGGTGTTATTCCGGCCGTTCTCGTAGATAACGAGCAAATTTTGGTATGCCATTTTGAGTGTATCCATTGTATCGAAAGGTGATGGTACTACCCAATGGTGGTGGGTTTTGCCGTTGGATGTCAGTAAAACCACTGCCAATGTAAAACTCAAGGCCTGAGTCCAACCTTACTAACAATGCCCCCATCATTCCTTTGTATTTACCCATACCGACTTTATGCCCAATCACCGTCGCTTCCGCATCCTGATGTTTCTTTAGTTTTAATAGATCACTACTTCTCCCCGCTTGATATCGGCTCGTGATCTTTCTTAACATCAACCCTTCTCCTTTTGCACCATCAACACTATCTAAATGGGAAAAGAGTTCTTTTTCTGAAACGATCGGCGTGTGTTCAATGTACTTGATATGGTCAGAATCCGCTTTACTCACAAAGTGGATCAAGTTGTAGTAGCGTTTTTGATAGTCTCCCGCAGCGCCGGGCATATCAAACAGCATGAAATCAATTTTCTTCCAAGAAGCATCCACCGGTTTTTGATCTAGTACGGTTTGTTGCACTAAGTGAAAGTTACCGCGGCCAGCCCATAGCTCCCCTTCTAGGGGATGCTGTGGTAAGGGTTCGACAAACCATTTTGGTGCCATGATGGGTTTACCGCCGCGCGTGACGAGTTGAGATCCCGTCCATATTGCACGAATACCGTCCAGTTTTTCACTTTTCCAATATTCGGTGACGGCCACTCCCTCTTGATACGTTTTTGCTTTAGCAATAAACGGAGGGAGTAAATCATCGTGAGGTGAATGTGCTTGAGTAACACTTGCAGCCATCATACTGGCTGCGATAAGAGAAAGACGTAACTGCATATAAAATCCATTTCATAGGCTTGCAATTACATTACGTTCACAAATAAGACAGATTCAATAGTTAGACATAACCAATTCGACCTAAATCTTAAAGTACACAGATTTCTTTAACATGGTATTAGTGCTGAAATATCACGCTGTCATTAGCGACTCGATGACGCTCACTGTAAATACCGTCTTGAGCGCGAACACCGCAGCTAATGATCATGCAAATCTGATCACTGCGCTTTAACCCGAGTAACTTCTTAGCTCGTTTCGAATCAAACCCTTCCATCGGGCATGTGTCGTAGCCTTTTTCGCGCATTGCGTACATAAATGTCATCGCTGCTAGGGAAACGCTCTTGTGCAGGCATACACGTAGATCTTGTCTACGCACTTCACGAAACATGGGTTTCTTGCGCCCAGCCCATGCGGAAAACAGTTGTCGCATACGACCAAATATGCCCAGTGCATCATTTCTATATACGAAAGGAATTAACTTTTCATAGTATTTCAGCGCACGTTTCGCTGTTGCATCTTCTCGTCCCGTAAAAGCATTACGAATAATGGATGCATTGTAATTTGCGCGCTGCTTCCAATTATGTGGCGTCGCGACAAATACAACGAGCTCATTTGCCGTTTTCGCTGCATTTTGTCCCATGCATATGTCGGCCAACGCTGTTCTTTTCTCTTCACTGATCACTCGATGGAACTCCCACATCTGCATATTACTGCTATTCGGGCTCAGCGTTGCTAGCTCAAGTGCTTGTGCGACGTGCTCATGGTTAAACTCTGCATTGGAATCGTATTTACGTACAGAACGTCTTTCGTGAACCAGCTGTTCAAAAGAAAAAAATGATGTCATTGAGTTTCCGTTATTTGACTAACTTAAGTGGATTGTTATCGGGGAAATACCGAAGGGAGAACAGTATACTACTGTGACAGCTTCGCTGGGTAACAAGTTTAAGAAACGCCTGCTTATTCATCTTCTTGGCTACAAACTGACTTGATTGGTGCTCTTGCACAAAAACTTCCCTAACCAACCCAGTTTCGCATGACAGTGAATTTAAGTAATTGCGTCGCTGCTCACCACTCAAGCTTTGCGTTCCGGCACCATCTTGAACGTATAGAGTAATTCCTGCTTGCCTTATTTCTTTAGTCCACTTGCGAATGACATCAGGGTCGTTATTGGCGGCAAGATAAAGCGTGACCATCAAAGGCATCGGGTATTTTTCTACTTGCTGCGCTAATACATTGGTAATTAAGTCACGTTGCTGCTGCGTGACAAAGTCATAGTCGCTCAGTTCAAGTGGTAGGTATAAGCCGTTAATTTTAGGCTGATGCTGCTCTATCCACGGCTTCCAACGTTGGTAACTCTTTTCTAATTCTTCAAAATAACGTGTTAAGTATTGCTGTTGCTGCTCAACATTAGCGTGGATCCGCTTAAAATAATTTGGGTCGGAATATAGCCCAAGCCATAACTGGATATCATTGTCGACCAATGTTTCTAGATTTTGAGCTAACCAACCGGATGGACCGCCGAAAGTTTCATCGCCATATTGGGTCCATTGGACCACAACCTGACTGAGTTCGTAGCGCTCCATTGTTTTTGCGATAGAGACCCAGTCTTGTTGTTTCAGCGTTTTATCTTGATTTAAAGGTTGGTAGAAAGCCCCGGAAGGGCTTTCTGAGTGCTGATTACACCCACTTAAAATGAAGATGAGAAACGAACAAGATAGGAGTCGCCATGTCCTTCTAACGTATTGCTTTCGTTGATATGTTGCCACTCTAACCCCACTTCCGATACGACCGAGTACCCATCGTACGCACTATTAAACCATTCCCAAGTCCAAGAGACCCCTAATCCCAACCGTTTGTCTTTATCCGGTGAGTCGGAACTCTTAATCGAGCTCCACTGAGCAAAGCCATATGGGGTGACGCGTTGGCGGTGATTTTCAGATATTTTAAAAGTCTCACCGAGATTGTAACGGGCAAAGAGAAAGTAGTCTTTCTCTTCATCGATATATTGGGTCGCATCAACATATAAAGAATTGTACAGCCACATGTCTCGATCAGGTTGCCATGCTTTGCTCCAGTCATCTTTAGAAAAAACGTCGGCGCTAAAGCGAACATAAGCACTTGTATCGAAATCACCGTCGTCATTCCATACATCTTGTATAACACCAGCCTTAAGGTAGTAACTCCAATTCTTGATTGGTTGAAGCTGCATACCAATATCTATCTCGCTGTTAAACCATGACTGGTCTTGCTCCAACAAACCGCTATGCAGCGCCGTTGCAGAAAAAGCTAATCCTGGAACCCATGGTTGATCAAAATAATATTTTGCTTCTTCCATGACAAAGTAGTTACCTGTTTGACCAGTGTAGCCAAGAGCGACTCTGCCTGAGCTGTCACCAGCCCAACCTGAGATAGCAAACCGCCACCCCTGTTCCACATCTCGATGAGCACGTTGTAAGTAGTCTTTTTGCGCGATATCTTTCTCGGTTTCGGGTCTTGCGTTAAGTTCATCAATACCGGCTTCATATAATGTTAACGCTTTAACTCGCTGACCATTATCTGCTGATAAACGCGCGTATTCACTCATAAGATTCACGTCATCACGATAAGCTGGAAACTCATGGGCTTTTTCTAAAAGTTGTACCGCCAGCGTTGGATGAGAATGTGATAATAGGTAACCCAATTGAGCACTGATATGGCCGCTGTTATCACTCTTGATAACATCATTGACGTAAGTTGGCAGCTGAGTTGGTTCAGTTTCTAGGTAATAGTTTGCAACTTCTGTCGCGATCTCACCGGATTGTGACTGCGCCAAAGCACGTTGATACCGGTTACTTAGAAGTTCCGAATTATCTAACTGTTCAGCAATTTTAACACCCAACAGCCACCATTGCGCGTTATCAGAATTAATTCCTGCGTCTTGCCATACTTGATTGGCTTTTTGATACTGACCCGATTGATAAAGAGAATCAGTATATAAGTAGTAATCGTAACTGCTTAAATTATCAGCTAATTGCCAATGAGATTGTGCTTTAATGTGTTGCTGTCCTTGCGCATACCATGTTGCAAGTTGCAAGTTGCAAGTGCTCGGCATTTGATATGGTTTCCTGATCTGCTACAGCCTGTTCGTACATTGACGCCGCAACTAATGGACTACTCTCTCCATAGCAATGTGCTTCAGCTTTTCGGCTGAATGCGTGAGTCGCAAGTTGTGGCTCCAGTACGCTGCATGCATCCGCTTGTTGCCAAATGGCAGCGTTGATTTGTGCTTTCTTAGCCAAATGCATATTGAGTCGAGCAATGTCGTTCGGTTGAAATAGCTCTGGCCTTTGCAATACAGCTTCTGCTGTACGGTTGAGCAGCTGTTTATTAGCAAAAAAACGTTGCGGCGTATTGTGCATACCGACATTCAATTGCTCTGCCAATTCTGATGCTTGCTTCTCTTCATCAACTATTGCTTGTTGCAGCAGATACGTAGAACGATCTAAGTATTTGATTTTCTTTGTATGATGATAAACATCAAAATAAGCCTTAGATGCATTAAAATCATCCCCTAGATGACGATAAGCATTCGCAAGCTCAAGCCTTTGAGTAGTGTTCGTAGGCTCGGCAAACAGTTCACTCACACCTTGCCAATTACCCTTTTCTTTATAGTGATTGGCTAGAATTTGTCTACGCTGACTCTCAAGGCGCGGTGTTTTAAATCGAGCCGCTTGCAAATTTCGATATGCGCCTAACGATTCAGCCATGATTAACCATGACGATGAGTTTAAATTAGGATTGCATGAGGAAAATTGTTTGACTGCCACCTCGCGCTTACCTGAATCAGCCAACGTGATGACCTCTTTCAAGCAGTCGTTCATGACCACTCGCTCTTTTTCTAATCTGCTTAGCTGAAGCTCATTAAAACTATTGAGGTAATCGAATGTATGTTGTTGCTCTGAATTAAGTTCTGAACGCTTGGCCAGTTCTTCAAGAGCTGACTTTGCAGCAACTAACTTATTTTCATAGATTAAATGACTAATGTAAGCCGTTTGAACGTCCTCATAGAGTGCTTTACCTTGCTTATCTTTGGTTAACGCAAGTGCCTTGTCATATTGGCCTAAGTCCAAGTACATATAAGATAAGAAGCGCAAATCTTGCTCTGTCTCTAACTGCTTCGCTCTAAAACCTTTCAGTATGGAAATCGCTTGTGGGAACTGCTTACTCTCGTATGACGCGTAAGCTTCGAAGCGTAAAGCGTCGATTGATTTATAACGTATCGGCTGAGAGATACTCCATTGCAATGCATCCCCTTTCCCTTTGACACGTTCAATCGTATAAACGTGATTCATAAACCAACGTTTAATTTGTTCTTCAGTCATTCCTTTGGTCAGGATACTCACTTCATGAGGACTATACAGTTCCGCAGCTTGAGATTCTTTTTGACGAAGTTCGAGTAAAAGATCGCCTCGTTCAGCCGCAGGGATCTGTTTTAACAGTGCTTCAAGTTCACTAGTGGGCTTGTTCGCTAGCAAACTCAGCGTGTAAGCGTATTTAATAAAAGGAACATGATCAGGCACAATGGCCATCGCCTGCTCAATTTCATCTAATGCTTGGAGATATTGTTTATTTTGCTCACGCTCAAACGCTTTATCGACATAGGGGTAGACACGAAAGTGTTGAAAGTTGGATAAATCAGCATAAATATCATTCGGTGTCGCTGCATGAACGTCCATCACCGGATGGATCATAAGCAGAGCAAGCAAATATTTGACTCGTGTGTTCATGTTAATTCAATTCCGGTTGTTTGATGCATGTTTCTACAAGTTGTTCCAATGGCATTTGTTGCTCTTTTTGTAACATCAATGCTTGTTCTAAGGCGTCACTAGTTACATACCCTCTTTCAACCAGAAATTGCCCTAAACTTACGTCATCCTCTGTTTCAAATGCCAAAATAGCCTGATTTAATACAGCGGGTTCAATTAAGCGTGCTGACAATAAACAAGAACCAAGTTGTGATTGGCTAGCAAAATACTGGTCGTATAATCTGGCCCACTGCTCAGGAGAAAAAACATTACGCTCAAACTCCGCTTTCAATGCTATTTTGGGATTGAGCAGCTTTCTATCCAAATACCAATAGCGTAGACCTAATGTCACCGAACCGTTGGTTGTGATCACCCACTTTACAGGGCATTTGATGCGTCTTTTGATTGCTGCATGAGCCACCGGGCTAAGCGCGGATTCTTTGCCTAACACAAGTGTTTCACTTTCCATTGCAATAGGAAGCACTGAATATTTCAAAGCCAGTTTCTTTGGCAAAAGACTAACGGTATGACCATCCAATGAAAACGGATCACTTGCTAAAAATTCCGCATCACATTGGTTGGCTATCGCACGGCTTAATTGCTCGTTAGTAATAAGTCCAGATGTGACTAAATGCATGCCAAGGAGCCGATATTTAGGACAGTTAACCACAGCATCATTCAATGTTTTTTCATCTATCCATCCCTTCTCCACTAAAATTTGCCCTAATGGTTTCTTTCGTACCTCTGTGGATACTGAAGGAAAGTCGTGAGTAGTTTTATCCCATGCAACACGACGAGGATCACCTTGTTGAATGACTTGACGAAGAGCACGCAGGTTAGCGGAAAAGTTAATAATGTTGCCCCAGAAGAGACGAAGAATCGATAACGCTCCTTCTAAGTAACCATAATATTGGCTGACAAAATAAAATCGTTGCGTCAGTCGATTCATTAGCAAGAAAAAATTAAGCGTTAACAGAGCCTTTGTGGTTGGGTCTTCTGAGATTATTGACATAAAACGATAGCTGTCTTCCACAAACAAGCTATATAAAGACAATGCAACCAGTTGGATCAGCAACAGCATTGCAATAAAACCAACCGTGTTATTAATAAGTCCACGACGGTCTCGCCACAAGAAATAGTTCACTTTCCAGTCTTTGGTCCACTTGTGGTTCTTCATTCCCTGAAACACGATACCAATGATCCAGCGGCTTTTCTGTCTTACTGCTGTTGAGTATGTTGTAGGGAAATATTCTCTTACACAAACCACGCTACCTTCACGCAAAGAGACACCTAGCGCTTCCTCTTTCAGCGTTATTTGTTCTTTATCGATAACAGGAAAACGAACGAAAATTTCGTTCATTCCCCATTGTTTCAAGCGAAAACCAATATCGTAATCTTCTGTCAAGGATTGCACATCAAATGGAAGGCCATCACCTTCAACCAGAAGGCGCAAAACGGCACGGCGGCTGAAACAGGTACCCACGCCGGCGCTGGGAACTTGACCTGCTATCGCTTCACGTACAACAACATCTTTACCATGCAACTCGGCAAACTCGTCAGCATAGTGTGCTGGCGTCATTTGATACCATTTTCGGGTATATGGATAAACTGGAAGTTGGATCAGATCTTTGGCAGGAAGTAAGTAGTTGAATAAACGTAGCTCCATTGACGAAAGAACATCTTCGGAGTCATGGAGAATAAAGCCGGAAAATTCGACCTTCGCTTTTTTTTCAAACTCGATAATAGAAGCAATGATGTTATTTAAACAATCCGCTTTGCTCGTTGGCCCTGGACGTGCGCAAACCACTTTATGGACGTTGGGATACCTTGCACAAACTTTTTCTACATCGGCTTGGGTTTCAGGATCATTTGGATAGGTACCGACGAAGACTTGATAGTTTTCGTAATCAAGACGAGAAGCAGCCAGCTCAGCCATTTTGCCGATAACACCATGCTCTTGCCAAGCAGGAACCATGATCGCTAACGGTTGCTCTGTTTTACCATATAGGTCTGCCGCTTGTTTACGGTCGTATTTTTTATAAACCGTATTTCTTCGCCAAAACCGTCTACACCAATAGTAAATATCGATAATGAGGTCATCAAGGCCGCAAATAGCTAATGCAACCATGATGACAAACAGCACATACTTTAAGCCAAATAAGTAAACAACAAATATATCGAAAACGCTCATTGATTGCCCGCTAGTCTAGTTTAATCACCCAACAACAGCACTAAAACCAAGCATCCATTGCTTATAAGCATGAGTGATTACACATTGACAACGCTTTCAACACATCTTGTTGAATCTTTTTGACCCAACGGTATGTCAACTTACTTCACTCAATCATATTTCCATGTAAACTTAGGTTGAATCACCTTATCGTTGATCTAATTACATGAAACGTAAGTTTAGCCACTTCTAAAGAAGCGTCACATTCTGTGATATACACCCAAAGATTACAAGTAATTTTGTGTTTATGTCACAAATTAGAATTAAATTATAATTTGAATCCATATATCAGCATTATTCATAACCACCAACACTGCATCATCAAGCATGATAAAAACCAATTTCATTAGAACATTAGTTTAGCAGTAGCTTTATTTGCTCTACGATTCTGCTTGAAGATTGACCATCGCCATATGGGTTTATGGCTTGAGGATCATTCCCTTCATCCAAGAGCGCTAATGCTGAATTTAAAATTCGATTTACATCCGTCGCACCCGCAAGTTGAGATAGCCCCATATTCACAGCTTCTGGCCGTTCAGTCGTTTCACGTAAAACAACCACTTTAGTTCCAAAGGTTGGAGCTTCCTCCTGAATACCGCCAGAGTCGGTCAATACTAACCTCGCTTGAGCCAGTGTTTGTTGAAGCTCCATATAATCCAATGGCTCTACTACTTTGATCGCTAGGCAATCTTTGACATTTGATAGTACGGCCTCTTTAACCACTGGATTCGGGTGTGTGGCTAGTACAAATTCCAATTCCGGTTTCTGTGCACTTAACGCTTTAATTGCTGAGCAAATCGTAGGGATCGACGCCCAGTTCTCGCGACGATGAGCGGTCACAAGTACTGTGTTAGTCTCTTGTTTGATGATCTTTCCGCTATCAAGTAAATACTGCTGCGCATCAACCGCGGTATTTCCAGTAACCAAAATATGTTCGTGTGGTATCCCTTCACGCAACAGTGCATCTCGTGCCGCTTTTGTAGGCGCGAAGTGCAAGTTCGCTATTTGAGCGACCAAGGTACGATTAGATTCTTCAGGGAAAGGATGTTGCATATTGCCCGAACGCAGTCCTGCTTCTACATGCCCAATAAAAGGCACTTGATTGTAAAAAGCGGTCAACGCACCTGCTAATGTAGAACTTGTATCTCCATGGACCAACACACAATCAAACTTCTTGGCTTGTATGACAGATTCAATATTTTTCATCAAACCAGCCAGCAAATTCGTTAAACCATTCCCTTCAGGTCGAGAAAAAACGTAGTCAGGAGCGATTCCAAATACATCAAATGTTTGTTCTGCCAACGTGTCATGTTGACCTGTGTGACACCATTCAATGGAATACCCTTGAGCTTTAAACTCTTTATAAACTGGCGCCATCTTAATAATTTCTGGACGAGTGCCAGTAACAATCAGTACATCTTTAGCCATTAGCTTTCCTTTTAAAGAATATTATTCTATAAAGACAATTCTTGTGTGCTGGTCTAGGACATAAATACTGTGACAGTGAAAGTTATAATACAAGACCCTGTTTATAAGTTTATTGATTAAACACTCACCATCTCATTAACAATAGCAATAAAATTCAATCAATTAAGATTAAGACTCGCCTTCATTTTTGCGTCTAATTTATGAGTCAATCTTATTAACGTTCACAGATTCATTCTCAATTTGAGAATAACCATCTTTCAAATTGAGAAATCTGCCAACTGAGCATATAAGCACCTGTTATTTGGTCACTTTTCATTTGGCATAGCTCCTGCACTACTTGAGAAAACAAAAAGGAGAAGCGCTATGGAACTTAAACAGATCGAAGCAAGCACCACCATCCTGACTTTAATGATTAATGGAAATTTGGATGCTGATGGTAGCCGTGATGCCCAACCTCATATCGACGATGTCATTGCCAATGATTGCCATCAAGAAATTGAAATCGACTTTAGTAACGTTGAGTTTTTAGATTCTTCAGGTGTCGGCGCACTTGTTTATCTCTACAAGCGCTTGATCGAACGCGAAAGAAATATGCGACTAGAAAATGTGACTGGTCAGCCTTTAGAAATCATCAACTTATTGCGGATCGGACAAGCGATTCCAGTGAACTCCAGAACACACTAATAATAACAATCACTAACAAGGACAGTTGGCATGCGAACTCTATACTACATAGCCCTACTTGCGGCCTCATTTTACCTAACAGGTTGTGCGAGCCACGCACCACAAGGGCGTGGTGGCTTAGCGGAGCACTATGCGGACGCTAGTTTCTCTCCTGTGATGCCTGATGAACCATTAGGTCCGGAACACGGTCTGCGGTTTGACTGGAAGTTAGCAAAATTACATCTGGATTCATTAATTCGTGAGGGGGCAAAATGGTGTTTCCCCGCTGCGGTTGTACAGGCGATAGAAAAACAAAATCGCATTGCACGCGAACTTGAAGGTGGATTGTTGCTAGATGCGGCAAACGATCTGGTTATTCAAAGAAAACGCCTCAATCAACTTGAGTTACAGTTGGACTATGTAACATCTCAAGCAAATTGCACTCCGCCAACAAACCAATTTCAGTTAACGCAGCAGTTAGCCGTTATCGACCAGTTGTTTAATCTGCTTAATGTCGATAATCAATTTGCATTTAATTCCACTGAAATTAATCCCAAATATATGGGACACCTTGCCCAATCAGCCCACATTCTTCGCGAGCATCCCACATTGAATTTGAGTGTCACTGGACATGCCGACGCGATTGGTGGTGAAGAGTATAACCAGCAATTAGCGATGGAAAGAGCTAAGCAAGTTAAACGCTACCTTACGATCTTTGGCTTATCACCTAGCCGAATCACGACTCAGTCACTTGGTGCTTCACTACCGCTATTCGAAGGGGATTCTGATGCTACCCGCTTAACCAATCGTCGAGTCAGCATTGAAATCATATCTACTCAAGACAATTCAACGAGCCATTCGCAAGGAGGCTTTTATGAAATGGATTAACCTCATTCTGGTCATCCTTTTTGTTGGCTATGTTAATACAGTAAAAGCCCAAGAAACCAAAGTACAAGTCGGTGATTTGGTGCAAGTCAATTTGCCCGGAGAAGAAGCACTAAATAAAGGGTTTCAAGTGGACAAGCGTGGCCGTATTACTCTGCCGGAAGTTGGGCAAATATACGTTGCAGGTTATGACGAGAACCAGCTCGAAACCAGTGTAAAAGAAGCATTAAGTAAAGTGTTTCGTGACATCACCAATGCCGATGTGTTTATCGCGCAACAACAAATTTTGATTTCCGTACAGGGTTATGTCAATGCGCCGGGTGAATACACATTACCAATATCGACTGATATCCAAACCGCGTTGCACGCAGCTGGCGGACTGCGCTCAGGTGCGCAGTTAGACAATATGTTCTTAAAACGTGGCGGACAAAAACAGCGGTTCAATTACAAAGCATTTTTAGATTCCGGTGACGACTCTATGCTGCCAACGCTGCAATCACTCGATACTCTGTTTGTTCCTGCCTCCCCTTTGGTTGGCAATATTGAGCAGCAATTTGATGCTGCGAAGCTTGCCAATTCGGGCGACAGCGCCGACAACCGTCGAGCGATTAAAGTGTTTGGTGAAGTGAATGCACCTGGCTCATTTAGTTATAAGGACAATACTGACCTTGTTGATATTTTGATGCGCTCTGGAGGTGTCACCCGCTATGCCAGTGTTGAACAAATCCGTGTGATAAGTGATAACACACCACAGCTATTTAATCTAAAACAGTACCTCGATAGTGGTGATGAGTCTTTACTGCCCACACTCACTCCGGGCACCACGGTATTTGTCCCCAAACAAGAAGAAGAGATTAAATCTGGGGCAAATACCGTCTACATCATGGGGGAAGTTGCACATCCAGGAGCTTACGAAGGTAACAAAGGTGCAACGTTTATGGACATACTCGCGAATGCCGGCGGACCGACACGATTTGCAGAGTCACGCCAGATCCGAGTGCTAAAAGCCAATGGCAAAGTGATTCGATTTGATCTCACAGCTTACACTGAAGGATTGAACGGCACCAAGCCTCCTCAAATAAAGTCGGGTGATGCGATTTTTGTTCCTGAAAAAACAGACATGAATGAAAAGTCGTGGTTAAAAATATCGCCTGATCGCGCCGTCAGTGTGATGGGTGAAGTGGTTCGCCCCGGGCGAATTGAATGGTCGGATGAAATGGATCTGATCGATCTTCTCGCACACGTTGGTGGGCCAACACTCAGGGCTGACACCTCAAAAATTGAAGTTGTAACCCACACTGGAAAAATGGTCGTATTTAATTTGGACGACTTTATTATCAAAGGTGCCCCGTCATCAGAACTTCCTCAAATCAGTGCGGGTTCTATCGTTCGCATTCATGATTTACCACAAGATCCCAGTGACAATAAATCTCAATGGGTACGCCAAAGCTCAGATGCATCAATTTATGTCTTTGGTCAGGTCAATGCCCCAGGCCGTTATCGGTTTACCAAAGATATGCACTTCCTCGATATTTTATCCGCAGCTGATGGGCCAACAAAAGATGCAGATATACACAATATTCGCATTACTCACCGTGATAAAACGTACTCACAA
Source organism: Vibrio sp. TRT 17S01 (assembly GCF_050113695.1). NCBI lineage: Bacteria > Pseudomonadati > Pseudomonadota > Gammaproteobacteria > Vibrionales > Vibrionaceae > Vibrio > Vibrio sp. TRT 17S01. The sequence continues at coordinate 70,995 of NZ_JBNJOG010000009.1, read as the reverse complement.
GTAAGCAAGCTCAACCTGTCGCTGTATTTTGAAACCGGAGATGAAAACTTACTTCCGAATGTCACTATGGGCGACACCATTTACATTCCAGAAAAAAATAAAAATTGGCTTGATCGCTCTAAAGAATCCACGGTTCGTGTTTTAGGTGCCGTCAATAACCCTGGCCGCTACGTTTTTAACGACAACATGACCATTCTCGATATTTTGGCAGAAGCCGGAGGACCAAGCGATAGAGCCTATCTTGAAAAGATCTCGATCGTAAATATGTCTTGTTGCCAAGGACAGGCACGCACTTTTGACCTGATTGAATTCAGTAAGACCGCCAATATTTACCATCTGCCAGTGCTTCGTGCTGGCGACACAATCTACATCCCTGATCAAAATGACAGCTTTATGGAGAAAGCACGTGTCGGATTACAAGACATCCTTCGCCTAGCGACAACCATCGTCCTTATAGGAGCGTTATGATGCCGATTCCTGCAACTCACACCGAGATAGAACAAATTTATTTGGCCGCTGAAATGAACCACTGTCGTTCAGTATGCATCACTGGATGCTCAGCCAGTGACGGTGTCACGTCAATCGCAACCGCATTGACTGAACGTTACTTACTAGCTGGTCATCAAACTTTGCTGGTCGACCTCAATATGCTGCACCCAGCTTTTGAAGAATTAGACATGGTGATTGGGGATACAGAAGAGCATTGGGTCGAACACAAAGAAACACATCAGCTTTTTACCGGCTTAACCATACCGACGGATCGCTCGACACAACTGGCGTATAAAGACCCCAACAATCTGCAAAAAGCGGTTCAATTATGGTTAACACGATTTGATCGCGTCATTATCGATACCTCTCCCATACTCAAAATCAACCGTGGCAATATTCCAGCGCAAAGCGTTGCGAGTGCATGTGACAAAACCATTTTGGTTGTTCGTGGTGGCACAACGACCTCCTCGCAATTAACTAAAGCGGTCGAACTTCTTCAATCGGAACGAATTTCATTACTTGGCACCATATTAAATGTCAAAGACCAACCGACACTTGCGCAAGAAATCATTCGTGAATTACGTCGTTTACGGTTAATTCCTCAGAAACTTAGACTTTCGATAGAAAGGCGTTTAACGGCAATCGAAATGCTCTCTCAATCCGCTTAGGAGAACACACAATGAAATGGCTTCTCTTATTACTTATTGCTTTTACTTCCCATGTTATGGGGAAAACATTTACCTTTGGTGTTGTTCCGCAACAATCCGCTACCCGCCTTGCACAGCAATGGACGCCAATCACGGATTATCTTTCAAATGCAACGGGACATCAGTTTGTCTTTTCGACAGCAAAAGACATCCCCACGTTTGAAGAGCAGCTTCGCTTAGGCAGTTACGACATTGCCTATATGAACCCTTATCACTACACCACATTCAGTAGTAGCCCGGGCTACAAAGCAATTGCGAAAGCGAAAGATAAACAGATTCACGGCATCATCGTGGTACGAAAAGACAGCGGAATAACATCGTTAGAACAGCTGAAAGATTCTACGCTTGCTTTTCCGTCTCCGGCCGCCTTTGCCGCATCCATCTTAACGCGTGACCACCTCATCAAAGCTGGTGTCGACTTTACGCCCAATTATGTTAGTTCGCATGATTCTGTTTATTTATCGGTTGCGCGCGGTTTTTTCCCTGCCGGAGGTGGCGTGATCCGCACATTCAAATCTCTAGATGAAGAAACACGTTCACAGCTTAAGCCTATTTTTCAGACTGAAGGGTATACACCGCATGCCATTGCGGTTCATCCACGAATGGACGTCGATGTTTTGATGCTCGTTCAGCAGGCACTGACTGAACTCGCTGACACCAAACAGAACCAAGCTATCCTTGATACGTTAAAAATCAAAGGGTTTGAGTCTGCTACAGATAGCGATTGGCAAGACGTGCGGTCATTGAATATCAACTTACTCAATTAATACGTAGGCACTTGTTTGTCTAGGAGGTCGTTATGTCATTCAGAGCAAAAACCATCATAGGTATTGCGTCAATTGAGATTGTGTTGTTGATGTTATTGGTCTTCAGTGCCATGTCTTTTCTATCTGACGCAAGTGAAAAGCACTTGATTCAACGTGCAAATACCACAGCAAACATGTTTGCTCATGCCACCAAAGATGCGGTGCTCTCTACTGACCTCGCAACGCTGGATGACATGGTCAATGAAATTATGAGTTTGGAAGACTTATTGTATGTTCGGATCACTCGCCAAGGGAAAGACATGGCGTGCGCTGGAGATAAAGACCTACTCGCCAGACAAATGGAAGAAGACCATAACCTTAACGCTGTTTCTGATGGAATATTTGATAAGCGCGTCGACATTGTCAGTGATGGAACCGTCTATGGTCACATCGACATGGGCTTTGGTACGTCGGCCATCAATCAAATGCTCAGTCAAGCGAAGCAATCTATTGTTAGTATCGCGTTCGTTGAAGTTTTTTTGGTCGCCATCTTTTCGCTTTTCCTCGGTTCATACTTAACTAAAAGCTTGATTCGTTTAACTAAAGCGGCGAAAACTGTCAGTGAACGCGGCCCCGGATATCAGTTAAAAGACGACTCAAAAGATGAGCTCGGCGACGTTGCGCGTGCGTTTGATGAAATGTCCGGCAAATTATCAAAAAGCTATCAAGAACTAAAGCAAGCTCGGCAAGAGGCTGAAGATGCCTGTTTAGCTAAAAGTCGTTTCTTAGCGTCGATGTCTCATGAAATACGAACACCTATGAATGGCGTTCTAGGCATTATGAATTTACTCGAAGAAACACCATTAAACCGAGAACAAAAACAGCTCATCAAAACAGGAACCGAGTCTGGAAACTTTTTATTGTCGGTGATTAACGACATCCTCGACTTTACTCGCATGGAATCCAGCACCCTACTTTTAGAGTCTAAACCCTTCGATTTTCGCCATTGTGTCGAAAGCGTGGTAGACAGCTTTGGCCCAATAGCAAAACAGCGAGATCTTATCCTCCATTGTTATGTTGATGGTAGTACGCCAAGTGGTGTTATCGGTGACGAAAACCGAGTGAAACAAGTACTGAACAATTTGATTGGAAACGCATTCAAGTTCACCCAACAAGGCGGTATTACGGTCAAAGTCTCAGCTGAAAGCCACGGAAATAACTGCCTTATCTCTTGCAGTATTTCTGACACCGGTATTGGCATTAACAGAAATGCGATGGATTATCTTTTTGATGAATTCACCATGGTGGATCAAAGCTACTCACGAACACAAGAAGGTTCTGGGCTTGGGCTCGCGATTTGTAAACGGTTGTGTGAGCTGATGGATGGTGGTGTAGAAGTAACCAGTGAACCTGATATGGGGAGTACATTCACGTTCACAGTTTGTCTTGAAATTGCTGATCAAAGTCTAACGTTATCTGTCCCTAAAATAGCGCATGGTGACTTTATTGGGGCTCGCATTCTAGTAGCAGAAGATAATAAAGCCAATCAATTGGTGATCAAAAACATGTTCAAAAATGCTGGCGTTGATATTGATCTCGTTGGCAATGGTGTTGAAGCTGTGGAGCAAGTTCAGAAATACCAATATGATCTAATTTTCATGGATATCTCTATGCCTTTGATGGATGGCATGGAAGCGTGCCAAACCATCCGCAAGCTTGACGACCTCTCAATTGCAAATACTCCTATCATTGCACTAACAGCACATGCCCTGACAGGTGATAAAGAACAATTCCTCGCATCTGGTATGAACGATTATTTATCAAAACCGGTTCGATTATCACAACTTCTTGAAAAAATGGATCTATTCTTAAATAAACAAGAAGAACTCATCAACATGCATATAGAAACAGAGTCACCAAAGATTGAGTTCTTGGATAATACTAATGATGTAGCTAGTGAGAATAATTCGAATATGGATAGAGATGACCTCGTTGACGAGACTATTTTAGTTCAAATGATCGAAGACACCTGTGCTGAAGTCATTCCTGAATTGATTGAACACTACATTGTAGAGTCTGAAAGCCGGCTAGCTGCGATTAATGTCGCCGTCGACCAACACGATAAAGACAAATTGGAATTTGAAGTACATACATTAGGAAGCTCAGCTCTCGCACTTGGAAACAGAAAGCTGTCGGAGGTCGCAAGAGAAATGGAAGCATTGTGTCTTCAGGGGAAAGAAGAACTCGCTTACCAATTAAAAGATAAACTGCTAACCGTTGCAAACGCGTCGCTCAAAGCCATTGATGCAAGAAAACAACAAGGTTTTGTCGAGGCACCAGATTCAAACCGTTAGTCAACGTCAAGATGACAAGGAAACACGTATGAGAGCCAAAGTATTATTAGTAGAAGACTCCACTTCATTAGCCATCTTGTACAAACAATATGTAAAAGATGAACCTTTTGACCTGTTTCATGTTGAGACGGGTCAAGAGGCCATTGCCTTTATAAAACGCAACCTGCCTCAATTGGTTATTTTGGACTTGAAACTACCCGATATGACTGGTGAAGAGATCCTCGAATGGATTGTTGAAAATAATGTACCAACCGCTGTCATCATTGCGACAGCACACGGCTCAGTCGATGTTGCAGTTAATTTATTACAAAATGGTGCGAAGGATTTCCTTGAAAAACCTATCCAAGCCGATCGTTTAAAAACATCCATTAATGTTCACCTTAAACAAGCGCAGCTAGAACACTTGGTTGAAGACATTGAAAACAAGTTTGACCGTAGCCGCTTCCACGGATTTATTGGTGCGAGCCTTCCGATGCAAGGGGTGTATAAAATCATTGATTCTGTCGCCCCAACCAATGCAAGTGTGTTTATCGTTGGTGAAAGTGGCACAGGTAAAGAGGTTTGTGCAGAAGCTATTCATCAAGAAAGCCCTAGAAAAGACAAACCATTCATCGCCATCAACTGTGGCGCTATCCCGAAAGATCTCATGGAAAGCGAGATTTTTGGTCATGTTAAAGGGGCATTTACTGGAGCAACAACTGACCGCAAAGGCGCAGCTTCGCTTGCAAATGGAGGAACATTGTTTCTTGATGAGCTTTGTGAAATGGAACTGGAAATGCAGAAAAAGCTGCTCCGTTTTTTGCAAACTGGAACCTTTATGCCACTAGGCGGAACGAAAGAGCTTAAAGTAGATGTTCGCATTATTTGCGCCACCAACCGAGAGCCACTTGTCGAAGTCGAAGAAGGACGCTTTAGGGAAGATCTCTATTACCGCGTACATGTTGTGCCCATCAATATGCCGCCACTTCGCGAGCGTGGTAATGACATCACTACCCTAGCAACGCATTTCTTAAAGCTATACGCCAAAGAAGATAACAAGAAATTCAGCAGCATCAGCAAAGATGCCGACATGATTTTAAAACGCTACCATTGGCCCGGTAACGTTCGTCAATTGCAAAATATTATACGCAGTATTGTAGTTTTAAATGATGAAGCCAAGCTCTCAGTAGCCCATCTACCTGAGGAAATACTTAACCGCCAAGGGCGCAGTACAACGAAAACACAATCGAGCAATACTGCCGCAACATTTGTTGTTCAAGCCCCTATTCAACCGATGGAGCAACCAGCCGTCAGTTCTGCAGAAAAGAGCAATGCACCGATCCGTCCAATGTGGCAAATTGAACGAGAGACGATCCAACGCGCGATCGATTATTGTGATGGCAATGTGTTGAATGCCGCCGTTTTACTCGAACTCAGCCCTTCAACGGTTTATCGTAAAAAACAGGCTTGGGAAGCAGAAGATGAAAGCAATCCAGCCTAATGAAATTTGGTTATTGATAGATAGCTTGACCATGGGAGGCATTGAATCCCATGTTTGTGAAATATCTCTGGGGCTTAAACAGTTTAACCATCCAGTCAGAGTCATTTTTATTGCGCGCTATGAAACGCCCGCGCCATTAGAAGAAAAGCTAGACCGTGGTGGAATCCCATACTTGTATCTTAATCAGGAGTTTACAGGGCTTCCACCTTTGCTGAGTTTATTAAAGGCAGTAGAAAAGTATCAACCTAGCCTTATCCACTCCCACGGTTATAAAGCGAGTTTATTAAGCAAGCTGATCCACCTAAAAACACATACCCCGCAAATCTCAACTTTTCACGCAGGTGAAACTCCTAAAGGCAGAGTATGGCTTTATGACCTAATTGACCGTAGCACCGCTTTTATTTCCAACGAAGTTATCGCTGTCAGCTCGCAAATACAAAGCAAGCTTCCTTGCCATTCACTTCGACTTAATAACTTTGTTTCCAACCCAAACCCAACGCTGACCCATGGACTGCAAATCGCATTTGTTGGTCGCTTGAGCCACGAAAAAGCGCCAGATCGATTTATTGATATCGCAAAAGCATCACCCACTCACAAATTTCATTGTTACGGTGAAGGCCCCATGGAAGCCTCACTACACGTAAGAAAACCCAGCAATTTAGAGTTTCATGGCCATCAATCTGATATGGCTCAAGTATGGCCAAATATCAGTGTTCTCATTATCTGTTCCCGTTTCGAAGGTCTCCCTATGGCTGCACTTGAAGCCATGTCTCGCGGCATTATCGTCATGGCAACCTCAGTGGGTGATTTACCTGCCCTTCTTGAAAACCGCATTAATGGCTACCTAGTCGACCATTGGCGTGAATTAGGAAATGCCATTGAACATTGGTTTATGCTATCGGATTCGAGCAAGAAGATGATGAGAATTCGCGCACTGCATACCTGGCAAAAAAACTACACTGTCGACGCCGTAATTCCACAACTTACTCATATCTATCGTAAACATGCATCAGCCGGTTTCCTCGCTAACACGCTTTCTGATTCTCAAAATGAGAATTAACCTACCTGAGTTCTATTCATAAAAACAAAGCAAATAAAAACAACAAGTTAAAACAATCGATTTATGGCATTCACTTTGCAATCTCTTAGATCAGGCGAACAATAAGGGATGCTCTAATGAACGTAAAACACATCTTATTTGTACATTATGGTGATGACTGGATTCGCGGTAGTGAGCGTTGCCTCATCGATCTCGTATCCACTTTGGATAAACGTCAGTATCAACCTTACGTTTGGACTAACAGTCCTGCATTACATGCTGAAATCAAAAAACTAGGTGTTCACAGTGAGTTATCGCAGTTCCCCATTCTCTTTGGTTGGAAAGCACCTCGTTACGATTTTTCGGGATGGCGTTCATTAGTCCGTGACGCGAAAGATTACATTGAACGCGCTGACATCGATCTTGTTCATGTTAACAGTGCAGCGCCTTGTCAATGGATGTGTAGAGCAGCAAAAAGTATGTCCATCCCCCTTGTGACCCAGTTACATTCCGATTATCCAACCAGAGATCGAATCACACTAGGAATACACTCATCTCCTCATATTATTGCAGTAAGTGACGCCGTCACTGACCATTTGATTGAAGATGGTTATCCATTAGAACGATTATCTGTGATTCGAAATGGCTTGGATATCCAGCGTTTAGCACATCAAGATTCCGTGCCAGCCAAACGGACATTGGATATCTGCAATAACAGTTACTTATTTGCTACCGTCGGTTCACTAATCCATAGAAAAGGGATTGATCGCCTACTCTCCGCACTTCGTCACGTCACGTTAGAATACCCTCATGCACATCTATTAATTATCGGTGATGGCCCGCTGAGGAAAAAGCTGGAACAACAAGCCGAAGCGTTACACCTTGGTCAACACGTTCATTTTGTTGGTGAACAAGAGCATGTGTTGGGTTGGCTTAAAAACTGCGACTGTTTCATTAGTGGTGCGCGGGAAGAAGCATTTGGATTGGTAGTAACGGAAGCCGCTCTAGCTGGCTTACCTATTATCGCCCCCAACCAAGGTGGAATTCCGGAGATTATCGAACACATGCGCACGGGTATTCTATACAAAAATACAGGTATCAAACCTATGGTTGAAGCCATGCGTGCCGTGGTCAAAAACCGCAGTGCTGCTCGAGCTATGGGGGTAAGAGCAAAAGCGCATATTCAGAACCATTACACCATTGAGATGAACGCTCGCAACATTGAAAGCGTTTACTGCAAGTTACTCGCAGGACATGGGGCGCGTAGTTTATCTGTGTGGCGAAGCCTAAGACCTCTCAAAACCTATTTGGCACGACAAATTCACTCCTCGCTACCGAATTCAGCGTTGTCAAAAGAGTCAATCTAAATGGGAGGTGATGTATGATTAATTCGAAGACTATACACGGCTTAATCTATGACCCCATCAGTTTTACTGGCGGGTCGAAAATTGCCACTTCAGATGCACTGGCACTTTGCGATAGCCAACGCTGTCAGTTCACTGTCATTACCAGTGATCCAACCTTTTGGCAAAACAGTTCTCTTGCGGTAACACACTCTCTTAAGGTAGTACGTTTACCCGAAATAAAGTCCCTTAAAAAGAAACAGCATGGACTTGGTTATTGGTTAAAGCAGGGTTTTCAAGCCTTAACTCTGCTGATTCAATTGGGCTTAATTCAAAAAACTGATTTTGCCATTGGCGCTTCTGGTCCAGGTGTCGACATGCCACTTTACTTGCTAAAGCGAGTGTTCAATTTAAAGGTTATTCAGTTCATTCATGGTCCTGTTGGAGCATCACGATCTATCGGGCATAGCCTTTTGGTTGCTGATCAGGTTTTCTATCTTAAATCAGCGCGTGCAACCATGGAAAATGCGCTGCAACGGTATTACCGCCATCATGAGACTTCTACCAACGCAGTACAAAGTCAGATCCAGCAATTTTTTCACCGTACAACCACAAGCTCTTTTGACAATGGCATCTCTGATCAACGCTGGCCTTCACCTTCTGTCACTGAAGAGCCAGTCTTATTTTGGTGCGCTTCACTACTCAAATGGAAAGGTCTTGATACCTTCCTTGATGCGGTAAAACAAACGCGCAAGTTAAAATATCTGGAAGCGAATGTTTGCTTTATTCGTCCAAAAGATATTTCCTTACCCGTTAGTACTGCCCCGATTAATCTTAAAGGCGTCAATTGGTACGAGCAGCCTAACGATCTCGACAAGATCCGAGCCCAAAGCAGTATTTTTGTCTCCACCAGCACTAATGAACCTTTTGGGTTGTCTATCCTTGAAGCCCTTGCCGCTGGCCATGTTGTATTAATCCCTGATGACGGTGCTTATTGGGACCAAGTTCTGACACATAACAAGAATTGCATTAAATACAAAGCTGGTGATATGCACGCACTGTGTGACGCTATTTTACTTGCCGCATGTGACGCAAACTTACGATTAACGTTACGCAAAAATGCTATTGAGTTTTCTCAAAAATATCGCTCAGAGCAGTGCTACTCACAAATCGCACACAATATCGATTCTCTCGTCACTAAAGAGACCGTCACATTGATGGCAAGTTCTCACAATAAAGGTGATGCATGAAACTGCCCAAACGCTTTCAGCCGTTAACGAATATGTCGGTGTATGCCGTAAGCTTGTTCATTACAAAAGGCATTTCACTGCTTATGCTGCCATTAATGGCGAATTATCTGACACCCGCTCAACTAGGTGAGTTAGAACTGTTGGCCAGCACCAGTGTTTTTGCATGCTTACTGGTTGGAATGGCAATGCATGAAAACCTGTATCGTTTTGCAGGGGCAGAAAAAGAATACAACAAGCAGTTTTCCATTGTCAGCGAGATTTACAGTGTCAGCCTCATCGTTTCGCTGATATTCGTGACAATACTGACGTTGATTGCTGTCTACGCATATCAATACATTCCTTTTTTATCACCCACCCAGCTTATTCTTTTACTGACCGTCGTTGCCATTGAAAGTGCATTAGCAATCAGCCTTGGTTGGCTCAGATTAAAAGACAAAGCAACACTGTTTTTTCAGATCAGTGTATCAACTGTGGTATTGCAAATTGCATTGGTTATACCTGTGTTGTTCTGGTTTGCTGATGTCACTCTTATCTTTGCCACTGGCGTATTCAGTGCTCTGGTTCGCTTTGTGATCTTACATAAGATCAATGGCTTTACGTTGATCTGGCCGAGCAACATTCAATGGAAAAAATATCTCGCTTATTCGACGCCCATTATGCTATCTGGCATCGTTGCCTTTAGTCTTAATGGTGCCGAACGTTGGTTTATTGCACTTTCATCAGACATCGAAACTTTGGGGCTCTATGCCATTGCAGCCAAATTCTCATTAGCGATGTGCATTCTAATGCAACCATTTGGAATGTGGTGGATGCCAAAGCGTTTCCACTACCTAGACAATGTTGGATTAGCCGAAACCACACGCATCAACCAGTATGGTTTCGTCTACCTCTGCATTTTGGCAGTCAGTGTGGCTTGGATCAGTAAGCTGTTCATCCTAATGGTGTTACCTGAGATTTACGTGCGCGCAGCTGAGTTAGTGGCAGCCACCATCACAATCGCATTATGTAAAGAGCTGGCAGAACTGACCAATATTGGCATCTTATACTCACGTAAAACGCGATTATTATTGGTCATCAATATCATCAGCATGGCGATAGGATTGGTTCTAATCTATCTGCTTCACTCATTCCATATCTGGGGAGTATTGTTTGGTATAGGCATGGCACAGCTGGTTAGACTGTATTTGTGCTGGCATGTGTCTCAGCAACTTATCACGCTACCTTATGATTACATTCACACGTTAAGTTTACTTATCACTACATTCGCTGCGGTTTGGGCAATACACTTGATTGTAAGCCCCATACATACATTGATTGGCGTTGTAATCGCACCCACTATCATCGGATTAACCGCCTATTGGTTAAGGCTAACGCCAACCATTTTATTAAACCAATACGCTTTTAGCGCGGTTAAGCGTCTATTTGGCTAACACTATGGATAGCCAAGATAGAGCCCCTGCAATCTACTTCTCTATCGCAACTTGCTTGCTCATTTCTGCTGTGTGGTACTTTGTTCCTCATCCAGCCGTTTCTGTTGTGCTGTGTATGGCACCACTTGGCATATTATTCGTACTGAGCCAAACCTTCTGGCTTGTTACGCTGTTTGTCCTTTTCTCATTTTTCCGAATTCACGAAGCTATTCCTGTACTCTTTCCTCTAAAAATACCTTTGCTACTCTCTTTAGGCGCTCTCTCTGCATTAATGTGGCACGCTCTTATTAGCCGGAAACTGCAAATCTATTGGCACCACTCTCTCAGTTGGCTTGCCGCTTTCTGGGTATTGGTGATGATTGGTGTGGTTTTGTCATCCAACCCCGCCCTTGCAATTCAGTCTTTTAAAAACACATATTGGAAGATCATGTTGATGACGCTTGCCATTGTTTGGCTGGTTAATAGTGAAAAAAACTTAAGTAAAGCGTCAGTATCGATTGTATTGACCGGAGTCTTAATCGCAGGCGTTGCCTTGTTTAATTCTGCGAATGGCATTGGGTTGGTAGAAGGTTCACGCGTCACGATTGGCAGGCAGCTCGGTTCCATTCTTGGTGATCCCAATGACTTGTCGCTGGTGCTAATGTTTCCACTGGCGTTTTCGCTCAGCCTTGCTTTTTCAAAAGATTTAGGCTTTTTCATGCGATTACTTGGTGTTATTGCTTCATTGATGTTGGTTGCTGCGGTGATCGCTACACAAAGTCGAGGTGGGTTGCTCGGTTGCCTCTCTGTCTTCGGCATTTTCACCATGACACGGATTAAATCAAAAGCCCTCTTAATCTCATTAGGTGTGATCGCAGGCTTAGCATTATTTGCCATGGCTGGCGTATCTGATCGAGCTTCCGGTGGGGCTGCTGAAGACGGTATCGATCAATCCGCGATGGGACGTCTTTATGCGTGGGGAGCCGCCTATCGAATGGCATTAGACAACCCATTAACTGGGGTTGGGTTAAATAACTTCTATTCCAACTATTTCTATTACAGTACCCATTGGGATGGGTTAAACCATGCGGTACACAGCACTTGGTTCGGTGTATTGGCTGAAACCGGATTCTTGGGGCTATTTGTATTCGTTGCGATGATCATTTCATTGATCAAAACGTCTCGCAATACGATTTCAACATTGCAAAATTCATCGCTTAAGCTTTCTCCTTTTGTTGCAGCAACCGCTTACGCCGTTTATGCCGGATTAATTGGCACCATTGTTTCAGGCACTTTCTTAACCCAAGGCTTTACTTGGCCAATTTATATCCTCGCCGCACTGACTGTCGCCGTCGCACGCATCGTTCAAATTGAATCTCAGAATGAGAATCATCGACATCAAAAAGAAAAAAACTAGTAACCAGTTGATTTTAATTGATTTATCTCTTGGCACAATATGTGAAACCCATTATTCACCAATAAGAAAATTTTCAGGTGATCGTATGTTGGCAACAAGACTAAATCACGTAAAAATCTGGCTCAAAGACAATCCAAACCCAACCTATCGCAGGCTCTTTTTGATGTTAAAACGCATCAGAGCGTGCGATATCCCAACGCCAAAGTTCTATAACCAGTTTGCGTATGCCGTAGTTAAGACGATTAACAATTTAATCGGTGGATTGACTAGAGTTCTTATCTACACACCCGCGTTTAAAGGCAGACTCAACACCTGTGGACATTCTCTCTATTTGTATGGCGGCCTACCTTTTATTTCCGGCCCTCTTGCAATTCATATGGGTAGCCAGTGTCGTATTTCAGGCCATACCACTTTTAGTGGCCGTACTAGCGCCACGCAACCTGAGCTGATTATTGGTGACAACGTCGGGATCGGTTGGCAAACCACAATTGCAGTGGCAGGCAAAGTCATCTTAGGCGACAACGTTCGTATCGGAGGCCGTGCTTTCTTATTTGGCTATTCGGGCCATTCTTTAGATCCCAAGCTTCGTGCTGAAGGTATTGGAGATGACGATGGACATATCGGAGACATCATTTTAGAGCGTGATGTCTGGCTGGGTACCAATGTGACCGTTCGTCAAGGTGTCACCATCGGCCATGGCACAGTGGTAGCAGCAGGCAGCGTTGTCACTAAAAGCTTACCTCCTATGGTGATCGCGGCTGGTAATCCCGCCCGTGTATTAAAAGAACTCAATAGCAACACTTACGACATACGTCATATGGAGGGCTAAGCCATGCGTGATTTAATTGTTTTTGGAGAAGATTTTGGCGGACTGCCATCGAGTACTCAACATATCGTTAAGTACTTAGCAAAAGAGCGAAAAGTATTGTGGGTAAACTCAATAGGATTAAGACAGCCTCGTCTATGTTGGAAAGATGCTGCCCGCGCCATGAGTAAACTATGCGGCCTTGGAAAAGGTGGCTATCAACTCAGTACTGCAGCTGAAAAGAGCGATATCCATGTGGTTAATTTAAAAACCATCCCTGCGCCCGCTTCCACATTTTCACGCCAGTTAGCGAAAAACTTAATGCTTAGTCAGTTAAAACCTTTGGTGGAGCGATATCAATTAGACGCCCCGTTATTATGGATATCACTCCCCACAGCAGCTGACTTGTGTGGGCATCTCGGTGAATCTGCAGTTGTTTATTATTGTGGTGATGATTTCTCCTCTCTCGCTGGTGTGGATCACCATGTAGTAGCACAACACGAGCACCTATTAACGTCGCAAGCAGATTTGATCCTTGGTGCCAGTGAAAAAATCTGTCGTAAGTTTCCAGCTTGCAAGACCCATCATTTACCTCATGGTGTCGACTTAGAGCTGTTTAGTCGCCCTGCACCACGTGCCAGTGATCTTCCCAACCGAGGAAAACCAGTCGCAGGCTTTTATGGCAGTTTATCGGAATGGCTGGATTACGACATGTTGGAGCAAGTATGCACTCGACGCCCTGATTGGGATTTTGTCTTTATCGGTCCATGCGAACTCAACCAAAACAAGCTTCCTAAACGTGAAAATGTTTTCTACCTTGGCCCTAAACCTCACCACGAGCTGCCTTGTTATAGTCAACATTGGGACGTCAGCCTTTTACCGTTTAAAGATAACCCACAAATTCGTGCTTGTAGTCCATTAAAATTGATGGAATATCTCGCAACGAGAACCCCTATCATCACAACGGATTTTCCAGCTCTACAGCCCTACAAACAGTATGTAAATCTAATCTCTGACAGTAATGACCTATGTGCCACGCTCACCACGGCCCAGCTTCAACCCAAATTACCGGAAAATATCGTATCTAATGCAAGCTGGGAGTCTCGAAGTCACTTTGTGAATTGGTTGTTGGAGCTTTTATGAACGAACTTAAATTCAGAATTGTAATTTTGTTGTGTGGCGCGTGGCGACGTCGCTATCTCATTGTGTTACCGGTGTTGATTCTTCCGGTTATGGGTTTTGTGATCAGTAAATTGGTACCGACAACCTACCACGCACACACCAGTATGTTGATTCAAGAAACGGCCAAAATGAACCCGTTTTTGGAAGACTTAGCTGTATCGACCATGCTCAAAGAACGGTTAAATGCCTTAAGTACATTACTTAAAAGTCGCCATGTGTTGAAATCAGTGGCTAAAGAGCGCGGACTGATCAACGACACCATGACCCCAGCTGAAATTGAACGGGTGATCAATCACATTTCGTCAAATCTAACCATCAGCCAATTGGGAAAAGACTTTCTCAAAATTCAGCTTTCAGCACGCCACCCTGAAGGAATGAAAGAACTATTGGAATCTGTTAGCAATCATTTTATTGAACAGTTATTAGCACCTGAGCGTTCATCAATTCAAGATTCACGGGATTTCCTCTCCTTTCATATCGATAAAAGAAGAAACGAATTGGATTTGGCCGAATCAGCATTGGCGGAATACCAAAACCAATACGCTTCAGTTACTCCTGAAATGCAAGGACAAACACTAACTCGACTCGCGGCATTAAAGCAAAGTCTTGCCGAGAAAGAAGCAGAGCTAGCTGGGGTTAAAAAAAGTTTAGGTTCATTAGACCAACAGTTATCCAGAACAAACCCCGTGATCGGTCGTATTGAAGATCAAATCATTGAAATACGCAGCCAACTGACGTTACTACAAGCTAAGTACACAGACCAACATAGTTCTGTTCAAGCCAAAAAGAGAGAATTAACTCGGCTTGAAGATGAAAGAGCCCTTTTAGTCGGCCAAACCCAGCCCAATATGAATACAGATCAATTGTGGGATATTGCCAGCAGCAACCTTGGCAACATCAGCGAGATCCAACCACTACTGGTAACTCAGCTGCATAGTTTGCAAACCGTTCGTGGCCAATATGAATCCTTAAGTGAAGAAACCAAGAGTTTGCGTGGCATGATCGAGCAGTTAGAAACGCAGACTAAAAGCTTCGGTGATAACGCAAAACAACTCTTTCGCTTAGAGCGCGAAGTTCAGATCAAGCGCCAGCTCTTTGATGAGTTAATTGAACGTTATGAAATGGCTCAATTGACTGGTTCGCTTGGTATTTTTGAGCAAAACAAACGGGTCAAAATCATTGATCTCCCCTACACTCCCAGTGTTCCATCTAATCTACCTGCCATCATTTTTGTGTTAGCTGGATTTGTTGGCGGCATTGCACTCGGAATTGGTTTAGCCACTTTAGCTGAATTGTTCGATACCTCTGTCCGTCGTCGAGATCAGCTCGAAGAAATAACGGGCGTTCCTGTAATTACAGTGATACCCAAGGTTTAAAAATTCAATAAAACAAGGTTGCCTTTGCTAACCGAGTCACTACTCATCTTTTACGACGGTTTGTTATTACAGATTCAGACAATTCAACATAGAGCAGGTTACGCAACTAGGACACTATTGACACAAGCATAAGATTGATATGTTATGTTATAACATATCAATTGCAATTCAACATAAAATGGATACTTCATTGACCCCAATCTTATCGGCTCACCAACTATGCGCTGATAGCCCCTTAAAATGGAGAGCGATTAATAATACAACGTTTACTGTGGCTCATGGCGAATGCATTGCCGTCATTGGCCCTAACGGCAGTGGTAAATCAAGCTTACTAAAAACCATTCTTGGCGAATATCACGCAGTACAAGGTCAGCTACAACTTAATGGCATTCCAACCGATGATCTGACGCAAAGCCAAAAGGCCAAAATGATCGCTCTGGTTGCGCAGCAGGAACATGTTGATCCTCGTCTGACGGTATTTGAATACGTTTCATTAGGCCGTGTCCCCCATACTTTTTGCTGTGGCCCCAAAGAGCATGACCGAGCAGTAAAACAAGCGATTGATGATGTCGGTTTATCACATAAAAGTCACCAACGCGTAGGTGTGTTATCTGGTGGAGAACTGCAACGCGCAAACATTGCGAGAGCGTTTGCACAGGAACCTAAATTACTGCTTCTTGACGAGCCAACCAACCATCTGGATCCATTAGCGCGGTTTGAATTGCTTGCACTCATCAAGCGTAAAGGCGTTTCTTCGATCGTTGTTTTGCATGACTTGCCTTTAGTGACCTCATTTGCAGACAAAGTCTTATTGATGGCCAATCAATCAATGGTCACCTTTGCTCCACCACATCAAGTGATGAATGACCAATTCATCACGCCGACGTTTGGGCTGCGAGTCATCACACTTAATCATCCGCAAATACCCAGAGCGGTACATCATTTTGAAGCCGCACCCTCTCACCTGAATCTTTCACCTATAGGAGTCTCATAATGAAAAACACTGTATTGCTCTCACTTATCATCCCCTTTTCAGCTGCAAATGCTGCCAGTACGACTTATCCCATTACTATCGACAACTGCGGTACACCGCTAGTCATTGAAAAGCGCCCTTCACGTGCTGTTTTTCACGACATCAATATGACGGAGATGGCATTTGCACTAGAGCTTCAACAAGACATGATTGGGGTTAGTGGGATCTCTGGGTGGTATAAGATGTCTCCTTCATTTAAGAAAACGTTGGGTGACATTCCAGAACTCTCGCCCAAATACCCATCTCTCGAAACCCTTATCGCTTCGAAACCCGATTTCTTTTTTGCTGGTTGGAATTACGGAATGAAAGTCGGTGGCGAAGTCACACCACAAAGCTTAAAGCCTTATGGCATTGATACTTTGATACTTTCCGAAAGCTGCATTCATACTAATAAGTTAGAAAATGGGGCGAGCATGGCTTTGCTTTACGATGACATTCAGAAGCTGGGGATGATCTTTGATAAGCAAGACAGAGCTAATGCATTAGTACAGGAATGGCAAGGGCGTATTCAGGCGATTAAAGCGCCACACAGCCAATCGAATAGCCCGGCCCCCAAGGTATTCTTATTTGATTCCGGCGAAGATAAACCCTTCACCGCCGGCAAATATGCCATGCCTAATGCCATGATCCGTCAAGCAGGTGGCATCAATGTGACTGGTGATATGGAAACAAGCTGGGGTCGAACATCATGGGAACATGTGGCAAAGCAAAACCCAGATGTGATTATTTTATTAGATTATCAAACGGCACATGGCGCTAATTCACTTAAGACCTTTTTGGAACAACACCCGTTGATGAAGCACACCACGGCAGTTAAATCAGAGCGTTACGTAAAACTACGTTACGAACAGCTTACGCCCGGGCCTGCCAATATCGATGCAATAGAAACGCTTTCTAAAGCGTTTTTCCCTGCAAATGCAAAAGCAGAATAACGCTTGAGTAAGCTATCGAAATTCCAATTTGCATGGTTGCTTGGGATAAGCGCCCTACTTTTTGCATTTGCATTCAGCTTAAAATGTGGCGCAGTTTCAATCTCAATAAATGAGGTCTTTGCTGGTTTACGCTCCTTTAACCAAGAAGATGCCAGCATGACCAGTCGCATACTGCTTGAACTACGCCTCCCCAGAGCACTGCTCGCTATCATTGCCGGAGCTGGGCTTGCAACCGTAGGTGCATTACTGCAAACCACGACACGTAATGATCTCGCCGATCCATTTCTATTTGGTTTATCGTCAGGCGCTTCTGTTGGCGCCGTTTTAGTTATCACTCATTTGGGAGATGCTTTGGGTGTTTGGTCGTTACCAATAGCGGCGTTTTGTGGTGGTATTTTATCAGCATGTTCCGTACTCGCCTTGTTTACGCTTCAAAAAAGACGCGGGAACAACAACCTCGTCCTGTGTGGACTAGCAATATCCTTTCTATTCGGTGCGATCACGAGTTTCTTAATCTATTCTGGCGATCAACGGGCAGCGAGTTCTATTTTGTTTTGGACTATGGGAGGCTTAGGCTTGGCCCGTTGGGAGAACCTGATCTTTGCTGCGATGGGATTACTGAGCATCATCATACTTAGTCTAAGACGCTACAGAGAGTTGGATACCCTCTTAGTTAGTGAACAAACTACCCAATCACTCGGTATTAATGTTCATCGTTTAAGAAGTGAGGTTTTTGTATGCTGCGCATTTTGCACGGCTTGCATTGTGGCACTGACTGGTGTGATTGGGTTCATTGGCTTAATGGTTCCCCATTTGGTGAGACCTTTTTCGGGTATGACACATAAACGCGCATTACCACTGGTTGCATTATGGGGAGGTGTCATGCTGTTAGTTGGCGACATTACAAGCCGCACTATTCTCGCACCACAAGAATTGCCTGTTGGCATTGTAACCGCTGCATTGGGCGGTGTATTCGTCTTGTATCTTGTTTGGAAAAAACCAATGCACTAAAAATTTCACTCATTGAAACGCCTTTGAACGGGCGTTCCTTCTCTTGCTAGCTTACCCATTTCTCAGTTTGTCTTTCAAATCCGTTCTCAAATTACGATTTACCCAAAGCGCTAAGGTATCTATTTGTTTTTATTGACATCTTAAGTTGGCATATCCCATGCAGTAGTCCAAAGCATCACTCAGCTATCGTCAACTGATTAAAGGGATGAAATTATGCGTATTAAGACATCTTCTGCTCCACATCCTACTACGATCCACGTTGTCCAACGTATGGCACCAGGAGGGCTTGAAAGCCTTGCACTGGACTTACTTAATTTTTCTTCACACCCGGAGCACACACTGATCATCAGTTTGGAAGGAACAAAAAATGAAGCAATTAAGCACTGGCCGAAATTAGAACAATATCGGAACCAGCTTATTTTCTTAAATAAGAAACCGGGTGTTCAGCTTTCAACGCTTTTTCAATTAAAAAATATGTTCAACGAATTGCGTCCTCAAGTGGTGCACACTCACCATATTGGTCCGTTGGTCTATGGTGGTATCGCGGCTAAATTTGCCAGCATAAAAACCAGAATACACACAGAGCATGATGGTTGGCACTTAAATAACCCCAAACATGTTCGCCTGCAAAAATGGGCATTGACGCTTGCGAAACCGACATTAGTCGCCGATGCCTATCAAGTCTTTAATCTTCTCAATGAACAATTTCAATACCCTAAACTCACCACGATTAAAAATGGCATTGACTGCAAAAAATTTATTCCAGGTCTACGCGAAGAAGCACGCACACGATACAACCTCCCGCTTTCTCGGCCAATTATTGGCTGCGCTGGGCGGTTAGAAAAAGTTAAAGGGCATGATCTCATGATCAGAGCCCTTGTTAGCATGCCACAACCTATTATGCTTGTTATCGCAGGAGTCGGCGATGAACACCATAACCTGATACATTTAGCCGAACGACTTGGTATTAGCAATCGAGTTCGGTTTTTGGGGCTTGTTTCTGATATGCCCAGTTTCTACCACTCTCTTGATCTATTTTGCCTCCCTTCGCGCTCCGAAGGCTTTCCACTTGCGCCTTTAGAAGCACAAGCATGTGGGATTCCTACAGCAGTCACCGATGTCGGTGCCAGTTCAGAAACCTTGTGCCCCCATACTGGTGTTTTGATCCCACCTAGAAGCCCTTCTCTAATGGCCGCTATCTTGGAAGAGGCAATTGGAAGAATTCACACCGTGTCACCGCGCGATTTTGTACTAAACAACAATGAAATACGTCAAATGGTCAAAGCTTACGAAGCCATTGCTGCGGAGGATGCCGCATGATGGAAATCCTATTGATTGTTATCTGCTTAGTGAGTGGTTCTCTCATCATTTACCACCATGTGGGTTATCCCATTTTGCTACGCTGGTATTCGTCCAGACATCCGAATAAAACATTCAATGATGTCTGCCGCGGTTATCGCAATGGGAAGGTTGACCGCACACGCCCTTCCATCACGATTTTAGTACCGGCATACAATGAAGAGCGCTGGATTGCCGATAAAATCCGTAACCTTGCATCCCTTGATTATCCCCGTAATAAACTGGATATCATTATCGCGTGTGATGGATGCAGTGATAAGACGGCTGAAATAGCGAGAAACACGATTCAGGAAGCCATTTGCTGCGATACTCATTTCGAAGTTCGTGAGTTTGAGCATAACCGAGGGAAAGTGGCGGTCATTAATGCGCAAATGCTAACAATTTCTAGTGATATAACCGCGCTGAGTGATGTTTCTGCGCTGGTCTCAATTGATGCCCTTTTGATCGCTGAGCAACATTTCCATGATGAAAAAGTGGGTGTGGTAAACGGCCATTATTGCTTTATTGGCGACCAAACAACAACCGAAGCAAAATACTGGCACTATCAAAGCCAAGTCAAACAAAATGAGGCTGCTCTCGGCTCAACATTAGGCGCACATGGCGCATTCTATTTACTTCGTTCTCATCTTTTCACGCCATTAGCAGAAAATACTATTAACGATGACTTTGTCTTACCGATGGAAATCGTAAAACAAGGTTACCGCGCTGAATATGACGCACGAATGGCAGCAGTAGAACTGGAAACCACGAGTCAAAATAATGATTTTAAGCGTCGTTTACGCATCTCTGCTGGCAACATGCAACAAGCAATACACCTAGCTAAGTTATTTTTGCCTAGATACCGAGGGGTTGCCTTCGCATTTTTCTCAGGTAAAGGGTTAAGGCTTATTACACCTTACTTAATGCTGGCTTGCTTGTTCTGCTCGATAGCCCTAATGGAGCAACCACTCTTTATGGCAGCATTAATGCTGCAAATCATTATCTATGCTACCGCGTTAGTCAGTTTTTTATTCCCCCATGTTTTCAATTACAAAGCATGCCAATTAGTTGCCTATCTAATCGCAGGTCATTACGCCAATCTTATTGGTGGATTGAGATATCTGATGGGATTTGAATCCGGTAAATGGTCACGAGTCAATCGTTAAGGAGCTTACGATGAGTGCAAACAAATCAACCCAAATATCAATCTGGCTTGCCAAAAGGTTATTTGACTTATTCGGTGCAATTTGTGGTTTATTGGTCCTATCTCCATTGCTGCCGTTCATCGCTTTTGCGATTAAAGCAAGTTCAACAGGCCCTGTATTTTATAAACAGCTTCGTGTTGGGAAATCCACTCCAGAAAAAATGATGTTTTTTGAAATCATTAAGTTCCGAACCATGTATCAGGATGCTGAGTCTCGGTCTGGTGCCGTTTGGGCAACAGAGAATGATCCTCGCATCACCCCAGTTGGCCGTTTCTTGCGTAAAACACGTTTGGATGAGATTCCCCAGCTGATTAACGTCGTAAAAGGAGAAATGTCGTTAATTGGTCCACGTCCAGAACGCCCTGGTTTTTACCATAAATTAGAGACGGCCATCCCCTATTTTGCAGACAGAACCTATGGCGTAATGCCCGGAATCACAGGGCTTGCTCAAGTAAATCAAGGTTATGATACGTGCATAGATGATGTGCGAAGAAAGGTGGGATTTGACCACAGCTACGCGTTGTCACTAAGTTCATTGAAAAGCTGGATCATGATGGATCTGGCGATAATCACTAAAACATTGATTGTTATGGTAGATGGTCGAGGTCGTTAACTTAAAACAACGGCGACCATAATGGTCGCCGTTATTATCACAGATAATTCGCTGCAAGCCATTGACCAAATGGCGTAAATAACAAGGCATAAATTGTGACATTGAGAATGATGCCAACCCACAGTAAGGCTTTAAATGGTTGTTTCTGGGTTTTATGCCGAGTGATATGCTGCGCAAACAGCGCGCCCGGCCAGCCACATAAAAATGATGACACTAACAAACGCTTTTCTGTCGTGCGCCATTCGCCTTTCTTAGCGGCCTTCTTATCCAACGCAAACAAAATGTAAGTCACAATACTCATCAACCAGTATGCACCAGCTAACCACATGTTGTTCTTGTCGAGCAAAACAGTTGCCGTAACACACAGTAAAAATATCGCAGCAAAAATCAGCTTAGATGGCATGCCCGCCAAGCCCACCATTGATGCATTAACCGCGTTTACTCTGCCTTCTTCATCTTGCTCTATATCAAACCTAACTTTATCGTTTCGTTGTGGTCTGCAGTGTGTGTTCTTGAACGCTGATGCGTGTACGAATGCTTTAAGGTTACTGTCTGACGCAGTAATAAAGCCAAAGCCTCGTTCGTCATTCCACTCTGTGATCTTACCTTTGTACATCATTTATCCCGGCAAATTTTTAGCTTAAGCCAACGTGCGCACATGATAACAACTTGTCATCAACAAATACTGCACGAATTTGAGAATTTACCGTCTGCTGACTTGGATATCGATGTGACTTATCTTTTAGTTAAATAGCTATCAAACTGAACGAGGAATCGTTCTATGTCATCTCTATCTTCATTGCTTAGCGCAAAATCTGGATGACGACAGTGATCACTCAAAATTATCCCTCTTTGCCTCAATATCGTTTTTTCAACAGCGATAATGTACTCACAATGGCTCATCCATTTTGAAATGTAAGGCATGAGTTGGTCGTGTAACTCTTTGGCACGAACAAAATCTCCCACAACCCAATGGTCATAAATTGCCAAATACACTTCCACAAATGAGCAGCCAGGCATTACCCCCTTGCCGCCATTGTTAAGCATCTCCAACATGTACAAACCTGCATACCCGTTCATCACAACGGCATCTGGTTTAAATGAGAGTAAAGCGCGTGTGTAATCCACAGGTGGGTTACACTCAATTTTGAATACGGCGTTATCATTTCCTTCCGTAATCAAAGTCATGTGTTCAGCAGTAATTGGCACTCCGGTTTCGTTGGGTGCATATTGAACCAACACGGGAATATCGACAGCTTGCAATACTGACTGGATATGGTGGATCACTTGCTCATTGCTAGGATTGAGGAAAAATGGAGGCAATAGCATCAAAGAATCAGCGCCCATTTCTTGGTATTGCCGAGCTTGCTGTACTGCTAACGTGGTCGAATGTTGGGTCACAGAAATACAACTGTATACCGAGGTATCTGCTGTCAGGTTACAAAACACTTGAGCTAATTGATGTTTTTCCGCATCGCTTAATTTATAGAATTCACTAGCGATACCAAATAAGGTCATGCCGTGACAGCCCGTCGTAAGCAAATGTGTAACTAATTGCTTGAAGCTTGTGAGATCAACCCTACCTTCATTATCGAATGGCATTGCTACTATGGGGTTGATACCGAATATCTCATTTGCTTGGATCATTTCAACATTGCTCCTTTTGCAGCGGAAGACACGCGTTGACGATAAAGTTGTAAGAAGCCGGACGGCACCGTTTTATGGAGCGGCGTCCATTGCGATCGCCTTAATTCGATCACATCGTCATCAACCAATAGGTTGATCTCTCTCTTGTCTAGATCCAACGAAATCAAATCCCCATTTTCAACCAGTGCAATTAAGCCGCCTTCATAAGCTTCTGGAGAAATATGCCCAACAAACAAGCCACGATTCGACCCAGAAAAACGCCCGTCAGTGATCAGTGCACAACTCTCCGATAACCCCATTCCCTCAAGAAGCTTCATCGGTTTATACATTTCTGGCAGTCCGGGGCCACCCGTAGTTCCTTCATAACGGATCACCACCACCGAGCCCACTTTAATCTCATTGGCAATGATGGCGTCGATTGCTGTTTGCTCTGAGTCAAACACTACTGCCTTACCAGTAAATTGATGCATGCTTTCAGGGACTGCGGCTGGTTTAGCAACAGAACCTAACAAAGATAAGTTACCACGTAACACTCCAACACCTGCTTGATGCATAAAAGGCTCTTTAAGCGACTTAATCAAATTTCGGTTCGTGGAATGCGGCACTTGCTCCAAACAGTGTGCTTTTAATCCTGAAACGGTCAGCGCATCACCATGTAATAAGGGCAGCAACTCTTTTTCTACCGCCGCAATGCCTCCTGCTTCATAAAAATCCACCATGTCATACTCAGAAGCGGGATAGATCGCTGCAACAAGTGGTACTTTTCGACTCATCTCATCAAAAACCGTTAAGTCGAGTTCACCTAATCCTGCTTCATAATGAATCGCTTGCAGATGAATAATGGCATTCGTAGACCCACCAGTTGCAAGCAACGTGCAAATAGCATTATGAATAGATTTCTGATTGATGATCTGACGCGCATTCAATCCTTCATGAACCATTTCAACAATGCGTTGGCCACTTCGATGCCCAACCTCCAAGCGTTCGGGGTGAATCGCCGGAATTGTCGATGTTTGTGGCAGGGTCATTCCTAAAGATTCTGATAAGCAACACATGGTGTTTGCAGTACCGTACATTGTGCATGAGCCAATTGTCGGTTCGGCTAAATCTTCTATCTTGCGAAATTCATCTTCATCAATCTGCCCTTGTTTTTTCCAACCAATAGCTTCAGTGACAATATTGCCATCCCAATGTTTGCCTTTGTATTCTGCTGGATACATTGGTCCGCCATTAACTAAAATTGCTGGGATATCTAACCTTGCTGCCGCCATTAACATACCCGGTACAATTTTGTCGCAAGACCCAAGTAATACCATGGCATCAAAGTTATGCGCTCGAACCATAATCTCAATAGAGGCTGCGATAATTTCTCTACCAGCCAAGATATAACGCATGCCAAGATGCCCTTCAGCAATGCCATCGCATGGTGCGATGGTGCCAAACGTCATCGCGGTGCCACCCGCCTCTTCGATACCACGAATAACTTCAGCACCAACCACATCAAGATTGGCATGACCTGCCGTTGCATTGGTGTAGCTATTCACCACCGCGATAATAGGCTTTCTCAACGCCTCATCACTGTGCCCCATCGACTTATATAACGCACGCTTAAGCGCTCCGTCGTCTGTCTTCAGGATTTTATTATGGTGTGTCGCACATCCCCCGCACGAACCACACGAGCCGCAATCTGCCATAATTACCACTCCGCAAATGAGCCGTCAGGATGCGTCCAATGTGGGTTTCTCCACTTTGGCTGCTCTAACGCTTTGATATGTTGTTCTCGCATAAATTCTTCATCGATATCGATACCGAGTCCCGACCCTTCAATATTCAGGCAATATCCCTCTTCAAATGCAAAAACTTCCTTATTTTTTACATAATCAAGCACATCATTGCCCTTGTTATAGTGCATGCCGATGCTCTGCTCCTGAATAATGGCGTTTTGACAGTTCGAATCGATATGAACAGACGATGCAAGGGCAATTGCGCCAAGCGGACAATGTGGCGCTAATGCAACATCATACGCTTCAGCCATGGCAGCAATTTTCTTTAGCTCTGTGATCCCACCACAATGGCAAATATCCGGTTGAATGATATCGACACCACCTTTGTTCAACAGCTCTTTAAAATCCCAACGAGAATGCAAACGTTCCCCTGTTGCAATCGGGATCGCTCCGTATTGGGCTATTTCATGTATGCAGTCGAAATGCTCTGAAAGTACGGGTTCTTCAACAAACATTGGTCGCATCGGCTCAAGTTCTTTAAGCATGATTTTCGCCATGGCTTTATGCACCCGACCATGAAAGTCGATACCAATCCCAAAGTCTTTACCCATTGCGTCTCTAAGACTCTGTACCCGCTCCAGCAAAGCATCTACTTTGCTATGATTGTCGATATAGTTAAGCTCTTCAGTGCCATTCATTTTGATGGCATTGAAGCCAAGCGCTTTTCGCTCTTTTGCCATTCGAACAACATCATCTGGCCTATCTCCACCAATCCATGAGTAAGTTTGTATTTTGTCGCGACATTTACCACCAAGAAGCTGATAAACAGGAACGCCTAACTCTTTGCCTTTAATGTCCCACAGCGCCTGATCAATTCCAGACAATGCACTCATCATTACTGCGCCACCTCGGTAAAAGGTAGACCGGTGCAAATAGTTCCAGTGCAGTTCGATATCTCTTGGATCTTTGCCAATCAGATACTCCATAAGCTCATCAACACAGGTATGAACGGTGTGGGTACGCCCTTCGAGACAAGGTTCACCCCACCCAACAATACCTTCATCGGTCATTATTTTTAGAAATCCCCAGCGAGGTGCCACAATGAATTTTTCGTAACCAATAATTTTCATAAATCGAAACCTTACACAATTCTATTTAAATAACTCAGGCAAGAAGGTGATGACACCGGGCATAAAGACGAGCGCAATTTGCACCAACAACATGCTAATCAAGAAAGGAACGACAGCGCGTGTTAATTGGACCATGGAAGAGCCGGTAATCCCTTTTGCAACAAACAAATTGACCCCAACAGGTGGTGTAATTAGCGCTAACTCAGTTCCGACAATTAAGATAATGCCGAAATGGAAAGGACTGATCCCAAGCTGAACCAAAATAGGCAAAAACAGTGGTGTATAAATTAAGATTTGAGCTGCCGTTTCGATAAACAAACCGGTAAACATGATCAGCGCAACAAAGATCAACAAGATGATGGTTGGGTTATCGGTCAGTTGAAGAATCGCCTCTCCAATCATTTGCGGTATCATACTTATTGTTAAATACCGAGCAAATGCCGTCGCAAACCCCAAGATAATGATAACGCACCCCGTCGTTAGAGCCGCTCTAGATACCGTAGGTATTAAGTCAGCAATAGTCATCTCTTTATGAATAAAGAAGCTCACAATCAAGGTGTAGATAACGGTAATACAAGCGGCTTCCGTGGCCGTAAACACTCCAGAGTAAATCCCTCCTAAGATGATGACTGGCGTTAGTAGCGCCCACTTGGCTTCTAAAAAGGTCTCTTTAACTTTTGCGAATGAAAATGCTTCATCTTGCCCTCGATACCCTCGGCGTTTAGCGATAACGTAAACTGCGACAATCAGTCCTAGACCAATCATGCCTCCGGGAATAAAGCCTGCTAAGAACATATCACCAATTGAGATTTCCGCTGTGACTGCATAAATGATCATTGGAATTGATGGCGGGATCAAAATACCTAATGACCCAGCAGAAGCCGTTAACGCCCCAGCAAAATGACGGTTGTAACCCTTTTCGATCATTGACGGCACCATCATGGAGCCAATGGCAGCAACGGTTGCAGGTGACGAACCTGATATTGCGGCAAAAAACATACAAGCAACAACAGTAACAATGCCCAAACCACCAGATGTTCGGCCGATAAGGCTGGCTGCAAAGTTAACAATTCGACCGGAAAGTCCACCCCGTTCCATCACAAACCCTGCCATGATGAACATTGGAATCGCCAAGTAAGTAAATGAGTCGAGCGATGTAAATGCTGTTTGCGCAATAAACGACATTGGAATGTCAGCCAAAAGCAGTGCAAACGCCGTACACATACCGATACTGATGGCAATTGGCATGCCGATAAACAGCAGCAAGCAAAATACCAACATAGAGATCAGGAAAATATCCATTAGCGGTTCTCCTTATCTTGCTTCATTTTATTTAGCGCTTCTTCCGCTTCATTTAAGGCATATTCATGTTCTAATTTGCCAGTTGCTCGACGATAGACGCGCTGGAGTAACCGCAAGGCCATGAGGTAAAAGGTAACGGGCACGATGGCGTAAACCCAACCGGCTTGCCATTCAAGTGCTGGCGTTGTTTGCTCAATAGCTAGCGCATCAACGGAGATCTCTAAGCCGTAATAACCAATCCACACCATAAAAGCAGCGAACGATAAGTCGATACACGAATCGAGAATTTTTTTTCGTGTTCCCTTCACGAAACCATCAATCACTTCCACACGTACATGGGCACCTCTTATGATGGCGAGGCTCGCCGCAAAATACACCAGCGCAATAAAGACATAACGCGAGAGCTCTTCGGTCCATGACAGCGAAAAATTAAAAACGAATCGAAATAAAATCTGTAAAAAGCATAGAACAATCAAGGCAATAAAAAGGACGGTACTAATGTACTCCTCAAAATTGTCCCAGAATGATTTGTTGTTCTCATCCATATAGACACCACATTCATAAAACAGGGCCGCATTGCACGGCCCAACAATCCGTATTTAGTTAAGCTTAGCGACTTCTTCTGTCAGCTTTTTATAGAGTTCAGGATCAATTTTGTCGGCATACTTTTGAACGACAGGCGCGACTTTTTGTAGCATTTCTGCTTTCACTTCTGGAGCCAGTGGTGTGTAAGTTAAGCCCGCATCAATCATACTTTGCAGCGATTTTTCATCCTGTGCTTTGACCGATACACGCATGTGTTCTATCGCCATTCGCGCAGCTTCTTGCATTGTCTTTTGTTCTTTTGCAGTTAGCCCGTCATAAAACTTTTTACCAACAACAAAGACAACCCATGAGTAAACGTGTCCGGTATCAGAAACGTATTTCTGTACCTCGTACAAGCGTTGTGAATAAATGTTGGTATAAGGGTTTTCCTGTCCGTCCACCACGCCTTGTTGCAATGATGAAAATAGCTCTGAGAATGCCATTGGTGTCGGGTTTGCACCTAACGCACGGAACGCATCAAGGTGCGCCTTGTTCTGCATAGTGCGAAGTTTTAAACCATCAAAATCTGCTAGCTTTTCAATGGGGCGAGAGTTATTGGTTACATGACGAAAACCAAAGTTGCCATAACCTAAACCCACATACCCAGCTTTCGCCAATTTAGAAGACAGCTCTTGACCCCAAGCACCATCGACAACTTGATTTGCAATATCTTCAGTAGGGAAAATGAACGGTAAGGTTAAAATGTTGAATTCCTTTACGATATTGCCAAGTACAGCAGGAGAAGGTAGATTCATCTGCACCGCATTAAACTTGATCTGCTCAAGCGCTTCTTGGTCATTTCCCAACTGGTTACTTGGGTAAATAGTCACGTCAATATCAGTGTTATCTTCCAGATGTTTTTCAAATTTCTGCATCGCAGCGTATTCAAAATGGGACTCTGGAACACCGATACCAATGCGCATATTTTTGGCTTGAACTTGCATAGACATAGCCATTAAAGGAACGCTCATTAGTGCAGCAATCTTATGTAATTTCATAGGTTTACCTTTTTGTTTCACGTTATATAGACATCCAACTGTCACGGTACGCGTGTGCGCGTTTTCTAATTTGTGAGAGGTTTAACCCCTTCTTATATAAACCAGAGCCTAAGCCAAAACCATTTGCGCCCGCTTGAACATAAGCACGCATTTGCTCTGGATTTGCATCAATACCACCTGTAGGACAACAAATTACCTCAGGAGGTAATACAGACCGAATGGCCTTTAAGCCGTTCGGCTGAATCAGTTCTGCCGGGAAAAGCTTGAGCGCTGAGGCGCCACACTCTAACGCTGTAAATGCTTCTGTAGGTGTTTGAATTCCTGAAAAGACCACACAATCGTGTTCTCTCGCTTTTCTGATCACATCAGGATTCATATTCGGCGTAACAATTAATTTCGCCCCTGTTTCAATGACAGGAAGCAGTTTTTCAATGCTGGTAACCGTCCCCGCACCAACCACAGCTTGGTCGCCAAACTTGTCAACGACGAGACTTATGCTTTTAAGTGCTTGCGGTGAGTTCAGTGGAATTTCGATATAACGAAAGCCAACATCCAATAACTCTTCCGTTACTGCGATCACTTCTTCAGGTTCAATCCCCCTCAAGATGGCGATAAGAGGAAGCTCTTTAAACCAACTACATTGTTCCAGTTTGTTGTTATTCATTAACGCCACCGTGTAGAAAAATATGTGTCATTCCTGCTAAAAAGCATTCTTCACCATCGATAATTTCGTGCTCGAGATCCAAATGCGTCAGTGCAAGAGAATAGTGAGTTGCGAGTCGCTTTGACCCAATGAGATAAGCTTTCTCGCCTGATTCTGTTTGAGAAAACTCATGGCCAATCAATAAACCGGATAGATAGCTCTCCACATGGGTTTCATCAATTGTGCGAAACAGCCGCGAGGTTCGCGCACTAAATAGAATATGATTAAGCGGATGCTGATACCCCGTAGTAACACCAGTTAAAAATGCTTCTTTGTCGAAAAGCTGTTCCGATAACGCCCTACCTAAAATGCTGTGTCCAATTAACAATGAGTACAGCTCTCCGGTCATTACGGTTGAAAAACGGCTTAGCTTTCCATTAACACAATGAGCATGCTTACTATGGGTTCCATAAAGTACAGCAAAAAAATCACTTTTCAGTTTGTCTTGCAGGCCAACAAGTTGTACTTCTTCACCTCGCATCACATCAGCGATGCCAAATTTATTCACACATGTCACGCCACATACAATCCCTGCTGTCCCGCCGTTTTTTAGGTCCACCAGTTCGATGTCTTTCGCTAAGCTTTTCGCATCAACAGGCACAGACACATAAGGCACCTCACGCCAACCTTGTTGTGAGCCGACCATGCCAGCCATCAGTACAGGTAGCGGGCCATATTCTTCAGTCCAATGGCAAGTTAACTGCTCAAACACATCGGGATATTCTTCTGGTGTGATCGAAAGCAACCCTTTTTCAGCGCTAATTCTGTCAAGACAGTCCCCTTCCGACGTCATTAGAAATGCCCTGAAGTTTGTTGTGCCCCAATCCACGGCGATCCAGTTCATTGTTAACCTCTTTGAGATGTATTACATAAATAAGAAACTTGTAATACAAGTAATTCGTGTAAATAGCAGGTGACCTCAACATCATGGGTATACCTGCATGTGATTATTTAATGAATTCTGTACCCGATTGGCTTTTAACCGTTTTCTCTATTGCTCCTAGAACAATATCGCGCATTGTTTCTCTTGCTAGCTCAGGGTTACGCATCCTAACTGCATCCATAACACGATAATGCTGCTGCAAGGCTGGTTTGCTTAACGTGACGTTTTGTTCCAACGTTTCAGCAAACGACACTTTCATAGCTGTGGTGAGCGCATCCCCTAACGATATGAGAAATGGGTTTTGAGTGGCAAACAACAGCTGCTTATGAAAATCAATATCCCCTGAATTAATTCTTTCTCGGTCGTTATCATCTAACCCTGTCGCCATTCGGTTGTAACTTCTTTCGAGTGCAGCCAGATTTTCGCCCGTTGCCTTTAGCGCAGCTAATGCCGCAGCATTTGGTTCAACCATCAAACGAACTTCAAGCAAATATGGGATATATGTCGCTGCAGCGCGATATTCAGACACCCACCTTAGTACATCATGATCAAGCCAATTCCACTTATCTGGAGTATTAGCCACGCTACCCACTTTTGGCATTATTGTAATAAGGCCTTTACTGGCGATGGTTTGTAATGCACTTCGTATCGAAGTTCTTGATACACCAAGACTTTGCGCCAGTTCATTCTCCCCTTTAAGGTTCATCCCTGCGGGCGTATTCTCTTTTAATATGTCGTAAACAATTTTATTAACAGCCAACGTCGATTTTGAGCTTGTCATTTGTTGTATTCATCTCCTTACATCTTGTATTACATGTTAGAACAAAAAATAACCACTTTTTGTGATCGAATTTACAAATTCCACTACTGACTAATAAATCAGTACTAAACAAAAATATCTATAAACCATCTCATTTGATTTTTCATGCTAGTAACCTCTTGTAAACATGGATAAAACTTTCATGAAAACGGTTAGCATTATTCTTCGATCCAGCTCAAATTTAGTAAAACATTTCTATTGCCGTTACCGTCTACCATGCTAATTTCCGAATGCATTTAATTACATATAAGGAAATTTAAATGAACCGTAATGTATTAGCACTTTGTGTTGGAGCCGTGCTTTCTTGTTCAACAGCTGTCCACGCAGCGACACTGGATTTTTCTCAACCGACTCTAAACAAAGGTTTGCCTTCTGCTTCTGGTGTTGTTGTCACTGACAATCAGATTTTTGCAGTTGGTGATGATTCTCCTTGGCTATACCAACTTGATAATGACTTCAAGATTGAGCAAAAGCAGATGATCAAGCACTACCCTGTCCGTGACAATGGTCGTATTGTCAAAAAGGTGAAACCAGATTTCGAAGCGTTAGATAACATTGAAGTTAACGGCCGCGATTCATTCGTTATGTTGGGTTCAGGCAGCAAAGAAGATGTACGTGAATGGGCTTTTGTGATCAGCCACGATGGTCTGGTTAGAACCGAACGCTCTTTAAAAGCAC
Source organism: Vibrio sp. TRT 17S01 (assembly GCF_050113695.1). Taxonomy (NCBI): domain Bacteria; kingdom Pseudomonadati; phylum Pseudomonadota; class Gammaproteobacteria; order Vibrionales; family Vibrionaceae; genus Vibrio; species Vibrio sp. TRT 17S01. The sequence goes on along the minus strand of NZ_JBNJOG010000009.1, from coordinate 38,796 downwards.
TTTATAAAGACTTACGTACGGCGGCTGGCTATAACGCCGATCAAGAGATCAACATCGAAGGTTTAGCAACCTCTGAAGATTCTGCCTTTGTCATTAACCGCGGCAACGGTGGCTCAAATGTAATTTTCGACATTCCATTGGAAGGTTTTCAAGCTTATCTAGCAGGCCAAACAGACCAGCTGAAAGGCATCAAGGCTTACCATGTTACGCTTCCTGTCGTAAAAGGCTTTGAAGCAGGCTTATCCGGTGCTGAATATTGGGATGAAGCAGACAGTCTACTGCTAACCGCTTCTATCGAAGCAACAGGTGATGCTTATAACGATGGTGAAATTCTTGGCAGCTTTGTGGGTAAAGTAAAACTCGTTGATCTAGATGCAAGTAAAACGCTTGATTTGACTGATAATTTAATCCCGCTTCTGAAAGATAACAAACGTGTTATCACCAAAGTTGAGTCCATCGCTATTCAGAAACAAGACTCACATTCAGTAAAAGGTGTATTAGCAAGCGATAATGATGACGGAACGAGTGAGTTCTTCTCATTTAGCTTTAAAAAATAATCTACACCTTAATAAGCCCACAATTATTGTGGGCTTATTTTTTAAATTTCAGAAATGAAATTAATTACACATAAACCTAATCACATATCGTTATAAGTTATTCAGCGTTCTTCTATTAATCGACCTGACATAACCAAATCGATCCCCCTATATACAGCGAAACTTAAGCCGCCTGCACGAAAGAGAACGTTATTAATAAAAACAACAAGTTAAAGAGACTTAGTTATTCTTTCGTTCCTCACATAATATTTAAATAGAGTAAATACTCTTTAGAAATCATTTTATTCCTAACTAAATAAATAACTCATGCGAATGCATTTAATCGTGTTTCATATTAAATCCAAATAAAAATGTGCGGTAGATCGACTTAATTAAAGTTTTTAATCGTGTCAATTTTCAATACTGATTCATATCAATAATGTTCATTATTCACTTCAGTAATAATAAATATATCATCAGTACATATTATAATTACGGAGTAACAATGAACCAAGTTGACGAAATGGACTACCAGGCTCGCCGCCGCAAGGCGAACGAGTTTTCAACACGATCGGAATACTTAGAGCATGAATTATCAATCTTAAAGTTAAAGCGTTGGAGTATCCATTTACCTAAACGTGACTACGGCATTGAAATAGAAGACTGGGTACCTGCAATTGCCGCAACCATTGGTAAAGTGGTTATGGTCACGGCCATGGTCGCAGCCTTTGCAGCACAATTTGGACTTTCCCCTGAGTTTGTTGCGGAAAACGTACGTTTTGAATTGCTCATTGCTGGCCTGCTTTTTGTTATCTTTTTCTCAGCAATCTTAAACCCACTCACCAACCTCGCCGGTACCCACGGCCCTATGATCCCATTGATCCCTCTTGTTGCCGCCGCTGGTGGCCATCCACTTGCTTTGGGTATCATGGTCGGTGTTTTTGGTCTCATTCTCAGCGCAACGAAAGGCGGTTCAAAACTGGTAAAGCTAACAGGTGAAGGGGTCCGTGGCGGCCTTTTGATTTACTTAGGTGCCGTTGGCCTGATTAGTCAGTTGAGCAAGTTTGAATCTTGGTCTGTTGCCTCCGGGATGGAGTCAGTCTCCTTTGTTGTTATCTCTGCGACCATTGTTATCTATGCGTACCTTGCAAAGATCGAGAAACGCTGGCTAGCGATACCGCTTTGCTCACTTGTCGCAGGTATCGTTTCTTACATGATGGGCGTGCCGTTTGAATTCACGACAGAACCGGGCTTGCCCAATATGAGCCCATTCTACTGGTGGGGCGAAGACACCGGCTGGCAACTTGGATGGCCGGACTTAGAACACTACATTGCCGTTATTCCGTTCGCAATCTTAGCTGTTGCAATGTGGTCACCTGACTTCTTAGGCCACCGTGTATTCCAAGAACTGAACTACCCGAAAAGTGCAAAAGGTGCATTGATGGATGTTGATGACACCATGACTGTTTGTTCAGTTCGTCAGATCATTGGTGCAGGACTTGGTGGGGGTAACCTTGCATCCTCGTGGGGTACTTACATGATCCCTGCAGCCATCGCAAAACGCCCTATTCCGGGCGGCGCACTATTAACAGGTGTGTTGTGTATCTTCGCTGCAGTACTTGGCTATCCTATGGACTTAGCAATGTGGGAACCGGTTTTACGTGTTGCGTTGCTCGTCGGTGTTTTCCTACCATTGCTTGAAGCTGGTATGCAAATGGTCCGTAATGCACGTAACTCGCAAAGTGCCGGTATCTGTATGTTTGCTTGTGCATTGGTTAACCCAGTATTTGGGTGGGCCATCACTATGCTACTCGATAATACAGGCCTTATTGGCAACAACGAACGCAGTGCGGCTCTATCACGTACTGACAAATTGGGCATCCCACTTGCCGCAGTTATTGTATGTGTCGGTGCTCTGGCTGTAGTTGGTCAGTTGCCGGGTATCCCAGCGCTACTTTAATAAACATCAGAGCCCGCATTTATTGCGGGCTTTCTTTTTCAATCAACTACCATAAAGCTGGATTTTGGAAAGCTTTTACGCAAGAAGGAGTACCTTTAATCAATTCCAATCCATTATCAGTAAGTAAATTGGCTTGCCATCCATGAGGATAAGCTAACTTATAAGGTGCTGGATATGCTTCTTCGCTGACTGGTTTAAAGCCAGATTTAGAATAGAAACTAGGATCACCATAAGTAAATATCAGCTTAACTCCCATTTCTTTCATCTGAGTTAAACCAAATTGGATTAATCCTTGTCCTACCCCTTTACCTTGATATTCCGTTAGAACGGCAACGGGAGCCATCAAGAAAGGTTTCTCTCCATTTTCATATTCAAGCTGCGTAAATAAAATAGACGCTACAATTTTATCTTCTTCTTTCGCAATGCACGCTAGCAATTCGCTTTTGGCTGTTGTTGTTATCAAATCTAACGCTAATTGACCGATAAGTTTACCTTCCTCCTCGCCTTCCGAATCTGAAAACGTTGAAGTAAATAACGTTTTAATTTCTTCTGCATCATGCAGATCGCCTATTAGAAAACGCATTATTCCTTTCCTATTCACTTTTATATTCTTGGTAAGCATACCCGATGATTCTTACCATCATCCTGTACAGCTCCCGTAAGAATTGATGGTAAGACAATAGTTAGGCAAAAGGAAAGCTTGTTAATTTTATGAGGAGATAATTCCTAATGATTTACAAATGTCCAATTATAGACTAAATTAACAATTAACTCCCAAATAGGATTCAAATATGAGCCTTGCACAAGATACCGGTTACAACCCTAAAGCTGTCGCAATGGTCGGCTTTAAAACAGCGGACAATATTCTTGCGTCTTGGGGGTGTAGCGCACAACAAAGCCAAAATATTCTTAAGTTATCTAAATCGTCTTACCATAAATTTAAGGCGAACCCAGAAACAACAAAACTTAGCGATGATCAGCTTGAGCGAGTGAGTTATATTTTGAATATTCATCAAGCCTTACGAATTGTGTTCAGCAATCCTGCCAACGTCGATGGTTTTATGACGATGAAGAACCACAACGACTTTTTCGCAGGCAGAACGCCGCTCGAAATTATTACCAGTGGCAAGTTTGCTGATCTCTATGAAGTAGCACGTCGTATCGATGCTTTGCGAGGTGGTTTGTGGGGTTAAAAAATAAAAAAAGTACGCTGACAAGTCATCGACTAGTGAATACTAAGTACCCACCAATCGATTTATTTGAATCCGTTGCCAACCCAGAAGACTTCGAAATACTCTACGCAATTCAAGCCTTAACGAACCCAAGACTACGAGACGAAGTTGGCGATATTGCGTTGATTGATCCTAAAGACATTCCTTACCAGTGCGAACGTGGCAGAAGCTATGCGGTGGGTCCATTTACCCATATCAATCCAAACGGTGGACGATTTAATGATGGCTTTTTTGGTGCGTTATATGTCGCCGATACCGAACAAACCGCGGTTCAGGAAGTAAAACACCATCAACAAAAATACTGGGCAAATGTTGAAGGGCTTGCCTATGACCGTTTTTTGTTCAGGAGCTTAGTTGTCACTCATCGCCCTAACCCAGTGCATGTGGTTCAACCTAGTGACAAAAGTATTTTAGACCCCAACCATTACAACGCCTCACAACAGTTAGCAAAAGATCTAAAGAAAGATGGCTTTCAAGCGGTGCAATACCCGTCTGTTCGTCATCAAGGTGGTATGTGCTGGGCTTTATTTACACCAAAACCCGTACAAGATGTCATTCAAGGTCATCTCGTCGAAATGATATGGAATGGCGAACAAATTGCTGAAATCAACGAAGTAAAAAACATCGGAAGCTGATCTTTTACCCGTTGGCTTCAGCTAAGGGGACAACATCTAATGGAACCGTAATGATAAAGCGAGCGCCAACTGTATTGTCATCACAACACTCGATTTTTCCATGCAATAGTTGGGATACCGTGTTGTAGATGATGTTTGCGCCTAGTCCTGTACCCCCAATCCCCCGCTTTGTCGTGACAAACGGCTCAAACACCCTTCCCTTAACATCTTCAGGGATCCCCTTACCCGTATCTCGATAGTCAATGATTAAGTCTGCATCGTGTTTGTATATATTGATCAATATACGTCGTTCTTTGTCCCAGTTTTCAAAGCCGTGGTTCAAGCTGTTGCTCACCATGTTAGTGAAAATCTGAATATAGGCACTTGGGTAACTTTCAATCGCAAGCTTGTCATCACACTTAACTTCAACTTCAGCATAATGTTTACTTAACTCATGTGACAGCGAAAGCATGAGCTTATCAAGGTGCTCTTTTATGAAAAACTTGCTGATGGAGCGATCACTTTGGTCTACCGCCACTTGTTTAAAACTTGAAACTAGTAGTGCTGACTTTTGTAAATTAGAAACAAGCAACTCAACCGATTTAGAAATGTTGCTCATCGATTCAGTAAATGTCGATTCCTGTAATTCCCCGGCTTCATAGTTTCTTAAGATCTGTTCTACTTCTGAAGAGACAAATGAGCTCGATGTAATGCAGATACCAAGCGGCGTATTGATCTCATGAGCAACGCCGGTCACCAAAGCCCCAAGCGAAGCCATTTTTTCACTTTCAATCATACTGGCTTGTGTCGCTTTCAACTCAAGTAACGTGTCTTCAAGCTTTTGGGTTCGTTCTTTGACCATCACCTCAAGGTCTTCTTTAAACCGTGTTTCTTGCTCTAGCAATACCTGTTTGTCATCTAAGGCTCGCGCCAATTGCTTTTGTGACTCCACAACAATCGCATAAGATGAAGACAGCTCTAAACACATTCTGTTGACTGTTGCGATCATGAAGTCTATTTCATCATCATTTGCAGCCGTTCTTTTGATGATCATCGGCGGGTTATTTTGTTGAAACTGGAATTCTTTTAGGTACTTACGCATTTCGTTTAATGGCTGTGTCACCAACGAATTAACCAAGTAGATGATGAAGCCCGCAACAATGAAGGTTTTCAGCCCATTGGACAATAAAATCAACAACGCTTTATCAATCAAGTTATTGTAAATCAACCATAAATCGGACTGAACAATAAGCTTACCTATGGTGATGTATTTTTGGTCAATGTATGCATGCTTTAATGATAATGATTGTTGAAGGATATGCTCTTCTTGCTTAACACCCAATTCCCAGTTCTCGCCACTAGAACTTTCAATACGCACATAACTGATGTCAGGGATGCTAATAATGCCATTGATTTGAGATTCAATTAGGTCACTATTTAGCACCCATAAACTTGTTTCTAATGCGTCTTTATAAGAAGTGAAGATATATTTCTGGCTGACCTGAATGCTTTCTTTGGCCACCACATAATCTGAGTACAGCTGAAACGCCGTGATGAATATGGTGACAAACGAACTGAACATGACAATTCTGATCGTTAACCGGCTATTGATCGACTGAGAACTCATCATCTCTTTGACTTCCCAAAATCACGGCAGATTTAGCGGTATTTATCCAGCAACATAGTAAATGTGCCGTCTTGCCACATTTCATCGAGATTTTTCTTGATCAATTGGATGTATTTTTGATCACGACCGACAACATAAATGGTGTTTTTAAGTGGGAAAATTTCATGGAATACAAGCCCTTCCATGTTTTTTACCCCAGCACGGCGCGCGTAGTAATACGCCATACTTCTATCTAACAAAATTACCTGAGTTCTATCTTTCATCAACATATCGAACTGTGCTTGCTGATTTTCGATCTCTTTATACCCTTCCCAGTCCGATAACTCTTGATTGTAAAACGTCGTAAAAGGCTCTTTGAGGTGTTGCTTTGCATTGTTGAAACCAACAATGTATTTTCCTTTTAAATCAGAAACATTATCGATCTTTAATTGACTCGAGACTTTAGAGACAGCGACATTATCAAACTCAAAAACCTTACCGTAGGAATAGTCAACTCGGAAAGTTAACGGTGTTCCAATAAAAATGTCCAATTCACTAAAGGTATTTAACGGATCTTGATCAAATTGCTTGCTTGGGAATTTATAGTTAGATATTTCATACCCTGATCGCCCTAAAGCTTCACCAACGATATCGACAAGGATGCCGGAATCACCAATCACAAACGGTGGAATACCCACCACAAATCCAACATTAACCACCTTTTCATTGGCGTGTGTAGTACTTGCAAAAAGCAGCGCAAAAAACACCATGGCACTGAGTAAGATTCCCCTGAACATAGAACTCCCCTTAAATTAGATACATAGCGCGCAATTATTTTTTGTACTAGCCAACATGCGAAATGTTAATTTTGTAAATAGTATAGGAGAGAATAACGATATTCCCCAGTGAGCATAGCCATCGAAAGTACTAGACCAAAGTTTTATATAAGAAACCAGTTGAGCATGATGTAATCCTGACTTGTGTAACCAAAAATTCTATGAGGACACCATGCTCCACCGAATATTCATCACCCTACTCACCCTGCTCACATTCAACGCTTATTCAGCCCCAACACCAGATGCACTGTTTTCCATCATTAACGAACGTTTAAGTTTTATGGAGGATGTCGCTTTGTTTAAAGCAAATCATGGTAAAGCGATCGAGGATATCAAGCGTGAAGAAGTGGTGATTGAAAATGCAAGTATCGCTGCTGAAAAAGTTGGGTTGGATAAACAAAGTGTTGTCGGCTTTTTTCAAGCACAAATCTCGGCGGCTAAAGCAATTCAGTATCGTTACCGCGCAGATTTACTGACATCACCAGAAACCCGTACTCCACGTGACTTACAAACGGTAGTGAGGCCCGAGCTTATCAAACTAGGTAAGCAAATTAACCATGAATTGGCTGATTTTCTAAAACAAGGCGGCAAGCTTACTACGCAGGATAACGCCAAGTTTTCTGCCACAATTCGCTCTCCCTATTTAACACAAGCCGATAAACAAGCCCTGTTTAACGCACTCACCCAAATTCAACTTCAATAACCTACCATTTGAGGTGCAAACTCAATCGTAGACAGAACAAATCTTTGAAGGCTGTGCCACACATTTGTCATAGTTAACTCGTTAAAATCAGCCAGAAATTGAACCTAAAGTGACAAGTTTACGCTTTAATTTTCTTATATATTTGGGGAGTCAATTATGACAAATAACTTGAAAGTTCGAGCCCTAGAACGCTCGGATCTACATTTCATTCATGATTTAAATAACAACCGAAATGTAATGACTTATTGGTTTGAAGAACCTTATGAATCTTATGGAGAGTTACAAGAGTTATACCAAAAGCACATTCATGATGATGCTGAGCGTCGCTTTGTTGTTGAAGCGCAAAATGGTGAACTGATCGGACTGGTCGAGTTAATCGAAATTAATTACATACACCGCAGTGCAGAATTTCAAATTATTATTGCACCTGAATTTCAAGGTCGGGGTTATGCAGAGCAAGTCATCAACCACGCCCTTGACTATTCATTTAACATCTTAAATCTACACAAAATATATTTGTTGGTTGCCTTACAGAATGAGAAAGCACTGCACTTATATCAAAAATGCGGTTTTATAGAAGAAGCGAACTTGGTCGAAGAATATTTTATTAACGGCAAATATCATGATGTAAAACGTATGTATATTTTGCAGAATCAATATCAAAATGACGCTGCTGAATAGTCCGAAAACCTTAATAATACCATCGCATTGGTTGGCATTAAGCTGATGGACATATGGAAAGATATCCGCATTAATTTGTCAATTAGTCACAATACTGCTCTTCCGGTGGCAATACATTAGTGAAAACACCATCAAGTAAACTCTCATATGCGAGGTAAGCCATCGCACGGTCAAACGTATTATAAGTTAGATCAGCTAAGTGCTTAGATGTTGCAACCCGATCGTCAATCGACATACCTACATACACTTTGCATGCAATGACTTCGTTGTACATATTGGCGATGGCTGCCGCCTTATCAACATTGGCATAAGTGAAATTACTGAAGTCATGATAAAGGTTTTCTTGCTGATATCGTGCGTCTTGCTTGAGTGCTTTACGAACTGGTTCAGAAACGTTCAAAGCATTCAAAACAGCCTCAATGTCATCTCGAATACCATTTACGTTTTCATCGACTCCCGTCAGCAAATCACTCCGATCAAAATGGAGCTCAAAATACTCGAGTAATAAAGAAAACTGATCACGAACATTCTCTTGCTGTTCCAGTTTTAATGCTAAATCCGACGTTATTCTTGGCGGGAGAGGAGCAATCCCTTCGGAGGAAGATTGGGATTCACCACAACCGACAATGGATAAAAGAGCAATAGTACTGTGTAACCATTTTTTCATGATCAATTAACATCGCATATTTAATGTAAATTAAATCATATCGTTTGATTTACATGTTGAATAATTAGAAATATGCATATGCCGATAAATGGTAGGCATATCATAACCTGTCCAAATGTTGCTTCTTGCTTAATTTTCGCCCTATTTGTAATAGCCCGCTTACATTCCTGCGCAACACTTACAAACCTGATTGAATTTGTAACCTTCAACTTAATAAAGGCTCTTAAACTCTTTGCTAACTCTTTGCCCCACCATGGAAGAGCCCCCTTTTACCCTAACAATTTATGAGAGTAACTTATGAGTTTCCTACAAAATACCATGACCAAAGCACAGGTGCTGGGTAAGGCCTTGATGCTCCCCATCGCCATGCTGCCCGCAGCTGGTTTGCTGCTCGCATTTGGTTTTCAGTTGCAATGGCCGTTAATGCAAATGGCCGGGCAAGTCCTATTTGACAACTTACATCTACTTTTCTGTATTGGTGTTGCTGTCGGATTAACCAAAGATTCTGGCACCGCTGCACTTGCTGCGGTTGCTGGTTTCTTGGTGATGCATATGACCATAGGTTTAAGCTACGGGATTACAGACGAAATGGTCGCCAATTCACAGGCTTATGTAAAAGTGCTTGGGATCAACTCCATGCAAATGGGACCACTAGGCGGTATGATCATGGGCTTACTTGGCGCATACATGTATAACCGTTTTTATAGCATTCAATTGCCTGAGTTTCTGGGCTTCTTTGCCGGTAAACGCTTCGTTCCGATTGTGACGGCATTCTCTGCCTTCTTCCTTGGTTTGCTAGTTCCATACTTCTGGGGTTATGTTCAAGAAGGTATTGCCGCAGCTTCAACGACACTCAGCCAAGGTAACATGTACATTTCTACCTTCTTCTATGGGTTTATGGAGCGTGCGTTAATTCCTGTTGGCTTACACCACATCTTCTACAATCCATACTGGTATACCTTCTTTGAATACACTGCAACCAACGGCGATGTGGTTAATGGTGCACATACAATATGGTTCCGCATGTTTGCTGATGGTGTTCATTCATTCGAAGGTGGCGGCTACAGCAATGCTGGTGCGTATCTATCGGGTAACTTTGCTATCTATATGTTTGCCTTCCCTGCGGCTTGTTTGGCGATGTATCAAGAAGCGCACACAAAGAACAAGAAAATTGCGGCGGGTTTACTCGGTTCTGCGGCACTAACGTCGTTTGTTACTGGGATCACAGAGCCAGTAGAATTCGCTTTCGTCTTTACCGCACCGCTACTCTACATTTTTAACGCTATTATGGCTGGTGTGTCTTATACAGTGACGTTTGCTCTTGATATGCAAATGGGTAAAACCTTCTCTGCTGGTATCATTGATTACGTTGTATTCGGCGTTCTTCCTGGTTTGCAAGGTTACGAGACCAACTGGGTGAACCTATTCTTATGGGGCCCTATTAACGCGGCTATTTACTACACCGTTTTCCGAGTTGTTATTCGTAAGTTTGATTACCAGACCGTTGGACGTGAACACGAAGCAACAGCTGAAATCACATTGAGTGATGAAGAACTTGCAACAGAAATTCTTCACCACATTGGTGGTCGTGGCAACCTAACTTCGATTGGTTCTTGCATTACTAGATTGCGTTTAGAAGTTCGAGATACCAGCTTGGTTAACGACGTTGCAATCAAGAAACTGGGGGCCCGCGGTGTGGTAAAAGTGGGTAGCAATGGTGTTCAAATCATTTTGGGTGCTAAAGCTCAATTCATTGCCAATATCCTAGAGCAATCTTGTGGCGAGCTCGCCACAGCATAAATACGAGAAAGCCCCTTATAAGGGGCTTTCATTCAACGTCATTTACAAAAGGAAGCATCATGGAATATGTCCTACAACGCCCTCCTCTATTGATGAGATGGCTCAAAGGTGAATTACCATTGTGGAAAGCCGTTTTTGTTCTACAACTCTTCGGCAGTTACACCTTATTGTTTATGCTGGAGCAGAGCAAATGGCTACTCCCAGATCATATTAGCGTCACGCTCAAAATAATCACACTTCCCCTTTTCGCACTTTTCAGTTCTATATGTGTATTTCAATCCGCTCCAGATTTTAAAACCACCATTCGCGGTACATTAGCAAAATGCTGGGCTATTACATATGTTCTGTGGGCTTTGTGGGTCACACATGGGCTCTATTTGTTTCTTACAAGCTAAGCTTCAAAAGCTAATACGACAGTATGCCATACAAAAAATTTTAAAATATTGGAACTATCCGTCCAGTAGTCAGTCTCACTGGCTGACAATTATATTAGCCGTCATCAGACTAAAAGACAGATGAATACAAGCCGACAAAGACATAGGTTTACCAAATGGTCCCTCGCATTAGTGTGGTGGGTTATTTGCATCTGTCTTGCGAATAACATCGGCTTGTTGAACGCCTGTCCGGTGAAATACCAAGACGACAATCAAGTTATCCAACAAGTCTTGCAAAATGATGACCAAGTAACCAACAACACCGATATTGCAGACAAATGCAGTTTGTCAGAGCATTTAATTAACTTTGACCAACATCAGGTGGCGGACCATGCACTGATCATGCAAATCCTTGCATTGGTGCTGATCTTATGGCTGCTTTCTACTTCAGAATATCGACCCTCACCCACAACCCCAACCCTCTATAAAGGTAGGCGGCTTCATCTTCAATTGTGTGTCTTTAGAGAATAAATCGACGTTTGTTTACACCAACATTCGAAATATTTATCTTTAAGGAACACATACATGTACATAACGAAAACGTATTCACGTTTAGTCAGTCTATGGCTATTCGCGGTACTTTGTGCCTTGAGCGTATTCAGCGTTCAAGCAGAAACACTCACTACTGGTTGGTTACAAAACCCGAACCATCCACCGATAGAGACTCGCTTTGTCGTAACAGGACAAGTGAACAAAGCAAACAAAACCTTAGCCGGCTACTTGGAAGTTCGTCTCACTGGCGATTGGAAAACCTATTGGCGTAGCCCAGGTGAAGGCGGCATTGCGCCGAGTATGGTTTGGGAAAACTCAAAAAACATTGAGAATATTGATTGGCATTGGCCCTATCCTCAACGATTTGAGATGCTGGGGTTAGAAACTCTGGGTTATAAGAAAGACGTTATTTTCCCGCTCACGCTTCACGTGGAAGATCTCGATCAACCCGTTGAGTTAAATGCAAAATTAACGCTTTCCTCATGCACAACCATTTGTGTATTGACCGATTATCCGATTCAGTTGTCGTTCATTCCTAACGATCTCATGGTCTCAGATGAAGCAATGCGCACATACGCACAAGGTATGAGCTTAGTTCCTAAAGCTTCAGCTTTGATTAATAAAGTGACAACCGGTTGGGATAAGGCAAAAAACCAACTACAAGTTACCGCAACCAAAAGTATGGGTTGGACAAACCCTGATGTTCTGGTTGATGGTCCGTCAGAGCAGATGCAAGATGCAAACTTCTCTCGGCCACAAATTGAGATAAACGGAGACACTCTCACAGCAACTTATGACGTGAGCAGTTGGATGGGAACTCCCGATCTAACCGATGAAACGATCTTAGTAACGTTAAAGGATAATGATTTCACCGCAGAACAAACAACAACCGCTATAGCTAAAACCATTACCAGCCAATCAGGACAAACATCCCTAGTACATATGGTTTTGTTTGCACTCTTTGGCGGTTTAATCCTTAACGTGATGCCATGTGTCTTCCCTGTTTTAGGCATGAAGCTCAGTGGTATTGTTGCTGCTCAAGGGCTTGAGAAAAAACAAGTTCGATTGCAGTTCCTCGCTTCCGCTGGCGGGATCATTAGCTCTTTCTGGTTAATTGCTACATTTCTTGCTGTATTAAAGATTTCAGGTAGTGCCATCGGTTGGGGAATTCAATTCCAAAGTGGCTGGTTTATTGGCCTCATGTTTTTGATCACCGCATTGTTTGGTGCAAACATGCTTGGTCTTTTCGAAATCCGGTTGTCGTCTGATACCAATACTTGGATGGCAGCAAAAGGTGATAATTCTTACTACGGTCACTTCACTCAAGGTATGTTTGCAACACTGCTTGCAACTCCGTGCTCTGCACCTTTCCTTGGTACGGCAGTTGCCTTTGCACTAGCTACAAACATACCCACCATGTTTGGCATTTTCACCGCTCTCGCTATTGGTATGGCTTTGCCATGGATCGTGGTTTCTCTATTCCCCTCCATCGCACTTGCGTTACCTAAACCGGGGGCATGGATGAACCGTGTCAAATACCTATTTGGCGGCATGATGCTCATCACCAGCATATGGCTGTTCTATTTGCTATCGAATCATTTATCAATGCAATGGTTATATATATTAGCGATTGTTTCAGTCGGTGCCTTTTTGGTTCGTATGGTGCGAGTTCATGGATTGAAATCTGCGAGTATTGCAAGCTTGGTCCTCGTTGCGATCATTGGTTTCGCAACGTACTCTTCCAACGCAACGTCAACAAAGGTACTGCCATCTGAGCCTCAATGGCAACCCCTGTCTGTCGACGCGATTAATCAGTATGTCAGTGAAGGAAAAGTCGTATTCGTTGATGTGACCGCAGATTGGTGCGTCACCTGCAAAGCCAATAAATTGGGTGTCTTATTGCAGGAACCAGTATATAGCACACTCACAAACGGTGACATTGTTGTCATGCAGGGAGATTGGACCGTTCCTAGCCAGACCATCACCTCATATCTACAAAGCCACGGTCGTTTTGGTGTGCCGTTTAATGTGGTTTATGGCCCTGGCGCACCAGATGGGATTAAGTTACCAGTAATCTTGACCAGCGACGCCGTTTTAGAAGCCATCAAAAAAGCAGGCGACGTATCTAATGGCTAAGTCAAAACGCCGTAAATCATGGACACGTGATGTCATCATTTATGCGCTACTGTCCATTGTGCTTGCGATCGCAGTTGATGTATGGCGAACAAAAGATATGCCGACGGAAAATGCGCCACCACTTAGTGGTATCACTCTGTCAAGGGAATTTATTGACGCGATTGAAATGAGCAAAAATAAACCTGTAATTGTCTATTTTTGGGCAACGTGGTGCGCTGCGTGCAAGTTCGTCACACCTACCATTGATTGGTTCAATCAATCATATCAAGTGATTGGAGTCAGCCTTAATTCCGGTGAGAACAGGCGTGTGTCGCGTTACATGGACGCCCACGATTATCAGTTCTCCAATATCAACGACGTAACTGGCGATATTTCAAAACAATGGGGAATTTTAGTCACCCCAACAATCATAATCATTGACAAGGGCGAAGTTAAAACCGTCACCACGGGTGTAACGACACCATGGGGCTTATTAGCTCGCCTTTGGTTAACAAAAATATAAGATGGAAATCCAATGAAATTTAATTCAAAACTATTCGTTACTTTAATGGTAACAATGATGCTCTCTCCTGTTGTTTCTGCCATGACTGAACAGGAAAAACTAGATGATATTAATAAGATGCTAAAAGGAAATAGCGCAATTATTGATAGCCTTCACGAAAGTCTAGCCATGTATATTGTCCAGCAAAAAAAATTCGACCAAACATTGGTAGACAACCATGATTATATTTATAACAACCCAAACCTACCTTGGTTTGGTGCAAGCGAGCCAAAACTAACTATTGTTGTTCTCACTGATTTAAGTTGCCCATGGTGTAAAAAATTAGATCCAGTTCTTCAAAAAATCACCAAGGAACATCCTGAAGAAGTCAAAGTTATTAATATATACGTTCCATTAAAAGAGCTTTCTAGCCCTTCAAACTCTTCAACATTTGCGTTAAAAGTATGGAAGGAAAGACGTGACAAGTTTGAAGAAGTCAGCGAGATGTTGATGAGCAAACCGGGCATTCACAACTTACGCTCTATAATGAAAGTTGCAACAGCAAACAATGTTGCACAATACGTATCAACTGACGATGAAATGATAGAAATGGTAAAGAAAAACTACCAATTATTTATTGACTTAGGCGTCCAAGGAACACCTGCAATGCTGATTGATGGCCAATTGATTCCTGGATATTTACCTTACGAAAAATTAGCACCTATGGTTGAAGAGAAACTTGCGAGTGAAGGATAAATAACATCGAATTATACTCATAATTAGATAGGTTAGATTTAAGCCCGATATTATTGATATCGGGCTTTTTCAATCCATTAAGATTCAATTAACAATAAAGTAATACGCTCATCACCGTCAAACCAAAGACCCCCAAAATACTTGATGCACTAAAAAACACAACAATGAGAAGCATAATAAATTGAGATGGTTTCATAAATAAATTTGTTCGAATTGAAGAGAATAATATCTTACCTCAACCAATGATAAATATCATATTTATTTAATCTTAAATGATTGTATTCAGAATATAATTACTCACAAGATAAATATATATTCATAGTAAATAAAACTAATTTCATCACTCTTAATCTTGTCACTATTTATAAGTATATTTAGTGGCGTTTTAAACCATTAGAGCAATCAGGATAAACAGCATTTCTATTGCACTGGATGTTTTCCCCGTTAGTAAATGAAGTAAATGACACTGCTGTTCAACTAAACTGAACGAACACTTAAATATTTCTAGATATAATTAACCTTCCATATCGGATACCTTACCCATGTGCTTTGACAAACATCAAAAACAAGCCGTTTAGTTGATTAGGATCTCAATATTCAACTCTAACGATGCATAACGGTATTCAGCAGTAGGTATTTACTATGAAAAAAACGTTTAATTTGTTGGCCCTTGCATTAGGTTTATCAATAGGTACCGCCACCGCTAGTAGTTACGCTTTCAATCTCGAACCACTCGATAAAAACTTTACCTTGCAGTTGTTAGGTTCTGGCGGACCTATTTCAGATGATCTTCGGGCATCCTCCGGCGAACTTATCTGGTGGAAAGGCAAATCTCGTATCATGATCGACGCTGGTGGTGGTGTCTTTCTACGCTTTGGACAAGCAGGCGCTAAACTCGAAGATTTGGACTTTTTAGGCCTGACACACTTTCATACTGATCATGTGGCAGCTGTACCTGCCCTACTGAAAGGTGGTTATTTCTTTAACCGGGATGATCCGCTCGATATTGCAGGTCCCAAAGCGGGTTCTGCTTTCCCTAGTCTCTCGGGTTATATGCATGCCTTATTCGATAGTAAAAACGGGGCTTATGCATACTTAAATGGCTTATTCGACGGTACTGATGGGCTGTTTCCCGTGACGATAACTGACGTTTCTTATTCCAATAACAAACGTACAAAAGTCTATGAGCACGATGGCTTAACCGTTTATGCGCAAGGCATTCCTCATGGAGATGTACCGTGCTTAGCATACCGTATTGAGAGTGATGAAGGGGTTATCGTTATCTCTGCTGATCAAAACGGGAGTAATCCCTCTTTCATCGACTTCGCAAAAGGAGCTGACATCTTAGTTATGCCCCTTGCGATTCATGAGCAAGCCGATGAAACCTCCGCTTTTATGCATGCTAAGCCATCCGTTGTTGGTCAAATAGCCGCAGAAATTTCCCCTAAAATACTGGTTTTAAACCACTGGATGGGGCTTGGTCTCAAGCTAAAACCTCAGTCAATCGAGATTGTAAAAAAATACTATCACGGACAAGTAATTGCGGGACGCGATCTATCCAGTTATCCAATCACTGCTACGAAGGAGATACCTCATGAACAACAATAAGCTTGCCCTCTCAATTGCACTCACATCGGCAATCACACTTAACTCAGGAATGGTTTATGCCGATGCGCCATCTGAAGCACCTGTCGAGTCACAACCTAACACACAGCATGGTGGGAAATGCGCAGCAGGTAAATGTGGTACCGAGAAACGTTTTGAAAAACAAGAACTAAAAAATAATCCACAAGGTCGTTTGGTCAGAGCACGTGATGGTAAGTGTGGTATCAATGGGGAAGGAATCACTTTATCCCCTGAGACAATTCAGTTAATCAAAAGCAAAGTCACAGGTGGTGTATGCGGACAATAAACGAAACTTCAAAAGGTATCGGATTACGTAGCGAACACGTCGAGTTACTACGGCAGCTAAAACAACATCCTGATATCGATTTTCTTGAACTCGCACCAGAAAACTGGATGCACATTGGAGGTTTAAAGCGGGAGCAATTACAAGATATTGCTCGACATTACCCTCTGGTCGCCCACGGCTTAAGCTTGTCAATTGGTGACTGCCAGCCACTAAATGAAAGCTTTGTGCGCGAGATAGCTCGGTTTCTCGATGAATACAAAATCGAGATCTACAGTGAACATTTGAGTTTTTCTAGGGATAATCAAGGTTATTTATATGAACTACTTCCTGTTCCTCGTTTTAAAGAGAATATCCCCTATCTCGTTGAACGAATTAAACGCGTTCAGGACATCATTCAACGTCCACTCGTTTTAGAAAATATCTCCTATTACCATGATTATGGAGATGAAATGCCTGAAGGTGAGTTCATTGCAGAGATTGCGGATCGAAGCCAATGTGAGCTGCTTGTCGACATTAACAACGTATATGTCAACAGTAAAAATCATCATTATGATGCCTTTGATATGCTAAGCACCTTACCCAGTGATGCAATTCGCTACTACCACATTGCAGGGCATCTAAACGAAAGAAAGGGCTTTTTACTGGATACTCATGGTAAGCCCGTACAAGAAGAGGTCATACAGCTTGCTCAATTAACTGTGTCAATTCATGGCAGTAAACCAATGTTGCTTGAGCGTGACCACAACATTCCATCCTTGTTGGTATTAGCAGAAGAGCTACGTTGCATTCATCAGGACATTCTTGATGCCAGTTACACCATTCGGAGTTTTTTCGAGGAGGTAAGTAATGCTTAACGTATCAAATCAAATGCACGCACAAACCGAATCTTTAACGGCTTTAATTCGAACTCCTGCTCAGCAAGGTAGTTTATGTCGCTATGGTGAGTTCATTCGAGAAAACATTCTTGGTGTGGTGACCAATACCTTTCCTTTATTTTGTTCTGAGTTTGACAGTAAGCAGATAGAGAAAATGGTTGATGACTTTGTTGTACTGCATGGTGCTAATGAACCCGAATTCCATCATATTGCAACTGAGTTCACGCTCTTCGTTATACAAGAACGCTGCAGAAGTCGATATAGCTGTTTGATATCTTCTGATCAAATGGCGCTTCTAGAATTCGAATGGGTGTTATTTTGCGCTGAAATTGACGAATTAGATACGGCACATTTCAATGGTAAGACAGTTCCAATGGAACAAAATTACACCTTACTACTCAATCCAACGCTAAGGTTGTTACAAGTTCCGTTTTTGCTCCATGAGAAATCTGTGACGTTTCTAGAGAATCGGCACTATCCTGTTTTTTATGCTGTTTTCCGTAACCATCATCACGTGGTGATATCGCAAAGGCTCAGAGAAGTCGATGTTGCTCTCATTCAACGGTTACAGCCACCATTCACCCTGACATTTGCTCAACTACAACAATATACCGCTCAACGGTTAGTCAGGTTTTGTCTTGTGGAGTGGGTTCAATACTTCAACGAACTTGGAGTACTGGCAACACGCCCATTAGGAGAATAATTTATGATTAAGTCAGCTTTTGGTGCGTTTACGATGAATTGGTACAACGCACTGGTCGAAAAATGTAAAGAATACGATTTTCTCGTATTGCTCGCGATTCGTCTTTATCTCATTCCGGTGATATTTGTCGGGGCTCGTTCAAAAGTACTGGGATTTTCCGGTACCGTAGCTTGGTTTGGCGCATCCAGCGCTGATGGAGGGTTAAATCTACCCTTTCCTGAATTGCTCGCCTTTCTTGCAGCAGGAACGGAAGTTCTTGGTTGTATTTGTATTGCACTGGGGTTGTTTACAAGAATTATGTCTATCCCGATGATCTTTCTGATGAGTGTCGCAAGCGCGATGGTTCACTGGAAGCATGGGTGGGATGCCATCGCTACAAGCAGTATGGAAGCCACAATTCGTCTTAATGGTTTCATTGAGTGGCTATCGGTCAACTTTCCGGGACGATATAACTACATCACAGAGCTTGGCGACCCCGTCATGCTAAACAACGGGATGGAATTTGCTGCCACTTATTTCGTTATGTTACTGGTTTTGTTTTTATACGGTGGTGGCCGTTATGTCAGCTTAGATTACTGGTTGAAAAAAGCGTGTTTTAAAAACACATTTTCATCTTAACAAATAGCCAAAACATCACCTTAACGCACACATAACCAGCGTTTATTATTTTCTAATTTATTCTGCATTCGACGACGGAAGGAGTTGTTGTGTTCACAGACATTATTGAGCTATCTCGGTTTCAATTTGCTAGTACTGCACTCTATCACTTTATTTTCGTTCCATTGACGATTGGTTTGTCCTTTCTACTCGCCACAATGGAAACGCTCTATGTCATTACAGGTAAAACAATCTATAAAGACATGACAAAGTTTTGGGGAAAATTATTTGGTATTAACTTCGCCATTGGTGTTGCGACAGGTATTACAATGGAGTTCCAGTTTGGTACAAACTGGGCCTACTATTCTCATTACGTGGGCGACATTTTTGGTGCCCCACTTGCCATCGAAGCTTTGATGGCATTTTTCTTAGAATCTACACTAGTCGGGCTGTTTTTCTTCGGTTGGGATCGTCTCTCTAAAAGGCAGCACCTTTCTATAACATGGCTCACAGCACTCAGTTCTAACTTCTCCGGACTTTGGATTCTTATGGCAAACGGATGGATGCAAAACCCGGTTGGTGCCGAATTTAATTATCAAACCATGCGAATGGAGATGATCAACTTCGCTGACGTTGTATTTAACCCTGTAACACAAGTTAAGTTTGTACATACCGTCGCTGCAGGTTATACCACCGGTGCTCTATTCGTGATGGGAATTAGTGCCTATTACTTATTAAAAGGACGAGATTTTCCATTTGCACTTCGTTCTTTTGCTATTGCAAGTGCATTTGGCTTGGCGGCGATTACCTCAACATTAGTATTAGGTGACGAATCAGGTTACACACTCGGAGATGTTCAACAAGTTAAACTCGCTGCAATTGAATCTGAATGGCAAACAGAAACCCCGCCAGCTGCATTTACATTGTTTGGTCTTCCGAATCAAACCACCATGGAAACGGATTACGCGATAAAAATCCCTTACCTCATGGGCCTTATTGCTACGCGATCTTTTGATGAACCTGTGGTTGGGTTAAAGGACTTAATGGCGCAAAGTGAAAATCGAATTCGCAATGGTATAAAGGCTTATGAGTTATTAGAGAAACTGAGAACCGGAGACGACACTGCAGAGAACATCGCTCGATTTGAAAACCTTAAGAAAGACCTAGGTTATGGTCTACTTGTTAAGAAGTATACTGATAAGGTGATTGATGCTACTGAAAGTCAAATCCAACAAGCTGCACAAGACACGATTCCGCGCGTAGCTCCCTTATTTTGGAGCTTTAGGATCATGGTCGTGTGTGGGAGTATTATGTTTGCCATCATTGGTTTGTCATTCATTCAGCTTTGTCGAAAAAAATTGGGCGCTACTCCATGGTTGCTTCAAGCCTGCCTTTGGTCTATTCCCCTTCCATTTATTGCCTGCGAAGCTGGTTGGTTTGTCGCAGAATATGGGCGCCAACCTTGGGCAATTGCAGAGGTACTGCCCGTTAATATGGCGGTATCTAACCTCGCTTCAAGCGATATCTGGATTTCTCTCGGGGTTATTTTCTTCTTATATTCTGCGTTTTTGATTATCGAAATATATTTGATGGTTCGGTTTGCCAAAATTGGACCTAGCGTTCTAAAAACTGGCCGCTATCACTTCGAGAATGCTCATTCATCATCAAATGCATTTAAACCACTTAGTTAAGGTGAGATTATGTTCGACTACGAAACTCTACGCTTGTTTACGTGGGCTGTGATCGGAATACTGCTGATCGGGTTTGCAATTACCGACGGGTTTGACATGGGAGTCGCTGCACTGCTTCCTATTATTGGCAAACAAGAACTTGATCGCCGCGTCATGATCAATTCAATCGCTCCTCACTGGGATGGTAATCAAGTCTGGTTAATCACCGCAGGCGGGGCAATCTTTGCTATTTGGCCTCTCGTTTATGCCGTTGCGTTTTCGGGTTTTTATTTGGCAATGATCGTCGTACTTGCTGCTTTATGGTTGCGTCCATTGGGAATGGATTACCGTGCAAAAATTGACAGCCCGACATGGCGAAAGGCATGTGACATTGCTATCTTCATTAGTGGTGTTGTCCCCCCTATCATTTTTGGCGTAGGGTTTGGTAATTTATTGATTGGTGTCCCCTTCACACTCAATGATCTATTAATGATTGATTATCAAGGTGGATTCTTTGACTTGCTGACACCATTTCCTTTGTTGTGCGGATTTATCAGCTTAGGAATGACGGTAACCCAAGGCGCGGCATTTCTTCAGCTAAAAACCCGAAATCAACTCTACAATCGAGCAAAAAATCTAACATTGTGGGGCGCTAGTTTCACTATGATCGCATTTATGTTTGGCGGCCTAATGGCTGCAAAACATCCAGGTTATTTTTTTATTAGTCCTGTTTTAACTAATGCGGTCTCAAATCCTCTCAACAAACAGCTTGGGGAAATAGCTTGCGGTTTACTACATAATTTCAGTGATATGCCACAACTATGGGCAATTCCTTTTATGGGAATTATGTGTTTCTTTTTGTGTTTTTGGGCAACTGTTTTAAATCGAACCATTACCGCATTTACCATGTCCAGCATAGCAATCGTCTCTATTATTCTTACAGCTGGCATTGCACTTTTTCCTATCATTATGCCATCGAGTATTAATCCATCTCACAGCTTAACGATATGGGATGCAACATCGAGCAAGAAAACATTAAGTATTATTTCTATCATTGCAGTCATCGTCGTTCCTGTGATTTTGAGTTATACCACATGGTGTTATTACAAAATGTTGGGGCGATTAGACAGTGACTTTATTCGCAATAACAGTTCATCCCTATACTAGGAGGTAACATGTGGTACATCTGTTGGGTACTCGGCTTATTGCTCGCTTGTTCTTTAGGTATAATTGGAGGCCTTATAACTGAACAAATCTAGTGCACGAAATTTAATAACAAAATCTAAATTCATATAATACCTGCGATGAATATCGTAGGTATTTTTATTTTTCCTTCATTCTATTCCCCCTCAAAACACCGTATTCTTTTTCCTTTATCGTTAATAAATAATAAACGAGTTGTTTATTATAATTTGATTTAACTTAACGAAGCTTACGCATAATCTATTGATATTGAGGTTAAATAAACAGGTAAACGGAATGAGAGAACTTGATGAATACGTGGAAAAAATAAACATCGATCTCCCAAACGATATATTGGAAGATCTTGGTTGGATTAGTCGAGGCATGGATAAGTTACTTTGTTTGACAATTACCATCGTTGTAATTCTATCTATCATACTGGTAATAGGAATCTTGCTATGAATGCGTCCATTCACTCAAGCAGCCTCCAAACTTCTCTCTCTTCAAATACGCCGAATACTTCCTTACTCCGACACAACAGTTTGTCTTCACCTGCATATAGCTGTGTTACAAAGCAGCTCCTTGTATGGCTTCATAGACAAAGATGCTGCGTTTATCTTCGATAACATAGGTATTGTATGAGCAAGCTAGAAAACATGTTCAAAGAGGTACTCGCCTCTGCAGGAATCACCATTAACGGCTCTAATCCCTGGGATATACAAATCTACAACCCTCAGGTCTATAGCATGGTTATGTCATCAGGCTCACTTGGTTTAGGTGAAGCATATATGGCTAAGATGTGGGATTGTTCTCGCCTAGATCAATTCTTTGAGCGAATTCTGGCGTACGACATTGAAGGCGAACTAGGGCTTTCACAAAAACTAAAATTCGTATCGTCGGCTGCGAAAGAAAAAATAAAAACACTGGTGAATCCTCAAAGCATTGAACGATGCAAATTTGATGTTCCCCACCACTACGATATAGGTAACCGGCTATACCGCAAGATGCTTGATAGCCGAATGACTTATACGTGTGGATACTGGAATCGTGCTTGCTCTTTGGATGAAGCACAAGAGCACAAGCTCGATCTAATTTGTCGTAAACTCGACCTTAAACCAGGTATGCGCATATTAGATATTGGTTGTGGTTGGGGAAGCTTTATGATCTACGCATCTACAAAATACGGTGTTATATGTGATGGGTTAACGTTGTCTCAAGAACAGAAAAAACTCGGAACTAAACTCGCCATAGCACATGACGTACTACCCAATTTCATCATCAAAGACTACCGAGAATTTAAGCCTACATACAAATATGATCGCGTTGTTTCGATTGGTATGGTTGAACACGTCGGCCCCCAAAACTACTCAGAATATTTTGAGTGTGCAGATCGCTTTCTAAAAGACAATGGCATCTTTCTGCTACACACTATTGGCTCTCCAAAGAGTACCTATGCCTCCGATCCATGGATCTCTAAATATATTTTCCCAAATGGTGTGATCCCTTCAATGAAACAGTTATCAGAAGCTATGGAGAACTTATTTAACATTGAAGATGTACATAACTTTGGCGAAGACTATGACAAAACCTTAGTGCACTGGTTTGCAAACTTTCAAAAGTCGTGGGATCAATTAAAAAGAGATTACAACGAAGAGTTTTACCGAATGTGGAAGTACTACTTACTCAGCTGCGCTGGCGCTTTTCGCTCAAGGGATCTTAGTGTATGGCAATTGGTTTTGACTAAAATCGGTCGTCCACAACCAATGACCGTTCGTTCAATGTAATACTATTTACTACCCATTTGAATGGCTCAGTCGAGCCATTCTTTAAGCTAAATTAAATCTGACATAATGAGCATATTAGAAATTCATTTATAAGCACCTTTGATATAAATAGAACTAATATTTTTAATCGATGGTGAAATATGTTATCCCATATATCTAGTCTGATCTAATAACCAAAGAACTTATTTATATTAGCTTTAAATATCCGCAATATTACATTGCAAATTTTCGTATTTAAACAATAAGCACATTCTTTCTATAAATAAATTATCATAAAATAATTCATCATTTTTATACATTGTCTCATTTAAAAGAAATTCTGACAAAACGTTAACTTTAGAACCAATCGCTTCTATTGCGATAGTTTAGTTTTAATTATAGGTTGAATAACACAATTATTGACAGGAAGTTCTTTAAATGGATATGGAAAGTAAAACTCACATTAGAGGTTTAAGTTGTGAACAGGCAAGCCATTGACCATCAATTTGAGACACTCGTTAACGCGCAGCGATATGATGACCCTTTAGTTTATAACGTTGTAAACACGCTTCAGCTCAGCCATATTAATGACAAAGAATCACTCGCCAAAATGTTATGTGTATTACTGCTTGGTGAGCGACAAAAGTTAAAAGACGCACTTCATCAATATCTTGAAAGCCCCGCTAAGCCCATAATTGTTAAATCAGACTCCTTGCAATGGAAAGACATTATTACGAAAAAACTGCATCACGCCGCAATGAACTCTGGTCTTGACGTATCAGCCTGCCCTGCAAGCAACATGCAAATAAAGGGATGCACGTATTTTAGTGAACAGTTTCTCCATATTCCTAACTTTGCATTTTTAAGAACGCTTATTGCTGCTGCAAAAGCAGAAGCCCTGACCAAACTGAGCCACAGTAACATTGCCGCCGACGTCAGCCACGCAACATTTTCACAAATTGAAACCATTACGTTAAGCCAAGAACCAAACCGAACTGGTCAACACACTTCACTAATCATTGATGGCGTCCTATTTACCAAACAAACACAGATTGCAGGCCAATACATCGGATTTCGCCCCGTTGAATATTAAATAAACAAAGCGGTGAAACGACTTATCACCGCTTTGTTTAAGACTAATCAGTTTCAAAATAAGATTTAATCTTATTTCTTAACCAAACATTCGATGGGCTTTTACGCTCTCGATTATGAGCCATTAAGCGGTAGCGAATAGGAATGGTGGTAAATGGCACATCCATAACTTGGATATCCAATTTATCAGCAAACAACTTGGCGATGCTCGCGGTCATTGTCGCAACACAATCACTGGTTGAAACCATCGACATTTGTGACAGTAACGACGTACATTCAGCAGCCACATCACGCTCTTCAATACGTTCTTTTGTAAAGTAATCAACGAGGTAAGCATCTTCTCTGCGTAGCTTTAACGTAATGTGCTTTTCTTTGTAATACTGCTCTTGAGATAGCCTCTTAGTCACTCTAGGGTGGCCTTTTCGGGCAATCACACAAATCTCATCTTCAAACAGTGATTCAGTAAAAAACGAAGGGTTTGAATAACTGGCAAATTCGATCGCCAGATCAGCTTGATGTTGGTTAAGGCCTTGGATCAGCATCTCTTCATTAGCGAGAGTTGGCTGTAACTCGATGGTGACATTACCTAAGCTCGTATCTGCCTCTATTTTCGGTAAAAGCATCAACATCACGGGCTCAGAGGTATACAGCACAAACTTTCTTGGGTGCTCAGTTGAAAAACCTTGAAGACTTTCCAATGCATTGCTGATCTGAACTAAAGCGGGTTCCACATGGCGAACGAGCTCCTGTGCATGTTGAGTTGGTGCAATTCCCCGCCCTGCCCGCACAAACAATTGGCTACCTACTTGTTGTTGCAGGCGCTTAAGTAAACCACTGACGCCTGGCTGAGTTAGTCCCAACTCTTCTGCTGCAAGTGTGATTGACTGATGTCGATACACGGCAACAAAGACTTTGAGTAGATTTAAATCTAAGTTGTTGAGCACGCTTCCCTCATACATAACAAATCGCGATGTGTTAAATACAGTTTCATGCATGTATTGATATGTGTCAACGGATTACATTAAGCACATACCCAATACCTAAGCCAAAGAGGTTCCGTATGAAAACTCGTTTTGTTCCTTCTGTGCTGTCGCTTGCGATCATTGTGTCCTTTAATGCCGTTGCGAACGATTACGCATCCATTGACACTTATGAAGGAAAACCCGCCTCTACACATACAAAACAAGCGAATGCCGCAGTGGCACGCATACTGCCATGGGAGGATACTTCTGCATTCCAACGTACTGCGCGTGGCCTCATTGCCGAGTTTGGTACCCACGAAGCCGGAGAGCTTAAAAACCGATTTGAATACATGACGGACATGTCTGTCGAAGACTTGCCGGCTACAGTGAACCCATCTATCTGGCGTCAAGGCATGTTGAATTATGCCGCCGGTGGTTTATATGAAGTGGCCGATGGTGTTTACCAAATTCGTGGCGCGGATCTCTCAAACATGACAATTTATCGCACTGACAATGGCTACGTGATTCATGATCCATTATTGTCTCGTCAAGCTGCAGCCGCATCTTGGGAGTTTGCCAAACAACATTTACCCGCGATCAATGGTGAACACAAAATTACAGGCATGATCTACTCCCACATGCATGCAGACCACTTTGGAGGCTCACGCGGGATATATGAATCTGGCGATTTTGCTAAAGATGCCCCCATTCTCGCACCAAAAGACTTCATTAAAGAGCTCGCTGATGAAAACGTGATTGCTGGTACCGCAATGGGCCGCCGCGCCAATTATCAATATGGAACAACATTGGATAACAACACCAAAGGTATCGTAGATAATGCTCTTGGACTTGGGACATCTCGTGGTGAAGTAACATTAGTTGCACCAACAGAAGAGATTCAAAGCCGCGAGAAAATTTTTGAAATCGACGGTCTCAAATTCCACGCGATTAACATGCCGGGGGCAGAAGCACCCGCTGAGATCGTACTCTACGTACCCAAATACCGTTCACTCAATACTGCTGAGTTGACCTACGATGGCATGCACAACATCTATACCTTCCGTGGCGCAAAAGTACGTGATGCTCTCGTGTGGACGAAATATCTTACCGAATTGAAAATGCGCTTTGTCGATAGCGGACTCGTTGACAACATTCACGCGGCCCATTCAGCCCCGGTTTGGAACGATGCTGGCACTGAGATCAACGAGATTTCCCAATACATGACGTTACAACGAGACAACTATGGCTTTATTCATAACCAAGCGATGCGCTTAGCCAATCATGGCGTAACCATTCACGATGTTGGGCGCGAGATTGAGAAAATTGTCCCACAATCTCAAATCGATACGTGGCATACCAATGGCTACCACGGTTCTTATAGTCACAATGCCCGCGCAGTCGTAAATCTGTACCTTGGTTATCATGATATGAATCCGGTTAATACTAACCCGCTTCAAACCACAGAAAAATCGTGCGTCTATGTCAACGCCGCAGGAGCAGATACATTGTACAACGCAGGTATGAAGCATTTTAATAAGGGCGAATATCAAGAGGCATCACAACTGTTTAATGACTTAGTGCAATGTGCACCTAGCAATATCAAATACCGTTTTGCTTTGGCTGACAGTTTTGAGCAACAAGGTTATCAATCCGAAACGATGGCATGGCGTAATAGCTACTTACAAGGGGCTGTCGAGCTACGTACCGGTGACATTCAGCCATCCATCAAACTGGCTTCAGCCGATGTGATCGCGAATACACCAACAGGCATGTTCTTGGATTTTATCGCTGTAAGCTTAAATGCGCCAAAAGCAGAAGCTGCACAACTTGATTTTAACTTTGGTGTCTACCACCCAGATTTGAACGAGCATTACTATGGTGAAGTATCGAACGCGAACATGGCGAATATCCAAGTGGATACGCTGCCAAAGGTTGATTTTGAGTTAGTCATTAACAAAACGGACTTCACTAAAGTTGTGCTTGGTGAAACAACCTTGGAAGCGTTGTTTGAGTCTGGTCGCGCCAGTGTAAAAGGCAACGCATCACTGCTGGATAAACTGGCTGACACATTGGATGAGTTTGACGGTTTATTCGACATTCTCCCGATGCCAATTAAATAACGAACAGCAAATAAAGCCTCACATCATTGTGAGGCTTTTTAGTTGAAAATCTTTAATGACTTCAAATCTCAAAATAGCTAGAACCCTAACGAACGATGACATTAGTACTTTGAGATCAAGCCAACTCGCCTGCCCCTTGAATTGAACGCTCACTGTTTTCAACAAGGAATACAGTCGCAGTTTGCTTCAAAGCATTCCACTCAGAATCTTCAACGAAAATACCTTCTTGCCACGACGTTCTTTGCGCTTGACTCAGTTCGTCTCCTTCAATGTGAATTGCGTAACCCTGAGAAGTCGCTTCAATATCGTAATCATTGACCGACAGTTCAATCGTCATTTTGTGGAAATCTGTGTCGTGGCTTTTTAGTTGATCAGAAAAGAACACCTCTGGTGCAATACGGCCACGGTTTAGCACATACAAAGTACGTTTAGGACTGGTTCCATTTACCCATTGTGCACGACACGCTATTCCTTTGGCCGAGAGTCTGACTAATTCACTAAACGCTAACCAACGGTTGTGGCATTGCTTCAGCGTGATGGTGACAGATTTACTATTGACCATTTTCTCCAATGCAAAATCCAATACCGCAGGCAAATGACATGCGATACTGCCATTATGCAGTTCTACTTCAATAGCCGAATCCGTGTTGCCAGTGATGGTTACTGCGCAGTCAGAGTCCAAATTGAGAAACAGACTAGCATTGTTGAAATGACGCACACCGTGCAAACCCACCATTTGCAGATCCGCAACCATATTGGCGATCACATCGGCTTCACCGCAGTGACGACGCATCCCCAAAAACGCTTTGTTTACCGCAGCAACCAGTTCATTGTGAGAGACGATCATTGTGCACAACCTCCATCGATTTTTTGATTATCGCTTTGCGCGATTTCCTCGCGCTCCGGCATAGTTGGGAAAATCCAAGTGTCGGTGTAATTAGGGTCGTTAATCTCATCCAGCAACGGAGCACCTTGGAAGAAAGTCACACGAACCCAACGGTCTGATCGCGGATCAAACTTAGTGGCACCAAAGATGGCCAACTTACAACGAAGTAGATGCATTGGCAGTGCATCTTCTCGTAGCACATTCATTTGAATATCGCCCATTTCGCGATTGCCAAGCGTCCATACGCGACGAGTGATCGCACGATATTGCGGATGTTGCAGTAAGAACTCAGCCAAAGAGGTGTCCGGTTGGCACTTATTGAGTGCATGGTAAAGACGGTTTACCTGCCGCCCAATGTCGAGTGGCAACTCACGATCTTCGCCAATTTCTTCTCCACGAACACCGAGCCTTGGCTCTTCTTTATCTTGCGAACGATACCAGAACCAATAGTTGTTCTCTGGTAACGAGTAATCTGCATCGATAGACCAACGGTATTTGCTTTCTAGTGTTTGTAGAATATCTTGAACACGCTTACCTGCTGGAATGGAAAGTGACTCATTGGTGTTCATTTGGTTTTCAAATTCATCAGTCAAAGATGGGTAAAGTTCGATCAAACATGACATTAGGATTTCTTGGGCTTCCAAACTCATTGAGTTGGTTTGTTCGACTACGCTCGCCCAGTTTGAATGTTTCGCGATCAATACATTCAAATTGATTTTCAGCGCTTGGATGTCTTCTATCGCTTCACGATTGAGTTGATCTTGATGTTCGTTAATGGTGATAACTTGCTCTAGATGGCGCTGTGCTTTGGCAAGTAACGTTTGTAATGCTTGCTCTTTCTCCGCTTCACATGACATGGCTAACACACTCGCGACAGCACGTTCACGTGACGTCATCCATTGATCGACAATGCATGGATGATTGATTAAGTAAGGTGCCATACCTAGGCCTGTTGCGTTACCAACACCAAGGTAACGCTGCAGACCTTTGTGAAGTCTAATGGCTCTGTCTCCACCTTGTTGCTGAGCCAGATAATGCATCCAATCCAAGCTGAATTCGCGAAGCATGTACACCGCGCACATTTGTGCACTGAACGACTGATTGAAATCTGAATTGTTTTCTAGCAATTTAAAATCTGCAATGCCAAACTTTCCGTTGCCATAAACGGCAGTAGTTCTTAGGATGTAACCCACTTCTACCAGTTCCGAAGGCTCTGGCTGCTGTCCTTTAGAAAGAGCATTCACAATGTGTTCAAACACACGAACACTCTTATTCGCACGAGCAAGCACAAGCACTTTGTTTGGGTTACGCCCCGCTTCTTGCAAAGGCACATTGGCTCGAAGTTGCTCTAGCAGTTCGACGTTCACATCACCTTTTACCAAAGCAAAGGTTACGTCCCATTTCTCGGCGATCACGCGGTCATTACGCTCTTCATCGGCAATTTCATCACAGAACACAACCAGATGGTAAATGTGTTCCGGTGTCGCTAATTTGTATATCACGTAACCAAAGCCATGTGGACACAACTGCCATTCATGTTTGCTTACTTGCCACTTTTGGTTTGCCATTTTTCGGATCAAGCTTCGCACAAAGCTGATTCGATTTTGGTGCATAGCCCCTAGCCTGTCTGGCGCCATTACAATTGCAGCATTGCGGAGTGTAGCTTTGGTATAAGTAGAACGATGTGCATCCATTTGCTCACCACCTATTTTTATTGTAAGAATTTAGACTTGTGCGGATGCAGGAAAATTCACCCGCACAAGCTCCACGTTATTGGTTATTTGAGCCAGTTATAGCCCTTGTTCTTTGGCCATCTTGATGGCAATTTGCGGCGCATTCCAAAGTGACGGTAACAAGATCAGGGACACTGGAACTGCGGTTATCACAATGAAGGACTGCAAGGCTGAAACACCACCAGACCCAAGCGAAATTAGAATTAATGCTGTTACACCCATCGCTACCCCCCAGAAGGTGCGAATAATGGCATTAGGTTCTGTCTCGCCACTGATCACGACACTAATGGTGTAGGTCATCGAGTCACCTGTAGTAACGATGAAGATAGTGGTTAGGATCAGGAATAAAATGGACACCAACATTGGTAACGGTAATTGTTGTGTCACAGCGAGAAGTGCTCCGGGTAAATTGAAGCCTTCAAATGCGGTACTCACACTACCCGGGTTAGCGATTTCAAACGCGAGACCTGAGCCACCGACAATGGTGAACCAGAAGCAGGTTGTAAGCGGTGCAACAATGCTGATCGTGGTAATGATCTGTCGAATACTACGGCCACGAGAAATGCGGGCAATAAAGATTGCCATCATTGGCCCGTAGCCTAGAAACCAGCCCCAGAAGAATACTGTCCACCAGCTCAACCAACCTTCATCACCACGGTAAGTTGCCATTGGGATAAAGTTATCCAGCATGGTACCCGCACCTTGAATGTAACCATTGAAAATAAAGTCTGTTGGGCCAAACAGCAGAATGTAAACCATCAATGCCAGTGCGAGGATCACGTTATAGCGACTCAGCATTTGCATCCCGCGGTTCAAGCCACTCAGAGCCGAGATTGTATAAAGTACGATAGCGAATAAGATGATGATAAGTTGTGTCGTGAAGCCATCAGGGACGTCAAACAAAGCATTTAACGCATAGCTAACCTGCAGCCCTAAGAAGCCAATTGGACCAATCGTTCCCGCGGCTACCGCAATGATGCAACATGCATCAATCAACGCACCAGTTTGGCCTTTTAGCGCTCGCTCACCAAGCAGCGGGTAAAGCAGAATGCGAGGTTTAAGTGGTAAACCTTTATCGTAATGCAAATGCATGACAACGATAGACGTTAAGCTGCCGACGATAGCCCAAGCTAAAAATCCCCAGTGCATAAACGACTGTGACAACGCGTTAATGGCACCTTGCTGAGGATTGTCTTGCGGACCATACAAAGGTGGAGGACTCACGTAATGCGCGATAGGCTCTGCTGCTGCCCAAAATACGCCGCCGCCAGCTAAAAGCGTACAGAAGATGATTGCCATCCAACGGAAACCATTCATTTCTGGCTTTGCGGTTCCGCCTAAAATCACCTTACCTGTTCGCCCTGCCGCCAAACCAAGACCAATAAGAAAGGTGAGAAGAAGCAGTATCTGCCAATATGGACCAAATACTTTTACTGACCAAGCAAACCCTGAGTTAACAAGGGTTGATAACAGGCCACCATCGTAAAGCGCGATAGCCACGAATAAGGCGATGAAACCACCACTATACCAAAGTGCAGGGTTACTCAGCCCTAACTTATCCGGTGAATTTTCTGTTGCTGAAGTGTCGCTGTGTTTTGCTTGCTGCTTCTCTGATGACGAACTCATCGCTGAAGCTTTCATGCTATTGGTTAGATCAGACATACTCTGACTCCAGAGGTTTATTGCAGCTGCCTTAACGGCTACAAAAAGTGACTTTAACACCCACCTTGTTATTGTGTTTTTAGCGGGCTATTCCATGTTTATTTGGGTTACAACTTAGTTTGCCTCCAGCCCTTCTTTAAGAAAGTTAAACCAGTTCTCACCCAGAATTTTTCCTGCCTCGGATTCACTGAACCCGTGACGCATTAAGCCGTTGTAAATGTTCTCCATACCCTTGCTACCGCTAAACCAAGGCAGCGCATCAGGCCAACCAGCATTGCTTGCCGAACCCTCGCCGTAGTCCTTTGTTTTGGACCAACGACCGTTGCGCATCCACTCAAGCACTCGTTGTGGTTGGTTTAAACAAAGATCACTGCCGATACCTAAATGATCCACACCGAACAGATCGGCAGTTTTTGCGACCATTTGGCAGAAATCTTCTAATGTGCATTGGCTTGCGTTCGGAAGGTGGAATGGGTAAAGACTAAAGCCAATCAAGCCGCTACGTTCGGTGAGCGCTTTTATGACGTTATTGGATTTGTTGCGCAGGGCATCATGAGCAAATGTTGGGTTTGCATGACTGATACAGATTGGACGAGAAGAGAGGTCAATCGCTTCTAATGTCGAACGCTCTGCACTGTGGGACATGTCGATGATCATCCCGACACGGTTCATCTCTTCGATAGCTTGTTTACCAAAACGTGTGACACCTGAGTCGTTCTGCTCATAGCACCCTGTTGCCAGCAAGCTTTGGTTGTTGTACGTCAACTGCATAATCAGCAAACCTTGGCGACGCATGACTTCTATCAAGCCGATTTCATCATCAATTGGGGAGCAATTCTGTGCACCAAAAAAGACACCAACCTTGCCCTCAGCCTTAGCTGTCTCAACGTCAGCCATCGAGTAAATAGGCATAATCAGGTCTGCATTTTGTTCGAATCTCAGGTTCCATTCGGCAAAGCGAGTTAAGGTCTCGCGTGCATTTTCATGATAAACAATCGTCGCATGTACAGCCGTAATACCGCTCGCCTTCAGCGTTTGAAAGTATTCTCGATCCCAATTGCAGTACTGCAATCCATCAATCACAATCCGTTGTTGGTACATAACCACTCCTTAAACGTTAATGAGCCTTTAAGGTTGGGCAGCGGAATCCTCGGCTGCCCTATTTCACTTAGTAAGGACGTTGATAAGCGGTTTTCACCACGGTGTAGAACTCTTTCGCATACTGACCTTGCTCGCGTGGACCAAAGCTTGACTCTTTGCGGCCACCAAACGGCACGTGATAATCCGTCCCTGCGGTTGGTAGATTGACCATGACACAGCCAGTTTGAACTTGTTGTTTGAAGATGGCGCTGTTACGAAGGCTTTGTGTGATGATGCCGCCCGTCAAACCAAAGCGAGTATCGTTCGCCACGGCAATGGCTTCATCCAAATCAGAAACTCGAATCACACTTGCCATTGGCGCAAACACTTCTTCTTGGTTCACTTCCCAACTGTTTTGCGTATTGAGGAAAAGGGTTGGCGACATGTAGAAACCGTTATGCTCTAAGCTCAAGCGCTCGCCACCGAATGCTAACTCCGCACCACTTTGACGTGCCTTCTCGATCCAATCGAAGTTAGCTTCCAATTGGTTACCATCCACCACAGGCCCCATGAAGATGCCCTCTTCTAATGCGTGGCCAACTTTAAGCTCACTCATTCGTTTGATCAGTGCTTCAACGTACGCATCGTGAATACCATCCATCACCACTAAACGAGATGAAGCCGTACACTTCTGACCTGCGCCAGAGAAAGAGCCTGCAATCGTCGCTTCAACTGCGATTTGAATGTCTGCATCATCGGCAACCACAAGTGCGTTCTTACTGCCCATTTCTAACTGACAACGAACGAAGTTTTGCGCTGTCGCCGCTGCAACTTTACGTCCGGTATCCACAGAGCCAGTAAAGCTCACGCCATTTACGTCTTTCGAGTTGATAAGCGTGTTACCCACTTGGGAGCCACTGCCCAGCACAAGGTTGAATGTGCCTGCAGGTAAGCCTTGACGATGGATGATCTCTGTCAGTGCAACGGCACTTGCTGGCGTTAGGTTAGCAGGTTTCCAAATGACGCTATTGCCGAAAGCAAGCGCTGGCGCGATTTTCCACGCGGCAGTAGCAGTTGGGAAATTCCAAGGAGAGATAATGGCGATAACGCCAACTGCTTCGCGAGTTACCTCAACGGAGACGCCTGGACGGACAGAAGCCGCGTTATCGCCAATTTGGCGCAGCACTTCAGCTGCAAAGTATTGGAAGAATTGACCTGCGCGGTAGATCTCACCACGACCTTCAGCAAATGGCTTACCTTCTTCACGTGAAAGCAGCGTGCCAAGCTCATCGCAGCGTTCGATGAGCTCATCACCAATCGCCTGCAACACCGCTTGTTTGCGTTCAATCGGCGTGTTTTCCCACTCTAGTTGTGCGGCTTTCGCAGCTTGAATCGCTTGTTCTACTTGCCCCTCACTCGCCTGAGCAAAATCACCTAAATTTTCACCGATGTCTGAAGGGTTAATATTCGCAATCGTGTTGACGCCTGATTGCCATTCACCTGCAATGTAAAGAGATCTCTCTGCTTGAACATTATTAATAAAAGTCATTGCTCTATCCTTATTCTTCCGACGTCTGGTCATTTGCACCAGTTCATTAATCTCACTTATAAAGCCCTGCGATTAAACTATTCTCTACTCCGGCTGACTTGCAGATGCGTACACCACAAACTCCACTAACATCTCTTCACGGGCTAGTCCTGCAACAACCATGGCTGCGCGATTTGGATAAGGCGCGTCAAAATACTCAGCGTAGACTTGGTTAACCGTTTTTAAGTACTCACGATCCGTCACATAAATCAGCACTTGCAGGACAGAGTCTAAAGACTCTCCTGCACACTCCAGCGTGTGAACGAGATTATTAAAGGTTTGACGAGTTTGCGCTTCGATACCGCCTTCCACGACAGCACCAGTATCATCAATCGGGATTTGCGCGGTGTATAAAGTGCCATTGTTGACGATTGCCCATTCCAGCGGCGCTTTAGAGGCAAATAATGCCGTTTTTACTGGGTATTTTTTTGTAGAACTGTTCACGTGCTCGTTAACCTTTGTAATAACCTTGTTTCAATTTGGTTAAATACTGCACATTGACAGGCGATAAATCGAACGGTAAATTTCTTACATTTGATAAGAAAAACTTATCACTTTTATGAAAGCTCGATAAATGAAGGGATTAGAGAGGCTTCTCCATGAAGATCAAACTGCAACAATTAAACAATTTTGTGATGGTGGTCGAGGAAGGTGGTTTTCGAGCAGCCTCACATAGAGCAAACCGTTCACAAGCCGCACTATCAACGTCAATCAAAGAACTGGAAAAAATCCTTGGCCAATCCCTATTTGAATCAGGCAACAAATCCAAGCTCACGCCATTTGGTGAAATCTGTTTACCTAAGATTGTGCAGTTCCTAAATATTTACGATGCATTGGATAACGACCTAAGAGCAGCTGCAGCCGGGCAACAGGGCCGCGTACGTATCGCAAGTGTCCCTTCGGTTGCCGCCAAGCTCATTCCGAGCGTATTAGGCGCATTCTGTGAACAATTCCCAAACGTTGAGGTGAGTTTAATTGATGATAATGCTGCCGGCGTTGAAGCAAGATTGTTATCAGGAGAGGTAGATTTAGCACTAGGCAACGCTTCTCAACTAGATGAAGGGGGGATTGAGTTTACACCTTTACTCTCTGATCCCATTGGCGTGGTGTGTTTAAAAGATAACCCTATCGCGAGTCATCCAGAAGGGGTGGAATGGCAAACGTTACTTGAGCAACCTTTTATCCGAAATGGTACGTGCACCCTACTCGACCCTACTCCAGCACGCACCTTAAGTGAACAAGCTTTATACTCTGTCGAAAACATTACGTCCTTGTTCTCAGTGCTAGAACTAGGAATCGGCGTGACTACGTTACCAAAGTTGGCATTCCCAACGAATGAAACGCGCTTAGTTTGGATTCCACTCATCGACCCACCTTTAGAGCGACAAATTGGTATTTTCACCTTATCCGACCGAACAATTTCCCCACAGGCTAAGGCCTTTCACGACCTGTGTATACAATACTTAAACTATAATGACGATAATGCTTAATCATACTCACCAATTTAATTTCCAGATTCATAGGAGACCAGTTATCAAAAACAGAAACGCTTAGTAGCCTACATATTTCATAAGTCGTTACATAAGCCAGCGTATTAAAGCTTTACATCTGACGCGAAGCATTGAACACTTCCACTCGAAGTAAAATACAGCCTACACAGTAGAATTAGTAAAAAGTATGAACAACAAGACCACAAAAAAGTCGAATCCCCTATTCGAGATCCTCTTTAACGTAATTATCCCATCTATCATTTTGATGAAACTCAGTGGAGATGAGCACCTAGGCACCGCCATGGCACTAGTCGTCGCTTTGCTCTTTCCTATCGTTTACGGTGGCATGGATCTTATCCGTAATAAGAAATTTAACTTTATCTCCGCACTCGGCTTTATTAGTGTGCTACTAACAGGCGGTATTGGCTTATTAGAACTCGATACCCGCTGGTTAGCGCTGAAAGAAGCATTGATCCCTGGCTTAATTGGTTTAGCTGTTTTAGGTTCAACATTTACTCGCTACCCATTGATGCAAAAGATGGTCTTAAACGACACCGTGCTAAACCTATCTTTGATCACTGAGCGTTTAAAAGAGAATGGAAAATCTGAAGCGTTTGAGCGCTGCCTAATGTCGTCTAACTACCTATTCGCAAGTACTTTCGCGTTTTCTTCAGCAATGAACTACTTTCTAGCGACTTGGATTGTGACCAGCCCTGCTGGGACACCAGCATTCAATGAAGAGTTAGGCAAGTTAACGTTGTACAGCTACCCTATTATCGCTATTCCAAGCATGCTGATGATGTTTGGTATCTTTTACTATGTTTGGCGTCAGATCCGCGCCATGACCTCTCTTGAGACAGAACAAATTTTCCATATGAAATAAAAAACAAAGCCCGCTTTTTGCGGGCTTTGTTTTAAATTTTATAGATAGAAGCTCACTCAATTTAGTGAGTTAAACGCTATCGCTGAGCATTGATAAAACGTTCAGCTCGTGCAAATAACATATCACACTGTTTTTTCTGTTTGATATATTCAGGAGAGCCTACTTCCAGTGATTCTAGGATTTCATTCGCTTTTTGGTGTTCAGCAACCATCTGGGCGAACTTCTCTTCGAAATCACTTTTTCGCATTTTTTTATTAGATTTTCTTACCGGTTTACGCATAATCCCGCCTCTTACTATCAAAGGTCTAAATACTTATTCTGTTCATGCTTTAACAGAATATTTTCAATCTTTCGTCTCTTTGGTGCCGTCACTGATCACTCATTTGACTGACTAATATCAAAAGCGCACATTTATTTTTCAGCCAAATAAAAAACGATAGAAAAAAGTCTATTAATCTGAGTAATGTAGGACGACTCAATACGTCGCGGTTCAGCTATGAATGATGGGAAGTCAGAAAGAATCGTTATGATGCTGCAATGTCCTACTGGCTCATCGGATCATATAACTGTGTACGGAATAAGAAACTAAAGAGATCTCAACATAACTAGGGAATAGATGAGATCTCTTCAAATTAATTAAGCTACAGTAACGTTTGCAGCTTGCGGGCCTTTGCCACCCTGCTCTACGTTGAATGCTACTTTTTGGCCTTCAGCCAGCGTTTTGAAACCATCTGATTCAATTGCTCTGAAGTGAACAAAAACATCAGCACCACCGTTATCTGGTGTGATAAAACCGAAGCCTTTTGTTTCGTTAAACCATTTTACTGAACCAGTTGTCTTATTTGACATATATACCTCGAAAACATCGATAATTTAAAAAATGAAGCTACTAAATCAGGAATGAAGAAAAAGTTATCGCAGGACAATATGACGAAGTGATTCGAAAGAAAACTGTGAAGATCTTGAACTAAATATTTCATTAATAGCTCGGCTTTTAGAGCTGGAGCTACTATACACCTTGTGTAAAGAATAGATAGCTATTTCTAACTTTATTTTAAATTCATACAAAAACTAACCGTTTACCCCTCTTCTTTTGCATACGCATGGACATTTAAATAGGATATGCAAACGCACGCCTTATCCACCACGCGAATGTATTTGTGATATAAAACCACGTAATACCTTGCCAGCATACTTATACTAGAAGAAACGCAAAAAACAAAAGGATGAACTATGTTAAGCGTGAAAGAAGAGCACTATTGTTCACAATGCTCAACCAAGACCACACATATCGTGGTTCTGGTGCGTGAGGAGCCGAAGCAAAACAAAGTTCAAGACT
This sequence comes from Vibrio sp. TRT 17S01, assembly GCF_050113695.1. Taxonomy (NCBI): domain Bacteria; kingdom Pseudomonadati; phylum Pseudomonadota; class Gammaproteobacteria; order Vibrionales; family Vibrionaceae; genus Vibrio; species Vibrio sp. TRT 17S01. The sequence goes on along the minus strand of NZ_JBNJOG010000009.1, from coordinate 325 downwards.
TTTTAGATGGCTTTATTAAAAGTGCTGCTGTAGGTGCATTCGAAAGTGCCATGGACGATTTTTCACGCCACAGTATATGTGAGCAGTGCGGTAAGAAAACAGTCAATGACAATCTTACCTAGTCACAACACCATTCAGTACCTCCTGTTCAAAGGAACAAGAATGCACGCTAGCAAAGTTTCTGATAGACAAAAACAACAAAGCCCGCTATTAAGCGGGCTTTGCGTTTGTTCATAAAGAACGAAATTTGGTGGGTCCGGGCGAACTCGAATCGCCGACCCCTACCATGTCAAGGTAGTACTCTAACCAACTGAGCTACGGACCC
>NZ_JBNJOG010000008.1:0-200815 GCF_050113695.1 Vibrio sp. TRT 17S01 | reverse complement strand
TGTTGCTGTTGCTGTTGCTGTTGCTGTTGCTGTTGCTGTTGCTGTTGCTGTTGCTGTTGCTGTTGCTGTTGCTGTTGTGCTTTCTTCACAACATCTAGATTGAATTTCGCATCAGTATTACTTGGTTCAGCACTTAATATCTCTTCATACAAGTCGATGGCTTTATCAAAATCTCGATTTTGAGCATAGGCATTGGCTAAGTTGTATTTGCTCGTCATGGACTCTAAGCCTTGAAGCGAGTCGATAGCATCTGCAAACTTACCAGCTTGGTATTGCGCCACGCCTTTCCATTCGTTATTTGAGAATGTATTGATAGCGGCGTCTAAGTCTCCGGACTTATAGTGCTCCATCGCTTGTTGGTTTTGGTTTTGAAATGGATTTGCTTGTACCTTTTGACTCATGGAAAGTGGTAGGGCCGTAATGAGTAAAACGAATACCACCCCTTTCCGGAACATGAGCAGCGCTGGAAGGACAAGCAATGGTAGCAGCCAGAATCCATTATTGACCTGTTCTTCAATCACTTGTTTATCGCTGGATTTTGAAGTTGTCCCAACAGATTGTGTGAGTTTAGCGATTGAATCGACATCGCGATTGTCTAACTGAATTGGGGTAAAGAAGCCATCGAGTTGCTTAGTTAGATCTCGCATATTATTAAAGTTCGATTTCGCGACGACGGTGGTGCCGTTTTGAGCTTTAAGCAATGAACCATCTTCTAAAACGACAGGTGCGCCCGCTGCGCTGCCAACGCCAAGAATGCTGATAGACCAGTAAGTGCCATCGAGCAACTCAGCAATATCATTCTTTTCTTGTTGATCTAGGTCGTCTGAAAATAGAACGATGTCTCCTTTATCGAGCCCTGCATTTTTCATCATCTCTATCGCAAGTTTAACGCCAGACGCCGCATTGGCGCCGGAGTAGGGCATTAAATCTGGAGATAGGTTGGGAATGAGGTTAATGATTGTTTTACTGTCGTTTGTGAGTGGGCTAACGCTGTAAGCATCGCCAGCGTACGCGACTAATCCAACAGACCCTTCTGTCCATTGGTTAAGTAAATCGATAGCTTTGTAACGTGCTTGGGTTAACCGGTTTGGTTTGATGTCGGTTGCGTACATTGACATCGACATGTCCATCACCAACACTCGTGCGCTAGAACTGGCAAAGCTAGGCCTTTCTGCTTTCTCAAAACTAGGGCCAGACAGAGCGACAATTGCAACAAGCCAGCTGAAAACTAGGCCCCAAAGTAACACATGCGTATGTGTTTTGTTTTGCATCCCCATAATGTTGGCAAGATGAGGGGCGATAAGCGTTTGGCTACGCTTTCGTTTGGCTAACCAAATCGAGAGTATCCCTAATGGGACTAAACCCAATAACCAGATTGGATATAGAAAAGAGAATTCAGACATGATTTCTCCTCATAATGGTAAGAACAATGGATAACGCGAGGGCAAGAGCTAATGGGACGCCAAACCATTCAGTTTGTGGTCGCCAAGTTTGACTCGCTTGACTGATTGGCTCAAGTTGGTTGATGGTGTCGTAGATATTCGCAAGCTCTTTGCTGTCTCTAGCTCTGAAGTATTGACCACCAGTCATTGTTGCAATTTCAGTTAGCGTCTTTTCGTCAAGATCTTCTGCGGTATTGACGGTTCGAGTAGAGAAAAAGTCTTGTACTACCATTTCACCCGCGCCAACACCGATGGTGTAGATTGTGGTGTTGTATTTTTTTGCGATCTTCGCAGCTTCTAGCGGATCAATTACTCCAGCGGTATTGCTACCATCGCTGAGTAAAATCATCACCCGTTGTGGCGCATCACTATCCACAAAGGTTTTAGTTGCAAGGCCAATACCCTCACCAATTGCAGTTTGAGTACCAATCAACCTGAGTACGGCGCGGTTTAGCTGTTCTGAAATTGTTTGTCTGTCTAGCGTTAGCGGAGTTTGTAAGTAGGCGTGGTCAGCAAATAAGACGAGTCCGAGACGATCGCCTTCTCGTTTAGCAATGAAATCACTAAGCACTTGTTTAACAGCAGACAGTCGATCAATGTAGTCACCACCAACAGCCATATCTTCTTTCTTCATTGAGTAAGAAAGATCGACCACCAACATCATATCGCGATGCTTTGGTTGAGTAGTCACTGGTTCACCGTACCAAACCGGACGAGCCACTGCTAACACCACGAAAAACCAAATCAGTGAAGCCAAGATTTTTGCACTAAGGTTTTTGGGACTGGTTTTCGCTTCCGTTGTTGGTAGGTAAGGTAAATAGATTGGGGTTGACTGCTTTATCGCAGGAACCAACCAATATACGAGTAGGGGTAAGGGAAAGAGAGCAAGCGCTCCCCACCAGACCAATTCGATATTCGCCAATCTAGCGTCTCCTTCTTTTTGGTGGCAAAGCTTCTTCTACCCATTGAGCACAATGTTGAACCAACTGTTGTGAATTTTGTATCGGTTCTTTTGAGTAGAGTGCTTGTTGCCACGCTGTTTGGTTAGGGACAAATAGTGGTTTTTGCACATGCGAATCTAAAAACACATACCATTCTGGCCCGGTTAGTTGGGCGATTTCTTCGCGGGGGAAATAACAGAAAGCAGCTTGGCGCAGCAGCTCAATAGCCGCAGAGGGTTGATCACTATTTTGTAATAATCGAAGGGCTGTTTTCTTCGGTGCCATACGTTTTTTCTTCCAACGCAATGTGAGCCAAATAAGAAGCAAAACGGCGATGGTTGCGCCAACAGCGGCCCACCAGCCCCAAGCTAAAGGTAGCCATGATGGGGCATCCGGTAGATGCAAATCCTTAAGTGGTAAAAGCGAAGAAGTGGAGTTTTCTGTCATTCTAAATTATCCGGATAATTGTTGTAATAATGTTTGATCACTGTTCAGTGAGGTGTAAGAAACGCCAATGGATAAGGCAAAGTCTTTGAGCGATTGCTGTTTAGCATCAAAAGCTTGCTCAATACGTTGCCGGGTTTGGCGCGAAGAAAAATCTAACCACTGTGTTGTTTGTTTATCGGTCACTTGTTCAACACCTCGAAAGGTGGTCTGGCCATGCTCTAAAGGATCCGATATATGGACAAGTCGAACTCGATTGTGTTGGCGAAGCCGTGTCAACATAGGTTGTTGAAGCTCTGATAAGCGAACGAAATCACTAATTAAGATGATCTCACTGCCTTTAGGACACATTCTATTTAGTGCTTCTAACGCATTGGAAAAAGAATGTGCTTGTTCAGGAGAAGGGCGTTGTAGCACTTGATTATGATGATTAATCAGCTGCTGAAGCAGTGCCAATGCGCCTTTGCTTCGACTTGTCGGTTTGATTTCGACAAGTTCATATCCCGTGTCGATGACTGCGCCAATGCGGTCTTTTTGTGTCACTGAAAGCCAAGCAATGAGCGCTGCCATATGGGCAGCAATGACGGATTTCAGCATTAACGTCGAACCAAATATCATGCTGGGGCTAAGGTCAATGAATAACACAACGGGCTTTTCACGTTCTTCTGTAAAAAGCTTGGTGTGTGGCTTGCCGGTGCGTGCTGTGACACGCCAATCGATGCTTCGAATATCATCACCGACTTGGTATTGCCTAACTTCAGCAAAGTCCATCCCTCGGCCTAATTGCCGACTTTGGTGCTGCCCAAGCATTTGGCTCCATAAGCTTTTAGCTGGTGGAAGCCACTGAACCGATTGTTGCTTGTAATATAAAAGCTCGTCAAGTGACAATGTCACTCCATTGGCATGAGGTGGCAATGCTTGCGTTTGTGCTTTAGCCATGTTAAGCCTCGTAATCAGGCGCTGCCAACCAGCGATAAAAGATGATTGATCACTTTGTTCGGGTGTATCCCTTCGGCTTGGGCTTGATAACTGAGCAGTAGTCGGTGGCGCAATACAGGAAATGCCATGCTTTGAACGTCTTCTGGTGAAACAAAATCTCGACCTGATAACCAAGCATGGGCGCGAGCGCAGCGATCCAGTGCGATGGTTGCTCGAGGACTCACTCCCATTTCGATCCACTGTGCTAATGTTTGGTCATATTTCGCAGGATCCCGCGTTGCCATCACAAGACGAATAATATACTGCTCGATGCTCTCGGCCATATGAATATCCAGCACCTCTTTACGTGCCGAAAAGATATCGGCTTGAGAAAGTACTGGCGGTTGAACAGAGTTTTCCCCTTTGGCTTCACCACGATTCAAACGAAGGATTTGAAGTTCACTTTGCGCATCGGGATAATCGACATCAAGGTGTAACAAAAAGCGGTCGAGCTGCGCTTCTGGCAACGGATAGGTACCTTCTTGTTCAATTGGGTTTTGAGTCGCCATAACCAGAAACAGTTCAGGTAACGGGTAGGTTTTTCGTCCTGCGGTGATTTGTTTCTCTGCCATTGCTTCAAGCATGGCTGCTTGAACTTTCGCTGGCGCACGGTTGATTTCATCAGCAAGGATCAATGAGTTAAAAATAGGGCCAGCTTGAAAGGTGAACTCCCCAGTTTCCGGACGGAAAATATCAGTACCCGTTAGGTCGGCAGGAAGCAAATCAGGGGTGAACTGAATTCGGTGGAAATCTCCTTCGATGCAGTCAGCGAGCGATTTTACTGCACGGGTTTTGGCAAGCCCTGGAGGTCCCTCCACTAAGATATGGCCATCAGCTAACAAAGCAACCAATAACTGCTTTACTAATTCTTGTTGTCCTATTACTTGACCGTTAAGGTATTCACGTAGTTGTTGCAACGCTTGTGATGTCATGAAAATTGCTCTCCTCACTTTTTTCTCTTAGTGAATCTGGCTGTGAAAAAGTTCCGTACTTTCTCTTGTATAGAAAATCTTTGCGCATTTTTTACGCATAAAGCAGGTCGCTGGAGGCCGCTTTCTCACTTTTCCAAATTAGTTGATATCTTTCAACCATCTAGAATATTGGGGCGGATTAAAGACTTCCAAGAGGGAACCCCGAAACATCTTGGTGATTATGTGATGGTGAATCAAGAAAGGCCAAGACAGATATTTGCAATTTATGTTTGATTGATGTGTAACAGCACACTTTTTATACGCATTACTGCCGATAGTTTCGCTATTTTTTATGAAATGAGCATATTTAGTAAAGAAACGTTATGTGGAGCCGATAACGACAGCGCACAAATCAGCACATAGAAGGCAGAATGAATGTTCAAACTCAATAATCTAAGTATCAAACAAAAGGTGGTTGTCGGCATTACGCTTGCGGTACTTGCTTCGACCATCATTGTTGGTGTGATGGCACAACGACAGGCACGCAGTGTCTTGGAACACCGTTTACTCAATCTGGATCTGCCATTAATCCTGGATCAGATCACTCAAAATATCGATAGCGATGTTGCTCAATTGCTCTCTGCAGCGCAGCAATTAGCACGGAACGAGTTTGTACGTGATGCAGTGGCACAAACTGAAGCGCCTGAATCTCAGCTGCTTTTGGTCAAGCAGTTAAACAATGTTAAGCAGCAATACCAGTTAAATGATGCGTCAGTGGCGAACCGCGAGACCGCGTATTACTGGAATCAGAATGGCTTCTTGCGCCAACTAAACCGAGAACAAGATGGATGGTTCTTTGGCTTTACTGATTCAGGGCAAGAAACGATGGTCAGCATTTTTACGGAAGCGAATGGTGATGTAAAAATGTTTGCAAACTACCAGCATCTTGATGGACATACGATGTCGGGTGTCTCCAAGTCTATGGATGATATGGTGCGTTTGCTAACGAACTTTAAGATAGAACAAACAGGTTATGTTTTCTTAGTCGATCCTGACGGGAAAATTAAAATTCACGCAAACCGCCAGTTGACGGATAGATCATTAACTGGAGAATTTGGGGCATCAGCCAAGTCTTTATTGAATAAAGGGCAAGTTCAACTCATTCAACTTGAGAGCAAAGGACAAGATCTATTCCTAGGAAGTGCGTATATCCCGTCCATGGACTGGTTCGTGATTGGTGTTGTTCCAGTCAATGAAGCTTTTGCACAGCTTGATGCCACTGCATCTCAAATCATGATAATAACAGCGGTTGTTGCGGTGATATTTGTGTTGATGGGTGTGGTTTTGGCAAACAGCATTACTCGTCCAATTCGCATGATTGCACAACGATTTACGGATCTGGGTAAAGGTGATGGTGATTTAGCGCAGCGTATTGAAATTAATGGCAAAGATGAGATTGCTCAGCTCTCAGAAGGTTTTAATGGCTTTATCGAGAAGATCCACGACACGATGAAAGAAGTGGCCTCAACAAGCCATTCACTCCAAGCTGCGGCAGATGGGGTTTCGATCAAAGCCAGTACTACACATGATAATAGCCAGAGCCAACGAGACCAAACCATTCAGGTGGTGGCTGCAATAAATCAAATGGGGGCGACGATCAGCGAAATTGCCTCCAACGCAGCAACGGCAGCTGAAACGGCAAACCAAGCATCTGACAATACGCAAGTTGGTCAAAATGTGGTGAACCAAGCTAAAGATGCGATTAGCCGCTTAGCCAAGGACATTGAGAATACCAGCAAAGTCGTTGGACAACTCGCATCGACTACGCAAGACATCGGTTCGATTTTGGATGTAATTCGCGATATCTCGGAGCAAACAAACTTATTGGCTTTAAATGCGGCCATTGAAGCGGCGCGAGCAGGGGATCAAGGACGTGGGTTTGCCGTTGTTGCTGATGAAGTTAGAAAGTTGGCCAGTCGCACAGCAGATTCTACTGAAGAGATCCAAAAGATGATCAATCAGCTTCAAAGTGATGCACGTGATGCAGTAACAGCAATGGAAGCGGGTAAATCAGTTACCAATGAAGGGGTTTCTTCGTCTGATGAAGCCGTGGACGTATTGGTGAATATCTCAGATCGCATTCATGATATCTCTGATCGGAATACGCAAGTGGCCACTGCCACTGAAGAGCAATCGACCGTTGTTCATACCATCAACCAAAATATCGAAGAAATTAACGTGATAAATGAGGCGACGACGAGTACGGCGGAAGAGTTGGCCGAAGCCAGCTTAGAGCTAAAAGAGTTGTCGGAGCGTCTTGACCGTATGGTTGGTAGCTTTAAGCTCTAAGCAAACTCTGGCTTGATACAGACCTATACTGGTATAACTGGGGCTAAGTAGGTAAACTTAGCCCCAGTTATTTTTTACATTAGGTAAGTAAGAATGAGTGATTTTGAAAAAGAGCTAGAGATGATGTCTCAGGAAATGGGCGATGAACCAGAAGTTGCTTTACCGTCTCTAGAAGAACAAAAAGCGATCGCTGCGGAACTAAAAAAACTTGAGGCAGAAGGTAAACTCACACCAGAAGTACTCGATCAATACTTCGGCAAGTTTTATGCGAAAACGGATACGCCGATTCACTAATATTAAGTGAAATGACATAGCTATTAAAAAAGCCGCTTTATGCGGCTTTTTAACGTTTATATGATGGCTAAATATATATAGGTGTATGCATTACACTGCATCTTGAGTGGCGTGTTTTTGTTGTTCCAGTTTCGATGCACCACGTAGCATGGCTTGGATTAAGTCTGCTGCGTTAAATTTCTCTAGTGCTTCATGTGCGCCAACTTGATGTGCTCGATCTAGACAAATTTGACTAGAAAGTGAGGTATGAAGAATACAATAGGCACCATTTAATTCAGAGTCATTTTGAGTCTCAAAAGCCAGCTCGTAACCATCTAAGCCCGGCATTTCTATATCACTGACTAATAAGTCAATTGGACTACCCTGAGAAGCTTCAGTTCTCATTAACTCCAATGCATCTAAGCCGTTTTTACAGATCTGATAAGGAATATTGATGCTGTCTAATGCATCAGACAACTGTTTACGTGCAATGGAGGAATCGTCTACCAGTAAAATGTTTAACGCTTTAAGCCTCTCACGCTCAATATCGGTTAGCATCGGGATTTTTGTTGATTCATATTGTGGATAGATTTTTGAGAGCAGCAGTTCGACATCCAACATCTGAACGATACTGTTGTCATAGCGTGTAATGCCAGTAACAAACACATTATGACCAGCACTTGATGGGGCGGATTCAATGGATTTCCAGTCGCATTCAATAATTTTCTCGATTGACTTGACCATAAAAGCAACGACGGTTCTCAAACAGTCTGTCACGATCAGATAACAAGAACTGTACTCTTCTTCAGTAATTGGGCGAAAGCCAATCGCTGCGGCCATATCAATGACAGGGACGGTGAGGTCACGAATGGTGACGGTTCCAACAACATGATGATGAGAATAAGGAATCTGAGTCATCGGCATGAAAGGCACTATTTCTCTTACTTTTAATGTCCCTATGGCAAACAGTTGCTTTTGGGCATTCAAAGTAAACATGAGCATACCTTGAGATTGATTCGCTTTACTTACTACTTTGGGCATACATCTTCTCAAATTCATACGTATCTAAACTAAAATACTAACCCATTTGGGGAGGGTTTCAATCAAAGTAATGTTGCTACTTGTTTTAATTGACCGATTATTGATCCACTTTAAATTTGTGATAAAAGTGTCTTTAGGTACAATCCGCCCCAATGACTTCAAATTAGAGAAAAGATATGGCGAATACAGCAGCCGCTTTACATATTTTGGTTAAGCATAAAGAGCAAGCAGAAGACATTGTTAAACAGCTAAAGAAAGGTGCTAAGTTTCAAACGCTAGCGAAGAAATACTCTACCTGCCCATCTGGAAAACGTGGTGGGGATTTAGGAGAGTTTCGTCGTGGGCAAATGGTGCCTCAGTTTGACAAAGTGTGTTTTAGTGGCGAAACACTGGTTCCACACATTGTAAAAACGAAATTTGGCTGGCATGTTGTGAAAGTTCTATATAGAACATAATGATAGCCAGTGAGAAATACATTTCTCTCTGCGCTTTCTCGTCAGTCTATCTACAGGATGGATAGCACCTGTTGTTATGGTTCGGTTTGCCAGTAAATCGAGCCATTTTTAATACAACTAAACTGCCGGATATCTTATCAAAGAGGGAACGATGATCAGCCTACATCCACTGCAAGAACCCCACCTACAACAACTCGAACACCTCAAGGTGTCTGATGAACAGCTTAAGTATGTTGGCACTATGGAAGAAATATTGGTCAATGTGAGTGATATTGTACATCCTCATGTTGTGGTCGTTGAAAACCAAGTGGTTGGAATTTTTCTTATCGACACCCAATATCATCTGCAATACGACTTCTGTGGTGATAAGGCATTAGGCTTTCGTGCATTTTTTATTGACGAAAAACATCAAGGTAAGGGGTACGCCTCTGCTGTAATGAAGGAACTAAGAGAATACATAAATCAGCACTATTTAGATTCTGAGTACCTTTATCTAACGGTAAACTGCAAAAATCCAATTGCATACCGATGTTATGCCAATGCTTATTTCGTTGATACGGGCGAATTATATCATGGTGGCGCAGCTGGCCCGCAGCATATTATGCTAATGAATCTCTAATGTATAACGAGCTTTCAGTCTGTTAAATAAATATTAATATCAGTAGGTAGTGTAGATACGGTTTTTTATAGAAGTACCCATTGTCATTAGTTTTAACTGCTAACTTTGTACTATTAAAGAATTAAAAAATTCTTATCGATTACAACAAACGGTTAGTTAGGGAAATGACTATGATTTTCAAACGACTTAATCAAGTCTCTATTGCTGGGCGGGCTTGGTCTATCTTGGCACTCTTCGCCATTGGCCTCTTTGTAAATACGTTGTTGGATGCATCTAAAACCAGAAAACACATGCGAGAGAATTACGAGCGCGGTGTGGCAGTGTTGGTTGAAAGTGCGGAAGGCATTGTTGAGCAACATTACAACTTATTTAAAAATGGTTCACTCAATGAAGAAGAGGCGAAGCGTCGGGCTCTTGTTGCTGTGTCCGCTATGCGATTTGATGGCGGGAATTACATTTTTATTGGTGATAACGACGGCGTGCAGTTAGCTACTGGAGTCAGTTCGTTATTAGGTAAGAATATTATGCCGCTGAAAGACTCAACCGGTAAGCTGTTTGTTGAAGAGCTGTATCAGGCGGCAAGAAATGGCGGTGGGTTTGTTGACTATTTCTGGCACAATCCAGACAAATCAACGGCTGCGCCAAAGACCAGTTATGCAGTGATGTTTGAACCATGGCAGTGGATGATTGGTTCTGGGATGAATATGGTGGCACTGGAAGCAGACATTCAACGCTCAGAATGGGTTTCTATACTCAACGCACTGATGATTTTAGTCGTACTGTCAATCTTCATTGGGTTCTTTATTAGAACGATCACATCCCCACTTAAGAAAACTGTGAATGCGATGAAAGAGCTTTCCAAAGGAGAAGGGGATTTAACCCAAAGGCTCAATGAAGATGGAACGAAAGAGCTTGGGGAATTAGCGCGGTACTTTAATCAGTTTGTGGCGTCTGTTCAAAACATCATGCTTTGTATCAGTGATGCTGGCAGCCAAGTGTCTTCAGCCGCGACACAGTTATCCAGCTCAGTTCACCATATCGATGACCATCTCAATCAACAACAAAATGATGTTGACCAATTGGCAACGGCAATGACCGAAATGCTTGCGACGGTTGAAGAAGTGGCAGGTCGCACTGTGGAAGCAAATGATGCCAGTAAATTAGCCGCAGACGAAACGCAAAATAGTCGCACAATCATTAACCAGAACGTCAGTGAAGCGAATTTACTTGCCGAAGAAATTGAACGAGCAAGTGAGGTAGTACAAAAACTGGCTGATGATGCACGCAACGTGGATACCGTGTTAGAAGTAATACGTGGCGTCGCAGAGCAAACCAACTTACTTGCCTTAAATGCTGCTATAGAGGCGGCAAGAGCCGGTGAACAAGGTCGAGGCTTTGCTGTGGTTGCAGATGAAGTTCGGACGTTATCCTTACGCACACAAGAGTCGACACTTGAGATCCAGACTATCGTTGAAAAGCTGCAACATGGTGCAACCAATGTGGTGAGTGTGATGGAATCTGGGGCGAAGAAAGCCGCTTATGCGTCAAGTATGTCTGAGGATGCTGGAGAGGCATTGCAGAAAATAAATGCTGAAGTGCATACCATTGAAGAGATGAACCAGCACATTGCGACGGCAGCAGAGGAACAAACGGTGACGGTGGATGATATTAACCGTAATGTGGTTAGCTTGCGAGATATGACGGTATCGGTTTCTGCTGAATCGGCGCAAATGGCAAGTGCAAGTAAAGAGCTAAATCATGTATCACAAACGTTAGTCGGCATGATCAATCGCTTCAAAATTGCGTAGTAAACCAACCGCAAACACGGCAGTTTCCCCATAGCACTTTATTTGTTGTGGGGAAATGATGTGTTAGAATCGCCGCAAATTCTTGATATTCCCTTCCTGAAATGAGACACCTAAATACCACGATTCATCCTGATATCGATCACCTTGATAATAAGATTATTTTTAAGCGAAATGCAGCACGAGCCATTGTTGTTGATGGCGAAGATATCTTGTTGCTTTATACCGAGCGTTATCACGATTACACCATCCCTGGGGGCGGTTTAGACGAAGGTGAAGATGTGATTGCTGGGATGGTTCGAGAGCTTGAAGAAGAAACGGGCGCTAAGAACATCCACAACATTAAACCGTTTGGGATTTATGAGGAATTTCGCCCTTGGTATAAAGCTGATGCGGACGTCATGCATATGCTGTCGTACTGCTATACCTGCAAAATAGATCGTGAACTGGGCGAAACTTCTTACGAAGATTATGAAATAAAAAATGGTATGAAGGCGGTCTGGATGAATATTCACGATGCGATCGCTCATAATGAGAAGACCATGGCGGAAAGCGAAAAGAAAGGGATGAGTATAGAGCGTGAAACGTTCTTACTGCACCTGATTGCTAAAGAGATGTTGTAACCGGTGGTATAAAAAAGCGGAGGAAATCCCTCCGTTTTTATCATCACACGTGGACAAATTCTCACGGTTATTCGCCTTTAGTGCCACTCCTTCCTATACTTATCCAAGTGATTGAAATATGAATAGTAATTGCTTATAAATAAGTAATGATTCCGTGTCGTGCACGGTATAAAGGGACGTTATGCTTAAGGGAGTAAACTATGGGGAAGATCCATCAAACCGTTCTAGCGAGTGTGTTATCCGTATTTGCAATGGCATCTTATGCTGAGGTGATTGAATCAACGATTCTTGTTGGTTTTGGTAGCGCAAAATATCCTGCTGACTTCAAACACTTTGACTACGTCAATCCTGAAGCACCCAAAAAAGGTAAAATCACCTACGGCCAAGTAGGAACGTATGACAACTTTAACCGCTTTGCTTCCCGTGGTGTTCCTGCTGCGGCTACTGGCCAGTTGTACGATACCCTCATGTATTCCCCGAATGATGAAATCGATGCTTATTACCCCTTAATCACCGAAAAAGTCCGCTATTCTGACGACTACTCATGGATGGAGATTGATATTAATCCGAAAGCTCGATTCCATGATGGCAAGCCAATTACCGCGCATGATGTTGTGTTTACCTTCAATAAATTTATGACAGAAGGTGTACCGCAATATCGTGTCTACTATAAAGAGATCAAATCAGTTACTGCTAAGTCTGATTTAACAGTGCGCATTGATATGGCGACACCAAACAGAGAAAAACTCTTTAGTTTTGCGCAATCGACACGTGTTCTACCTGAACATTATTGGAAAGATAAGAACTTCTCTGAGCCACTCTCTAGCCCCCCTGTTGGAAGTTCGGCATATAAAATCGTGGATTATAAGTCAGGTCAAAGTGTGACCTATGAATTGGTAAAAGACTATTGGGCTGCCGAGTTACCTGTAAACGTTGGACGAAATAATTTCAAAACGATCCAATATGACTATTACCGTGATGACACCGTGATGCTTGAGGCTTTTAAAGCGGGCGAGTTTGATTTTCGTCAGGAAACATCAGCCAAATTCTGGGCTAACTCTTATACCGGTTCGAACTTTGATAAAGGTTATATCAAAAAAGAAGAGATCCCCCATCAGAAGCCTGAATCTACCCAAGCGTTTGTATTTAATACCCAATCGGGCGTCTTTAAAGATGCCAAAGTTCGCGAAGCTTTGAGCTATGCGATGGACTTTGAGTGGATGAATACCAACATGTTTTATGGGCAATACACACGTACCCGCAGCTACTTTCAAAACACAGATTATGAGGCGAAAGGGAAACCAACATCGGAAGAATTGGCTATTCTCAATCCCTTCAAAGATAAAATCCCAGCTCGTGCTCTAACTGATGAATTCCAACCGCCAATGACCGATGGTAGTGGTCGTATTCGCGCGCAAATGCGTACGGCATTCAAGCTGCTAAAAGAAGCAGGATGGGAATTGAAAAATAAGGTAATGACCAACAAAGCCACAGGTCAACCCTTTGAGTTTGAGCTGCTCATTTATAGCCCGACAACTGAACGTATTGCGATCCCACTGCAGAAAAACCTCAAGCGTATGGGGATCAACATGAAAATCCGTACGGTGGACACGACACAATATATAAAACGTTTACGTGACCGAGACTTTGATATGGTATCGCGCGGGTATTCTGCAAATCCTTACCCAAGCTCTAACCTACTGATCATATGGAATTCTCAATATATTGATTCCACTTACAATACTGCTGGTGTGATGGATCCGGTGGTGGATAGCCTCACAGAACAGATTGCAAAAAATCAGCAACATCCAGATAAGTTGCTGCCATTGGGACGTGCACTTGACCGTGTGTTGCAGTGGAACTTCTACATTATCCCGCAGTGGCATTTGAGTTCTTATCGCGTGGCAATGTGGGATAAGTTTGAGCGCCCAAGTGTGATGCCTAAATACGATTTAGGTGTAGATACGTGGTGGGTGTCAGACGCCAAAGCGGCGAAACTCCCTGAAAAACGTCGTTAGAGGTTTCAATGGCTGCCTATATTTTTCGTCGTTTATTGTTGGTGATTCCCACTTTGTGGGCGATCATCACGATTAACTTCTTCATTATTCAAATTGCACCGGGTGGACCGGTTGAGCAAGCCATTGCTCAACTAGAAGGGCATTCTTCAGGCATCATGGAGCGTTTTGCTGGTGGTGGTAGTGAAGTTGATCTCGGAGAGGCAGAGCCTGAAGGTGCATCTGGATACAAAGGATCGCGAGGTTTAGATCCTGAAGTAGTTGAAGAGATTAAAAAGCAATTTGGTTTTGATAAGCCATTACATGAGCGCTATTTCGAAATGGTCAAAGATTATGCCACGTTCAACTTTGGAGAGAGCCTTTTCAAGGGAGGGAATGTGATTGACCTGATTGTAGAGCGATTACCCGTCTCAATTTCACTCGGGCTGTGGAGTACGCTAATCATCTACTTGATCTCAATTCCGCTAGGGATACTCAAAGCGATACACCATGGCTCTCGGTTTGATATCTGGTCAAGTGCACTTGTGATCATTGGTTACGCTATTCCCGGCTTCTTATTTGCCATCATTTTAATTATCTTGTTTGCCAGTGGTAACTACTTCAGTTGGTTTCCGCTGCGCGGTTTAGTTTCTTCCAATTTTGAACAGCTCACTTGGTATCAACAGATCCTTGATTACTTTTGGCATTTAGCCTTACCTATTTGTGCGATGGTAATTGGTGGCTTTGCGACGTTAAGTATGCTGACGAAAAACTCATTCCTTGATGAAATAAATAAACAATATGTTGTAACGGCAAGGGCAAAGGGGCTTGATGAGCGCAACATCTTGTATAAGCATGTGTTTCGTAATGCCATGTTGATCATTATCGCTGGTTTTCCAAGTGCGTTTATTAGCATCTTCTTTACGGGTTCAATGCTCATTGAAGTCATGTTTTCTCTAGAAGGTATTGGCTTGCTTGGGTTTGAGTCCACCATTCAGCGTGATTATCCGGTGGTATTCAGTTCTTTGTATATCATGACTTTGCTGGGTCTAATTTTGAGCATTATTTCGGATCTCACATACACCTGGGTCGATCCGCGAATTGATTTTGAGGCGAGATGATGTGGCATAAAAAAAACGTCAGACGTAATCCATTAAACGAAGCACGATGGCATCGATTTAAAGCCAATAAACGTGGTTTGTATTCTCTGTGGGTTTTCTCATTATTATTCGTTGTCAGCCTATTTGCTGAGTTTATTGCCAATGACAAGCCGCTACTAATCGAATTTGACCAGCAATGGTATTTCCCAATTTTTCACGAATATGCAGAGACAGAATTTGGCGGTGAATTTGAAACAGAAGCGGATTACACCGACCCTTTTGTGATCGAGTTAATCGAAGAGAATGGATATATTGTCTGGCCTCTGGTTCCTTTTAGTTACGACACGATTAACTTCAATATTACCTCAGCGGTGCCTTCTGCACCGGATAATGTCAATTGGCTAGGAACTGATGATAAAGGGCGAGATGTGCTTGCTCGGGTGATCTACGGGTTTCGTATATCGGTTTTGTTTGGGTTTGTTCTGACCATCATATCGAGCGTGATTGGCGTAATAGTGGGGGCAACACAAGGGTATTACGGTGGTTGGTTAGACTTATTGGGCCAGCGTTTTATCGAAGTTTGGTCAGGCATGCCAACGTTATTCTTACTCATCATTTTATCCAGTTTTGTTGAGCCAAATTTCTGGTGGTTGCTCGGTATTATGGTGTTATTTAGTTGGATGAGCTTAGTCGGAATTGTTCGGGCAGAGTTCTTACGTTGCCGTAACTTTGATTATGTTCGTGCAGCGCAGGCGATGGGCGTCTCCGATAATCGCATAATGCTGCGACATATGTTGCCCAATGCCATGGTTGCGTCACTGACGATGATGCCATTTATTCTCTCCGGCTCTGTAACCACGTTGACATCTCTCGATTTCTTAGGCTTTGGGCTTCCTGCTGGTTCTCCGTCTTTAGGAGAGCTCCTTGCACAAGGTAAGGCCAATCTGCAAGCACCTTGGCTCGGGATTTCTGCGTTCCTGATTCTTTCAATGATGCTGACTCTATTAGTATTTATTGGTGAAGCGGTGCGCGATGCCTTTGACCCACACCATCAAGGAAGGTAGCCATGAGTGAACCAATCTTATCTATTGAAAACCTTTCTATTGGCTTTGGCCGAGAAAATGCAGTTGAAACCGTAACAAAGAATGTGTCACTTTCCATTAGCAAGGGCGAAACGCTAGCACTGGTAGGGGAGAGTGGTTCAGGTAAATCTGTTACCGCGAATGCGATTCTAAAATTGCTTCCTAAAGGTTCGGCTCATTACTTGGAAGGTAAGATCCAGTTTGATGATCTTGATATTTTCAGTTGCTCTGAACGTCAACTGAGAGGCATTCGTGGTGGCCGAATCGGGATGATTTTTCAAGAGCCCATGGTATCGCTCAATCCGCTGCATAAAATTGGCAAACAACTCGTTGAAACGCTATCGATCCATCGAGGTATGCGAACTCGTCAAGCAGAAGCATTGGCGATAGATTGGCTTGCGAAAGTTGGGATACGACACCCCGATATTAAAATAAATGCCTATCCTCATGAGTTATCTGGTGGCGAAAGACAACGAGTGATGATTGCGATGGCATTAATTAATGAACCTGAACTCCTTATCGCTGATGAGCCGACAACGGCACTTGATGTCTCTGTTCAAGCCCAAATTCTGGATTTGCTAAAAACCTTACAGCAAGAATTGGGCATGGCGATGCTGTTTATTACGCATGATTTGAGTATTGTTAGGCGCATTGCTGATAGGGTCGCCGTCATGCAGCAAGGTGAGCTGGTTGAAGCAGGAGAATGTAAAGCGGTGTTTTCTGCACCGAAACATCCCTATACCCGAGAGCTCATCGATTCGGATCCTAAAGGAGAACCTGTCGCGGTTCTGGGTGATTCGCAATCCTTACTCACCGTTGATCAACTGAGGGTATGGTTCCCCATAACGGGAGGACTGTTTAAGCGTACGTTATCCTATGTAAAAGCGGTGACGGACATGAAGTTCGATCTGAAGAAAGGGCACTCCATTGGTTTGGTTGGAGAGAGTGGATCCGGTAAGTCGACGACAGGCATGGCGATTTTACGTTTGGTGAACTCAGAAGGCTCTATCAGCTACCAAGGACAAGAGATTCAGGGATTAGATCGTCACTCAATGCTGCCTTATCGAAGCAAAATGCAGGTTGTATTTCAGGACCCGTTTTCTGCACTTAACCCACGAATGTCCGTTGCCCAAGTGATCGGTGAAGGGTTAAGGGTGCACCATACATTTGACGAGCAAATCATTGATGAAATGATTTGTGCTGTGATGAAGGAAGTCGACTTAGATATAGAAACTCGGCATCGATTCCCAAATGAGTTCTCTGGTGGCCAACGTCAGCGCATCGCAATTGCACGAGCGTTGATATTGAAGCCTGAATTCATTTTACTTGATGAGCCCACGTCATCGTTAGACAGAACGGTGCAGGCTCAGGTTTTGGAGTTGTTGAAGAGCTTACAAGAGAAATTTGGCCTGACGTATTTGTTTATTAGTCACGATCTCAATGTTGTGCGTTCTTTATGTCACTATACCATCGTAATGAAGCATGGAGAGATTATAGAGCAAGGAAAAACGCGAACCCTCTTTGCTTCTCCTAAACATTCCTACACACAAGAACTCGTTGCTTTATCTGCATTTTAAAGAAAAACCGCCATAGGGCGGTTTTTTGTTATTTGCTTGTCATTAAGAATACGGCTTTATTCTGAGCCCACATCTCTTCAAATGATTTGACGACGTCATACTCGTTTAAGTGAGCGGCATGAAAGTCGATCAGCTCCAGTAAGTGAGATGGTGTCTGATAGACAAGGCCTGAGTTGATATCGTTAACCAAAATGTCTGCTTGTTTTCCTGCGTAACCTTCAGCATTTGAGTTGGCTTGTGCTTTGAGTGTCTCGCGGATTTGGCTGAGCGCTTGTTCGAACTCTGATTGGCTCAAACCTGCCGAGATAACGCGTTTTATCTCATGCTCAACGGCTTGTTTTAGTTGCACCATATCTTCATTGTTGTATTGAACTCGTACTCTCGACCAAACGTTATCATTAAATAATACTGTTGACTCAACGTTTACGCTGGCATTCGGAGCAATAGTACTCAAAGCTAGTTGAAGGCGCTGCTCTAAAGCGACGTTTGCAATTTGTTTTAATAACAAGTTTCGGCGATAAAACTTACTATCTTGTACAAAATTCACGGAAGTTAATGTACTGATGGAAAACTCATTGGTGTCAGAGTCCGATTGTGCATTGCCATCAATCAAGTAAGCTTGAGGTTTGATCAATGTAACCGCTTTAGCCGAGTTGTTCCAACGGCCAAATGCACTTTCAATGGCTTTAATGCTTTCTCGAATACGTACATTACCAGTGATCACAACCGTGGTATTTGCAGGAAAGTAATTCGCTTTATGAAACTGATTAATCTCATTGCTGAAAAGTGCCTGAATAGCTTTTTCACTCGGGCTTACCACCTCGTTAAGCTCTTCAGCTTCAAGGCCATAGTAGGCATTATTTTGTGCTGTCTGATTAAAGTGCGTAAAATGCATTTTGGTTTCTTCATACAGTAACTTATCACTGTCGACAGTACGTGGTGCTGCGTTGAAGTGCATGAGCTTATCAGAGAAGTTTCGTAATTCACTGGCGAGCACCATTTGAGTTGGCTGTGATAAATCTTTTGCGAATACCGTTTGACTGAACAGAGCATTTGCGTACCACTGTGTACCAGAAATGGTTTTCATTGCGGTATAACTTGCCACTAAGCCAGACTCAGTATCTTGACTCACTCCTGAGCCCACTCGAATGCGAATAGCCACATCCGGAGATGTTTTACTGGTTGGTAAAATGACATAACGTAACCCATTATCCAGCAGACCAACATGAGTTTGTTTTGGTAGTTGGATATCGGATGGGGTAAACCAAAGCTCAGGTGATACCTTGGCATACGAAGGTGTTGGTAGCAGCATTCCAGTTACCAGAAATACTGACAAACTAGACGATAATAAGTGTTGACCCATTTTTTTCAGGTAGCAAAGCATACGTTTCTCCAAGACGAATAGACCAGGAATATGACAGCTTGCTCCGTGTTCGAGAGTGGTAGCATGTGAAATCCAATCACATGTAGGGTTGCTATACTGAACTAGCACTCTGGGATGAACTTTAACTGTTTATTTTTTATTAGAAGTGGCAGATTTTTGATTTGATTCGCAAATATGTCAATGCTTAAGTATTAGTTATTTGCTGTTTCTCAAAAATGATACAAAAGATAGGCTTTGATGGTATCAAATGTGGGTATAACGACTGGCACTGGCGTAAGATAATGGCTTGGAAAACCAGTACCCTTGCAAGTAAGAGGCACCGAGAGCAATGAATTTTCTTTGCATTTCAGCGCTTTCTATTCCTTCTACAACAATGTCGACGTTATTGTTTTGGCATAACTGAATGATAAATTTCACGTACTCAGTCGTTGCTGGATTGTTGAGCGAACGCCATGCAATCGACTTGTCTATCTTGATTTGGTTGAGTGGGAGGTCAAAAAAGCTGTTTAACGAGCTATAACCCGAACCAAAATCATCCAAAGATAGTTGAAATCCATACTCACTCAATTTTTGTAGTTGGCTGGCAGCACTTTTGTTTCCATCGAGAATCATAGTTTCCGTGAGTTCTAGCACGATTTTATGGGGTTCCACACCTGCATCATGTGCCATTTGCTTGACTGTATCTGGAAACTGGCTGTTGAGCAGTTGGAGTACCGAGACGTTTACATTTACCTTTACATCACTTTCGTGATGCTTCTGATACAGCTTAATAAACTTACATGCTTTGGCAAAAACTGAGTAACCTAGCTCGATAATAAGCCCCTTCTTCTCTGCAACTGAGATAAATTCATCAGGATAAATCTCACCAATTTGTGCACTTTTCCACCTTACTAAGGCTTCAAAGCTAGAGACGCGATTTTCTTTGGTACAGATAATTGGTTGGAACTTGAGGCTAAGGGTATTAGTGGTAATCGCACGCTTTAATTCTTGTTCGATGTAGAAATGACGATCAACTTTATCTTTGGTGTGTCCACCATACACGCTAATTCGTCTGGTTTCATTGGATCCGGCAAACTGACAGGTGCGTGATGCAATTTTGACGAGTTCCTCGGCTGTATTGTAGATATCAATATCTGGGTATATTCCAATATTAATTTCTGTCCCATAGAGATAACCATTTTCATCAAGTGAGCGGTGGTAGCCTTTGAGAATACGTTTGCCTAAGTTTTCCAATTGAAATTGATCGTTATAACCACGCAATAGCACGACAAAATCGTCAGAGTGAACGCGATAGATACCAATAAAGTCTTCTGGAAGATCTTTGAGCGAAGTGACTAAGTGTGAGATCAAGTCTTTGAGGATCTGTGGACCATACAAGTTTAGATATGACTTAATATCATCAATTTGAATATAAATGATGGAATAGTTAACGGTATTTTTATGTCGAAGGGCTTCAAGATCAATGGTTAGCTGATTTGTGTTGGCAAGGCCTGAGGTGTTGTCTCTGAAAACGGCACGTTTAGCACAGTTTTCCATCAACTTTTCTTGGGAGATATCGCGATGACAGCCTATAAAATAGCGCTTTCCGTCTTTATTTTTAACGATAACGGTACCTTCAATCCAAGAATATTGACCGTCTGAGCGTAATACTCGGTATTGCGTGGATATCTTCTTTTCTTCTATATAACGAAGCTCTTTTAGCCTTTTATGTAGGCTAAGTCGATCGGTAGGATGAATAAGAGACATCCAAGTCTTTAGGGAGATTTCATTGTTCTCAATACCAAATTTGTTGTAAAAGTTTGGATTGTATAAATGAAACTGTTCTTGTTCCGACATGTAAAATAGGCCGTCGCTAAAAACGTCGAACATATCGGACAGATACTCTCGTTTTAGCTCAGCAATTTCTTGTGCTTCAGCAGGAAAGTGAACGATGGACGGTATATTGTGTTGGGGGCTTATTACAGTAGAGTCTGCGAGAGGTGGCAAATCAAAATTCGAACGAACTAATTTGTAACTTTCTGACATTGTATAAAACCTAACCCATTACATCTCATGGCAAGCCAATTCCGTGGCTATATACTGTAATCACTCTTTTTAACTAATTCTGCGATCCTATTTAGGTTTTTGAAAACGCAGAAGTTATCGTTAAATTCGGTGTATATCACGGCCATTTTATGCATTTGGTCTAATAGTGGCTCGTTGATACGGACAATGTTAATCCGTTAACCCATTTGTTTAAGAACTTGTTGAGTAGTACATGTTTAACATGAATTGGTAATTAACTACTAGGGCAAAATGTTTGTTAGTTGATAGTTTCGACATTTCTTAACAGCAATGAGCTACAAAGTAATCACTGTGGTTATTATTGATTCGAATCTACAACCAATTCTGTATACCCTGTTGTGTCATCTTGTTCACGTGATAAAGAGAGTTTGGGGTAGTGGTGAATAATAAGTTCCGCAGTTGTGTCGACAAGGCTACCTTCCAGCAGGTGGCCTCCCCAGACTTTCCCATCACGATCAGACACCGCAATATGTAGGTGCTGGTGTTTGGGCGTTAGCGTGCCCATAAGTGAAACGATCTCAAAAGGTTGAGTAAGTAACAGTGTTGATTCAGCACCTGCAAGGCGAATATGGATACTTGATAAGCAGCCTACGCATGAGGCGATGCTGCCTGCTTTGATTTGATGCTCAGTGACTAATGCTTGGATTGCCTGCTTTAAGTCCTGCTCTCGCTTTAGACGTTTTACGATAGGTACGATCATGATTTGATCGGCTCTAACAGGCTTAATAAGCCAGTGGTGGCTGTATCGATTTCTTCGTATCTAAACGCTTTACCAAGGACACGCATTCCTTGCATGTGGCTCAATACCAAAGCGGCCAGTTGTGCGGCTGGAATATGGTGAATCAGTTTTTGATCGTCTTGGGCATTTTTAAGTGCACGAGTAATGACTTCAAGTAAATGGTTAAATAAACCATGGCCGGCTTTTAACACCACCTCATCTTCACCAGCATGTTCTACTAATGCATTTTGCATAAAACAACCACAGTGACGTTCGCGCTGAATTGCTGCGAAGTCGAGTAAAAATGTCTTCAGTTCATCAATGTTTGCATTTTCTTGTTCCAGCGCTTTGATACTGGGCACCTGTATTTGTTTTAAGTAAGTATTGAGTGCTTCGTAGTAGAGTTGTTGCTTATCACCATAGGTGTTGTAGAGGCTAAAACGGTTGATCTGAAGTTCATCCACTAAGTCAGAGATGGCAGTATTGGCGTACCCTTTGCGCCAAAATAGCTCCATCGCTTCATGCAATTTTTCAGTCCTATCAAATTTGCTTTTACGTGCCATTAAGATCATTCCTTAAAAAGTTCTTGACTGATCGGTTAGATATTCTTTATTCTAAACTAAACGATCGTTCAGAAAAAGAGTAAAAGGAACCGAGAATGAAAATTTATGAAACTGCAATGACACCGAGCTGCCGTCGTGTATCAATCTTTCTAAAAGAGCTAGGCATTGAAGTACCAAGAGAAGAAATCAATGTTCAGGGTGGTGACAACCTGAAAGAAGAGTTCAAGGCAAAAGCTGTTAATGGTCGCGTTCCATTATTAGAATTGGATGATGGCACGACGATTTGTGAAAGTGTGGCAATTTGTCGCTACTTTGATGAGAGCTCAGCAAACAACAACGCATTGTTTGGTCGAGATGCAAAAGAAAAAGCGCAAGTTGAAATGTGGCATCGTGTTGTAGAGTTCCAAGGTCTATATACTGGATTCCAAGCTTTCCGTAACTTAACTGCAATCTATGATGACCGTGAGACTTGTGTATACGAATGGGGTGCAGAATCAAAAGAACGTGTAGCCGCATTTTTGCCGCAATTGGATGCTCGTTTGGCTGCAAGTGAATACGTTGCTTCTGAGCAATTCACTATCGTAGACATCACGGCTTTCATCTTTGTGGGCTTTGCACAAAATGGTTTGGAACTTGATGTTTTAGGGCAATATCCAAATATTCGTCGCTGGTTTGATGTGGTTTCAACCCGTCCTGCATTTCAATAAGGGGTGAAGCATGATTGAACTGTACACCGCAGCAACACCAAATGGACACAAGATCTCAATCGCACTTGAAGAGATGGGATTAGACTATAATGTCAATGCACTAGATATTTCGACCAATATCCAGAAAGGGCCTGAATTTACGGCCATTAACCCGAATGGCCGCATTCCAGCCATCATCGATAAAGATAACGATGATTTCATCGTGTTTGAATCAGGTGCTATTTTGTTGTACCTAGCTGAGAAAACAGGCAAGTTCTTACCAACTGATGAGAAAGCACGTTCAAAAGTCATTCAGTGGTTAATGTTCCAAATGGGTGGGGTAGGGCCGATGATGGGTCAAGCGAATGTATTTTATCGTTACTTCCCTGAAAAAATTCAACCTGCTATCGACCGATACCAAAATGAAGGTCGTCGCCTTTTTGAAGTGATGGATAAGCAACTTGGAAAGTCAAAATACTTAGCAGGCGATGAATATTCGATAGCCGATATTGCGACATGGCCTTGGGTTCGTATTTACGAATGGAGTGGTATCAATATCGAAGGGCTTGATAACCTTCAACGCTGGTTAGATGAGATAGCGAAACGCCCAGCGGTACAAAAAGGTTTAGCGGTACCGACGCCATCTAGTGAAACTCAGGAAGAGCGAGCGAAGCGCATTAGCCAGATGGTTACGCAATAATTATGGATAACAAAGGCTTACTGTTTTTCAGTAAGCCTTTTTTGTGGCTTTCTCCAATCTCTTGTCTGTAAAGGATGATATTGATGTAAGAATAAACTGACCGACAAAAATAAAGTCATTAAAAAACAATAGGATAAGATTTATTTCATGCCATAGAACGAATTGACAATGTCATTGACCGCACTAAGCTGCGCTGCACATTACTGAAATTGATAAATCATTGTGCTGAATAAACTCGTTCTTTCAATAATATGCTTATTTATAACGCTTCCATGCTTCGCGCAAAGCTATGTTCTTAGCCCGAAAGAGAAGCTTTATTTGAAAGAGCACAATGTTATTAATGTTGCTGTTTTAGCTCGAATTTCTGATGATGGTCTGCAGACGGCGTCAATCGATCAGTCTCAGCAAATCAATGCCGATTATTTACAAGGTATTGCTCGTGAAGCCGGCTTTACCATTAAAATCAATTCCTACTCTAGTATTGCTGAAGTATTCCGATCGATACGTGAGGGTGACTCTGATCTGGGTCTTGGGTTTAGTCAAACCGTTCAACGAGAAAAAGAATTCATTTTCAGCAAACCGTTATACCAAGGAAGCCTAGCGATTTGGTATCGTAAAAGTCATATGCCGTATATGGCACCAGAAAAAGTGACTTGGGCGTGTATTGCTAACTCCATTTACTGTCAAAGCCTCACCAAACGCGGTATTACCGACATTATTCATACGGATAGTTTTGCCGAATCTGTTCATCTTGTTGACGAAGGTGAGGCGGATGCACTCGTTGCAGACTATATCTCGGTGATGCAACACCTAAATGATAAGAACACTTTGGTTGGACAGGTTAAAACGCCCGGTTGGCTCGATACCGAAAAAGTCGCCATTATGGCGAAACCAGACCATCAAATTTTAATTAGCATCATCAATAAAATTATTGATAGAGAAGAAAAGAACTTAAATCGCGAGTCGATTAAGTCGCAGAATATTTATCATCAGAGTGACTTGGTTAACATCAAATTTAGAGAACGTAAGCTTGATGAAAAACCTGTCCGTTTTTCTTTTAGTGAAGACTCTTACCCACTTCTGTTTAGAACCAGTGAGGGAGAACTTTCTGGTTACCTTTATGACATTATCCGTCTTCTGCAAGCACGTTCCGGGCTTAAATTTACTTACGTAAAAATGAAAGAAGGGGATACCCTTCGAAAAATGTTGCAAGAAGATCGAATCGACATATTGCCGATCGCATTAAAGCAATCAGGCTATCAGGATGTTGTTGATCTCACACAGCCTTTTATGCGGTTAAAGTACGTGAGCGTACAGCCGGTGATCACGCCGCCAGAATCAACGAATAAAGAAGGGGTGCTATTTTCTCAGAGCTCAGGACAAGCCTTATTTAAGAACCTCGTGTTTGGGCCAAATATTGAGGTGTATAGCAGCATTCAAACCCTGCTCTCCGATTTAGACAAAGGCAAAGTCCGTCACGCTTATATTCGAGATGACATCGTTGAAGTAATGCTTGCTCAGTACTACAACGATAAATACGTGATTAATAGAAATGACTTTAAAGTCTTAAACACTTCCCTCGGTATTTCCAAAAAACGCCCAGTACTGAAAGATGTACTTAATGGCATGTTGAACACCATTGATAACAGTGAAATCCGTAAGATCAAAAATGGCTACAACCAATTTAATATTGTTTATGGTTATGAAAAGTGGCAGGTTTTCGCTTTATTTGGGGTTGCAGTTCTTGTTGTTGTTGTACTGAGTTTCATCATCTATCTCTGGTTAAAGAACCTAAAATTACAAGTTAGGCTCAAAGAGCGTGATATTAAGCATTCGAAAGATGAGCTTAAGTTTTTGCAGAATGTTATTAATACGCTGCCAAGCAAGATCTTTATCCATAATGAGAGCCATCAGTTGCTCTTGAACAACTGTATTGAATACAAACAAGGTCGTTGTAACAAGTGCGATATGTCGCTTGAGAACGGTGATGGCACCGCAATCATTAGTGATAGCAAAGAGCTCGACGAAGTGCTGAACTTTGGCAGCGTGATCCACCGAAATATTGACATTAAAGGCTGTGCGGCGAGTTTCCAAACGATAGATTACTACCGAAAACGCGTACTGAATGGCCCGGGCATGAAGCGCTTGGTGTTGACCGTTGTTAATGATGTCACGCAACAAAAACTGCAAGAGCGAGAGTTACGTCAGGCTAATGATGTCGCTCATAAAGCTGTTCAGTCACGTGAACGTTTCCTCGCCACAATGAGTCATGAACTTAGAACGCCTATCGCAGGCATGAGTGGACTGCTTGAAATGCTGACCATGCAGATCAAAGGCGAAGAACACTCTCTTATTTTAAGAAACCTCACCACATCGACGAAAAACCTGCAATTGCTGGTTAATGATATTCTTGATTTTTCTAAGCTTGAGGCGAAGCAGTTAAGGCTTGATCCGCAACCTTGTCGAATCGTGCGCTCCACCGGAGAGCTGTTACGAATTCATCAAGCGGCTGCACTTGAGAAGAACTTATCGTTTGATTTTAAGTGGGTACCCAGTGAAATTAAGGTGATCGAATTCGATGCGCTTCGTTATGGGCAAATCGTTAACAATCTTTTGTCAAATGCGGTTAAGTTTACGTCAAAAGGTGAGGTTACGGTTGAGCTGAGTGTGAACGAAGAATCATTGGCGCTGTCTGTTACAGATACAGGCAAAGGAATGACGACGGATGAGTGTGAACGTGTGTTCCAGCCATTTATGCAAGCAGACAATACAACGGCTCGCAAATTTGGAGGTACTGGCCTAGGTTTAACTATAGTACGTGATTTGGTCAAACTCATGGGGGGAGAGTTTGATATATCCAGCATTAAAGGCCTAGGGACAAAAGTCATGTTTACGCTTCCGCACAAAGTGCTTGAACGATATAACAATGATTTTCCTCATCTTGATATTTGTACTCACGATGTGAGTCATGAGGTGAAACGCTGGATTACACTTTGGAATCAAAACGGTGTCACAGAAGAGAGCCGTAAGACGGTTAAAGTGACTGAGAACATGTTGTCTCTTGAATCTGATAGTGATTTTACAATTTTCATTACTAGGCAGCTGCGAGAGTTTCTACGTATTTCGGACAACATTGCCGAGATATCAAATTCGCCACTTTTCCCTGACCTATTGTATGAGTGCTTGCAACGATTGAATGACGGTGATGTTGTTCAAGAAAGTGATACATGTCAGCTACGAGGACACATTCTGGTTGCAGAGGATAACCCAATTAACCAGATGTTGATCAAAGGGCAACTTGAAGAAATGGGTGTCACCGCAGACATCGTTTCAGATGGCTTGGAAGCTTTCTTAGCGCTTCAAAGTCATTATGAAAAATACGATCTACTGATTACTGATGGTCATATGCCAAATATGGATGGCTACGAACTTACGAGCAAAGTTAGAAGCCTTATTCCGCAATTTAATCACAAGAAAATATTTGGTTGTACGGCCGAAGATTCTAGAGTTCGTTCTTTAGAAAACCATGACGTTAAGTTCGATGATATTTTGTATAAACCGTATGGAATTAAGCAACTTAACGATTTACTCAAAGAAGAATTAGAGATTGTTGCTGAAGACGTCGCATCTGAAGAAAGTTTAGCCAAAGAAACGAACACATTTTGGCTTGAAAATTATCAAAAATCAGACGCGCTTCAGTTAGGTCAAATCTTTCTTCACACAATGGCCGAAGACACTCAGAATCTGAAATCTTCGGCGGCGTCTATTGAAGATAAAGGTGAGATCGCACACCGCATTAAAGGTGGAGCGGCATCGGTCGGTTTAAGTGAACTGGCTGCACATGCAGGACAGTTAGAAAAAATGATCCGTGCAGGAGAAACCAACGTCCAGGGAGCTTTGGACACCGTGGTCGAAATGATCGAAGCAACCATAGAAGAAACAACACGTTGGTTAACAAACAATGAAACTTACATCTAAGGTTTTAATACTCGATGATAGTCCGCTTCAGCAACATGGAACTTTGTTGCAATTAAAAGCGTGTGGTATTGAAAATGCCACCTTGGCCGGTTCTGGGCAAGAAGCACTATCACTGTGTGCACAACAACAGTTTGATTTGTTGATATGTGATTTAAGCATGCCACATATGGATGGCCTGCATTTTCTGAAAAAGCTAAATCTCACTGGGTACAATGCGGCAATTTGTATATTAAGTGGGATGGATGATGGTGTCTTAAAAACCGCAAGCACCATGTGTAAATTAATGGACTTTTCTTTTGTCACGGCATTGGAAAAGCCAGCAACGAGAGATGCGTTGTTTAATTTGCTTACTGAGATTAATAGAACTGAGCGTCCAAAGAATTGTATTGCTCAGCCTTTAGATATCACAGAGCAAGATCTTATCTCTGCGATTCAAAACAGAGAGCTGGTCAACTACTACCAACCAAAATTTAGTTTCAACTCAATGAAGTTGAAAGGCTGTGAAGTGTTAGTGCGTTGGCAGCATCCTAAATACGGCATTATTGGCCCAGCACACTTCATGCCTTTGGTTTTTCAGTATGGGCTTCAAAATTCTTTATTTGATTGCGTTTTAGAACAAACCGTCATCGCTGCGGCGCAAACGTCTGGAAGCTGCATCTTTTCAGTCAATGCCACGCAGACAAACATCGAGACAGAAAATTTCGCCGATACAATATTGCAACAATGCCGTCATCACGGTGTACCGCCGAGCCACATCATTATTGAGCTGACAGAGCATGAAGTGACAGAACTCTCCCCGACAATGCTAGAGCAGTTGGCTCGCATAAGAATGAATGGGATTGGTCTCTCTTTAGATGATTTTGGTACGGGGTATTCGTCGTTATTGAAGTTATCACAGCTGCCTTTTACTGAAATCAAAATTGATAAAGAGTTTGTAACGACCTGTACCTACGATATTCGAACTCAATCCATTGTCGAAATGATCTGTGGTTTAGCGAAAAGCATGAACCTTAGAATCGTAGCAGAAGGTGTAGAAGATCAAGCCACTTGGGATTACCTCAAGCGTGTAGGCGTTGGGCTATGCCAGGGAAGTTTGACGGGAATGCCAATGCCATTGGATGAATTTTTAAAGATGGACGCATAATAAGAGAGTAATAAATGCAGTTTAGATCGTATGCATGTTTGATTTTAGATGACCATCCTCTAGTTTGCTCTGCGATAGCAACCTTATTGAACAATAGAAAACGAATTGGCTCGGTTTACACCGCTACTGACATCAATGAGGGCATGAAGATACTTCGTGAGCATCATATCGATTTGATGGTATTGGATGTTAAATTGACAAGTTCTGATGGCTTTGAATTTTTACGTCGAGCCAAAGCACAAGGTTATCTTGGTAAGACATTGTTCTTATCTGCTAATGAATCTCGAATGTACAGTGAGACCGCTTTCCGCCTTGGTGCCGATGCCTACATCAGTAAATCTGAAGATATGGGATTGATTGGGGATGCCATTGAAGGGGTACTCAATGGTTATTCTTTCTTTAAATTCGCTGGGGCTCAGAAAGGGGTCAGCCCGGAAGTGAAATTATCTCACCGAGAAACGATGGTGTTAAACTACTTGCTTGATGGCACGTCTAACAAGGAAATTGCGAACATCTTGAATTTGAGCGCAAAAACCATCAGCACCTATAAAATGCGCATTTTGGAAAAATACAAAGTCAAATCCATTCTTGAGCTGGCTAAGGCCACCGAAACCTTAGCAGAGGTTTAAGATAGTTGAGGTTCACTGGCTAAAAGATCTTTAAGCTACGCTGACGATCTGTTTACTCTCTACGTCCGTCCCAATTAATAAACGGAAAACACACCGATTGTGAGACTGCAATCAATAATTGTTTTTCCAAAGGGCAAGCTCGCGGTTTATCTCGTAAACTCGCATGATGACAACACGTTGGCTGTTAATTTAGGGCGCGGAGCAGCAATGAAATCTCAATTGGATTTGAACCTCTTAAAGGTGCTAACACTTCTTGATCAGTATCGTCACTTAAAGCCAGTGGCAAAATCACTTGGTAAAACGGAAAGTGCAGTAAGTAAGCAATTAGCGAAACTTCGTGAACAGTTAGGGGACCCACTCTTTGTTCGCGGAGCGCATGAATTTGAGCCCACTGAATATACACTACAATTGCTACCTAAAATCTCGGAAGGGATGCAATTGATTGATACTGCATTAACTCGAGAAGCGTTTGATCCAAAGAGTCATAAGAAAGAAATTGTCATTGCACTACCGGATATTGCTCAATGTATATTAGGAGACCAGATTTTAATTGATCTGCTTAATACATTTCCCAATGCACCGATTAAGCTCACCTCATGGCATGATCTAACGGCTAAGTACATTCTTGAAGACCGAATTGATGTCGGTATTCACTATTTTAATGAAGCGCAGACCAAAACCATCTATCAACAACCACTCAGTGCTTACCGGGGTGTGATCGTTACACCGGCTTCTTTAGGTGACCTGAGTCTGGAAGAAAAGTTGAAGTTGCCCTTTGTTTTAATGGAAATGAAAGGGTGGTTGAATAACAAGGCAGTCACCAAGCAAGCATTGGTCGCAGCAGGGTATGATATTAAGAAAATAGCGACGGTCGATAGCACCAGTTGTTTGTTTAAGACAATTGAAAAACTGGGTTGTGCAACGCTATTTCCTTATTCACATTATTTACCCGACAATCTCGTTGGGGAAGAACTTCCAGAGTCAGTGCAGCGAAACTGTCGGCTGTCTATTGTGGCCAATTATAAATTGGCCAATAGAGGGAACCCGCTACACCAACTGTTGGTTAAGAAGTTGACGCATCATCTGTTTGAGCCCCACAAACTACATGATCCTGAAGATGCATAAGTTCAACAATTGAGCCCACATTGTATTTGTCGAGAATGCGTGACTTATAAGTACTGATGGTTTTAGAGCTCAGTGATAAAAGCTCTGAAATCTTCTTGTTTGTGTAGCCCTTCATCAAATAATTAAACACAACCGTTTCTCGGTTGGAAAGTGCGATATTTCGGCGTGTTTTGTGTTGCTCATGTTTAAAGACAGAGTAGCCTCTGGCAACGCTGATGATCGCCTCTTTTAACACCAGTGCAGATTCGGTTTTAGCCACATAACCATTTGCACCAAGTTTATAAGCGGTATCTGAATACATTGGATGCTTGCTACCAGAAATAAACAAAATCTTACCTTGGTAACCATGGGCACGTGCTCTACGTACAAATTCGAAGCCATCAGAGTTATCTAAATCAACATCAAGTATCACCAACTTAATATCGTGGTTGCGGATCAGCTGAACACCAAAAGTTGCTGAGTTAGCCTGAAAGACTTGAGCTTGTGGCAGAGAATCGTAAACAATCTGTTCAAGCGCTTCACGCATGATGGGCTGAGTATCGATAATAAGTGTTTTTGTAAATGACATGACCATATTCTCGTTGTTATTAACCAAAGGTCCTTGTGTACCAACTCCGTTAGGAGAGTAATGTAGGTCAAAGCTGACGGAAAAGGTGGAAAAGCGTTGTTTCCTTAAAGGAAAAATCGTCATGAAAGTGTCATATGCGTCAATTGCTTGTCAGCTTAAGGTGCTTGATTTAAGGCGGGGTCAGTGATCTAGCTGTTGTTTGGCTTAAATTAAGTGTCGTTGAATTTTATGAAAAAATTATGTGCGTAGCAGAGCTACAGGTCAGGTGTAGGTAAGAAGCGCTATATTTTTACTAAGATAACCGCTAGACTCGTGTTTTTTCAATTGGGGCAATGTATGAGCCAAGATCATCAGGCAGAACAAGCAGAAGAGATTGAAATTGAAGCGATTGGTATCGAAGTTTCATCTCAGCCTATAGAGCTCTATAAAGTCTTTAAAATTGCTAATTTAGTTGGCGGTGGTGGTGAAGCGAAACACCTCATCTCAGAAGGTTATGTTGCGGTTAACGGGGAACTGGAGACACGTAAACGCCGGAAGATGTACGATGGCGATTTCTTTGAATTCAATCAAGAGTATTATGTGGTGGTTTGTGACACTCCACCTGTTGAAGTCCTAGAAACCCCAAAACCTAAACAGAGCCAAAAGTCAGATAAGAAAAACGCCCAGAGCAAAAAAGCAGAGAAAAAACAGCCGAAACAAAAGAATAAGCCAAAGTCGAATGGCCGATCATCGATTGATTTCTTTTAAATCCCACTGAGCAAACTTCTACGTAGGCCACCTTGTATTCAAGGTGGCTTTTTTGATCGTCGACTCGCAATACAAACTTCACACACTTTGTCCTACAAAGGTAAAGAACGTAAATAGCAGATGACACCAATAGAAATCTAAATGATAATGCATTGCGTTTGTATTAATGGAGTCGAGATATGAAATTATCAGCAATTGCATTGGTTACCGGACTGATGTCATTCGGTGCTCAGGCTGAGCAAATTGAAATAACCCATGCACAGGGAACAACGACGGTTGAGACCCAACCAAAGCGTGTTGTGGTTATCGGGTTAGGTGCGCTGGATACCGTAAAAGAATTTGGTGTGGAGCCAGTAGCAATCTCTACGGTAAGTATGTTTCCAGAGTACTTAGCTGAGTACCGCAAAGGTGACTATGTTTCGGCTGGTAGTTTGTTTGAACCTGACTACGAAACCATTTTTACGCAAAAGCCAGATCTCATTATTGTCGGTGCCCGTGGTGCAAGCAAATACGATGAGTTATCTGAAATTGCACCAACGATTGTATATGCCGCAGACAGCAAACAAGGTTACTGGGCAAGCACACAGCAACAGTGGCGTAATCTAGGTAAGGTCTTCGATAAGCAGGACTATGTAGAGCAGAAAATCGCGCAAGTTGATGCGGATTTCAAGGCCATTCGTGAATACAACCAAACGAATAATGTGGATGCGTTAACTGTCATGAGTGCTGGTGGCAATATTACAGCATTTGGTGCTAAATCGCGTTTTGCATCTATCTACAAAGATTTTGGTTTCAAAGAAACGGTGGAAGGCATAAAAGAGAGTCGCCACGGTGATCTGATCTCTTACGAATTCATCAAAGATAAAAATCCAAGCACGCTATTGATCATCGATAAAGACAAGCTGATCAATAAAGGCAAAAGCACAACAGAGCGTGACTTTGAAAATGATTTAGTGAAAGCGACGAAAGCATACCAAAACAAGCACATGGCCTATCTAGACATCAATGCATGGTACTTGTCCATTGCCGGTATGCGTGCAACTGAACAGATGATTGATGATGTGAAGTCATCGTTAAGTATGTAATTCGAAGGGTTTAAGCAGAGGTTAACTTTGAAGAAGTTATTGCTGCTCCTGATTTTATTGAGCCTATCTTCACTTTTTGTGGGGGTAGGCGATTTAAATTTAGGGGCATTGTTATCGGGTGATGAAGATGCATGGCACCTGATGATCACCAGTCGTATTCCAAGACTTGTCGCTGTTTTGTTAGCAGGGGGAGGGCTCAGTATTGCAGGCCTCATCATGCAACAAATCAGTCAAAACCGTTTTGCAGCGCCTTCTACTTCAGGAACGATCGAATGTGCCATGTTTGGCTATGTGCTTAGCTTGGTATTATTTGGTGACGGTGAACAGCTTTGGCTGATTTTTTTAGTCGCGATGGCGGGCACTTTACTGTTCATTCAGTTTATTAATCGTATCCAGTTTAAAAACGCGATTTTTGTACCATTAATCGGGATCATTTATGGCGGTGTCGTTGATTCTTTAGCGACCTTTTTAGCTTACAAATATGATGCGGTACAAAACGTGTCTGCGTGGGCCGTTGCGAACTTTGCCAACCTGTTACAAGGTGACTACGAGCTACTCTATATCGCGTTACCTGTAGCGATTTTCAGCTACATGTTCGCGACGCGAATCTCTGCGGTCGGGCTTGGAAAGGGCTTTGCTGTTAACCTCGGGCTTAACTATCAACAGGTATTGGTTATTGGTGTTTTACTGGTCTCCGTGATGTCGGCCAGTGTTGTGATGATTGTTGGTCAATTACCATTTTTAGGGCTGATTGTGCCTAACTTAGTCAGCCATTATTTCGGTGACAATCTAAGGCGAAACATTCCAATTACCGCAATTTTAGGTGCATTGATCGTACTCGGCTGTGATTTGATTGGGCGCGTGATTATTTTCCCATATGAAATCCCTATTTCGATGATCATCAGTATCTTCGGTGGCAGTGTGTTCATCTTCTTTATCTTGCGAGGTCAACGTCGTGCAGGATAAGCATAAATTAATCGTATTAGCTCTCGCAGCCATCGTATTTGCTGGCTTGTTTATTGGTATTGGTTTGAACGCTGATAACTACCAGTACTTCTTATCTCGTCGCGTACCCAAAGTATTGGCTATGGCTTTAGCGGGTATTGCTATTGGTCAGTCTGCGCTTGCGTTTCAGACAATCACCAACAACCGTATTTTAACGCCAAGTATCATGGGGTTTGACTCGCTATACCTCTTTACCCAAGTTGTTGTTGTCGCGGTATTTGGTGGATTGAGTGCATTTATGTTGAATGCCTATACCAACTTCTCGCTGTCAGTGGTGGTGATGTTAGGCTTTTCATTTTTGCTATACAGCTTTTACTTCCGTGGTGAACGGCAAAACTTAATGGTTTTATTGTTGCTTGGTGTGATTTTGGGGCAGTTATTTAGCAATATATCCTCATTTTTTATCATGTTGATGGACCCAAATGAGTTCGCGGCAGTACAAGACAACATGTTCGCGAGCTTTAATAACGTTAAAGTGGAGCTAGTGTATTTATGTACTCCGTTGTTGCTGTTGGTTAGTGCGGCATTGTTTCACTTGCGTCGCAAGCTCGATGTATTTTGGTTAGACCGAGATAACGCAACCAGTTTAGGGTTAGATGTCCAGCGAGTGACGCGTCAGGTATTGATGCTTTCTGCAATACTCATCGCGATTTCAACGGCACTGATTGGGCCGATCATGTTCTTTGGGTTTCTAGTAACCAATTTAGCTCGGGAAGCATTCAAAACCTATCAACATAAAGTGTTATTGATTGGCTGTTCGCTGATTTCAATTGTTGCCTTATTGGGTGGGCAATGGATCGTTGAAAATCTATTTAGCTTTTCAACCACGCTGAGCGTAGTGATTAACTTTGTCGGTGGCATCTACTTCTTGTCAATGCTGCTGCGCAACCGGATTGTATAGTGTTACCATGATTAAATTAAAAGGTCTTACAAAAGTTTTTGGGCAGTCAGCTGTTGTTGATACAGCAAGTGCTGAGTTTGAAAAAGGCAAAGTCACCTCCATTATCGGGCCAAATGGCGCCGGAAAGAGCACACTGCTATCTATGGCAAGTCGCTTAGTCAGTAAGGATAGTGGTAGCGTACATATTGACTGCAAGGAACTGGCGGAGTGGGACACAAAAGAGCTGGCTAAGCGTTTAGCCGTTCTTCGCCAAGCGAATAACATCACCATGCGTTTTACAGTAAGAGAAATGATTGCATTTGGTCGTTTCCCTTACAGTCAGGGTAAGCTTACAGAAGAAGACAAACAGGTCATTGCCAAAGCGATAGACTACCTAGACTTAACCGATATTCAAGATAAGTACTTAGACGAGCTGAGTGGTGGCCAACGTCAATTGGCATTTATTGCCATGGTGATCGCACAAGATACAGATTATGTATTTCTCGATGAGCCATTAAACAATTTAGATATTAAGCATTCGTTGCAAATCATGCGTAACGTGCAACGGTTAGCCCACGAGTTGAATAAAGCGCTTGTGGTTGTGATTCACGATATAAACTTCGCCGCGTGTTATTCCGATATCATCATTGCATTGAAAAAGGGCAAGGTTGTTGCCAATGGAACCGTAGAAGAAGTGATTCGAAGTGACGTTCTGGAGTCCATCTATGAAACGCCTTTCAATATTATAGAAATGGATGGTAAGCGCATGTGCACTTACCATTAACTCAATTGAAGAAACAGGTCTAGCTTTGCTAGGCCTTTATTTTGTTAGGTCTTCGATGATAGGGCAGTGGCTACCTGAATCACCAGGGCACGCAGAAACCCAGCTCTTGAGTTGTTTCTCGATTTCCTTTAACTCACGGATCTTTACACTAATTTCTTCAAGCTTTTCCAATGTCCGAGCCTTAACCTCACTACTTTTTCGGTTTGGGTTTTGGGCTAACAAAACGAACTCTTTACACTCGGCAAGAGAGAAGCCTGCATTTTTTGCTCGCGAAACCAAATTCAGTTCCTGAATATGCTTCTCGCTGTATTCTCGATATCCAGCATCAGAACGATTCGGTGGGCTGATAATACCCTTGTCTTCGTACAAACGGATAGATTTGCTGGAAAGCCCGGTCAACTTTGCAACAGCGCCAATATTCATAAATTACTCCGCATCTTATGAGACACTATAATTTTAACCTGAGCTGGAAGGTAACCAAAGTTTTTCTTATACGTTGAGTTGAGTATTCAACTATTTTTTAATGGAATTTATAGAAGTGGTTGAGATTGAGCATATGCATATGTACTCAATCCATTGTCATAACTGTGATCGTGTAGATTTAATTCTGGGTTCAAAAAAAAACGAGAATTGCGTTAGATCAAGAAAAAACTGTTTGTTTTGTTGAGTCTATAAAAGAAAGTTGAAAGATTCAAAATTTATTGAATAATGACATCATACAAACAATGAAGTTCACGGCTTCTATAGTTCAGTCTGCAACAGGATACATACCCCCATGTCAAATTCGTTTGTGCTGGTTATCAACTCAGGTAGTTCTTCTCTCAAATTCGCTGTTATTGATTCTAATACTGGTGAAGCCATTGTTAGTGGTTTAGGAGAGTGTTTTGGTTTACCTGAAGCGGTAATTAGCTGGAAATACAACGGTGAGAAAACCGAAGAACCGATTTCAGCACCGGACAACCATCACCAGCACGCGATTAACCGAATTGTAGGCTTAATTGAAACACTCGGTTTTACTAATGATCTGGTTGCCGTGGGACATCGTATCGTACATGGCGGTGAGAAGTTCACCTCTACAGTTCGTATTAATAAAGAAGTTCTAGCAGAAATTGAGAGCTTGTCTGATCTAGCTCCGCTCCACAACCCGGCAGGCGCAAAAGGCATCGAAGCGGCAATGCAAGCGTTTCCAAGCCTTCCTCAATTTGCTGTATTTGATACCGCGTTCCATCAAACAATGCCTCAAAAAGCATTTACTGGCGCTATCTCTAACGAACTGTATAAAGAGTACGGCATCCGTCGATACGGTTTCCACGGCACTAGTCATTACTTCGTAAGTCGTGAAGCGGCGAAAATGCTGAACAAATCTGTTGAGCAATCGAGCTTTATTTCGGTTCACCTAGGTAATGGCGCGTCAGTCTGTGCGATTGAAAATGGCCGTTCAGTTGACACCTCAATGGGCTTTACACCACTGGCTGGCCTAATGATGGGCACTCGCTCTGGTGACTTGGACCCAGGCGTGATTGAGTTCCTGATCAAAAAAGGTTGGACGACAGAGAAAGTGTTTGAAACGCTAAACAAGAAGTCTGGCTTCTTAGGGGTTTCTGGCTTAACTTCAGATGCACGTGGCATTCTAGAAGCGATGGAAAATGGCCATGAAGGTGCCAAGCTCGCATTTGAAGTCTTCACTTACCGCGTTGCTAAGTACATCGGTTCTTACCTGATCCCACTAAGCACGCTAGATGCGGTTATCTTCACTGGTGGTATTGGTGAAAACTCACTGCCAATTCGTCGTGAAATTCTGCGCAACCTAAAACTGCTTGGTTTTGTTGAAGACGAAAAAGGCAACGAAGACGCACGTTTTGGTAACGCTGGCGTTATCGCAAAATCTGAATTGCTAGATGCTGTTGCTATGGTTATCCCAACCAACGAAGAGTTCGTGATTGCGCAGCAGTCGGTAGAACTACTGTAATAGATTTCTAAACCTAATAGTAAAAAGCGAGCCCTAGTGGCTCGCTTTTTTAGTTTTATTATTGGGTAACTTAGAACTGAATAGCTTATTTTTGCCCCAAAGTAGCTTAGACCTTTTACTCATTCTCATCCTGTTCGTTGTGAATCCCCATGTTGTATTACGGGTTAAATTTCACCTAACGACTTTCGATGAAGGCAGATTCAGTTTTTGTATTTAGTAAATTACTTAAGAAATTAGGACATGGCCTTGTGTAAGTCCCAATTTTGTATGTTGAGGCTGTTGAGTAACAAATGTCTAAGTGGGTCAAAGGATGCATCCTTCCATCTTCATGTTCAGGGTCATGATCAAACCGAAGATAACCATCCTCGAATGTCAAAAGCATCATCATTAGAGACCAGAAAGTATCAACTTCTCCTTCACCAAAAACCTCTTCAAGTAGATAAAGGAAGTCCAACGAATTTGGCGAGTCGAATCTGTCGTCATTAATGGCAGCTAACACTCTAGATGTTATCGAACTGTCGATTAGAGCTATCTCGTCTGTGTAGAAGCTTATTTGATCATCTTTCTTTCTAACGTGAAACGGAGACCTGATAGAAAAAACCTTGTCTGTAGACGTGAAAATAAAGCGGTTCATATCATCAACAACGATATTGATTAGTCCATTCCTTTCACCTCTCAGCATAAAAGAATTGTTCACGTACTTAATCGTATTCATAAGCAACTTGATTACGTGTTTTTTGCTCCGAATCGGAGTAAAAAAGAGGCTTAGGTATTCATCACCTATTGGGATTTCGTAGTTTTTCACGATTAGTCC
Organism: Vibrio sp. TRT 17S01; assembly: GCF_050113695.1. Taxonomy (NCBI): domain Bacteria; kingdom Pseudomonadati; phylum Pseudomonadota; class Gammaproteobacteria; order Vibrionales; family Vibrionaceae; genus Vibrio; species Vibrio sp. TRT 17S01. The sequence goes on along the minus strand of NZ_JBNJOG010000008.1, from coordinate 162,338 downwards.
CAATCCAAGTGCAAATTGATACTGAATTTAATGATTTCTCGAACTTTCTTAGCATTGAAACGCTTGTTAGTCATTTGGCTAACAGTAGCAAACAACTCATCTCGGTTGTCTTCTGGGATCATGAACTCATCAAAGATTTCATATACAGAGTCGTAAAACGGCTTTTCAACATCTTTGTAAGTTATCTTTGTTTTGATTTCCTTAACTTCATCTTCGCTAGGAGTTTTGATCGTTAATTTCCCACTCTCATTTATCTTATCGAGTTCAGTTTGAAGGATTGGTAGCAAATCACTATTTGATCCCTCTGTAATCAACAAGTAACTGTTCAAGAATGACCTTGTAAGCATCATATATAGAGCATTTCGATAACTTAAACTACGTGTGATTTTTTTAGTAACACAAATTACAAATGGAAACTCTAACCCTTTTACGTGGTTCTTGTTACTAACAAATAGTTCGCCTTTAATTTTTGAGCGAGTTTCGAATGCTTTGTTTACTTTCCAGCCGAATTTCGACATAACATTGAAATAGAGCTTATCAACAGTATCAAACACATAGTCGCCATAATCGATGAAGATTACGCCTATGTCATCAACGGTTGCCGATGGATGCTCTACTAAGATTTCGCCAATCTTATCAATGATATGTTGTGCTGTTTTGCTTTCATCTATTGGTACAATTTCGACCGATGAATGATCTTTGTCGATCACATCAGAAAAACGTCTCAAGGGTTCTCTTGTTAGTTCGTAAAGAGGACCGATTGGTTTCGGTGTGTAACCACAAGCGATCCACTCTCTTTCTTCTAACCAACGTAGCCTTTGTCTTTCAAACAAGCCCATACCTAATGCGTGAGCAAACATCAAAGTTCTTGGGTCAGTGCGGTAACATTTACTTAGTAGGAAGTCGGGAGTAATTTCACTTATAAGGTCTTCATCAAAGATGCTTTGGAAAATATCACCTGCAACATATATGTGCTTTTTGGTTACCAGTCGGCATAGTTCTATAAACGATTCTGGAAAATCTTGGCTTTCGTCTAGCAATACATAGTCAAATGCATAGCCTTTTTCTTCGATTAACCCAAGATTTTTGATAGCTTCAATTGCTATTTTACAAACACTATCAAAGCTATTGAACTTACTAAAACGGTAAAACTGTAGGCCATAGAAGTCACAAATATATGCATATGCACCAGAGTTTTTGTCATAACCTGACCCCCATGAGTTCACACACCATAACCTTTCATGCCATAAAATTTGTTGTTCTACCTTCATAAAATCAAAGAAATCGGGAATCCGTTTTCTTAACGTAGATGCAAGTATGTGGTTGTGACATGTGAAGAGTATTCTTGATTGCTCCTCGCCGGGCTCGGTATAAATTTCTTTGAGTTTATGAAGCAGCAACTCTGTTTTACCCGTGCCTGATAAGCCTTGTATTCTCGTCGTGTGATTGACAGGCTTCTGATAGATAAAACGCGTTTGGTCGCCGTCGAAAAGGACAATTTTTTGTTTTATCTTGTCTAAAGTGCTCAGGGCCACGTCAGTAGTAATTTTTGAAGAGTCATTGATACTGCCTGTTAATAATGAAATTAGCAGTTCTGAGGTTCGCTTGTCAGATGGATCAGAAAGGTAAATAGAATCCAACAAACCGTCTAGGTCTTGCAACTCAGATGCATTGATAAGTTCAACTAGATTTCTCTTCCATTGACGTGGTCGTCCGATTGACTCTTTGTAGCGGAACTTGTCTGAAATTGAGCCTAAGTCTTCAATAAAATCTTCAACATAATCTTCAAAAACATCATCTTGCTCGCCTAAATTAACGAAGGCAATTTTATGTTCTGGGATCAGTAGTACAAATGCTTTCTCGCAGCTGTATGAATACTTATTGTCGCCAAGTGGGCGGTCGATTACATACATCTGCTTCATTTCACTTGTTGCGTAGTGCTGAAGCGTGCTTAGTAAGCCAGAGTTGTTGTTGTTTTTCTCAACTTGTAAAAAAAAGAAGCTATTTGACATTGTAGTTTTCTTTATCCATAGATTTGCAGATTATTTTAGTTCAAGTCCCCAACCAAGAGAACATTTTATTGTGCTAAGTGAAGCGTCGATACTGTTATTTGATTAGTCATTTTAGAAAATGTTTCTATTTTAATATCAGTATGTTTTGTCGTCTTTTGAGCAGGATGTTATGGCCGTCGTAAAAGTATGTTTGTGAACGATTGCTTTTTGTCGTTTACATCGCAGTGCTATCTATTGTTTCGAGCTAAACAAATGTCAGCGAAACTAGACGGAGCGTAAAATCTCAAACAATTTGAATTTGCCTTACGACAATAGAACGCTCGAACTGTAAGCATAAAAAAGAATAAGGCTCCAAAAGGAGCCTGTTTTACATCATTTCTTTCAGAGCTATCGCATACTTCAGAATTTGGCCTGCAGCTTCTAAATCCGTCAGAGCTCCAATTTCAAGAAGAGCAATACCAGTCAAAACTTGTTGAGCCATCACCAATTAACCCATCGGCAATTCTAGCCTGTCGTGGAGCATCTTAAATTGATCCCATTGTGCAGATGAGCTCAATTCCCTATCTTTAGTCATTCGCATAAGACGTTTGCACTACGGTGGAATGGTTTTTCCCTTATCCCGTTCTTTGACTGTTCTCACATTTTTAAAACAAAGTTCGGCAGCTTGCTCGACGGATAAACCACATTCAAACTCACGAAAAATATAGTTTTTTGTCATTTCGTGATACTTCATTGAATTGTCCCTCAAAAGCGGGACATTCTATAAATATTGAATATGCAACTGCATTAGATATAAGCAGATAAAGTGCGCATCATACGAAGGCGTATTAATTGGCAAATTTGCCTTATAAAAAGTTATTCATGAATAGCTAATATTAGAATTCCTGAAACTCATTCTTGCCCAAAAGCGTGTTATCACAAGAAATACTATTAAATCGGCAAATAACAAAAAATCCGCCATCGCACAGCAATGTGTTTATTTACTTTAACTCCAAGCCAAATTGAATATAAAAACGATCCTAGAGGGCTCGATTTTAAATTTTCGAGTTGTTCTTCATGTCTTTGACGTTAAATATTGCGTTGTCACTTCCGTCTTTCCCCAAAAGATTACCGTCCTTTAAGCACAAACTATAAGTATTAGATTGTTTATATTGTGGTTGTACGTAGCTCTAACTTATTTTGATTTAAGAGATTGTTATGGGCTTTAACCTCAATGTTTAAATGGATGAGTTTGAGTATGAAGAAGTTAGCTCCTTTTCTATTTCTCTTTATGTGGAGTAGTGGTGCGGTGGTGGTTAAGTTCGGACTTCAGTATGCATCAGTTTGGAGCTTTCTAGCTGCCCGCTCTTTGGTTTCCATGTGTTGTTTAATGGTGTTGTTTTGGCTTTTTTCTTACCGTAAACCGTCATTGATTCGTAGCCCTTCAAAAACTGAGCTAAGAAGAATTCTGGTGGTAGGGGCACTTATTCAAGTTTGCTATCTGTCATTTTATTTTTTGGCGATTGATACCGGAATTTCTCCGGGATTGGTGACACTAATTCTTGGCTTACAACCGCTGCTAACCCCATTTTTATGTAAGCAACAAGTCAGTCGTCGTCAACTGGCACTGCTGCTGTTGGGTTTTCTCGGGTTAGTGATTTCGATTTATGGTGCGAAAGACCTCACGCAGTTAGCGGTATACGGAGTGCTATTTGGCATTGCTGCTCTTTTTTCGATGACGTTTGGTACGGTGTTGCAAGCGGATATCGTCAGTCATGTGTTATTGAGTGCAATGTACCAGAGTTTACTCGCCACCCCCATTTTTATGGGGATCAACTTTTTGGTTGGGGGAAGTATTATTTGGACGCCAGAATTTTTGATATCACTTGTTTGGATGTCTGTGGTGGTTTCGGTAGGAGCATTGTTGTTGCTGATGTACATGACTAAGCAAGATGGGGCGACATCGGTTAGCGTGTTATTTTATGCGATACCGTTATTGGCATATTTTTTTGACTATGCGTTATTTGGCACTCAAATCAGTTTGCTCACTATAGTAGGGATGTTTGTTGTCGCGTTGGCCATGGTCTTCTATCGTCGTTTCCCCTCAGAAAGAGTTCAACGCTTGGCACGATAATGTTTTGGTGATTGAGAAAAATGATGACTGAAACAACGGGTGAATGAAGACTGACAAGTGAACCCCACTTTTTCAGAAATTATTGATATTGGGAGGTCAGTATTGTTGAGCAGTACTTTAGCATTCTCCATACGTAATTTCGTAAGATACTTGAAAGGCGTTTGCCCCATATTTTTTCGGAAAACAACTTTGAACTGTGTTTGGCTCAAGCATGCAACAGCCGACAAGTCTTCAATGGAGTAGTTTTTGGATAAATCTTGATTGATAAATTGGATGACTTTTTTGATCCGATAATCGATTTTATTCCCGAGATCTTGTTTTGCAAGGATCGCGAAGAGTAGTGACAAAATAGATTCTTCTAATTCTTCGATAGAATCTACCTCAAGTTGCTTTTCAACATATCGAACAAACGTATTGGCCGATTCATCAAGTCGGATAACGGCACTTTGAATGTGGCTCAGAAAGTCGGGAAGTTCATCAATATCGATGACAAGAAAGCGGAAATCCTCTCGTGCTTTAAATTCATGGAAGCAACCGGATTTAATGACGATGCAGTCACCATAAGCGATAGTGCAAGCTTCTCCGTCTAAGATTAAATCAATGTACCCTTTGGCCGGGATCACGATTTGATGATATTTGTGAGAATGTCCTTTTGAATACTTGCTATAAGTTCTTACGGTTATTTTTGAACTCACTATTTTCCTTAAATAACATTTAGATAGGCTGGTGGGTGTGGTTATCAATATATGATGGATTTGTTTTTTATAGCAATAACTCTTCCCTGCATTTTCTGAAATTAAGAGCAGAGTTTGTTGGCTGATTGGTTGTTTTGTTTGTGAAAACTCCCGCTCTGATGCCCGAATAATATTAAAAGCGAGCCTATATGGCTCGCTTGTTGGTTCGGTTTTCGGTGTTTTTAAAAATCTGCCATTAGCCGTTTATAGCGCATGTCATCTTCATACATTTTGTGAAAGACTTGATATTTGGCGTCGTAGAAACGTTTTATCTTTTCAGTCTGTGGCATCACGCTCTTGCTAATTCGGCTCATAGCGTTCATTGCATCAGGGATGTCACTGTAAAAACCGGCGGCTACCGAGCCTAACATTGCCGAACCTAGTATGACGGCCTCGCTCTCTTCAGGAAGAAGGATGATACATCCCGTCGCATTGGCATGTTCTTGCAGGAAGATGCTGTTTTTGGTTCCTCCGCCACATGCCATGATGGTGTCGATGTCATAACCGCTTTCGTTCATCACTTCGATAATATGGCGAGTACCAAGTGCAATCCCTTGAATGGTGGCCAAATATTGAAGGGCCATATCATCCAGTACTTTGGACATCCTTAACCCTGCGATGGAACCGGTTAAATGTGCATTTGCTCGTGGAGAGCGATTGCCATGGAAGTAAGGCAGTACATGAATATCTTTGGTTAGAAAAGCGATGTCTTCTTTATTTCCAGCAAGCTTTAACAAGTGGTCATTTAAGTATTCATAAACCGTTTTACCTTGCTTGTTCGCTAGTTCTTTCGTGCTTTCATAAAGTGGATGCGACGTAATGATATGGTCGATGAGTGCTCCTGTGGCCGATTGTCCACCTTCATTGAGCCAATATCCCGGAATCATAGCGCTGTAATACGCTCCCCAAATGCCATCAATAAACCGTGCTGTTTTGGACGCGGCCATATGGCAGGAGGAAGTACCACCAATCAGCGCTAACCGTTTATTGAAATCTACTTTTTCTCCGGTCATGCCAGGTGCTCCTAGCACTCCTATACCGCCAGCATGAGCATCGATAATAGAAGTGCCCACAGCCGTACCGGTTATTAAACCTAAGTCATCTGCTGCATGAGCGGTGAGGCCATTACCTACAGGTTGGCCCATTGGCAAAATTCTATCGCCGATGGCCTTAGCGTCGTTTTCTAGTAATTCTTCTAGACCAATCAGCTCAAAGAAATCTTTATCCCATTTATTTTCATGACCTAGGTATGTCCACTTACATACTGTTGAGCAGAGTGAACGACTCGCATCAAATGTCGCTTTCCACGTAAGAAAGTCTGGTAAGTCAAAGAAGTAGCCAGATTTCGCCCATGTGTTTGGCATGTTTTGCTTTAACCACAGCAGCTTAGGTGTTTGCATTTCGGGTGAGATACGGTTACCCACGTAAGCCAAAACAGGGTGCTGAGTTTTATTGATTCGATCTGCTTGGGTCATTGCGCGGTGATCCATCCACATAACAACGTTTTGTTCACTGCGTCCAGTAGGGCTGACGGTTAGCGGCTGACCACTTTTATCTAATACAACCAATGAACAAGTCGCATCAAAACCAATCCCTTTGACTTGGATAGGGTCAATATTGGCTTTTGATACGGCGTCTTTTACCGCAAGACATACACATTGCCAGATGTTATCGGATGATTGTTCAACGAAGTTCGCTTGAGGTGTGAACATTAAGGTATCGCGTTTGGCTTCTCCCACTTTGCGACCTTCGGCGTTAAATACGCCCGCTCGAGCACTGCCGCTGCCTACGTCAACGCCGATAAAATAAATACTCATATACCGCTCCGTTAAGTTTTATTTTTTTGTAAGAAGATGAATAAGATCAAGATACCGCCCCACAGTGCCATCGTGAGGTAACTGCTCACCCCTAGTAAGTTAAGGCCACTTTCTAGTGTCTGTAATACGATAAGTGCAAGGCCAATGCCGATAATGCGTCCAAAGCCACCATCAGGGTTGATTCCCCCAAGCACTGACGCAAGAATCGCGATCAGTAAGTAAGACTCTCCATAACCTGCTTTGGCTGAGTTGAACTTAGCCATCATTACAATAGCAGCAACCCAACAGAGCACCGAGGAGATAACGTAAACATATAAAATGGCTTTGTGTGTGTTGATACCAGAAAAGCGAGTGGCTTTTTCATTAGAGCCCATGAGGTAGATCGTTTTGCCTAAACTGGTGTGTTCAAGTAGTGCCCATAAGCCGATGGCAAAGCCAATAAATAAAATCAGTGGCATTGGTACGCCCAATACGGTGCCATTCCCCAGAACTAGCAACGCTTCAGGAAAACCTGAGATGACGCTACCCCCGGAGATCAAAACGTTAAGACCATTGATGAGTGTCATGGTCCCCAGCGTTGCGAGGATAGGAGAAACACCTATGTAGGCAATCAATGCACCATTGAGCAAACCGACAACAATAGCCGTAATAAGTCCTCCAATCAGCGCGAGGATGAGTACGGCTGAGCTATCCGAAGCCTGCGTAATGATGCTTGCCATGACCAAACCACACGCATTCGTCGTTGCAATGATCGACAGGTTGATCCCACCAGTGAGCATACAAACCGCCATGGCAAGTGCGAGTAGGCCGAGTAATGGCATCTGTGACGACATTGACTGTAAGTTATCAATCGAGAAAAAGGCCTGTCCGCTTGAAAACGCCATAACCACGAGGATGCCGACCAAAATAACCAATAGGTAGCGAATGTTCTTGTCGGTTGGCAGTTTTAAACTATTTAGCATGTGTTCCATAGTTTATATTCCTTTAAGCGTCTGTTTTTTCTCATTGATTGCGGTCATGCTGATGCTGCAAACAATGATTAAGCCAGTTACGACCGTATGCCAGTAAGAAGGCACACTGAGTAACGTTAGGCCGTTTTTCACAACGGCGAGCAAAATAACGCCAAGAACCACACCAAATAGCGTGCCTTTACCACCTGTCATGCTGGTTCCTCCTAACACAACGGCAGCCAATACCGTGAGCTCAAATCCCATAAGAGAATTTGGAGCTACGGACTGGGTGATTTGGGTTTGGACAACAGAGGCAATACCAGCAAGCGCCCCCATATAGCCGTAAACAAAGAGGTTAATACCGAAGAGGTTGATACCAATACGACTCGCAGCGTCTGCATTCCCTCCTACGGCATAGATCTGACGACCTAAGCGTGTTTTAGACATCAAAAATGAAGTGAGGGCAATCATGGCAACTACGGTCATGATGGGAAGTGATAGACCATAATCATATCCATCGCTGCCTGTAAATGTGAATAGCTCAATACCATCCATAAACCAGTCAGGAAAACCGTATAACCATTCGCCGTTGCTAAAGTAAATCAGTAAGCCAAAGAAAACGTTAAGTGTTGAAATAGTAATGATGATCGCTGGTACTTTGAGTTTGTATACCAGCGTCGCATTGATCATGCCCAGTAAAACCCCGACAAGCGTTGCAATCGCAAATGCAATCATAAAATTACCGCCAAGCGTCAAAATGTACGTTGCAGTGATGTACTGAGCGATCGCGGCGGTCGCGGGAAAGGAGATATCAATGCCGCCTGCGATGAGCACAACAAACAAACCACAAGCCATGATGCCAAGTAATGCTGAGCTAACTGACATATCGAAAATATTGCCCAGAGTCAGGAAGTCATCTGAGATGAAGGTCAGCACGCCAACGATCAACACAATCATTAAAGATAAGTAGAACTCATGACGTTTGGCGAATGAAGATAAAGAACAACGAAATTGGTTAAGCATTAACAGCCTCCATGATTTCTTGTTCAGTAGAGTGGGTTGGTTGGAAGTCATGAGTGAAACGTCCTTCTTTCATCACAATTACGCGGTGACTGTTATAAAACACTTCTGGGATCTCATCACTGATCATAAGGATGGCCATTCCTTTTGCCGCAAGGTCTTTTGCAATGGTGTAAATCGCTTCTTTATTGGCAACATCGACACCAACAGTCGGTGAGTCGAGGATAAGGACATCAGGCTCTGCGGCGATCCATTTTGCAATAGAGATACGCTGAGCATTACCACCAGATAAACTGGTCACGGGCAGCATTGGATCAGCCACTTTGATTGAGAGCGAAGAAATCAGTTTATTGACAAGCTTGCTTGCTTTTAGGTGATCAAGAAATCCAGATGCTTTCTTGAGGCGTGGCATGACTGAGGCTGTGATATTGTCTTGAATGGCTTGGTCCATCACTAGTCCCGTCGACATTCGATCTTCAGATACGTAACCAATGCCCTGAGAAATTGCATCGCGATTGGATTTGAATTTTGTTGGCTGACCATTTACGCGTATCACACCACTGTCTGGCTGCGTTATGCCAAATAGCGCCATACATAGCTCTGTGCGGCCCGCGCCAAGTAACCCAGTAATAGAAACAATTTCACCTGCACGAACCTGAAATGAAATGTCTTTAAACTGACCGTGTTTAGAGAGATTCTCGACGTCCAGTTTGACTTCACCTTGCTGATGATAACTCGGGAGGGGAATGAACTCGAAGCGCTGTCCGGTCATTAAAAACGCCAACTCATCACTGTCGACGTCATCTGCTTGATAGGTTCCAATGGTGCGACCATCGCGAATAACGGTGATTCGGTCAGAAATTTCCATCACTTCATCAAGTTTGTGGCTCACGAATACAACGGTAACCCCTTTGGATTTCAGATCGGCGACAACATCGATTAGCTGGTTTACTTCGGTACGTGTGAGTGATGCTGTTGGCTCGTCCATGATCATCAGTTTAGCGTCTGATGCCATTGCTCTGCAGATTGCAACAAGTTGGCATTCTGCAATCGAAAGCTGTTCTATGCGTTTTTCTAACGGCAGTTTGACGCCTACTTTTGCCATCGCTCGAATTGCAATGTCTTGGATACGCTTTTTCTGGACGAATCCTTTGGCCCACTCAACATGATCTTGAATGGCAATGTTTTCAGCGACCGTTAAATTCGGGAACAGAGACAAGTCTTGATAGATAACTTGAATTCCGCGTTCTATTGATTGCTGCGGGGAGAGTCGAGAATAGCTTTTGTCACCCAGTATGATTTCAGCCCCTTTTTCTGGTGCGTGAACGCCGGAAATAACTTTAAATAACGTGCTTTTTCCACACCCATTTTTGCCAGCTAAGCAGTGCACTTCACCCTGATTGAACGTAAGGTTTATTCCATCCAATGCCTTCACCGAGCCAAAGTGTTTAGATACCTGTTTGAGGGTAATAAAAGGAGTATCAGACATAACCATTTCCACAATGAGAGGACGAATGAGGGGCGGCATTGCACCGCCCATTTACGACAGAAAGTGCCGTGCTTAGAAACCTAGTTGACGAGCGTTGGTTTTGTCGACTTCTAGGATTTTGTTGAACTTAATTACGCGGTTTTGTGTATCGATTTCTGCATCGCCAAGGCCTTGAACAGTTACACCTTGAGAGACTTCTTTACCTTCAAGCATTTGCTTAGCGACAGCCACTAAAGCATAGCCCGCATCCGCAGGGTTCCATAGGAAGCCTTTATCGATTTCGCCACGCGCTAAGTAAGGTGCGGCTTGGCTTGGCATCATAATGCCAACTACGCTGATCTTGTCTTTAGCACGTTTCTTTTTAAGGGCTTCACCAGCACCAATGCCACCAAGTGAACCGTAAGAGATGATACCAGTCATGTCTGGGTGCGCTTTCATCAGATCATTAGTTGCGGCATAAGATTGGTCGATACTTTCTGCAACTGGCATACGTGTGGTTACTTCATACATATCTGGGTAGGTTTTCTTTTGGTAATCGATCGCAAGATTTGCCCAGTTGTTGTGTAGTGGCACAGTTAATGAGCCAACATAAATGGCGTAGCCACCTTTTTTATCCATGTTTTTTGCTAGCTCATCCATGGTCGCTTTTGCGTACGCTTGGTTATCGATCGTTTCGATGTCCCAATCTGCGCCATGTCCATCCGGAGACTCATGGGTTAACACAATGATCCCTTTCTCCCGCGCTTTTTTAAACACAGGCTCTAGTACCGTCACGTCGTTTGGAACGACGGTAATCGCGTCCACACCTTTGGCGATCAAATCTTCAATAATTTTTACTTGTTGAGCTGGGTCAGGAGTTGATGGACCCAGTTGGCGTGCGTTAACACCTAGATCTGAAGCCGCCTGCTCAATACCTTTGTTCATTTGGTTAAACCAAGGGATACCCGAAACTTTAACCACGTTTACGATTTCATAATCTTTCGCTTGAGTAGCTGTAGCAGCAAGGGCGAGCGTTAAAGCTGCCACGTTTAATAAGACCTTCTTCATCTTCATCAATCCTTTAATTGTTATGGGTAGGGGGTAAGGTGAATCGATGAAACGATCTTAAGGTGCCTTTCAATAAGTGTTTGAGTACTTGATGTCTCATTGTGATCTAAGCACATTAATGTTAATCGATAAGTGTTTTTATGTTGCAGTATTGTTAAATTTTAAATGTAGTGTGATTTTAGCGGCGATTTGGAAGGGTCGTGGTTAACATCTAGGAAATGAAATTAACAATAAATTAACAAAAATAAAAAGATAGGTAATTATAAATGTATGGTTGTGTACTTACTGAGCAATTAATTAATAAAAATATTAGGCCCATCACACTATTTAAGAATACAGGACATGATCTTATTAAAGTTCTGTGATGAACCGTCAGTTGCTTTTTCTAAGCATCAAAGCAAAGTGCAAGTAAGCTGTAATTATATGACGAAATCTATTCTCAAATATACTCTTTGATTGCTTCCTAAAGAAAATCTGTCACAAACAAGGACGAAAAGAAATTCTTGCGAATCTGGCTAGCCTTGTAGAAGAAAATTGTTATTTAGGATGTGCTAATCTTGATTAATAACGTGTTGAAATAAAAGAATGCGAGTCATCTATGGAATATATAAGAACTACGATAGACAAAATACCTACGTCACTTTTACTAGAAGCGGATCCAAGCCAAGCTAGTATCGAATCTTATCCTTTTGAATCGGCATGCTATGTGGCAAAAGATTGCGACCTGATCATTGGTGCTTGTGTCGTCAAACAGATTGATGAGTACAGTGCTGAAGTGCTAAATATTGCGGTATTGCCAGCGTTCCAAGGGCAGGGTATTGGCTCAGAACTTTTAAAGTTTGCTTTAGCGACATTAGCAGAAGAAAAAGTGAGACGTGTCGAGCTGGGCACTGGTAGCTTTGGTTATCAACTCACCTACTATCAACGCGTTGGGTTTCGAGTTGATAAAGTGGTGAAAGACTATTTTCTGGATCATTATCCTGAACCAATTCTGGAGCAGGGCATTCAGCACAAAGACATGCTTCGCTTATATATTGATTTATAGCCTAACGTTCAACGTTAACGGATTTTATTGAAAGCCCCTTCTCAACATGAAGGGGCTTCTTACATTGTGTGATGTTACTTCCATATGAATGCTGGCTAGATGGATTTTGATGAAGGATTTTAAGACTTTATAAAAGTTTGCTGAGTTATCGGTTTTGTTAATGAATGGTGATGCTGACTCTAGGTTTACAGCAACACACTCTAAGGAGAACAAATGAGATCATTGTGCCGCTACCTTCTACCCGTATTGTTTCTTCCTTTACCTTCCATGGCATATGATGCGGAAAAGCATAAACAACCGTCTCTCGATGCGTTTAAGTTATACCAAACCTGCCAGCAATTGATGCCAGATAAATTGAAGACTGAATTTGGTGATGAAGAGGCCAACTATACTGCCGAGGCGAATAAAGACTTGGACAACATTACCTTCTCCCGGCTGTGGAACTGGCACTTTTACGATGCACGCTTCAATTATGAAATAATGCAGCCCGGCTCAATTTTGCCTAATTTAATTGGCATGAATCGCTCGTTACATCCCTATTTTGTTAAACAAGCTAATAAGTTACTTGAGCAAAAAGAAACGGCTAGTCACCAATCGTTGGAACTCATTGGTCACTTAATGCATTTGATCCAAGATATGGCTGTCCCAGCTCATGTTGCACCTATCTACCATCTTTCTACGCAAAAAGATGCCTTTGATGGTTATTCTCCGAAGGATGCATTGGCGTTGACGATTTCTGAATCTGAATGTTCAGCGTTGCTTCAACACATTCAAACGCCTGTCGAAATCCTTGAGCAAACGGCTCAAAACACATTAGCAGCCATCGACAGTGATATTAATGAGTCGTTGTCTTGGCGAGATTATTGGATGGTATATCCACATTATAAAGGCGATGTAAAACAAGGCTTCTCAAGCTATGGTAAATGTGGCAATGAGGGATTCGGTAATACAAATCACCCTATTTGTAATGGGACGCAAATGGACTTCGATAACTTCTACAATGAAAGATATAAACAAGCTGTTATGGGGTCACTGAAATTACTGATGTACAGTAATTCTTTAGCAAACTAGAGTCGCAAGCTGAGCGATTACTTTGATACTATTGTGCACTTAGGTGGATGTTATTAGAGCACATTATGGCGAACCCAGAATACAAAGAAACATTGGATGGTCTTGATAAACTCAGTGTTTGTCTTTATCGCATAGGTATTAGCTTATTTTCTTTATCGATATTACTGCTTGCGGGGGCTTTGTCTGGCAAGATTGAAGGGCTGATTGGCTTCACTGATACAGCGTTGTTAATGATTGCAGCTTCTGCGGCACTGTGTGCGGCGAATATTCATGTTTACAGCAAACATGTACGAGCGGCTATCAGTTGGTCAGCTTGGATTGGGTTAGCCTTGATGATCAGCGATCCAGAACAGGTTCGCACGGGCATGTCTCTCGGGTTTATTTTTATCACTTTTTCCGGTATTGCTTTAAAAGAGTCGTTCTGTTTTAAGGTGTTTGGCCTAAAGGCGGTTCCTGTCCTACTCGCCATTTCTGCGTTTACGATATGGTTTGCACAACCGATGATCGCATCCGGTGCACTTGCTTTTTCTTCACTTGTTATGGGCTACCTTTCTTTTGCTAAATGGCGCATGCCATTGCATTTTGATATTGGGATAAAGTCCAACTATGAGGTGTAGTAAGTTAGTTGTGTCGGGTATGAGAGGTGTAAGCTAGGGCGACTTTAGACGTCGGTTTCCGCTTGAGTTTTTGGTTAATAAACCGACCCGCTTCAATGACTTTATCCATATCTATCCCGGTGTTAATCCCTAACCCACGGCAAAGGTATAATACATCTTCCGTCGCGACATTCCCGGCTGAACCACGTGCGTACGGGCATCCACCTAACCCAGACACGCTGCTGTCGATCACCCGTATTCCCATTTGTAGCGCTTGGTAGATATTAGGCAGCGCTTGTCCCCATGTGTCATGAAAATGGACCGCAAGGTGCGACGCAGGAACTTCATTTGACACGGCTTCAATCATTTTAGCGATACGTAAAGGTGTTCCTGTTCCTATCGTATCTCCGAGAGATATTTCGTAGCAGCCCATTTCAAACAGGTGCTTGGCAACGGTGGCAACTTGTTTTGGCGTTGTGAATCCGTCATAGGGGCATTCTGCTACACAGGATAAATAGCCACGTACTTTGATGTTATTTTGCTTGGCTTTTTCAATCACAGGTGCGAATCGTTCTAAGCTTTGAGCGATGGAACAATTGAGGTTTTGCTGGCTAAAACCTTCGGATGCAGACGCAAACACGGCGACCTGATCAGCTTTGGCATGAAGCGCAAGATCAAGGCCTTTTAGATTTGGCGTGAGAGCGGAATAAATTACACCAGTTTGACGTGATATTTGAGTAAGGACAGCATCTGAGTCTGCCATTTGTGGCACCCATTTCGGGGAGACGAAAGCACCTGCTTCAATATGTGTCAAACCCGTTTGTGACAGTTGATTAATCAACGCAACTTTGTCACGAGTTGCAATTTTTACTTCATTTTGCAAACCATCACGCGCGCCGACTTCGACAATAGTGACCGAGTCAGGAAGTTGGATGTTCATCTTCATCATCTCCGGTTGTCCTGACCCAACTCGCAGGGCGTTGCGAAAAGAAGGCGTCTAATCCTTCCTGTCCGTGTTTGGAAACACGTATGTCGGCAATTAGCTGACTGGTATGGTTGATAAGAGCGTCGTCGATGGTTTGCTGATAACACTTAGCGCACAGCAATTTCGTTTGGGTTATGGCCGCAGGGCTGTTTTTAAGGATGTGCTTAATAAGGGGAGAGAGTGCGCTGTCTAATGTTCCAGCGTCGACCAGTTCGTGGATCAAGCCGATGTCCTTTGCGGTTTGAGCAGTGATGGTTTCGGCAGTCAGCATATAACGTCGCGAATGGCGGTTTCCTATTGCGCGATGCACATAGGGCGCGATAGTGGCAGGGAGCAATCCTAGCTTCACTTCGCTTAGGCAAAATCGAGAGCGATCTTCAGCGATCGCAATGTCACAACAACATATGAGTCCCAGAGCTCCGCCATAGGCGCACCCATGAACAAGGGCAATCGTTGGGTGAGGAAAGGTATCGAGCGTTCGCATTAAGTGAGCCAAAGCGCGTGCATCACTTAAGTTTGTTTCATGGCTTTGTTGTGCCATTGACTTCATCCAGTGCAGATCGGCACCAGCGGAAAAATGTTTTCCGTTGGCACGCAATATCAATATTCGAACATTAGGCAGTTGCTGAAGTTGTTTGAGCTGGTTGGTGAGGTCCGCAATGAGTTGATCGTCAAATGCATTGTGTTTCTCGATTCGATTTAACGTTAATGTCGCAACACCGTAGTCATTAACCTCACACAATGGATCGTTCTGTTGTTCTGTGGACATAAGTTGGTTCCCTACATGCGAAAAATACCAAATTGGCTCTCTTGAATGGGGGCATTTTGTGTTGCCGATAGCGCTTGAGAAAGTACCTTTCTGGTCTCTTTGGGGTCGATAATGCCATCGTCCCACAAGCGCGCACTGGCGTAGAAAGGGTGACCTTCTGATTCATATCGTTTGATCACCGACTTGCGAAAGGTTTGCTTGTCTTCATCACTCCAATTCTCTGCGTGACGATGTAACTTATTTTGTTTTACTTGGACGAGAACGCCAGCGGCCTGCTCACCGCCCATCACCGAGATCCGTGCGTTTGGCCACATCCAAATCATGGTGGGATCGTAAGCTCGCCCGCACATGCCATAGTTTCCTGCACCATAAGAACCACCGATAATCACGGTAAATTTGGGGACGTCAGCACAGGCCACGGCCATCACCAGTTTGGCGCCATCTTTGGCAATACCGTGTTCCTCAGCTTTTTTACCAACCATAAATCCAGTGATATTTTGCAAAAAGAGCAGTGGGATCTTTCGTTTGGCACACAGCTGAATAAAGTGTGCGCCTTTTTGGGCTGACTCTGAAAATAAAATGCCGTTATTTGCCACAATACCGATGGGGAAGCCGTTGAGCTGGGCGAAACCACAAACAAGCGTGGCACCATAGAGAGCTTTAAACTCATCAAAGTTGGAATCGTCCACAAGCCGGGCTATCACTTCTCTAACATCAAAAGAAAGTCTTAAATCGGCATTGACGATGCCATAGAGCTCATCATCGTCATAACGAGGAGGTAGAGCCGATGTCGAAGGTGAAATCCCCGCAGCATGGGCACTGCACACGGCTTCACGAGCTAAGGTAAAAGCGTGGGCTTCGCTTTCAGCATAATAGTCAGCGACGCCCGATTTTCTGCAATGAACATCAGCGCCGCCTAATGCTTCTTCAGTGACCACTTCACCAGTCGCGGCTTTGACTAAAGGAGGGCCGGCCAAGAAAATGGTGCCTTGCTCTTTCACGATAATAGACACATCCGCCATCGCCGGAATGTACGCGCCACCTGCGGTACAGGGGCCAAGCACAATCGCGATTTGCGGAATACCTAAGGCAGACATCCGCGCTTGATTGAAAAATATGCGACCAAAGTGTTCTTTATCAGGGAAAACCTCGGCTTGGTGAGGCAGGTTTGCGCCTCCGGAGTCAACCAAGTATAGGCAAGGTAAGTGACAGCGCTGAGCGATCTCCTGTGCTCTTAAATGTTTCTTCACCGTAAGTGGGTAGTAGGTACCGCCTTTAACCGAGGGATCATTTGCCACGATCATGCATTGCACATTGTTAATCAATCCAATACCAGCCACAACACCAGCACATGGTACGTTTTCGTCGTAAACGCGCCATGCAGCAAATGCGCCGATTTCGAGAAAATGACTGTCTTTATCCAGCAGAGCCTTAATGCGTTCTCGAACAGGAATTTTCCCCTTGCTTCTTTGTCGTTCCATGGCTTTGGTGCCACCGCCCAGTTTTATCGCCGCTAAGTTTGAGTTTAGGTTCGTCACCAACTCAGACATGATGCTGTGATTGCTTTGATACAATTCGGATTCTGGTTTGATTCTGCTTTGAATAATGGCCATGTGTTTCTCCAATAAAGGCAGTAACCCAATGAATTAATGAGACTCGTCAAACAGCTCTCGGCCGATCAACATTCGCCGTATTTCAGAAGTACCAGCACCAATCTCATACAATTTGGCGTCACGCAGAAGACGGCCCGCAGGGAATTCATTGATATAACCATTGCCGCCCAAAAGTTGAATGGCATCGAGTGCAATTTGGGTGGCCAGTTCAGCGCTATAGAGAATGGCTCCTGCGGCATCTTTGCGTGTGGTTTCACCGCGGTCGCAGGCTGATGCAACGGCATAAACGTAAGCTCTGGCAGCATTGGTGCGTGTGTACATGTCGGCAAGTTTGGCTTGAACTAACTGAAACTCGCCGATGGATTGGCCAAACTGTTTACGATCATGAATATATGGCACAACCAAGTCTAAGCATGCCTGCATGATCCCAAGTGGGCCACCTGCGAGTACGACGCGCTCATAGTCGAGCCCACTCATAAGCACTTCGACACCGTGATTTACTTGGCCAAGCACATTGTCTATAGGAACTTTGCAGTTTTCGAAAACCAGCTCACTGGTGTTTGAGCCCCGCATACCCAGTTTGTCGAGTTTCTGAGCATGATTAAATCCAGCAAATTTGCGCTCGATGATAAAAGCCGTAATGCCACGCGAACCTGCCGCTGGATCGGTTTTGGCGTACACCACTAACACATCTGCGTCTGGGCCGTTAGTGATCCACATTTTGTTGCCGTTAAGGACAAAATGATCGCCGTGCAAATCCGCTTTTAATTGCATACTGACCACGTCAGAGCCAGCATTAGCTTCACTCATAGCCAGTGCGCCGACATGACTTCCATCGATGAGTCTGGGCAAGAATTTTTTGCGCTGATTAGAATTCCCGTTACGAAAGATTTGGTTAACGCAGAGATTGGAGTGGGCACCGTAGCTTAGGCCAACAGAGGCTGAGGCTCGGCTGATTTCTTCCATTGCGATGGTGTGAGCCAAATACCCCATACCCGCACCGCCGAGTGTTTCATCGACAGTGATGCCGAGCAGCCCCATTTCCCCAAGCTTTTGCCATAGCGGGGTGGGGAATTGGTTGTCTCGATCAATATCAGCTGCGATTGGCGCAATATGCTCTGCGGCAAACGCATTCACATGTTCTCGCAGTAAATTGAGGGTTTCGTCATGACCAAAATTTAGTGCGCTATAGTGACTCTTCATAATCTCTCCTCAGCGTAGACGAGAGCGTATGAATGAACCATTCAATTGAATTAGCTGACCTCAGTGCGTTTTAAGGCTTCCTCACAACGCAGCTTTGCTGTATTCAGTTCATCCATTACGACGCGAATATCATCCAGTTGTCTCTGCAATAATGCTTGTCTCTCATCAATGATCTTGAGCATTTTGATCAATTGATTTTCACTCTGGTGGGTATCGTAAAGCGCAAACAGTTCTTTGATTTCGGCAAGGGAAAACCCCAACCTTTTGCCGCGTAAGATAAGTTTAAGGCGCACTTTGTCCCGGCGCTGATAAACACGAATTTTCCCTTTGCGATCGGGCTGAATTAAGCCGACATCTTCATAAAATCGAATGCTTCGGGTTGTGATATCAAACTCTTTTGCAAGTTCACTGATCTTAAATGTTTCCACCTGATGACGTTCTCCAATCATGTAAATTAATTTGGCTTCAAAAAAACTGCTTATTTAACAAGGCATTTTCTAAATCTAACTGTGTTATCGGTTTGTTTGTTGACGTTTACGTAAATGTTAGTGCTATGCTTACGTAAACGTCAAGTTTGAAATCCGGATAGGTTGTTGGTAGGTCGATAGATAAGAAATTCACGCTCATGCGCTTTTTTCTCTTCTGCCATTTCGAATAGTGAGGATACCGAGAAGACGTCATGGAAAATGAAATTTGGATTGTTGCAGCAAAACGAACACCAATTGGTAGCTTTCAAGGAAAGTTAGCGAAATTTTCAGCTCCAGAGCTGGGGCAGTATGCGATTAAAGGTGCGCTAGCTACTGATGCATGTTTGAGCTCGCTGGTGGATGAAGTGTACATGGGGTGCGTGCTTCCTGCCGGCATCGGCCAAGCGCCAGCAAGACAAGCGGCTTTAGGGGCTGGGTTGGGCGATCATGTTGCCTGTACCACCATCAACAAAGTTTGTGGCTCCGGGATGAAGGCAGTCATGCTGGCTTATGATTTGATCAAGGCGGGCACCATTCGTTCAGCTGTGGCTGGTGGAATGGAGAGTATGACCAATGCGCCTTATTTGCTTAAAGACAGTCGCAAAGGGATGCGAATGGGGCACAGCACGGCTTTTGACCATATGTTTCTGGATGGATTACAAGATGCTTACGAAGGCGAGCTTATGGGCGTTTATGCTCAGAGCACGGCCGACAAATTCCAATACACACGTGAACAGATGGATGCTTGGGCCAAAACGTCATTGACGAGGACGTTAAATGCTCAGGAGCAATCGCTTTTTGATGATGAAATCATGTCAATTACTATTCTGAATAAGCGGGACAACCGTGAAGAAGTGTTGGATTTTGATGAGCACCCAACCACGATAAACCCAAATAAAATTCCCATGCTTAGGCCAGCGTTTGATGCCAATGGTACCGTCACTGCGGCCAACTCAAGCGCAATTTCAGATGGTGCAGCGGCACTGGTGGTAATGCAGGCGGAACAGGCGCAAAACAATGGCTTGTCTCCACTCGCTATTATTCGCGGTCATACCTCACATGCACGCCAACCTGCAGAATTTACCATCGCGCCTGTTTATGCCATTGAACAGCTTTTGTCACAGCTTGATTGGGCAGTGGATGAGGTGGACTTATGGGAAATCAACGAGGCATTTGCGGTTGTGACTCAAATTGCGACTCAACAGCTCGGTATTTCTCAAGATAAGGTGAACGTAAAAGGTGGCGCATGTGCGATAGGCCATCCTATTGGTGCTAGCGGAGCAAGGATTATTGTTACGTTAACGCATGCGCTGCGGCAGTTACAACAAGCGGATTCCGAATCGAATCATGGTGAAAGAAAGGTGATGCGTGGTGTGGCATCACTCTGTATCGGTGGCGGAGAAGCGACCGCTATTGGAATCGAGATACCGGTTTAACCTGAATGGCTATACACATGTGATAGCCAGAAAGCATAAGGACAACACTATGTCACAACCAGTGCCATTATTTATTGCGGGAGCGTTTCGTCAATCAAACACCGAAACGTGGATTGAAGTTACGAACCCAGCAACCAATCAAGAAATTGCTATGTTGCCATGTGCCACCGAGGATGAAATGGCTGAGGCCGTCGCGAATGCGGCTCAGGTTTTTGAAACGTGGAAAGAAGTTGCTGTGTCTGTACGCGCAAGGCTGATGCTGCGCTACCAACAATTGTTAAAAGAGCACCACGATGAACTGGCCGAGTTGCTGTCTCAAGAAACTGGTAAGATCATTGCCGATGCGAAAGGGGATGTATGGCGTGGTATTGAGGTGGTGGAACAAGCCGCCAATATCGCCAGCAATATGATGGGCGAAACCGTTGAGAATGTGGCGACGGATATTGATAGTTACTCGATGATCCAGCCACTCGGTGTTTGTTGCGGCATTACACCATTCAACTTCCCTGCAATGATCCCACTCTGGATGTTTCCTATCGCCATCGCCGCTGGGAACACCTTTGTCCTAAAGCCTTCTGAGCAAGTACCGTTAACCTCCATCCGGCTCGCGCAATTGTTTGAGCAAGCAGGTGCTCCGAAAGGTGTGTTGCAAATTGTGCATGGCCGCAAAGAGCAGGTGGATTACCTACTGTCACATCCTGATGTTCGTACTGTGTCGTTTGTCGGATCGGTTGCTGTGGCGCAGTATATTTACACCGAGGCCACGCGGCACTTTAAACGGGTTCAAGCTTTTGCCGGAGCCAAAAATCATATGGTTGTGATGCCAGATGCGAACAAGCAGCAGGTCATCAACAACCTTGTTGGTTCATCCATCGGTGCAGCGGGTCAGCGCTGTATGGCGATTTCGGTGGCGGTATTTGTTGGCAGTTCAAAGGCGTGGATTGGTGAACTTCGCGATGAAATGGCAAAAATGCGTCCCGGTGCTTGGGATGATGAGAATGCTGCTTATGGCCCCTTGATTAGTCAGCAAGCGAAGCTGCGCGTATTAAGGTTAATCGAGGAAGGGAAATCTCAGGGTGCTCGATGTGAATTGGACGGAAGCCAGTGCGGTGTTGATGGTTTTCCTGAGGGGAACTGGGTTGGTCCAACGCTATTTAGCGGTGTGACTACCGACATGTCGGTTTACCAAGAAGAAATCTTTGGGCCAGTTCTACTGTGTATGGAAGTTGAAACCCTAGAAGAGGCGATTGCGCTGATCAACGCCAACCCTTATGGAAATGGGACGTCTATTTTTACTGCGTGCGGCGCTGCTGCACGCAAATACCAGCACCAAATTCAAGTGGGTCAGGTTGGGATCAATGTGCCAATCCCGGTTCCATTGCCTTTCTTTTCTTTTACCGGTTGGCGAGGCAGTTTCTATGGCGATCTGCACGCTTATGGGAAACAAGCTGTTCGTTTTTATACCGAAACAAAAACGGTGACGGCGCGATGGTTCGATGATGATATTCCAACAGGCCCAAACTTAACGATCCAGCTTAAATAGTGGCTGATTCATCGGGGTACGTGTTTATGACCATCAATAAGTGGACGTTAAAAGGGGCGCGAAATGGATTTTGAGTTAAACGAAGATCAAAGAGCGTTTGCCGATACAGCAAGGCAGTTTGCGCAGGAGCGGCTTGCGCCAATGGCCGCTGAATGGGATGAAAAACAGCATTTCCCAGTGGATGTGTTACGCGAAGCAGGCGAGTTAGGTTTTATGAGCCTCTATACACCGGAAGCGCAAGGCGGTCTTGGACTGAGCCGTTTGGATTCATCGATTATTTTTGAGCAACTCGCGATGGGTTGTACCTCAACCACAGCCTTTATGACCATTCACAATATGGTGAGTTGGATGGTGGCGTCGTTTGGTTCAAAAGAGGTACAAGAAACCTACTGTCCGAAGTTAGTCACTGGCGAGTATTTAGGGTCTTACTGTTTAACGGAACCCAATGCAGGCTCAGATGCCGCTTCGCTAACAACAACGGCCAAAAGAATGGGTGATTATTATGTGCTAAACGGCAGCAAAGCGTTTATTTCCGGCGCAGGTGAAACCCAAATATTAGTGGTGATGGCGCGAACTTCTGACGAAAAAGCCAAAGGTATCTCTGCCTTTGTGGTACCAGCGGATGCAGAAGGGATTAGCTATGGCAGGAAAGAGCCTAAAATGGGTTGGAACAGCCAGCCCACCCGAATGATCACGTTCGACAAGGTTTCCATTCCCGCCAGCCACCTTTTAGGCCAAGAGGGCGAAGGATTTACTTTCGCGATGAAAGGGTTAGATGGTGGGCGGATCAATATTGCAACCTGTTCTTTAGGAACGGCGCAACAAGCACTAGATAACACTAAGCAATACTTGCATGAACGAAGACAATTTGCCAAGCCATTGGCTGATTTTCAAGGACTACAATTTAGATTGGCAGACATGGCCACGGAGTTGGTGGCTGCGCGCCAATTAGTTCGCTACGCCGCCAGCAAGCTGGATGCAGGCAGTAATGATGCGACCGCTTATTGTGCAATGGCAAAACGTTTTGCGACTGATGTGGGTTTTAAAGTGTGTGATCAGGCGCTGCAGTTACATGGGGGCTATGGATATATCCGAGAGTATCCGCTGGAGCGCTATTTTCGTGATGTTCGGGTGCATCAGATACTGGAAGGTACTAATGAAATCATGCGCTTGATTATCGCCCGCCGATTATTAAAGGAAAGTGCAGAGCTACTTTAAGTTCAGCCGTCATTAACCAAGGAGTGAGTGATGCCACAGTCTGAAATAGCTGCAATTGAGTCTCGAATCGAAGGTCATGTTGCTGTGATCACCATGAACAATCCTCCTGCGAATACCTGGACAGCAGAGAGTCTCATGGTATTAAAACAGCTTATCCTTTCGTTAAATAAAGATAGAAACATCTATGCCTTAGTCCTAACGGGGCAAGGTGAGAAATTTTTCTCAGCAGGGGCCGACCTGAATTTGTTTGCAAGTGGTGATAAGTCAGTTGCTGTCACGATGTCGCGCATTTTTGGCGAAGCATTCGAAACGCTGTCTGCGTTTCGTGGCGTCTCGATTGCCGCAATTAACGGCTACGCCATGGGCGGTGGACTTGAAGTCGCACTCGCTTGTGATATTCGTATTGTCGAAGAGCAAGCGGTGATGGCACTACCGGAAGCGAAAGTCGGGTTATTGCCTTGTGCTGGAGGAACGCAGAATCTCACTGCGTTGGTGGGAGAAGGTTGGGCCAAACGGGTCATTTTATGTGGCGAGCAACTTTGTGCAGAAAAAGCGTACAAGATTGGTTTGGTGGAAGAAGTTGTGGCAAAAGGCCAGTCGCTAGAGACAGCAATTGCATTAGCCAGCTCGGTATCTAATCAGTCTCCTTCGTCAGTTGCTGCTTGTAAAACATTGATCCAAAACACAAGAAATGCGCCGTTATCACATGGGTTGGTGAAAGAGCGAGAACTGTTTATCAACCTGTTTGATACCGAAGATCAGCAGGAAGGCGTTCAAGCGTTTCTAGAAAAACGAAAAGCACAATGGAAGAACCAATGAAAATCAGGTTGGAGGCTTTATGGTCGATAGGGTGAGTTTTGAAGAACGTTATTGTAGTGATGGTCAGCATAAAATTGGCATTGCGACACTCGACAACGCTACATCACTCAACGCGCTAACACTGACGATGCTCAAGCAGCTCAATGAGCAGCTAAAGGCTTGGGAAGATGACGCGCATCTTGTCTGTGTGTTCATGCAAGGTGCGGGTGAAAGAGCATTTTGCGCTGGTGGCGATGTGCGGACGATGCACAACGTGATGCGAGACAAAACAAAGCAAGAAACCCAAGACTTCTGCACCGAGTTTTTTACCGTCGAATACGAATGTGACTATCGCATTCATACTTATTCTAAACCCATTATTGGTTGGGGTGATGGCATCGTTATGGGCGGTGGAATGGGGCTTTTTATGGGAACGAGCCATAAGATCGTCACTCCAGCCTCACGTTTAGCCATGCCAGAGATCAACATTGGTCTTTACCCTGATGTGGGCGGTACATGGTTTCTTAATCAATTGGATGAAAGAGTCGGGCTGTTTTTGGGCTTAACAGGTGCATCAGTAAATGCTTGTGATGCGCTATCGATTAATATGGCTGATCATTTTTTATTGTCCGAGCAAAAAGAAGATCTCATTAAAACGCTGCAAGGTACGCATTGGAATAAGAAAGCGGATGCCCATCTTGCGGTGACCGAAGTGATCGAAGCCTTATCACGCCAGTTTCGAGACAACATGCCAGTCAGTCAGATGACTTTGTATCTTCCAACCATCAAGCAGATTTGTTCAGGTGAGGATCTTGGTGTGATGTGCGAACAAATTTTGTCATTGAAGGGGGACAGCAAATGGCTGTCTCAGGCAAAACATACTTTAGCTGAAGGCAGTGCGATTACCGCTCATATATGCTTTCGTCAGGTTACTTGCTGTCACACATTATCATTGGCCGAGTGTTTTCAAGTGGAGCTCAATCTTTCCGTTAGAAGTGCGCTGCTTGGCGAGTTTCAAGAAGGCGTTAGAGCGCGGCTCATAGACAAAGATGGTCAACCTAACTGGATGTTTAATAGCGTTAATACGGTTGATGAAAAGGTGATTGACGAGCTCTTCACCTCTTTGTGGCCGGAAGGTGAGCATCCATTAAAAGATCTTGGGCAGGAAGCAGAATAGGGGGAAACAAATGAACACAATTGCCTTTATTGGCCTCGGTAACATGGGGGGCCCCATGGCAGCAAACTTACTCGCTGCCGGTAAGCAAGTACAAGTGTTTGACCTCAATACAGCGGCAACGGAAAGTGTTGCTGCGCAGGGAGCAAAAGTTGCAGGCAGTGCCGAGGAAGTGGTTGCGGGAGCCGATGTAGTGATCACTATGCTTCCGGCTGGCGAGCATGTTCGCGCGGTGTATCTAGGCGATCATAGTGGTGGTGTGGGGCTACTAAAGCTAGTGGCACAAAATACCTTTTTGATTGACTCATCAACCATTGACCCAGATTCCGCAAGGTTAGTAGCAAGTGAGGCTGAAAAGCATGGTATTGAGTTTGTCGACGCACCCGTTTCTGGTGGTGTAGCAGGCGCAAAGGCAGGCACATTAACCTTTATTGTTGGTGGTAGTGATACTGCATTCACTAAAGCTGAGCAGGTTTTAACCCATATGGGTAAAAACATCTTCCACGCCGGTAAGGCTGGTGACGGACAGATGGGTAAAATCTGCAATAACCTGATGCTCGGAATTTTGATGTCCGGTACTTGTGAAGCGCTTAATCTGGGTATTGATAATGGGCTCGACCCTCAAGTGTTGTCGAATATTATGTTGCAGAGCTCAGGGCGTAACTGGGCATTGGAACTTTACAACCCATGCCCGGGGATCATGGAAAATTCACCGGCAAGTAATCAGTATCAACCGGGTTTTATGGCTAAACTGATGCTAAAAGATCTTGGTCTTAGCTTGGAAGCCGCATCTAAGAGCCAATCCTCTATTCCAATGGGGGCGCTGGCAAGAAACTTATATGCATTTCATAACGCGAATGGCAATGAAGAGCTAGACTTTTCAAGTTTGTTTGAATTTTACAGCCAACAGTCGAAGCCTTAATTGGAGAAGTAACATGGAACTGAAAGAGAGTGTGATTGCGATTACTGGAGCAGGGCAAGGATTAGGCCAAATGATGGCAATTACACTTGCTCAAGCAGGAGCTGAATTGGCGCTTATTGATGTCAATGAAGAGGGGCTCCATAGCACACAAGAACAGTGTAATATGCTGGGCACCAAAGCCTTATGTTACTCACTCGATATCACCAAAGAAGCGGATGTGGTGCAGGTTTTTGACGATATTGTGGCTGACTTTGGGCAGCTTGATGGTTTGGTTAACAACGCAGGGATCTTACGTGACGGTTTGTTGGTCAAATCAAAAGACGGTCAATTAACGAAAATGTCGTTGGAACAGTTTAACTCCGTTATTAACGTCAACTTAACCGGTACATTTTTGTGTGGACGTGAAGCCGCCGCTAAGATGATTGAAACACACACTAAGGGCGTGATCATTAATATTTCCAGCGTTTCTCGTGCCGGTAATATCGGACAAAGCAATTATGCGGCATCAAAAGCTGCTGTCGCGGCGTTAGCCACTACATGGGCGAAGGAACTTGCACGATATGGCATTCGTGCTGCGGCCATTGCGCCGGGGTTAATTCATACAGCCATGGCTCAACAAATGAAGCCAGAAGCCATTGAGAGATTTGAAAAGATGATCCCGATAGGGCGAATGGGGGAAGCGAACGAAATTGCTCATACAGTCAAATTCATCTTAGAAAATGATTATGTGACAGGCCGCGTGTTAGAGATCGATGGTGGGATCAGGATGTAACGTTAAATGCCGTTCGATAAGTTTACTCAGTGTTGAAGTATGAGGTTCTTTATCCGCTGAGTTTTTTCACATAGTGCTCATTAAGGTTGTCTATAATTTTATCATTAACGTTGTTCGATAAGCTATAGAGCTTGGTACGTCATTGATGAAGAGGGATATTAAGATGAGTCGTCTATTGGTGATGTTTACGTGCCTGATGATGATGGCATGTGGAGGAGGCGGTGGTGAAAGTAACAACACTCAATCAATACCATCTTCAGCTTATGGGACTATCGATTCGATATCTGGTAGCCAAATTACCGTCAATGGTCACGCTTACGATGTATCGTCGGTTAATTATGGTGCAACGAGCTTATCTTTATCTGATGTCCGTAAAGATATGATTGCGATTGTAAGCTCTGGCACGCAAACAAGAGAGTTGGCTTACAGTAACCACATTAACTTAGAGTTAGAACCAACCATTGCGGGCATTATTTCAGAGATCAACTATTCGACGGGTTCCTTTAAGGTGAATGGTATCTCCCTCACCTTCATCGGGCTTTCATCAGAAGTAGAGAATTTGGACTGGGTAATGGTTTCTGCATTTCCTGATGGTAGCGGTGGTTACATTGTATTATCGGTCGTGAAATTTGATGACTCGGAATTATTGGGTCAGGCAGAAGTTGAAGGTGTTGTGAGCGATCTAACGTCATCAACCTTTACGATAGGTGGCCTTGTAACGGTAGATTATAGTAATGCTTCTATTTTAGAAGGTGACTCGCTTGCAAATGGTGTCTGGGTTGAAGTAGTCGGGACATTTAGTGGCTCACTTTTTAATGCCACAACGGTAGAAGTAGAAGATTTTGACGATTTTTCGTCTGATGCTGAAATCGAAAGTATGATCACGTGGGTAGCTGATGATCTCTCGTCAATTCAACTAAATTACCTCGGTTATTTTCTAATAAACAGTTCCACTGAGTTTGAAGGTGGCGCTCAAAGTGACTTAGCGGTGGGTAAATTGGTTGAAGTAGAGTTTATCCGTCAAGCCGACGCTTTCATCGCAACAGAAATAGAATTTGAAGATGATGATTATTCAGGAAGTTGGGGAAACGCCGAAATAGAGTTTGAAGGCGTTGTGCAAAGTGAAAATGATGCTTCTCAATCATTTATTATTCGCGTTAATGGCAATGATCTTACGATTTTCGTTAATGAAAATACACGCTACGAAGATGGGCTCAGTTTTGGTTCTTTAGTGAGTCAGTCCATTGAAGTAGAGGTGTATCTGGTGAATGATCAATATATCGCTTATGAAGTGGAATTAAATAATTAAGCAAAGACGTGAGATTGCAAAAGTTAGATGCAATCTCACTTACCGGTTTGTTTGCTCCTAATGGTCAGTTGAATCGGACTTTTGCAGTGAAATATTGATGGTGTTCACTGGTTTCAAATTGCCAACCCATGCGTTCACTGATCCGTTGAACAATCACCAAGCCACAGCCGTAGCCTGCGTTGTAAGTCTCGTTTCCGTCATGTTGATTACAGATCACCAATTCATGATCGGTTAGGTTGATTTCTATGTCCCCAACGCTGTAGCTAAATGCATTTTTTATTAGGTTATTAATCACAATTGTTACAAAACTTTCTGGTGCGAGTAGGGTGTGTGTTGAATCAATGCGCAGCGAATAACCACAATTCTGCTTGGCAAAAAGTGGTGCCATTTCGTCGAGTTGTTGGGTTAGCGCTTGTGCTAAGTTTTGTTCAGTTAAGTGATGAGGCTCGATGGCCTCTTTTCCCAAGAGCAAAAAGGCTTCTGTCAGAACACGCATCTGGTCACTTGCTTGTAATAGCCGTTTAATCGCTTTATTAGCAATAGGTGGTTGTTCAGGGATCTTAGCCAGTAAATCAGAAGAGCCTTTGATGACCATAATCGGTGTTCGAAGCTCATGAGAGGCAAAGCGGCTGAACTCTTTTTCTCGCTGGAAGAATCCAGAAATGTGATTTTTCGAGTCGAGCAGCGTTTGCTCGATATGGCGAGTTTCAGCAAAAGCGGTTTCGACGTTAAATGTCGGCTGATCGGGCGGCATTTGTGTGATTTTTTCCTCGATGTGGTTCAATGGCTTAGACAATGAACGTACCAAGTAGAAGCCATAGACAATCATGACTAAGGAAATAATCCCTCCCATCAAAAAAGTAAAGTTGTGCAAACTCAACTCATATTCGTCGAGGTAGTCATCGGCATCGTCCTTAAACACGATATACATTAATCCATCTCCAGAAGGGTGAGGTGTGACAATGAAGTGTTTGTCTTCTTCACCCAGCAAATATTCATAAAATCCCGGAGACTGAAACTGTTGGAGCCAATTAGGTAAAGGTTGTTTACTCCAATAGGTAGAAAACTCTCCCTCATGGGGCAGCACAGCTTTATCGCCTAAGGTTTTGTATTCTTCGATGTAGCGACTAGCTTCCGTATCCAGCCAATGGTGCAGACTTATCACCTCCAATTGATTTTCTGCGACATAAATGACCGACCAAAACAAACTAAACATGGCGAAGGTCATGATAGCGAAGCTATTGCGGATCTTACGGTAAATACTAGGAAATGTTTTATGCTTTGATTCGGTAGCCTTGTCCATGAATGGTCTCTAATCTTGATTGCTCAAACCCTTTATCAAGGGCGCTTCTTAAGCCATAAATGTGGCTGCGTAAAGCGTCGCTTGACGGTGATTCATCTCCCCAAACGGAATCAATGACCTCTTGACGGCTGACGATTGCAGGGGCGTAGCGCATTAGAATTTTGAGTATGCGCAACTGAAGACGGCTGAGCTTAATCGGAGTGTCATCACGGAAGACTTCGTCGGTCTTGATATCGATGCGAATATCAGCAAATGCCAACTGTCCAACGTCTTGCCTTGGGCCTCGGTTCGCTAAAGCATGTACTCGGAGACTAAGCTCTTGCATGGCAAATGGTTTGAGTAGGTAATCGTCCCCACCAGCTTGGAATGCGGCAACCTTATCTTCGAGGGCGTCTTTTGCAGTGAGAAAAAGAACGGGTGTATCACAATAGAGTTCTTGTCTAAGCTTTGTTACCGCTGAAATGCCATCGGTTTTTGGCATCATGATATCCATGATGATGACATCATAATGGTGCTGTTTGACAAGCTGAATCGCGGCTTCACCATGATAGGCGCAATCAATGGTCATGCCTTCGAGTTCAAGATAGTCCGCGATGGTTTCAGCCACATTGTGGCTGTCATCGACAATCAGAATTTTCATAGGCTTATCACTTTTCTTCACGAGTGCTTCACGTTTGAGGCAATACCATACGCCGAGAATGAGAAAAGTTCGTCAGGAATCGAGGTAAAAAATGAAAAAAGTAGTGATTGCTTCAATGATTGGTCTATTTTTGGGCGGGTGTGGAGGCGGAGAGAGCAGTGATTCAGCACCTGCTAAGGCAAACCCATCGACTGTTCTCGGTACAATCGAGGCCATTTCTGGAGATACGGTCACGGTCAATGGTCACCACTACACGGTGAGCAAGGCGATTTACGCTAGCCAAGCGGTTCCTTTGTCTGAACTACGACCAAATATGTTGGTGGAAGTCAGATCTGGTACTTCTGCTCGCCGTAATACTGCTGCGAATAATGTCCAACTTCAACTTGAACCCACTATCACGGGATTTATCAGCGATATCGATCGTGGAGCCGGTTCATTTACAGTCAATGGTATTACCCTCAGTTTCACTCAGCTCTCTTCAGAGATAAGTAATGGAGATTGGGTGATGGTGTCTTCATTACCCACTGCAAATGCCGGGTACCACGTATTATCCGTCGTCAAGTTTGATGATGCGGATTTGGTTGGGATCGTCGAAGTCGAAGGGGTTATCAATAACTTAACCGATACTAATTTTGATTTAGGCGCTGCGTTGAATATTGATTACTCCAACGCCTTCGTCGAGGACAATGCTCAACTGCAAAATGGCTTGTGGGTTGAGGTGTCGGGTTCACTGAACGGTGCAAGTTTTACCGCAACCAAGGTTGAAGTCGAAGATCTTGAGGGTATAGATGATGATGCTGAAATCGAAGGGCTTGTCACTTGGGTTGCGAATAACAGCAATTCTTTTGAGCTTAATTATCGCGGACACATTGAGATCACGAGCCAAACCCGCTTTGAAGATGGGTCGAAAGCTGCTCTCAAACCAGGAGTGCGCGTTGAAGTCTCTACCTCGAAAAATGGCTCGCGTATTGTAGCAACCGAAGTTGAATTTGATGACGAGATCGGTAATGGGGACTGGGGTGACAGTGAGTCGGACTTAGAAGGCGTCGTGCAGAGTACAAACCAACTCGACCATAGCTTTGTGATCCGCACAGTTAACGCTGAGCATACCATTTTTGTTAATAACAATACGCGCTATGACGATGGACTTTCATTTGCCACTTTGCCAGCAAGACGAGTAGAAGCAGAAGTTACTCAAGTAAATGGTCAGTACATCGCGCAAGAAATTGAAGCCGAAGATGACTAAGTCGGCTGTTCCTGAAGTAAATCTATAAACAATGATTAAGGATTCATTATGAAAAAACTGCTGTTGGTTTCGATAACTCTTATTGCGTCTGCAATGGCAAACGCATCCACAGAAACAATTACTCAGCCCGCAGGTGGTTTTTCTGGCCCCGGTAGTGAAAGAATTAATACCGTTCAAGCTGCCAGTGAAGCTAGGGATGACAGTGCCGTTGAGTTGACAGGTAGCATTGTGAAAAGCTTAGGTGATGAACGCTACTTGTTCCGGGATGCGACTGGTGAAATGGAAGTGGAAATCGATCACGATAAGTGGGCTGGTCAAGAAGTTACACCTCAAGACAAAGTACAATTGTTTGGCGAAGTGGATTCCGAATGGAATGAAAAGTCAGTAGATGTTGATGTGATTAAAAAGCTCTAACATTTTAAGCGTCGTTTCTGACAACACTTTCAGTAGCGGCGCTCCATTTTGTAAACCATTAACTCGGGGCTCTTTACTATCCTTCCCACCTTTACACCTTCCGACCTTAAATTCGTAGATAAATATTTACACACCTTATTGATAATGAGATTGCTTATTGATTGCGTTTATATAAATTCACATGCTATACAGTGAGTCGAATAAAAAACAACAAATATTCAATAGTTTAGGGTTTCCTGTTCGGTTTATTTAGCCCTTACATTTCAGTTGTTAATATGGAGATTAATCATGGCGAATTTCAGCCAATCTGAAGTGCAGACTTTAACTACCAGCATACTTGCATCAAAAACATTATTAACGATAAGTACCGTAAGTGTCGTTATTGGAACATCTGCTATGGCTTCAGAGCAGGTTCAAGACAACTCAAAAGATCAGACTGAGGTCATTACTGTTATTGGTGAGAAAGTTGCTCGAACTATTTACGAAACCAGTTCTAGTGTCCGTGTGTATGACGAAGAGACCATTCGTTCGACACCAAATGCAACAGAACTTGATGACTTGTTACAGCTCACCCCAAACTTGGTTGATGTTGGCCAAAGCAACAGTTTACCTTCTATTCGTGGTGCTGATGGTTCGGGTCCTTCCGTGGGAGGTCTTGCAAGTTTCGCTGGAACAGCACCACGTCTCAATCTTTCAATTGATGGTCGATCACTAACTTATTCAGAAATTGCTTTTGGTCCTCGATCATTGTGGGATATAGAACAGGTCGAAGTTCACTTGGGCCCTCAAAGCTACGTGCAAGGGCGCAATGCCTCTGCAGGTGCGATCGTAATAAAATCAAAAGATCCTGAACATCACTTTGAGAGTAGTGTTAAAGGGGGATACGGAGAGCATGATTACTCACAAACTGCTGCGATGTTTAATGCGCCAATCGTCGAGGACCAGCTAGCGTTTCGGTTGAGCGTAGACCAGCAAAAACGTCGAACTGATCTCCCTTTGGCAACATATGAACCTGCAGGAGACAGTCGAAGAGTTGAAATGACAACAGCTCGTGCAAAATTGTTGTTCGAGCCTGCTCGGCTTCAAGGAATGAAAACCGTGTTGACCGTTGAGCATATGGATACTCGCTCCCCGCAAAGTGAAAACGAAATTGGTCTTTATTTTCCAAAAGAACGACCAGTTTATGAAACGAAAGCGACCAGTGGAATTTGGGTGCTTGATTGGCAAATAAATGATGAATTTGTGTTTGAAAACAACTTGATTGTTACGGAATACGAATATGAGCGGACTACTAATCCTTTAGGTTATCGTGCAGATTTTATTACAAAAGGAGATGAGTTCTCAGTTGAGCCGATAGTTCGATACAACGCCAGTGATGATATTCTAAGTGCGTTATTTGGAGCACGATACTTCACCAGTAAACAAGACGATGAATACACATCTACCCTGCAAGGTTATCCGATGGCAGGGGAGAGCGATACCATTTCTGTTTTTGCCGAAGCGACCTACAGTATATCACCAGTATTTGATCTAACAGTCGCTGGGCGTTTTGAAAAAGAAAACAAAAAACGTAGTGCGAATGTTATGCCTTTGTTTAACCTCGATTATGATGATTCAATCTCTGTTTTCCTGCCGAAATTGGATATCGCTTATAAACCAAAGAACGATCAAACAATTGGTTTCAAAATCGGTAAAGGTTACAACAGTGGAGGTGCGGGTCTAAGCTTTAACCGTTTTGCACGCGCGCCAATGAAGCCTTATGCTTTTGATAAAGAATTTGTCTGGAACTATGAATTTTACACGCGCCATAGCCTTGCAGGTGGAAATGTGGTGCTGACATCGAACGTATTTTTTAACGATTATGACGGTATGCAAATCCAGCAATATCTACCGGATGGGTATGTTCAGGTGCAGAACCTAGACCATGCACAAACTTACGGCGCTGAGTTGGGTATAAGCTGGATGGCAACCTATGATCTAGAGCTATTTGCCGCTCTTGGTCTACTCAAGACGGATTACAAACAGTCGGCAATAGAAGGGGGAGAAAGCAAAGAGTTACCCCGTGCGCCCGCATTGTCAGGTAACGTAGGAGCACTGTATGCATTTTCAGAGGACTTTGAAGCCTCGTTTAATGCCAGCTACACGGGCGCTTATTACTCTGATTTAGCAAACAGTGATGTTATCAAAATTGACCCATACTGGGTTGCAAATGCACAGTTATCCTATCTGTTTAGCCAGGGACGAGCGAATATCTTTGTTCAGAATATGTTTGACGAAGACAATGTTACTGAGATTTTCGATACCAACTCAATAGACGAACCACTCCGTCAGGCACCAAGAATGATTGGTGCTTCAGTAGAATTCTTCTTTTAACTTAATCAAAACACTGGACGTTCTTAACTGCGTCCGGTGTTTAGAGGACATAACATGAAAACTCTGTTCAAGTCGCTCATCATATTTGTTATTTTTTCATCAGGGGTCCACGCCACGCCAGTTACTATAGAGCATGAAATGGGGACGACTACTGTTGCCAAAAATCCGAGACACGTGGTTGTTATTGGAGCTGGTGTGTTAGACATGCTTGATTATTTTGGTATCGATCCTGTTGCCGTTAATTTCGATTATCAGCCTGATTATTTAAAGAAATATTCTCAGGCTCCTTATGTATCAGCGGGAACACTATTTGAACCGGATTTTGAAAAAATCTTCACGGTGAAACCTGATGTTATTCTTGCTGGACCTCGATCTGCGCCTAAGTATGACGAACTTTCGGATATAGCACCTACGATAATATTAACTCCAGATCTAAAAGACGGATACTGGGAAAGTACGCAAAAACAATGGCGTCATATTGGTCAGTTGTTTGATGTTTCAGATAAAGTCGAAAATACCATTACAAGGTTAGATGCTAAGTTTAAAAAGATCCGAGAACATAATAAGAAACATCCTAAAAAGGCGCTGACCGTTATGGGCGCTGGTGACAATGTGACTGCGTTTTCCACCCAATCCATTGTTGCATCAATTTATGTTGATTTTGGTTTTGTAGCAGCGGTTGAACAAGAGTTAAAAGAAAGTACTCATGGCGATCTGATCTCTTTCGAGTTTATACGAGAAGTGAACCCGGAGTATCTTTTTATTCTTGACCGAGACAAGTTAAGCAACCGGAAATCAACCCGTACGATAGAATCCTTTAACAATGATTTAGTCAAACAAACTCGCGCATTTCAAAATGGGCATGTTCGAAGTCTTAATTTCTTTGCATGGTATATCGCGATGGGAGGTGTAACCGCGACAGAATTGATGATTGAAGACATGAGCAATGTTCTGAATCTGGAATAAGCTAAATGGATTTACCATGGCCCGAATGCTCTATTTTAAATGGGTGGGTCATGGACTAAGCGGGGGCAGATATTGTTGTTTAGGAAGTGGCACAATTTACATGTTCCCGTATCCCGGCCCTCCGCCACCTTCTGGTGTTCGCCATGTAATGTTTTGCGATGGATCTTTAATGTCACAAGTCTTGCAATGTAGGCAGTTTGCCGCATTGATTTGAAGCTTGTTCGCCCCCTCGACAGACACAATTTCATAGACGCCAGCAGGGCAGTAACGCTGTGCCGGCTCTTCGAACATCACTAGATGATTGTTAATGGGTATGCTTTGGCTGGATAAAACCAAGTGACACGGCTGGTTTTCTTCATGTTGCGTGCCGGATAAATACAGAGAAGAGCTTTTATCAAAACTAATCTTGCCATCAGGTTTTTGATAGGTGATGGGATGACACTGTGAAGCGTGTTTTAGGTTGACGTAATCAGGACATGGGTCATCAAGATGCCAAGGTGCAATCTTACCCGTAAGTTTCATCCAAATATTGTGCTCAAACGTCGAGAGCATTCCCCCAAGAACACTACCGAATCGATGTTGTGCCGCGCTAAAGTTCCGACCTTCTAATAGCTCTTGGTATAGCCATGATGCCTGAAATAAAGATTGATAATCCGGTTCTGTTAACGCATTTCCAGCGGTTAGCTCAGCGAATACGGCTTCGGCAGCCAGCATTCCGGATTTCATCGCGGTATGAGTGCCTTTGATTTTAGCTGCATTCAAGGTGCCTGCATCACAACCAATCAATACACCGCCGGGAAACTGCTGTTTGGGCAGTGCATGCAGTCCGCCTTTGGCGATCGCTCTTGCGCCATATGCGATGCGCTCACCCCCTTCGAGAAAAGGTCTGATTGCTGGGTGATGCTTGTATCGTTGAAACTCGTCAAATGGACTTAAATATGGATTTTGGTAGTTTAAGTCCGTGATTAACCCAACCACGATTTGGTTGTTTTCACTGTGGTAAACAAAGCCACCGCCGGTCGAATTTGTCTCGCTCAATGGCCATCCTGCGGTATGTAATGCGAGCCCTTGTTGAAATTTCGGATGCGCTTCCGGTAGTTGCCAGATCTCTTTGATACCAAGAGCGTAATGCTGTGGCTGTTTTCCTTTGTTGAGCTCAAATCGTTTAATGAGTTGTTTGCCCAGATGGCCGCGAGCGCCTTCTGAGAAAAGGGTGTATTTCGCTTTGAGTTCAATTCCTGGTTCAAAATTATCTTTTGGTTGTCCTTGTTTATCGAGCCCCATATCTTGGGTTATTACACCAGTGACATGGCCATGGTCGTCATATTTGATGTTTGCAGCAGGAAAGCCGGGAAAGATCGCCACACCTAGCGCTTCCGCCTGTTGAGCCAACCAGCGACAAAGATTGGCTAAGCTAATGACATAGTTGTCGTGCGTATTATGCATGGGTTTTGGGGTAAGAAGTTCGGGAAGAGCGATATGATTATTTGCAGACGTTAAGTAAAGCAATTGGTCATCGGTGACATGGGTATTAACAGGCGCGCCCATTGCTTGCCAATCAGGAAATAGTTCATCTAAAGCGGTGGTTTCAAGCAAAGCTCCGGAAAGAATATGCGCACCAACGTCAGCGCCTTTCTCTACAACGCAAATATTTATTTCTTGCTGCATATTATGGCTAAGTTGAGCGAGCTTACAGGCGGCTGCCAGACCAGCTGGGCCAGCTCCGACAATAACAACGTCAAATTCCATGACTTCTCTTTCCATAGTGCGCGTATCCATCAACACATGAGTTGCTATTAAATATAGTCCAGTTGACGTAAACGTAAACTTTACTAAGCTCTTTAATAGGATTAAACACGCGCAATTTATGCCGTTATATTGAAGTAAACCAAGCGTGAGATAGACAAATAATCTTTTAAATCAATGCATTATTTTAACTGTGGTGGTTCTTACATGAGGGGGCTCTGTGAAAATTCTGGTTGCGATAAAACGAGTCATCGATCCTTACGTTAAAGTGAGAGTTAAGAGTGATGGCTCCGGTGTTGAAACAAACAACGTCAAAATGGCGATGAATCCTTTTTGTGAAATCGCAGTGGAAGAGGCGATTCGCCTGAAAGAATCAGGCGCGGCAGAGGAAGTGATCGTGGTGTCTATTGGTGAAACTGCTTGCCAAGAACAGCTTCGATCGGCTCTCGCTCTGGGGGCGGATAGAGCGATTCACGTCGAAACCTCATCGCCACTTGAGCCTTTAGCCGTCGCCAAGTTATTGCATGCGGTGATGCAGCAAGAGCAAGCGACTTTAGTCATTCTGGGTAAGCAGTCGATAGACAGCGATAATAATCAAGTGGCTCAAATGCTTGCGGCGATTGCACAGCGACCTCAAGGCACCTTTGCATCCAAAGTAACGGTTGAAGGTGAATCCGTCTTGGTGACACGAGAAATCGATGGCGGGTTAGAAACAGTGAAGTTGCAGCTACCTGTGGTGATCAGTACGGATCTTCGTTTAAATGAACCTAGGTATGCATCGCTTCCAAATATTATGAAGGCAAAACGAAAACCATTGGATGTGATTGCAGCAGAAAGCTTAGGGGTGGACATTAGTGTCAGGCAACGTGTGTTGCAAGTCATGTTACCACCACAGCGAAAAGCGGGAGAGCGTGTCGCCACGGTTACTGAGCTGGTTGATAAGCTGAAACATGAAGCCAAAGTCATCGAGTAGGAGGGGACATGGAAGAGATAAATCAAGCGGTGCTTGTTGTCGCTGAACATGATCATCAAACGTTATCCACGGACACTTTGTGTACTCTGAATGCTGCCAAACAAATTGGCTTTGATGTATGCCTGCTGGTTATTGGTTTTGATTGCGAAAATGTCGCCAAGCAAGCGAGTCAAATCGAGGGGATCAGTCAGGTTCTGCTCGTTGAGAATGAAGTTTACCAACCTCAACTTGCTGAAAACCTATCGCAATTAGTCAGTGAACTTGGCAAAACCTATTCTCATATCTTGGCGGCGGCAACCACCACAGGGAAGAACTTGCTACCAAGAGTCGCAGCAATGCTGGATGTGGGTCAGC
This sequence comes from Vibrio sp. TRT 17S01, assembly GCF_050113695.1. Taxonomy (NCBI): domain Bacteria; kingdom Pseudomonadati; phylum Pseudomonadota; class Gammaproteobacteria; order Vibrionales; family Vibrionaceae; genus Vibrio; species Vibrio sp. TRT 17S01. The sequence continues at coordinate 124,220 of NZ_JBNJOG010000008.1, read as the reverse complement.
TATCAGATGTGATTGCTATCGAATCCCCCGATACGGTGGTAAGGCCGATTTATGCAGGAAATGCGCTTGCTCAGGTGCAATCGAATGATGTGATTAAAGTAATTACGGTGAGAAGCTCTGCGTTTGATGCAGAAAAGATCACTGGTAGCCCTGTGTGTGCTATCCAGCGACTGGACCCCGTTTTTCCAAATGCACTTTCAACGTTAGTCTCGCAAGAAAAAGTTGCCAGTGAACGACCTGAGTTACCAGCGGCCAAAGTGGTGGTGTCAGGGGGGCGAGGGCTTGGCAGCAAAGAAAACTTTGCAATGGTGGAGCAGTTGGCAGACAAATTAGGTGGAGCCATTGGGGCATCTCGTGCTGCGGTCGATGCAGGGTTTGTCTCCAACGACTTGCAAGTTGGTCAGACGGGAAAAATTGTTGCCCCAGAACTCTATATTGCTGTGGGTATTTCAGGCGCGATCCAACACTTGGCGGGGATGAAAGATTCAAAAGTGATTGTCGCAATCAACAGCGATCCGGATGCCCCAATATTTCAAGTAGCAGACTATGGCCTAGTCGGTGACTTGTTTGACATTCTTCCGGAGTTAATCGAAGCCATTTAAATTTGTCAGCTGTTATTGAGCCGTGATCTCCTCATCGCATAATGCTACATTGCAGAATGCTTTTTGCGATGAGAAGAGTGATGGATTTAAACTTACTGAAGACATTTGATGTCGTGATGAAAACGCGAAGCGTAAATGAAGCCGCTGAAGCGTTAGGTATTACTGCTCCAGCGGTTAGTCATGCGTTAAATCGGTTAAGAGAGCAGTATCAAGACCCACTTTTTATCCGTCAAGGAAGAGGAATCGCCCCGACAACGGTGGCTATTGAGCTGCATGCAGAGATCCAAGAACCGCTCAACTTATTGCTAAATGGCGCACAATCTCGTCATGCGTTTATCCCTGAGCAAAGCCAACGAACCTTCCGTTTATCAAGCCATAAAGACTTAGACTTGATGATTTTGCCACCGTTAATTGCTTATCGTGATCAGTATGCGCCTAACGTAAAATTATCTGCAGACGTCGAGCACGTAAACGAAGTGGCTCGCCAAGCAGACTTGCGAATGCGTAAAGTGGATTTGGTGTTAGCGACCGTGCCGTTTGAAGAATATGGTTACCATAATCATTTAATATTTGAATTGCCTTTGGTTGTGGCTTGTTGTAAGACTCATCCCCGGATTAATCGTGAGGTGAGTTACCAACAATTCTTTGCTGAACGGCATTTACTTTGGCAAACCGAGCGGCAAAACAAAGCAATCCTCGAGTCCCTTTCTTCCGATGATCTACCGAAACGCGATATTGCCTATAAGACAAGCTCAATGTGCACTGCTTTGATGATGGCAGCCCAAACGGATTGGCTTTGTGTTACCAGTGAGTGGCATGCGCAACAGATGTCGGTGGCAGTAAATTTGAAGACGTTGCCTCTGCCATTTGAATTACGTAAGTTGCCCGTCTATATGACGTGGCATCAATCGCAGCACAACGACAAAGGCCACCAATGGCTTCGTGAAAGTCTGATTCAAGTGACCTCAAATTACGATCAATAACGTAATAATTTACCTTTGGATTAAATAAAACTAAATCCACATTTAAATTTCAAGCCATCGATCGTTTAATCCAGCATCAGTATCCTCTTTTCATCGACGAACAATGTGTGTTCGCTCCTTATGAGAGAGGTGACTTATGTTATTCAAAAAATCAGTTTTAGCTTTGGTCATGGTGTCTGCGTTGACACCGGCTTTGACTTACGCAACTACGGATGCTTCGCCAAAAGACGCGTCGGTGTTTACTCTTGAGAAGAACAAACAGCTCGAACACTATCTAGATTTTGCCAATCAACAAGACTTTAAAGATGCTTCACGAGGGTTCATTGCGACTTGGCCTGAAGATACGATTAAAGATAGTAATGGCAACGTTATTTGGGACTTCACCAAGTATAACTTTATCGATCAAGATGAAGATACCGCGACCATCAACCCATCACTTTTACGTCAGGCGAAGCTCAATAATATTGATGGCTTATTTCAGGTGAAAGACGGAGTGTATCAAGTTCGGGGCTTTGATCTGTCAGTGATGTCATTCATCCGTGGTGACAAGGGGTGGATTGTGATTGACCCACTTATCTCGCCAGAAACAGCTGCAGCGGGCTTAAAGCTGCTTCGTGACCATGTTGAAGATTTGCCTGTTACTGGGGTTATCTTCACCCACTCTCATGTGGACCATTTTGGTGGCATTCTCGGGGTGACGACACAAGCAGACATCGATGCCGGAAAAGTTGATATTCTTGCGCCAGAAGGTTTCTTCTCTCATTCCATTGCAGAAAACTTAATGGCCGGTAATACCATGTCACGTCGTGCCTCATATATGTATGGTAATTTGCTGGAAGCGAGTGCGACAGGGCAAGTTGACGGTGGTTTGGGCAAAACGACTTCTTCTGGGTCGCCGGGCATTGTGAAACCGACACACATCGCTAACATCACAGGTCAGGAGATGACGGTAGATGGCGTGAAACTTGAAGTGATGATGGCTCAAGAGTCAGAAGCACCCTCAGAGTTTATGTTCTATTTTCCGCAGTACAAAACGATGATGGCAGCGGAAGTGATGACGCACACCATACACAACATCTCGACGTTGCGCGGAGCAAAAACACGTGATGCTTCGTCTTGGGCGACTTATGTGGATCAAGCACTTCATACTTACGGTGATGAAGCCGATACCATGATTGCTTCTCACCACTGGCCGACTTTTGGTCAAGAGCGGATCAAGAATCAGCTAGCGAAAACACGGGATATGTACAAATTTGTCCATGACCAAACCTTACGTTTAGCAAATAAGGGATACACGCCAAACGAGATCTCGGCATCGATCCAATTACCAGACTCATTGGGTAAAGAGTGGTACAACCGCGGTTATTACGGAACGGTTTCACATAATGCGCGAGCCACATACGACTACTACTTTGGCGCGTGGTGGGATGGTAACCCTGCAAACCTCAACCCGCTAACGCCGACAGAACAAGGGACCAAGTATGTTGAAGCCATGGGTGGTGAAGACAAAGTCGTCGATCTTGCCAAAGAGGCCATTGAAAAAGGCGAATATCGTTGGGCGGTGACACTATTGAACAATGTGACGTTTGCGAACCCAGAGAATATGGATGCTCGTTACCTAGAAGCCGATGCAATGGAGCAATTAGGTTATCAAGCCGAGTCTGGTCCTTGGCGCAATTATTACCTTGGTGGTGCGAAAGAGTTACGTGAAGGCATTAAGCCAGTCGCGACGCCAAATACCGCAGCCATTGCGAAGAACATGCCGTTTGATCAGTTCTTAAAATACCTTGGCGTGACCGTAAAGCCGGAAGTCGCAAAACATCTTAATATGAAAGTTAATATTGAGGTGAAAGGGGACGGCAAGTACGCATTAGATTTAAGCAACTCGGTACTGAAGTCTTATTCAGACATGCAGTTTGAGCAGGCTGATTTGACCATTACGTTGACCCGCCAAGCATTTGAGAAAATGATCACCAAACAATCAAAACTGGAAAATGAGATTAAGCACGGTAGCTTTAAGGTGAATGACCAAGTTAAATTCAATGAATTGATGTCGGTATTTGACCAGTTTGAAATGTGGTTTGGCGTGGTGACTCCGTAACGGCGATTGACTGGCCTAGTTAAAACCAAAGCCCTCACGATAAACGTGAGGGCTTTTCCAATTACAATTTAATCAGTTCATTTCCGGAGGTTTCGCCGGCAAAGAACTTATCAACACTATCGAGCGTTGTGGTTGCGATGTTATGTAGTGCTTCATTAGTCAGAAAAGCTTGGTGGCCTGTAAACAGCACATTATGGCAAGCTGAAAGTCGGCGGAATACGTCGTCGACAATGATGTCATTCGACTTGTCTTGGAAGAACAAGTCTTTCTCATTGTCATAAACATCTAAACCTAATGCGCCGATCTTACCTTTCTTCAAGGCTTCAATCGCCGCCGCCGAGTCGAGTAATTTCCCACGGCTGGTGTTAATTATCATCACACCGTCTTTCATTTGATTGAACGCTTGTTCGTTGAGTAAGTGCTTGTTCTCAGGTGTTAATGGGCAATGCAGAGAAATGATGTCTGACTGAGCGAATAACGTATCTAAAGAGCAATACGTTGCACCCAGTTCAATCGCTTGTGGGTTTTCATATGGGTCAAAGCAAAGAATATTCATGCCAAGGCCTTTAAAAATACGCATTGCTGCAATGCCAATTTTGCCAGAGCCAATTACGCCAATGGTTTTACCAAAGAAGTTAAAGCCAACCAGCCCATCTAAAGAGAAATTGGCGTCTCTAGTGCGTTGATACGCCTTATGCAAGCGACGATTTAGGCACATCATCATACCGACCGTATGTTCGGCGACAGCTTCAGGCGAATAAGCGGGAACGCGCACGACTTGGAGGCCAAGTTCTTTGGCAGCTTCAAGATCGACTTTATCAAACCCAGCACAGCGCATAGCGATGATCTTAACACCATAACCAGCCAGTTTTTCAAGCACAGGTCGGGATAGGTTGTCATTGACGAACGCACACACAACGTCACTTCCCTTTGCCATTTGTGCCGTTTTTTCGTTGAGACGGAAGTCATGGAAGTGGAACTGAACCTCGGGGTTGGTGTTGGCGGTGTTGAAGGAGGTTTCGTCGTAGTTTTTTGTACTGAAGAAAGCAATATTGAGCATAGTAACCTCTCACTGACTGAGCAGATTTAGTCATACATATTTGTCTCATCTAAATGTGACACATAACACACTAAATAAAAACGCTAAGTATTGTGAGGGTATTTACGAAACAAGCGCACTGTTAGGTGCGCTTGTTCATGACCATTTTAATTCAATAAGATGTAGTTCTAGTTGCCCCAAATTTGACCGACGAATTCTGGGTGGTCGACAAATGGATTTCGATTACCCTGAAACTCGAACACGGCTTGATTGCGTTGGCGTTCTTTTTCACTGACTGGATCGTTTTGATGCCAGCGTTTTAGCATGCTGAGTACCCAAGGTTCGAATACTGTGGTGCGCGTGCCATTCAGTACCGCATCAGAGTTCGTTGTGTTGTTTTGCCAATTACCGATGACATTTTCGTAGCGGGTTGCCATATAGAAGTAGGCGCGGGCAAAGTCTCCTTTGAACTCATCAATCGGTTCAAATACGGTGCCGTTGTATCCCAACTGCGAACTGGCAGAGCCAAGTTTGGAACCATTACTGGATACGTAAGAGCTAGAGCCGACTTCACCAAATGGCCAGTTGCTGCGTTTGGCATTGACGTAGCCGTCGGTTGCAAATAGGTGATGGCCATCTGAATTCATCGGTTCGACTTTGCCACCAAACCAACTTTTCGGGAATGAGTGTTCTCGGTTGTAGCAATCGCCTTCTTTGCTGTATTGGCCACATTGGTTGGTCACTTTGGTGAACGATACCGAATCCGCCCCAGAAGGTTTCTCCGAGTAAACGTCTAGAATGGATCCATCATTTTCATAATAACGGTCGATATCGGCTTCTTTCACTAGGTTCCAAACCGCAGAATAACCTTGGCTGGTATGTGTTTTAATGATGTTGTGTAATGCCGTTTTTAGCTCAAAACCGTTTTTACCTACGGCAGCTTGATAATAATCTCCGGTTGGTGGTGGCGTGGTGCCACTATCACCTAAGGTAAAGTCGGTGGTCTGGCTATATTGGAATTCTCCGCCAGAGGCGAGTGTTTGCTGGTCTGTTGCTAGCGTATAGGTGCCATTTCCAGCGCTACAGCAGATACCGTCGCCGTAGCTGTCGTTAATGGTGAACTGATAGTCACCATCGGCAAGGCACATGGTTTTTGTAATGGTGGTTGAATTGTCGTAACCATTGCCAGAGAACAGCGTTTGGGACTGGCTGTCTTTCAGGGTCCAACTGGTTTCTGCCGCGTAACGGTCTGTCGTGAGTGTTAAGGTCACGGAGTGATCTTGGCATTGCTCTACGGGTGGGGTGGTGTCAGAACCGCTTGTTGGCTGAAAGTTATCGACATAAACGACTTCTGAACCGTCAAAGCCAGTAGTGTCGTAAAAACGCAAGCCCACTTGGATGGATTGATTACTATTTGCAGTGTAGGTGTAACTGATGGTTTGCCATTGGTTCGTTTTAGCGGGATCAGAATAGCCTTGATAACCATCCACAACCAAGCGCGCTTTCACGTGACCTTCGGTATGGAAAAGCGACACGTTGAACGGATAGCTTTTTCCTTGTTCAACATTAATGGTTTGCAATAAATCAGTGCTGCTTTGGCTTGCTGTATTGACTGCAACTTTTGCAGAGAGTCCGCCGGTTTTAATTTGGGTGCTAGAAGGGGTAACGGCGATGCCTGAATCAATGACTGTCCAATTGGATGGATTATTTCCATTCCATTGTTCAAAGTCACCGTTCACAATCTCGGCTTGTACGAGTGGAGAGCAGAGTAGGGTCAGTATGCTCAGAGTGTTGATTTTTGTTTTCATGTAACCTCCGATCTGATATCAAAATCCCAGATACCATAGACTTAAATTGGTTTAATGATGGTTACGAAGTTCTCATTTTAGTGTTAACTAAGGATTAAATTTCATAGATTTATGCAGCATATCTCGCAATTGATCAGTCGTTATGAAATGCAATCGATTTCATTTCATTGTGAGTAAACACCATTTCGCTTGTTTAACAGAATGGGCACTTAGCGAGTTTGGTTCCGACGAAGTAACCAGCGACGGCTATCACAATAAAAAACAGAACAGAAACGGAATATGCCAGATATTTAGATAAACCAAAGCCCCATGCAAAAGAGAAGGCTAACCCGTTTAGGGCCTCAGTTGGCCATTGAATTACAGGTAAAGGAGAACCTGCAGAGAGTAAAAAAATTAAGCCAACAACAGAAGTAAGCGCAACAAGTACGCCTAATACACGACTTTTATTCATAGCGTTTCATTTAAAACAACATAGCGCAGGCATTTTATAGCTGGTGGTGGTCAGAGACTACAGTTTTTACTCTAATTTCAATTGGTTGATGCTATTTTAACCAAAGACAATTCAGGACAATTATGGCGTGATGCTTATCTTCGCTGGCACGAGGTACAACCACGGCATGCTGAACGAGTATGCCGATCGAGCCGACTACGTTGTACTTTGCAATAGGCATTCTTCAATGCTCTTCGTGCAGAGAACCAATCATCCGGTTTTTCTAACAACAAATAGCCATTAAAGCGTTTGACCAATTGAGTACGATATTCATCAATGAATCGACGTTCAAAGCTGATCTCAAAATAATCCAAAGCTTGCTCTATCGAGGTAAAAGAAGCGATGATCTCTTGAATATGTTTCGGCTGGTTCATGCTAAGTAAGGTATTTGCTGGGTGAAGAGTTAGTCTAATCGCCAACTGCGCCACACAACTTGATGTGGCGCAATAGTCTCCATCTTACAATCCCTTGCGGTATTGAGCATTTCCGGTTGGTTGAATGCATTGATGCAGACGCGTAGGCGTTAAATTACCTTCAAGCAAGGACAAAAACTCCTTGATTAAAGTTGTTTTGTCGATGGTCACATTGGTCTCGGTTTGGATGTCTCGCAAATCAATCATCACGTCGGTAAACAGGCTCGGCAAGTCTGTCAGTATATCGAGATTGAGCACATTGTGTTCACTGTAGATAGCGTTGTGACTGCCTCTGAGTTTCTGGATAACGTAAGGGTTATCTTTAAGATTAATGATCGAAGTACGTTTATCACAACGTTTCAAACAGCCTTTGTTGACCTTAATTTTCTTGCACCCTTCGGTCTGTTGGAAAAGACACTGACGACTGGTGAGTAAGGTATTTGGGTGATAGACGCTATAAAACAGGCGCATAGACTCAGGACGCTTAATATGGCGCATTTGTTTCATATTCAGCTCATTCGAGACGAATGCACCAGTGGCATGAAACTCTTCATTCAAGCACTTCAGTGCATAGGAGTTTGTGGTGTTCATCTGTGGGCCTGCAACCCAGTTTAAACCAAGCTCATTGGCTATCATGCCAATACCAGAATTATTGGTGATCAGCTGCGTTGGCTTAACTTGTTCTAGAAAATCTCGCGCAGCAAGGTAATCGTCACCAATCAATATGGCAGGAAACCACGGTTTGAGCTGTGGATTCGCTTTAAAAACAGAGACCAGTTCAGCGCACTCTGATGCAAGGCCCATCGGCATTTGGTAATAGAGGTCAATGTCGTTTTCAGCTAAATGTAGATCATCAATAGACGAAATCAGTACGGAAAGGTGGGCCGTTTCATCGTTTGTGTCGTGGTCTGCTAGGGCAGGGAGCGCAGGGATATCAATGGCACCTTTCAAGCTAGCACTGGTTTGCCCGGTTTCTAATGTAAAGTCGTGTGTTTTTTCTGCCACTGTTTCAATAATGGCGGTTTTGGCATCATAAAGCTGCTTTTTAACCCGCTGAACATCATCAGTGCTTTGGCATTGATAGATTTTAGAAAAGTGTTTCACTGCATGGTCACGTGGGTTATCGATGTACATCGATTTGCCATAGTTTCCTTGCAAAAATGCGTTAGAAAAGTCGCGATTAAATACAGTGTATAGCTCGGTGGTGTCTGAAGATAATGTCTCACCGTCGCATAAACGATCAATCTGTTTGCGCCAGTTGTCGACCACGGTATAAACGTAATGGGATTTTTTGATCCGTCCTTCGACTTTGAGTGAGTAGACGCCCGCATCAGCAAGTGCTTCGAGATCACCAAACGCAGAATTGTCTTTCATGTTTAATGGGTATTGATGACCCGTTTTGGTGGTTTCATACTGTTCACGGCAGGGCTGACTGCAGCGTCCTCGGTTACCCGACGCACCATTTCGAGCTGAACTGATGTAACAAATACCAGAAAAGCCGATGCAATAGGAACCATGTACGAACACCTCCATCAACACGTTATGCTGCTTGCCAAATTGAGCCAGATGGCGGATCTCATCGATATTCAATTCTCGGGACAAATTAACACGGCTTGCCGTCAACTGATTTAGAAACAGTATTTGCCCTTCATTATGGGTATTTAGCTGGGTAGAAGCGTGAACATCTAACTCAGGAAAATGGTGTTTGAGAATATAGGCAAGGCCTAAATCTTGTACGATGACGCCGTCGATTTTTGTCGTTCTTAGCTGACTGAGTAAACGCACAATCGCAGGGATTTCACTTTCTAGGATCAAGACATTCAGGGTAAGAAAAATTTTGCATTGGTGCTGATGTGCCAACTCGAGCACCGAATTTAAGTTATCCAAGGTTAAGTTGGTCGCGCGATTTCTGGCATTAAAACGATCTAAACCACAATAAATGGCATCTGCACCGGCGGCGATGGCCGCTTTAATGGAGTCCAGATCGCCACCCGGAGCCAATAACTCAAACTGTTCTCGTGTCACTGAAGTCTACCTAGCAATAAAATAGGCACGCATTCTACGGGTTTCAGTTCCGCTTTGGTGATCTAGTTCAACCTTTATTAATCTGAATCAAATATCTATCAATTTAACGCTAGCTTAAGGTGTGGTGAAATAAAGAAAAGGCACTCTCGTAAGAGTGCCAAAGAAGGGGAAGGGAAGCTTAATATTGGAGTTTCAGTGTTACGTCCGAAAAGTTGGTATAACCTTTCAGCATGACATGATATGTCGTGCCCGTGGTTGCACTCACTGAGCAGCTCTCGTTGTTACCATAACGGTATGGGCGACAATCCCATGAGCTGGTAGTAGGCTTCGCACCTGCTTTCACGTATAAATCGGCGTCACCTGAGCCGCCAGAGATAGACACAGTAGCGGCGACATTGCGATCAACCGTGAAGGTATAGAACAGTTCATCTCCTTTGCTTCCTGAAAGAGCACTCACAGGGACATTGTTCTGCAATTCATTTCCAGTCGATGGTGGTGTACCACAACTGGCGTTTACGCCAACTTGGTTGAATGCATCTGCCACATCAGTTGCGTTGTAGCCCATATCTGTTGCCGCTTTCACTACGCCACATGCACCCGCATCGAATGTGCTATTTGCTGTCCAGTAAAGTTGGTTCGCGAGCGTGAAGATCTCAAACCCTTTACGCACATCCCAGCCCGCTTTATTAGCCAGTAGATAAAACGCGCGGTTATACACACCACTAGAGTAGTGAACGTTCAAACCATCATAATATTGCGAGGCATGATCGATGGACTTACCATCCAGCGATGGTTGTTCAAAATAACGTAACCCACCGCTCGATTTGAAAATATCAGCGCCCACAATCCAGTCGACACTGCCTTTCATATAGTACTCAGCCGCTTCACCTGCGATGTCAGAAAAGGCTTCGTTCATACCGCCAGACATATTGCTGTAAACAAGTCCTGAGTTTTGCTCAGTAAAGCCGTGGCTGACTTCGTGAGCACTCACGTTGATATCGACTAATGGATAGAAGGTGTTAGCCCCGTCACCAAACGTCATGGCAGAGCCATCCCAAAAGGCATTCTCATAGCTGTTGCCGTAGTGAACTCGCATTGTCAGTTTAAAGGTGAGTGGGGCCGTGTTCATCCAGTCCTTGTACATGTCATACACGACTTTTCCAAAGAAATGTGCATCGTTTAGGGGAGAATAAGCACCATTGATCGTTTTGTGGTCGTTGTAGTTGCTAGCGCCACTACAGGTATAGCTAAAGGCTTTGGAACCGGAAGTACGGTGGTTTAAGTCCACGGTTTTAACAACGCTGTTCTCCATCGTACATGTGGTGCCCACTTTATCAATGACCAAACCAGCGTAGTCAGTGCCAAACTCGTATCGACCTGTTTTGTCGTTACCGCCAGGTCCTGTCCCTGTGTCTTGCGCGTGGTTTAAGCCATCCCACGTTTGCAGAACTTTGCCTGTGTTTGCGTCAATAAACATAAAGGGGCGGGAAGGTTCATCTTCGGCAACAAAAAAGCTGACAAGATACACCACTTGCGCCTTGTTGTTTTCATCGAGGCGAACCATCAGTTTGGTGGTCTCGTTTTCTGAGTTAAAAGCTTTGTCTTTAAAGTGTTTCTTTTGATGTTTCTGCTTGGCTATCTCAAGCGCTTGCTTGGCATCGATTTGGGGCACAATGGAAGCAACATCGGCTGCGATTCCTTGTGCCATTGCGCCGTAGACGTGACTGAGTCCTGTTCGGCTTTCTGTTGCGACAACGGCAGTGTTAAAGACAGGGAGTCCAAGGTAGGTTTGTTGATAACGAACTTTGGTTTTTCCGTTTGGCAGCGTTACGGTTTTTACGGCTTGAAAACCATTCTCCGTAGGAACCAGACTGCGAGCCTGAGTTGAGAGTGCTTGTTCTAATACGGCGCTGTCATTGACAGGAACCATTTCTGCAGCGGTGACTGAAAGTGAACTTATCGCTCCAATGGTAGCGAATAAGAGGGTTTGACGTTGGTTGCGTTTCATTTTTATCTATCCTGTTTATATTTTTCCTTCTCTGATCTGATGTTTTGACCAGAGGCCAAGCAACTTGTGGCTGGCAAGAAAAAAATGGAAGACAATTTACGCTCTCGCCAATTCTTATCCAAATTCGCTTGTTTGCACTGTATACAAATAGTTACATCATGTGGGATGAGTTCATTCATTAGTTTGAAAATGAGGTTGATTCGTACTAATAAAATCAAACAGATAATGATTAATAATATTTTTATGCTTGTAAAAATGTACGCAAAAATATCAATAATTTCATTGAGATTTTAGTCGCATTTATTTTATAACGGTTTGATTTATATGCGATATGTGCTTGTTGTGTTCCTTAAATAAAAACAGCGCCAATGGGCGCTGTTTTTGTTAGAAAGCTCATCCATTAAATCTTAAATTTATTCAGCTCAGTATGCAGATCGGATGCTTGGTCAGAGAGCTGATGGCTGATGCTCACTGAAGTGCTCATGGTATCCATCACATCTACCGCTGTGTCATTGATGATCACCACATTACGATTAATTTCTTCTGCTACAAGGCTTTGTTCTTCTGCGGCGGCGGCGATTTGGTTGTTCATGTCGTTGATCACTTCAATTGCTTGGTTTATTTCAACCAATGCACTTTGAGCAGCTTGCGCTTCACCACGAGTGTCTGTCGCCTGTTGCTGGCTCTGTTCCATCAGTTCGACGATGTTTTGTGTGTCTTGCTCAAGTCGCGCCAACATCGAGCGAATTTCTTCTGTCGAGCTCTGTGTGCGATTGGCCAGATTACGGACTTCATCGGCGACGACGGCAAACCCGCGACCTGCCTCTCCGGCGCGTGCAGCTTCAATTGCGGCGTTCAATGCCAGCAAGTTAGTTTGTTCTGCAATACCACCAATTTCGGACAAAATACCCTGAATACTGGTGCTAGACTCAGCAAGGCTAAGGGTTTGGGTCTGGGCATTAGAAACCTGGGCTGCGAGGGTATCAACGGCTTTTGCTGCATTATCCATGCGATCCATACCGTTTACGCTATTGCTTTGCACTTGGCTTGCAGCGGTTGCGGCTTGAACGGCGGAATTTGCTACTTCTTGTGCGGCTGCCGTCATTTCATTGATGGCCGTTGCCAGTGAATTGACCTCATTTAACTGATCATTCAGTTTGTCTTTAGACACACTCGCACTGGCTTGGCCTTCTTTTGCACTGCCATCGACTTGAACTGCGGTTTCTTTTGCGGTTTTCAGCATTTCTTGCATGCGAGCAAGGAAGGAGTTGAACCAGTGAGAAAGCTGCGCCGTTTCGTCCTTGCCTTTCACTTCAAGACGGTAGGTGAGGTCTCCGTCACCTTGTGCAACATCTTTAAATCGTTCCACTAAGTTGATCAGTACCTTACCTAGTGACGTTGCGATGATGGCCATGACCGCAACACCGAGAACCATGGCAATTATCCCACCGATAACACCTTGTTTTAGCGCTTGTGCGTTGATTTCACTATTCCAGTCATTAAATTCAGAGATGCTTTTTTGCAGCACATGAGTGGGTACCGAAACAATGACGATCCATGGCGCACCAGAGGTATCAACCGAGGTAACTGCGTATTCGCGACCATTTTGAGTCATCATGCCAATGTCAGATTGCGTCGCCAAACCTTGAATTTTTTTCCATTGTTGAAACAGAACATCTGGTACTTTTTTACCTACCGTTGCGCCTTTTTTAGCATTGGCTAAGGTCGCGCCTTTCCAAGATGCAATGATCACATTACCTTCACCTTCAAAGAGGTCTTTGGCAATGTTTTCACTTTGACCTTGCAGTTCAGTTAGCGCCAAATCAAACCCCAATGAACCGATGATTTGGTTGTTCACCTTGATGGGCTGACTGATGGTGGTGATGAGCTCCTGTTTCCCTCTGACAGGGTACATGTAAGGTTCCATCACAAAGGTTTGTCCGGTTTCAAACGGCATTAAGTGCCAATCGTCTTTGCGCTCACCATTGGCATTTAGCTCAGTGTTTGAAAAGCTGTCCATGGCGACTGCATCAAAACCACCATTGCTATTTGGTGAAAAGAAGGGAGCAAGATAGCCAAGCATATTAAATGCATCAGAAGCTAGGGGCTCACTCTCAGCAGGCCACGTCTTTTGTTCAAAGACCATATACCCCGCAAAAACTGCTTCATCTTGGGATTTAAGAGCGGCAACGAATTGATTCACCAGCTCGTGAGCACCGGCTTGATCGATGGCACTCTGTTCAATGATCGAGCGTAATTGCGATAAGCTACCGGTAACTGGGAAAAGGCCGTTGGCGATGGTTTTACCTTGTTCTGAAGCAGTAGAGCGTAGTTGAGAAGTGGTGGCTTCAGTCAGTTGTTCCGAAACTCTTTGTGAGATCTGTTGGTTAACGTTAGTAAAGGCGTTGGTGGTCATTCCCATAGCGATAAGCAAGGTAAAAGACATAGCGACTCCGGCGCTCACCGCTATTCTTGTGCGAATACTATTAAACATTTGCTTTTCGAACCTCATATAGGTGTTAGCGTGAATAGGTTTTGGCTTTATTGTGGTTATTCTTTCTCAAGCCAATCTTCATTCTACAGGTGAGATTTGAATGCACTGTTTAAATAAAACAAGCAATATTAATAACTTAAGTTAGATTGTTAATGGCCGAGGTGGGGTGTTTGTTTTTTGGCGCTATGAGATTGGCTTAATATAAAAGTTTGGTGTTTATAACGCGCTGCTTTACAACGAAAGATTGGGTGTTATGAGCTTGCAGGCTACAGATTTGTGGTGACCGGAGAGCCAAAAAATTGGCAAATAAAATATGTTAATTTAATGAGTTGGATCAAATAATTAACGCACTATATTGCGCTCAAACCGGACTTATTTCCCGATTTCCGCTCAATTTGAGTTATTTGAACCCCCAAAATGAGCGGATGTAAAGTAAGCGTCGGTTGTTCTTGTTTGTTAAAGTGTTGGCATTTGTAAATGTTCAACCAGCACTTTGGTGAACCGTGCTGCCTCACCACCAGTACATGCTCGATGATCAAAGGTGATCGAAAGTGGCATCGCTTTAATCGCAATCGGTTGACCCTGTTCAAGAATGACTTTTTCGATGATTCGACCCGCGCCGACAATGGCAACTTGTGGTGGTGAAACGACGGGTGTTGCATAAATTCCGGCGATGGCACCAAAGTTCGATAGGGTAATGGTGGCATGTTGTAACTGCTCCCGCCCGATCTTGCGGTTACGTATTCCCTTCACTGTATCATCCAGCCATTGGCGAATTCCGTTTTGGTCAAACTCATCAGCATGGCGCAGCACGGGTACATACAATCCATGAGCACTGTCTACGGCAATGCCAATGTTCACTGTGCTGTGGACGCAGCGGGTCATGGTTTCGGCATCAAACCAGGCATTCAGAGCGGGTTCTTGTTGGCAAGCATGAACGACAGCGCGAATGAGCCGACCAGAGATATCCTCGTCCTCAGCCCATTTGTGAAGCAACGCTTCTTCGGTGATGGTGACTGCCGCAACATTGTGGTGGGACTCTGCCATGGTACCTGCCATGGTGCGTCTTGCGCCTTTAAGGACTTCGGTTCCCGGAATTTGTTTGCCTGCTTCACTGTAAATATCAGCATCTAAAATCAGTCCGTCGGGGCCACTGCCGACCACTTTTAGCAAATCAACACCAAGCTTTTTAGCCAACATTCGTGCGGAAGGCATAGCAACCAGCGGTCCTTCACTGGATGGGTTATGCACACTGCCAACCCAGTAATCGTCAACCTGAACTTGATGGGTTTGCTGAGATACATTACCTACGACAGTTGCCGCATCTTCAGTTTGCTTTTCTGCGTGTTGAACGACGGTTTCACCCAGTTCTTCGATTTCAAGCAGTAGGCTACCAATGTTGATGACATCTCCCTGTTCACCGTGACGACTGACAATTTTGCCACTGTACGGGGCGGGGACTTCCACCACCGCTTTGGCGGTTTCAACCGTGAGTACAATCTGGTCAACTTCAACCTGATCACCAATGTTGACGTGCCATTCGACGATCTCAGATTCGGCAAGTCCTTCGCCTAAATCGGGTAAAATAAATGACTTCATTTCCAGCCCTCCACCAGCTCTCTGGCCGCGAGTACGATATCTTCTTCCTGAATCATGAAATAATCTTCATTGCGATAATAAGGCATGATGGTGTCCATTCCGGTAACACGTTTTGGCGGCGCTTTGAGCATGCACATGGCGTGTTCAACGGTACGGGTAATGATTTCTGCACCGACACCGCAGGTTTTACTTGCTTCATGAACCACCAATAACCGACCCGTTTTTTCAAGTGAGCGGAAAATTGTGTCCATATCAATCGGTTTGATGCTGGCAAGATCAATCACTTCCGCTTCTATGCCTTGAGAAGACAAGGTTTGAGCGGCTTGTAATGATTCGACGATGCATGCCCCCCAGCTAACTAACGTTAAATCGCGCCCTTTACGTAGCGTAAAGCAGGTATCTAATGGCAGGGCTTCTCCGTTGTCGAAGACGGTGGATTTTACTGTGCGGTAGATACGTTTGGGTTCGAAGAACATCACCGGATCATTGCTACGAATTGCGGCCAATAGCAAGCCATAAGCGCGTTGTGGCGAGGAGGGCACAACGACTTTAAAACCCGGAACATGAGCAAATAGTGCCTCGACACTTTCAGAGTGATGCTCCGGTGCATGAATACCGCCGCCAAATGGGGCACGGAACACCGCGGGGCAGGTTAGGCGCCCCCTAGTACGGTTGCGAATCCTCGCTGCGTGGCACATTAAGTGCTCAAGTGCTGGGAAAACAAAACCTTGAAATTGAAACTCTGCAACAGGGCGTAACCCTTGGCTTGCCATGCCGACCGCAACACCGCCGATTAACGCTTCTGCAAGTGGGGTATCCATAACTCTTCGTAGGCCAAATTTCTCTTTTAATCCCACCGTTGCGCGGAAGACGCCACCGTTATCGCCAACATCTTCCCCCAGAACTAGCACATTATCGTCATGGCTCATTTCATAATGCAGCGCGAGATTAACGGCTTCGACTAATGTGATTTCATTGGTCATGTTTGCCTCCCTGCATTCGCATAGCTTTGTTGATCAAAAGATCCCTCTGAGCATTTAATTCCACCGGTGGGGTTTCATAGAGAAAGTCAAAAGCGCTCTCAGGCGCTTGTGGGGGCAAATTGAGATAGTGCTCTACGGCTTGTTCAACCAAGCTTTTAGCATGGTGTAACCATTTTTCATCTTGCTGTTCCGACCAAGCATGGTTTGCGATTAAATAATGTTTGAGTCGTGAGACGGGTTCGAACTGCCAAGCTTGTTTCAATTCATCATCACTGCGATAACGGCTGGCGTCATCTGCGGTGGTATGGTCACTCAGGCGATAACTGATGGCTTCGATCAAGGTTGGCCCTTTGCCTTTTCTCGCATTATCTAATGCTTGCGAAACGGCATCATACATGGCGACAACATCATTTCCATCAACGGTGATGCCGGGAATTCCAGCTCCTTTGGCTTTCTCTGAGAGTAAATCTGCAGCGCATTGCAACCGACGCGGGACTGAAATGGCCCATTGGTTATTGTTGACGACGAATACCAAAGGAATGTTCCAAGCTCCTGCACAGTTCAGTGATTCGAGAAAATCACCTTTTGAGGTTGCTCCATCGCCACAAGTGACTAATGCTGCATTGTGGTTTCCTTCAATTTTTAGTGCTGCTGCAACGCCAACGGCATGAGTGCACTGAGTTGCAATGGGTACGCAGAAGGGCAAATCTCGTGCTGCGTTATGACTTTTTTCAGTACAAAAGTCACTACCGCGTTCATCTCCGCCCCAATATTGAAGGTTTTTCTCCATGCCAATACCGCGTACCCACATAGCTGGCATATCTCGGTAATAGGGCACAAAAACATCTTCTGGATTGAGCGCGTGTCCGATCGCGATTCCAAAAGCTTCAGCGCCTAAGTGAGAGGGGTAAGTCCCAAGCTTTCCAGTACGTTGAAGGGCTACAGCCTTGTTGTCATAAGTGCGGGCAACCAACATGTCACAGTAAAACTGCTTTAATGTTTCTAGGTCGGCCCATGATGGAAGAGAACCGGTGACATGACCTTGGTGATCGATAAACCGGTGCATAGGTAATGCCTGAACACTCATTTCAAGCTCCTTTCACTTCGCCTTTAGCTACCAAAGGCGACTGCTGTTGATCGTCGTGATAAAAAGGCTCATCAAACTAAAGAATGAAGCGTGCTGGTTGAAATACTATTCTGAAAAACTCCATTATGGCGCGCTTTATTGCTAGTTACATTTAGTAATGTAGTGATGAATCTTGATATATCCCAATATAATAATTGTAATCAAAATGTTAAAAGGTGCCTGTTTTGTGCTTTAGTATCGAGTAAAATAATTCTTACAGTTGACGAAAAGCAGTCAAAAGTATGGCTTTGCTCCATTTGAGTTGTTAAAAATCAAAAAGAATCGCTAAGAAAATGGAAGAATCCATAAGATTATGAGGGCAAAAAAATATGTTCCGAATATGGAAAATTGTCCCGCTTGATAGGTTTTATATATTGAAATGACGTTATCATTAGACAAACTTGAACAACTTGATCGACGTTATTTGATTATGTTCGAGATGAAAAACGTTACACTGTTTCGCATATCACAATGAATGAAGGAGAGTTTATGTTCCATGCCCATGTTTATTTCGCTTTAAAAGATATGGATCAAGCGCAGGCGTTGCACGATAAAATCAAAGCGGAACGAAAAGATGTGCTGGCGCAGTTTCCTTTAGTTCCGCGTCTAGTTGGCCCCCACAAAATGCCGATGTTTGAACTGCATTTTTCGAACAATCAGCACCAACTGATCGAATGGTTGGATGCGCAGCGGGGGACAATGAGTGTGTTGATCCATCCGGTCAGTGAAGAGCACTTATTAGATCATACTGAGCGAGCGGTATGGCTAGGTCGAGAGCTTGGCGTACTGGAAGAGACGTTATAAAAAAATGGGCACCTTAAGTGCCCATTTTTTATGTTAGCAGTAAGCTCGTGCTACTCGTCCTGAACATGTCAGCTGGTAGTGCTCAGTACAAGCAGGGATGAATACTGACTGCCCTTTAGCGACGGTACATCGCTCACCATTGGCATGATTTAATACCATCGGGGCGTCAATCGGGAGCAATATTTCCGCGCTATTTAGGTGGAGCGTCCGTTGTATCGAATCACGGATGATGGCGAATCGAAAGTCATCCACTGGGATAGGGTATTCTTCAATGCCATGCTCTGAGGTTGGTTGAAGGCGTAATTGCTCGAACGGCTTTTCTTCAAAGCGAGTACATGCAACCAATTCATCCACATCCATGTATTTAGGTGTTAAACCCGCACGCAGGACGTTGTCTGAATTTGCCATGATTTCTAGTCCCGTGCCTTTGATGTAGGCATGCGGTGTTTCAGCATCAAGAAACATAGCTTCGCCGGGCTCTAATGTGATGACATTGAGTAGTAAAGGCGCAAATAGGCCGATGTCACCGGGGTATTGTTTTTCTAACGCTAGAATCAGTGGGAAAGGTGCTTCTTCATGTTGTGCTGCATATTGCATGAGAGCTGTCGCTGCGCTCTGTTTTTGCTCTTGTGGCAGTGAAAGTAAACCGTTAAAAAAATGCTTTAACCCTTGTTCATCTGGGCTTTGTTGGAGTGCATTGACTAAAGGTGTGAGTACGGTGATATCAAGTGCTGTAAAGTGTTTAACGATTTCTTTGATGGTTCTGAAACCATTCATTGCTTGATATGGTGTTAGTGCATAAACCAGCTCAGGTTTGTGGTTTGGATCTTTATAGTTTCGATTGCTGGCGTTAAGCGCGACTCCTAACCGTTCTTCTAATTGAAAGCCATGTTCTGCTTGCTGCTTGTTTGGATGGACTTGGATCGACAATGCTTTATCAGCCGCAAGCACTTTAAACAAGTAGGGCAGCTCACCAAATTTTTCTGTGATTTCTGGATTTAAAAAACACGCCTTATCGCTGGCGATCAAGCTTGAAAGTAGTGTTAATTCTCCATCGCTCTCGATGGTCGAGCAGCCGTTTGGATGTGCGCCCATCCAGATCTCAGCTTGGGGTTGGTTATCGCTATTTGGTACATCAAATAACTGTGTAAGGGAAGACGTGCTGCCCCAAGCGTAGTTTTGAATAACATTGGTCATCGGATAGAACACCGGATGCGTGGTTCGTGTGCAAGTCATGGGATTCTCTGAGTTTGTGATGCGAAAGCAGGCTTAAGCCCTACGACTCAAGCCTGTCAGCCAATAAAATTAAGCGCTTGCTGCAACCAGCTTGGCTTTGCGAACTTTCTTCAGTGCGACACAAGTGACAGCTGTGGTTACTGCACCTGCCGCCATACAGATAAGCGCAAGCAGCGGGTAGTTCATGGCGCCAAGTAAGGCCACAACAGGGCCACCGTGTGCCACGCTATTTGTAATGCCGAAGGAGAACGCCATGACGGCAGCGACCATGGAACCAAGTACGTTTGCAGGGATAACAGACATTGGATCTTGAGCGGCAAATGGGATCGCCCCTTCTGAAATGCCCACTAGCCCCATTGCGCCGGCGGCTTTGCCTGCTTCGGTTTCAGATTGTTCGAATAGGTCGAGTTTTCTACCAAGGAATGTAGCGAGTGCCATACCAAGCGGTGCCACAGGGATTGCGCAAGCCATTGCTCCCATGAATTGAGTTTGGCCACTGGCAATCATGCCGACAGAAAACAGGAATGCCACTTTGTTGAATGGACCACCCATATCAAAGCCAGCCATGCCCCCTAAAACGATCCCCAGTAGAATGACGTTTCCGGTGCTCATGCTGGTAAGAAGAGCTGTTAAACCATCCATGAGGTTGGCGATAGGAGCACCGATGACGAAAATGAATAAGCCAGCGATAAAGAGCGAACCTGTAATAGGTGCGATCATGATTGGCACAAGAGGTTGTACGAATTTATGGTAATTAATCGAGGTCAGCCATTTAACAAAGTAGCCAACAAGCAAACCGGCGATGATAGCGCCGATGAAACCAGTGCCAGCTTCCGCACCATAAAATGAGCCATTATTCGCAATCCAGCCGCCAATAAGACCAGGGGCTAGAGCAGGGCGGTCGGCAATCGCATAAGCAATGTAGCCAGCCAAAATAGGGATCATCAGAGTAAAGGCAACAACCCCGACGTTGAGGATTTGGTTCCACATGCTTTCAGGAGGAATTGCCATTCCTGCTTCTGTTGGTTCTCCACCAATTGCCAGTGCCAGCGCAATTAACAAACCACCTGTGACAACAAACGGGATCATGTGTGACACACCGTTCATTAAGAAGCGATAAAGATCTGAGCGTGCTTGTGCAATATTACTTGTGCTAGACGAGTCAGCACTTGGTGCATCCGTCTGATAAATGGGCGAACTTAACGCTTGCTTAATCAGCCCTTCCGCATCTTTGATAGGGGCTTTTACATTGGTTTTTATCACACGCTTCCCAGCGAATCGTGCCATATCAACTTGTTTGTCACAGGCAACGATGATGGCATCTGCTCGGGCTATCTCTTCCTCAGTTGGGCTGTTTTTCACCCCAATTGAACCATTGGTTTCTACTTTGATCTGGTATCCACTGTTTGCTGCCCCTTTTTCCAGCGCTTCTGCGGCAAGGTAAGTATGGGCGACACCAGCAGGACAACCAGTGACTCCAATAAGGAAACCTTTTGTTTCACTGTCTGAAGGTTGCTGCGCCGATTCGGATTTTTCCAGTAGCAGCGCTAACGCTTCTTGATTGCTCTCTGCATTGATAAACTGTTCAATGAAACCTTGTTCAATCAACTTAGAAGAGAGCTCTGCAAGGACTTCAATGTGATGGTTATCGCCACCATCAGGTGATGCGATCATAAAAAATAATTTTGAGGGCTGGCCGTCTTCTGCGCCGTAATCGATCCCTTTTTTGCTCACACCAATCACAACGGCAGGCTCGATAACCGCAGCACTTTTAGCGTGTGGAAGTGCAACACCGTCTTCAAATCCAGTATTGCTTTGTTCTTCGCGTGCTTTGATATCGGCAAGAAACTGCGCTTTATCGTTAATCCGACCTTGCTGGAACAAAATTTCAATCAGCTCATGAAACACGTCATCTTTTGTTTCAGCACCAAGCGAGAGTTGAATTAAGTTCTCGTTGATTAATTGGTTAATCATGTTTGACCCCTAACTGTTTTTCTTATGTCGGGGTTATTGTGAAATTTGAGCCTACGAGACTGTAGTGAAGAAAAAATGCATTAGCTGGATGATTGTAACCTAATGTCTTGGATGTGATTTGGATCTATGAACACAGTGTCATGGTTAATGTTTAATCAAAATAGAGTTTGATATTCGATAAATTGCAGAATCCAGTAAATACAACTGCTTCTATTGGATGCAAAGGTTTACATTTGGTCAGTATTGTTTGCGAAGGAGGGAGGATAATTAAGGCTTTTGCTGGATTTTTGTAACATTCATTTGTAATTGTGAACTCCCCCAATAGTACTTATTTCAATAACGCGTTATACCTTGCCGTATGAAATAGCCAGCTGGATTTATGTGGCTAAGCGAGTAGGTATGACAGTATTTCAGGATTTAATTTCATCGGTATTAAGTGAAAGAGAACCGTTCCATAACATTTGGTTTGCGGGAGACTTTCATACGCCTCCAGCATTCAGTTATCAGGTGAACTTCCCTCGTTTGGAGCTGATTTTAGACGGTGAATACATTAATGAAATGGAAAATCACGAACGCCAGATCTCGCATATTATAGCTAAGCCGGGTGATGCGATTTTTATCCCTCCCAACTGTTGGAATAAGCCGGACTGGGATACCGATTGCTCAGTGCTTAGTATGTTGTTTGGCCGTCGTCAGCTTGGGTTGAGTTTTGTCAGTAAGCGGAAAAATGAAGTGGGCTTTTTTGATGTTCAAAAACACAGCATTCAGACCCGCTCAGGTTTTGCCATTGATAACATTCTTGAGGCCCTTAGCTCATTGGCGAAAGAGTCTCACAAAAAGCCAATGGATGAACTGCTACTTCAGGCGTTGTTGCAGTACAGCAAATCGATGCTGGATGAACCTGTGACCCAGTCACACAATCGAGTAACAGATCTGTATCAGGGGATTTGTATCTATATTCAAGAGAACTTTCATCGCCAGATCACCCGTGACAGCATTGCTGAGCGTTTTAGTATCTCGTCGAACCATCTGTCGAGAATGTTCCGTCAGCAAGGGCATATGACGTTGGCTGATTACATTACGTGGGTGCGGATCGACCGCGCTAAATTTATGTTGAAGAAGTACAATTTCAAATTGAACGAAGTGTCGGTTCGGTGTGGTTTTAAAGATGTGAATTATTTTTGCCGTGTGTTTAAAAACCGGACAGGAAGAACGCCAACCGAATATCGTGGTGCAGCTTAAATTAACCGTGATGTGGCGTACATGATGATGGATTGCAACTCACTGCTATTTCGTGTGAGCAGCAGTCTTTCACACAAGGTGTGGTTGAGTAGGTTGCGAGTCAAATTGGTTACCGCGATGATTTGCGCTTTTGTTGGTTTATCAGGCATGACCAAGCCAATCGCTAAGTGGGCTTTGCCGATGGGTGATTGCCAATCAATGGCATCTTCAGTAGAAATCGCTGCAATGGAGAGCTGATGGCTCTCTTTAAACATGACGTGAGGTAGCGCAATTCCTGGAGTGACGCAGGTTGATGAGGTCTCTTCGCGTTTAATGAAAGCTAATAATAACTCATCAGGGTTCTTAGGATAGATAAGTTGCGCTATGCCTTTTAAGCACTCAAATTTAGTCAGTATCGTTTGGGCTTTGGCGTAATCAAAATGTATATCTTTAAATGGAAGAGGTGTTTTCACGTGTTGAGATAGCACGGAGTAGATATCCGTCCCTATAACGGTATATAAATCGGCAACCAGATCTTTGATGACAAAGCACGCCAGCTCTGCATCGACACCGATAGCGGTAATTTGGCACAAGTCACCTTCGACCATGCCGGCTTTAAATACCCCGAGGGCTTTGGATAAATTGCCACTGCGATCTTGGGTGATGTTGATGAGATGAATGGTGCTTTTGAATTTTTTAACAATGGGTGGCAACGCCGATGCCAGTTGAACACTGCGATCGGCGTTGTTAACGAGAAAGGTGATCTGATATTCGTACATACAGCAGTAATTAACTACGACAGTACTGCTGGAATACTTTGTCGACGTTGAGTAAAACGTCTTCAATGGAAAGTCGAATTTTATTCATGCCTTCGAAACGTGCGGCTTGTTCAATGTCAATATCGGAAACAATGAGCACTTGGTCGGCATGAGCTATGTCATAAGGAGTGAGCGGGTTCTCAATCCCCATTGCTCCTTGGGTTTCAACTTTTATTTGTACGTTATATTTTGGCGCAGTTTTAATCAGAGCATCTGCGGCCATGTAGGTATGTGCAATACCCGTTGGGCAGGCGGTCACGGCTACAATTTTCATCGGTGTTCTCAATAACAATTTTGTCGAATATTAGCATAGCCTGACGGAAAAAAAGTGACTTAAAACCAGCAAATTAACGACGGTCATCACACTTTGTTTGGTGTGTTACGTTTATCCAGTGAATGCTTTTTTCGTCCTATTTCTACAAAAGGCTTGGCTCACTAATCTATATCCGAGCGTGAATATAAAGGTAATGACAAGATGGATATTACAAACCTCATTGAGCCTGAGATCATCAAATTAGATCTGCAATCTCGAACCAAAGATAACGTATTGCAAGAGTTGGCTGAGTTGCTAGACAAAGCTGGTAAGTTAAATGATAAATCGCAATTTCTTGCAGACGTATGGCGACGTGAAGAGATTGGTAATACGGGCTTTGAAGATGGTATTGCTATTCCACACGCTAAAAGTAATGCGGTAAAAACACCGGCAGTAGCGGTAGGCATCAGCCGCAAAGGCATTGACTACGGTGCTGAGGATGGTGAATTGTCGGATGTTTTCTTTATGCTGGCATCACCAGATGGTGCAGACAATCATCATATTGAAGTGTTAGCACAAATTTCAGGTAAGTTAGTCGAAGACGGTTTTGTTGAGCGCCTAAAAGCCGCTAAGTCGGTGGAAGAGGCGAGAGCGTTATTGATTGATGTACCTCAGGATATAATCAAACCAAGCCCAGTAGAAATGCCATCAACGGCCAACAATACTAGTGAGATGAAGCAAAAGCTCGGCCGTATCAAAGAACACTTGTTATTTGGCACCTCACACATGATCCCATTCATTGTCGCAGGTGGCGTGCTGCTTTCGTTATCGGTCATGATTTCTGGTCAAGGAGCAGTCCCGGAGAGTGGCATCTTAGCGGATATTGCCCAAATGGGTATTGCTGGTTTGACGCTGTTCACTGCGGTGTTGGGTGGGTATATTGCTTACTCCATTGCAGACAAACCGGGTCTTGCGCCGGGTATGATTGGTTCTTGGGTTGCTGTGAGCCAGTACAGCACCGGTTTTCTTGGCGCAATTGTTGTCGGTTTCTTTGCTGGTTTTGTAGTTCGGCAACTCAAACGAATTAAACTGCCAGACAGCATGAGCTCGCTTGGCTCTATATTTATCTATCCGCTTGTGGGCACTTTTATTACTTGTGGTGCTGTCATGTGGGTTATTGGTGCGCCAATCGCCAGTGCAATGACAACCATGAACGAGTGGTTGGCAGGAATGGCGGGTTCAGGAAAAGTGCTGCTTGGTACCATTTTAGGTGGGATGACCGCCTTTGATATGGGTGGCCCTATCAACAAAGTTGCGACACTTTTTGCGCAAACTCAGGTGGATACGCAACCATGGCTGATGGGTGGTGTGGGCATTGCTATTTGTACGCCTCCTTTAGGTATGGCGCTGGCAACCTTCCTTTCACCTAAGAAATTCAAACGTGATGAACGAGAAGCAGGTAAAGCTGCAGGTATCATGGGGATGATCGGTATTACAGAAGGGGCGATTCCATTTGCTGCTGCCGACCCAGCGCGTGTACTTCCTGCCATTGTTGCTGGTGGTATCGTTGGTAACATTACTGGCTTTATGTTCCATGTGTTAAACCATGCGCCATGGGGTGGCTGGATTGTTCTCCCTGTTGTTGATGGCAAGATTGGTTATGTTGTTGGGACATTAGCGGGTGCGCTCACAACGGCATTGATCGTTATTTTACTTAAGAAGAATGTCACTGAGGATGAATCTGAAAGCGCTGTCGCAGAAGTCTATGCATCAGTTGAAGGTGAGGGCGAAGCCGACATTCTTGCGATTACTTCTTGTCCTTCAGGTGTGGCACATACATTCCTTGCGGCCAAATCATTGGAAAAAGCGGCCCATCTTTTGGGAATTAAAATCAAGGTGGAAACTCAGGGCGCAAATGGCATCAATAACCGCATTACTGCCAAAGATGTGGCTAATGCGAAGTTTGTGATTTTTGCTCACGATGTTGCGATCAAAGAACCTGAACGTTTTAACGATTTGCCAACACTGGATGTCACAACAAAAGACGCAATGCATAACGCAACGGCATTAATCCAGTCAAAGCTTTAACTCTCTATAGTCACCCCCTATGACTATGCTCCAGCCCCTCATTGAGAGGGGCTTTTTTGTATTGATGGCTAGCAGCACGACTCCCTAATTTGAAGCTTAGGGGGAAAGATAGTGCTTTTCACCGTCTGCTTATCACCCTCCATTCTCGCCAGAATCAGCTCACCCGCAACTCGGCCTATCTGCTTTGCGGAGACAGAAATAGTGGTGAGTGCAGGCATGGAGTCTGCCGCTTCTGGTACATCATCAAAACCGACGACAGCGATGTCTTTACCCACTTGCTTTCCAATGGCTTTGATTGCACGCATAACACCAAACGCCACGATGTCTTGATAACCGATCACTGCGGTAATCTCAGGGTGTTGCTCTAACAGCTCCTGTGTGATTTTTGCTCCTTCGGTACGGCTCGCAGAACAGCTGCGCACATAGCTTTCACGAAATGGAATGCCATGTTCCATCAACTTAGATAAATACCCGCCAAGTCGGTGTGAGCGTGTTTTCGAACCTTCCAAACCACCGATAAAACCAATATGAGTGTGGCCGAGTTGGATCAAGTGTTCGGTAGCCAGTTGTAGCCCCATAAAATTATTGGTGCCGACGAAATCAAAGAGATCATCACCAAGTGGCCTAACTGCCAGCACGACGGGAAGCCCGCGACCTTTAACGGTATTTAAATAGTTGATATCGGTATCGACAGCTGGACATATCACCACACCTCCAGCATTTTGGCTTAGCAATGAGTCAATGAACTTATCTTGCCGTTCGACACTTTCTTCTGAGTTGGCGAGAAATAACATGGAGTTTCGTTCTTCGAGAAAGTGGCTAAGGCCGGCGATGAGCTCTGAGTAAAAGGGGTTGGTAATGTCGGGGGTGACTAAGCCAACGAGGTTACTGCGTTTGTGCCGTAAGTTGGCGGCCGCTTGATTGTATACATAGCCAAGTTCCTCAACAGCTTTCAACACTCGCTCTCGAGTTGGTTCGGAAATTCGCCCTTTGTTGGTTAAGACCATAGAAACGGTCGCGGTTGAGACCTGACAATGCTTCGCGACGTGTGCAATTGTTGCTTTTCCCATCTGTTCACCTCATCAAGACACTTCAGCCTAGCGTTCATTAAAAGCCTATTTTCTAACTATATGTATCACTGTTATGAATGAATTAATTCTAGGTTAAACGTTTAATCTTATTTGATGCATTTTTAAACGATTTATTTGTGATCGTACACTTACAAATGCCAATAGATCGAGATTAAACAAAGATAAATGATAGGTTAAACACGTTAACCAGTTTGTGGTTTTTATGACTCATTGATTAAATTGTCATCAGAAGGCAATCAAAGGTGATGTATGAAGTATTTATCTGGTCAATCGAATTATGACAAAACACCACACATCGAAGTGAAGGGTTATCAGCACCATGCACAACGAGGCTGGGCGAGTATCGTAAAAACACTTGAGAACAGTGTCGCTCAGGGCCATAAACATGTGTTAGTGATTGATACCTATCATGGCGTCGATCATGATGAGTTACTGCAACAGCTTATCGCACCGCTTAATCCTGCTGTTGTGATTTCTACCGACTCCGCGAAATATGAAGAAACTTATATTCATGCCATGTTAGAGCGTCATATTACGGATGACCGCGTATTTGGCGTGATAGCTCCACATAAACTAGAAGAATTTTTCGACCAAGAGAGATTAGCAGATTTATCTGAGTTGGTAGAACAGTGTGAAAGTGGGCTCATTGTGGTGTACGGCCATGGTGCAAGGTTAGTCGCGCAAGGAGATACCTTTGTTTACGCCGACATGGCGCGCTGGGAAATCCAACAGCGTTTTCGCCGAGGAGAGCTTGGAAACTGGGGTGTCGATAATTTTAACGAAGATGTGCTACGCCGCTATAAACGCTCTTTCTTTATTGAGTGGCGCGTATTTGATCGCTACAAAACGAAGTTACTCGATGCGGTTGATTTCTTGCTCGATACCAACAGTGCGATGGACCCGAAATTGGTCACTGGTGAAGCGTTTAATGCTGGGCTTCGTCAGGCAACGCGACAGCCTTTCCGCTTAGTTCCTTTCTTTGATCCGGGTGTCTGGGGTGGGCAGTGGATGAAACAAGTCTGTGATTTGGAAGCGGACAAACCAAATTATGCTTGGTGCTTCGACTGTGTGCCGGAAGAGAACAGTTTACTGCTCAAATACGGTGACGTCACCGTGGAGATCCCTTCTCAAGATCTGGTCTTGATGCAACCTAAAGCCTTGTTAGGCGAAAAAGTACATGCACGATTTGGGGCAGAGTTCCCGATTCGCTTTGATTTCCTCGATACGATGGAGGGTCAACATCTTAGCTTGCAAGTACACCCGCTAACGGAATATATCCAGAACGAATTTGGCATGCACTATACCCAAGATGAAAGTTACTACCTCTTGGACGCGGGTGAAAATGCGAGTGTGTATTTGGGAACGAAAACTGGCATTAATCCGGATGAAATGATGGCGGATTTGCACGCTGCTCAACGCGGTGAAAAGCCTTTCGATGATGAAAAGTACATCAATCAATTTCCAGCGAAAAAACACGATCATTTTTTGATTCCTGCCGGGACAATCCACTGTTCTGGTTCTGAATCGATGGTTCTGGAGATAAGTGCCACACCTTACATTTTTACATTCAAGCTATGGGATTGGGGACGCCTTGGAATGGATGGGCTACCACGTCCGGTGCATTTGGATCATGGCAAAGAGGTGATCCAATGGGACAGAGATACCCAATGGTGTGAAAGCAATTTGATTAACGCGGTTGAGCCTATTGCTGAAGGCGCAGGTTGGCGTGAAGAGAAAACGGGTCTGCATGACAGAGAGTTTATTGAAACGCGCCGCCATTGGTTTTCTGAGCCAGTGTTACACCAGACATGTGGTGCGGTAAATGTACTTAACTTAATTGAAGGGCAAGAAGCACGAGTGATCAGCCCAAACAATCAGTTTGAACCGTTTGTTGTCCATTATGCCGAAACCTTTGTGATTCCGGCTAACGTGGACGAATACATCATTGAACCACATGCTGAAAGTGTCGGGCATGAACTGGCAACCATTAAAGCGTTTGTAAGAGGATAATTAGATGATTCATTTTATTGTTGCGACACATGGACCGTTGGCACAAGCGCTGATGGCCAGCGCCAATATGGTTTTTGGTCAGCTAGAAAACACCTCCTGCATTTGTTTGACCGAAGAAGGCGGTATTGAACAGTTCAAGCGAGATTTTGATCAAGAGATCCGCAAGGTTGCCCCTCACTTCGATGGCATTGTTGTGTTGTGTGACCTTGAATGCGGCACACCTTACAACGTGGCGTGTACCTACGCGTTTGACCGTGAATTTGAAACCAATGTGGAAGTCGTGACAGGGGTTAACTTTCCCACTTTATTAATGACAGCAGAGTATGTTGAAGAAGATGACGCACTCGTGGTCGCACAAAAACTACACAAAGAAGCACTCAGCACCATTGTAATTGCGGAGTTGATTGATTCGACGGAAGAAGACGATTTTTAAGGAGCTTGTTATGGCCATTTCATTTGTACGTATTGATGACCGGGTGATCCACGGTCAATTGATGACTCGTTGGGCAAAAGAGCTGCCTTGCGACGGTATTGTCGCGATTGATGACGCGGTTGCGGCTGATCCACTGCTCTCTCAAGTTATGAAAGGCGCTGTCACGGATGTCAAAGTTTGGTTATTTGATACGGCGACTGCAATCACCAAGCTTCCTAAAGTCATTGCGAGTGACAAAAAATATTTCGTTATTGCTAAATCCCCGGTCACGCTGCAGAAAATCAGCGAGTCGGGAATTGACCTGACCAACCTTAATAAAAAAATCAACGTTGGTCCTATGAGTGCTCGTGAGGGCACGACAACCATCGGTGGAAATCAGTGTGTTAATGCAGAAGAAATTACGGCATTTAACTATCTGAGCGATGCCGGACATCAGATTGAATTCAGATTAGTGCCCGATGCCAATGCATATAGCTGGCAAGACGCACAACAAAAACTGAAGTAACCATGCTTTAACGTGAGCAAAAGGACAAGATTATGTTTTTAGAAGCAGTACTTATCGGGATACTTTGTTATCTCGGAGCGCTATCAAGCCCTTGGCTGATGGGGCTAACCGGTGGCTGGTACACCATTACTCGCCCGTTAGTTTCGGGGATGCTCGTTGGCCTTATCCTTGGTGATTTACAAACCGGGATCATGGTTGGTGTGGCTGTGCAAGCAGTATACATCGCGATGGTCACACCAGGTGGTGCGATGCCAGCAGACTTAAACTTTGTAGCGTTTCCGGCCGTTGCCCTCGGGGTTATGTCGGGGCAGGGGGTTGAAGTGGCCGTTGCGATTGCGGCAACCATTGGTATCGCCGGAACCATTATTTTCAACTTCATGATGGTCCTTAACTCCTACTGGAAC
Organism: Vibrio sp. TRT 17S01; assembly: GCF_050113695.1. Taxonomy (NCBI): domain Bacteria; kingdom Pseudomonadati; phylum Pseudomonadota; class Gammaproteobacteria; order Vibrionales; family Vibrionaceae; genus Vibrio; species Vibrio sp. TRT 17S01. The sequence continues at coordinate 93,712 of NZ_JBNJOG010000008.1, read as the reverse complement.
CACCGAGCTGATCTGGCAATAGAAGCGGGTGATGAACGTGGGGTATACATGAACTCCGCCATTTATCCGCAAGTCACCAACTTTTTGATGCGCTTTATTCCGACATTTATCGCGGTTTATTTTGGTAACCAGTACATCGAAGGTTTCATGGCGAGCTTGCCAGATATGGTGATTGACACTATGTCCGTTCTAGGTGGCATTTTACCTGCTGTGGGTATCGCTATCTTGCTGAAGCAGATCATCAAAGACAACAGTATGTTGATCTACTTCCTTGTTGGGTTTGTTGGCATCGTTTTCTTAAAACTGAATATGCTGGGCTTAGTCACGATTGGTGCGCTATTCGCGTTGATTCACTACAACTACAAGCCAGATCCACAACCTTCTGTAGCAGCACAAAATGCAGTCGCTGATGACGATGAGGATGAATTCTGATGACTGAACTTAAACACCCGACAGAAAACACTGGCAGCTCACGGGTAGAGCTGGATAAGAAAGATCTAACCAAATGCTGGAAAGCATGGATGATGTACAACCTGTCTTCAATGAGCTTTGAGCGTCTTGAATCGTTTGGATTTTGTTTAGGCATGATGCCGGCACTAAAGAAGCTGTATCCAAATAAAGAAGATCGTATTGAAGCCATGAAACGCCACGCTTCTTTCTACAACACGGAGCCACAACTGGGTGCCATCATCAACGGTATGGCCGTGGGTATGGAAGAGAAAAAGGCGAATGGCGAGCCACTTGATGGGGAAACCATTAATACGCTCAAAGTCGGTTTGATGGGGCCTGTAGCAGGTATCGGCGATTCGATGATTCCGGGAATGTTGATCCCAATACTACTGAGTATTGGTATGGCACTTGCCGCTGGTGGCAATATTCTTGGCCCAATTTTTTATATTGTTGCTTTTAACGCCATTGCGCTTATTGGTTCATATCAGCTGTTTATGAAAGGCTACAAGATGGGTGCAAGCTCAGTGGAAGTGTTAGTCAGTGATAAATCCACCAAAATACGTGAAGCGTTATCGTTGCTTGGTGTGTTTGTCATGGGCGGTGTTGCGGCAAGCTATGTGAACCTTGGCACCGGGCTGGAGTACGCCACAAAAGATGGAGTCGATATCAGTATTCAAGCCATGTTGGATGGAATCTTCCCTAAATTACTGCCTTTGCTGGTTGTTCTAGGAACTTGGTATGCAATGGCGAAGAAGGGACTAAGCCCAGTCAATGCAATGTTAGCACTCGTTGCTTTCTCCGCCATTGGTGTCGCACTCGGTATCTTCTAATTTCTACTGGCTTCTGAAGGCAACGCTAATCAAAGCGTTGCCTTAGGGATAACAAAATGAATTCTTTATCTTTTCAGGCTGCACGCTGTCAGCGCTGGCTGACTTCTTACGCCTTACCAAAATGGCAAAACAGTGTACTTAAAGAGCATGCATTGTTTGCTGAGGGGATACGTCAAGATGGTGAACTTTACGCACCATCATTGATTCGGTTTCGAGTGCAACCAAGACAGATTTACGTTTTTAGCCACGCAACATTGCTTGATATGTGCGACGCTACAGAGCTTGTTAATGATGTTGTAACGATTGGCTTATATTATTACGGTTCTCCAGAGCAGGGGTTTAAGTTTGCGTTAAGCAAAGAGTTTGACGAAGGTCCATCACAGATTTATCTATATGAGCAAGCGTTCGCTCTGCTGGGGTTTGCTTGGCATTACAAGCTCACTCGTAGCCAAGATAGTTTAAATAACATGTATGTGATGTATGACTTCATTGAGCGTGAACTCAGTTCTGATCGTCAACCGGGCTTCTACATCTCAACCGAAAGCTTGAATGCGAAAGGGCAAAATCCTCACATGCATTTGTTTGAAGCCTTGATGGTTGCTTATGAAGCAACGGATGATGCTATTTGGCTTCAGCGTGCCGGTAACATTTACCAGCTGTTTAATATGTACTTTCTACGTGATGATCATCTCGCAGAGTTCTTCAATGCGGATCTCTCATTAGATAAAGAGACGGGGACGCACGTAGACCCGGGACATCATTACGAATGGATTTGGTTACTTAATCACTACCAAAAGTTGACTAACGCTGATGTGACCGAACAAATAGAGAAGTTACAGCGTTTTGCTCAGATATACGGTCACAACCCCAATCAATTAGTTCGGGATGAAGTCTTGTCTACGGGTGAAGCATTAAGGCCGACATCACGCTTGTGGTGCCAAACCGAATACTTAAAAGCGTGTATTGCACTGTGGGAGCGCAACCCTACGCCGATTCGTGAAGCTGCGATATCATCCGCGGTTGATCATATTTTCAAATACTACATTGAACCCGCAGAAAAGGGGTTATGGGTCGATCAAACTGACAAGTATGGTTTCTCGCAGCAGCCTCATTCTCCGGCGAGCACGTTCTACCATATATTTTTGGCATTTGCTGAGTTAATTAAAGCTGAAAAGGAGTTAAGCCATGGAAGTTAAGATTCCTCCGTACGTGAACTATATTTCGGGGCAAATTCGTTCTGAGGAGTTGATGTGCAAAGAAACGACATTAGGGTCTTTAGAAGGGGTGTTTGAGGACAAAAACGCTTATGAGAAAAGGGACCCGAACGAAGTTATTTATTGCGTTGAGATGTTTCCACCTGAACAGACGGAAGGAGAGCTCAATTTTGGCGTGACTCACCTTAATCCGGGGACCGTTGGAAATGAATATTACATGACCCGTGGCCACATTCATGAGCGAGCAGAACAAGCCGAATATTATTTTGGTGCCGTTGGTGAAGGATTGCTGATCCTACAAAATGAACAAGGCTGTGTAACAGTAGAAAAAGTGTTTCCTGGTAGTGTCCACCATATCCGTAGTGTGGTTGCCCATCGCTTGGTTAATACAGGTCGCGAAAGATTATCCGCTTTGGCAGTTTGGCCAGCGGTGGCAGGGCACGACTATACCTTCATCGAAAATGAAGGCTTTGGCGTGCGCATACGTCGCGGGGAAGACGGATATCAAATCCACAAAGTCGATAAAAAAGCTCAGTAAGAAGCTAATCCATGCTCCTTTAGCCAGTGCCTCCCCCGTGCTGGCTTTTTTTGTTTAAAAGCCGTAAACGATATTGAGATTGACAGAATTGACTTCAATGTCGCTACCAACAAAGTCTCCTGAATATAGCCGACGGTATTCGACATCAAGATAAAGTGGGGAGCCTTTTTTGATTCTAAAACCGGCGCCATAGGTCACATCAGTCTCCAAATCATCAAAGCCGCTGGTGTAAATACCAGAGATTCCCCCGACACCATAGAGAGCAAAGTATTCATGGATAGGAACAATACCCCGAGCGAGTAGTGAGCCTTGACCATCGAACATATCAGAACGACTCGATACTCGAACTAACTCTCTGGCTTCTATCGCAAAGTACTTGGATGGTTGGTAACCAAAAATAACCCCAACTGAGGAAATATCAGGTTTGTCATCGACTTGATCGACGCCATTGATATCCACTTCAGAAAAGCTACTCGCAAGACCAAGATAGAAGTCATCAAAATTGTCGGTGTTTGCGTATGAAAGCGATGTAAACGACATCAAAACTAAGCCTAGCCACTGTCTGATCATTTTATGTCTCCTTATTGTTCTTTTGTTTAAGCCTAGTCGTAAAAAAGAAGAGTGTTGGAAGAAGTTTAAAAGAGTGGTGTTTTAGACAGAGACTTTTGGTTTATACATAAAAACGCCCAAGCAATATCAACAATGCTTGGGCGTTTGGTTATGTTAAATCGTTAGTACTTAGAAATACGTTTTACTTTCTTTTTCAACCAATAGTAGTTGTGGTAGTTACCATAAGGTAAATCGTCATACTCATGGTAACCATTAGTTCTACGCAATTTATACGTTGTAAATTGGTCTTTGTTAACAAATCCAATGTAGAAACTGTTATCCATATTGGAGTTTTTAATGCCATATGGGTAGTCATTGGAATAGTTGTTATAAGGCGCAATTTTCTTATTTCGTTTAATTGCAGTATTAATGTTATCAGCGAGATAAATCATTTTTCTGCTTTCACTTCCACTCACTGTTTGCAGTGTATAGAAAGAGCGATTGCCATCCTCATTTGTTTTTGAGTAGATTCTATCTACCAAGGCGTCGTTACTTTGATAAAGATCATTTGGCCATTCACACGCTTTCTCTGTGTTATAGCAATAGAAAGCAGGATGTTCGTATAGCTTCTCATTTGGGTGATTGTGGTAACATCCAGAAAGAACCAATACGCTACCTATTATTGTCGTTAATTTTAGATTCATATTAATTACTTCCATTCTACCGTGTTTACAAATTCCCAGTTCTTATCACTATAATTTCCTTTAGGAAACTCATAGTATTTAATGTGTGTTTTATTATCGAAATTCAATTTTTTAAGCTTATAAATTGAATAGCTATTCTTTTTGTAGAGAGGTTTAACGAATAAATCACCGACTTTAGGGTTTAACTCTGGATCGCCCCAAGCTTTATGATCTTTTATGGTATTGTTTTTCTCAATCGCATCGCTAGATGATTTACCCAAGTAAATCCAGTATTGGTTGTTGTACTCGCCAGGGAAGCGATTATAACGGCCATCCACTTTGTAACCCGCTAGTGAATAGAAGTGGGTACCTTTTGAGGTATCGTTTCTAAAAATGGAGAATGCCGTCTCTTTTCGGTCATTAATGCCCCATACTTCACCGAATGTTTCTTCTGAGCGGCTAAGTTTTTTAGTTTCCGTACATTTTTCAACGTTTGAGCCATCGGCAAACAAAACGGTTGCACAAGAATAGATGCCATCAATCAAGTTTCCGTATGCATCTGTTTCCGGGATACGGTCGTAGTCGATAAAGATTTCATCTTCTGCTGCGTTTGTAAAAAAGGAAACGTTTTGGCTGCTAACTAGTGCTCCTTTATCTGAAAATACTTCATGTATCATTTCATTACTGTAACCAGTAACCACACGCATATCGATAATAGAGTGAATATAAGAGATGGTATCAGGATATGCTTCAATGAGTGCGATGTTTAAATCCACCGTGAAACGACTCGAACGTGCACTTCTGATGAAATTGCTTTGTGTATAAGTATCGCAATTAAACGAGTCATCCTCTGCTACACAAAACTTATATGTAGTAGGCAGACTATTTTGAGCGATAAATGATTTGTTTTTAATAATATCGCCTTCTGACGACTCCCAATAAAACTCACGGAAATTACCGTTTTTGTCGAAGTTTGAAATTACTTCGCCATCATAATAACCAATTAAATGATTTGATGATTGAACAATATTTGCACCTTTTATTTCACTTGTAGATGCAAAAGAATTAAAACTTATTAAAGCTGAAAGAATGACTATGTTACTTGTCAACTTTGTTTTCATATATGAACTCCATTTGTTGGCTGTGTTGATTATTATCGTGTTAGCAAACGGTAAATATCAAGCTCTTGTGCGAAAGTTAAACAATAATATTTCTAAATAAAAATATTAATTTATTGGAAAGAAATCTCTTCTTTAATGGGTAATGTATTTATTTGCAGGTAACTCATTGATTCTTATGGCTTTTGTCTGATTTTAAATTTTACTAATTCCAATTAATGTATATAAATAATTTTTGGGTGATAATTGTTAATGTGATTTAATTTTAAAACGAGCAAAAAATATAGGACCATTGTGTTGTAAAGCGAATTTATCCGTTGTTTTTTGTTGGTTCTTCTACCTCAGAATATAAGTGAATTCGTCTTGCCGGACGTCTTATCTGTATATATTCAGATAGGTCAATAACTAAGTTTATGTGAAACGTTTATGTGAAACATTTCTTCTAAACATAGACATTAACTTCTAAAGGATGTTGTAAATATGAAAAAATTTGTCCCATTAATTTTGGCAACAATGGTTGGTGGCGTGTTCTCTACTTCTGCAATCGCTGCGGACCCACAAGCTACTGTCGTTTGGAATGGTTTTGTTGGTAGCAGCGTAGCTGGCGATAAGCTGGTTATTACTGGTGCTGGTGGTGTTGAACTAAATGATGCAAATACTCGCGGTACTCTATTTGTAAATAATGACGGTACATTCACATCAAGCGAACTGACGCTAGAAGCGCGTTCTAATGATTGGAAAACGGGTGACACCGGTAATGCAATCGACAACCCAGTTATTGGTGCACTAAAAGATGCAGACTGGAAAGTAACAAAAGTGGAATACATGTTGGGCGGCAACATCGTTCAGTCTATTACACCGAAAGTAACAGATACTCTGTCTAGCACAGACTTTACTGTAGGCGGTACTGGTGTTGCTAAGAAACAAACGCTTAGCCTACGTGTTTCAAACGCGACTCCAATTACAAAAACAACTGATCCAAACGTAAACGTAGAAGGTGCTGCAAGTGTTGCGGTAACCGTAGTGGCATCAGAAGTTGTAACAGCAACACCATAAAGGTTGTTCGTGCAATATGCGCGGTGTATTTCACCGCGCTAACCTTCAAAATAATTCAAAGTGGTTGCCTATGTTGTATAAGTCTATTTTTAGTATTGCGTGCTTTTGCTTAATAACCAATGCCGTCTCAGCGAAAGTTATTGAGCGTGAGTTTCGTGTAAGTACTGATATAGACAAAAGTAAATTTTTTTCCGAGATGATTACATCAGTGGTTGCGACGCCGAATAACTTTATCGCGGAATATAATGGAACAACAAAAACATTTAATTCAAAAGATATAACTTTAGATATTAATACCAATATCCCTTTAACAGATAATTCACTTAAATATTCTGTTAGGTTAATAGAAAACACATCCTCATGTTTTGATAGTCAAGATAACGTGGTAATAGAAAACATTACTTCGTTAAAGCTTGATAATAATGTATTTGAACTTAATAAGCCTATCAAATTAGATTTTAATGCTACTGATAGTAACAGTCATGCTTCAAAAAATACATTGGCTGTCAGCTTCGGTAGTTTAGGTAGTGATGCTTTTAGATGTCAGGGGAACATCGTTACTTTAGTGGAGTTGTCATTATGAATATGAAACTGTCGCTACTTTTGTTTACTGCTGTATTTTCTGCTGGCTATCCTACGTCTTCATCTGTCGCCAATGAGATCCCTGAAGGATTTGAAGAGTTATTCAGAGAAAAGCTCTTATATTTGGATTTTCAAACACCTAATGGCGAATTTAAGAAAATAGAGGCGTTTATAAAGTTTGGCCAAATTCGTGTTGCCGATGCTCGTTTTTTGAACTCAATTCGTGATGTGTACATAGAACAAGGTGTAACGAAAACTTTCGCTCAACGATTTGTTGAAGATCTACAATCAGGTGTCAATTTTACCGATCAATGTACCACGTTATTAAAAGATTGTATTTTGCCAACAAATGATTATGAAGTTGCTTATGATGAATTCAATAATCAGGTCTATGTATGGTTAGGAAAAAGTAATTTTTCAGAAGATTTTTTGAAACCATTAGAAGATATGGTTTATGCCGATGGAATTAACCGAGATAGAGCGTTAATTAACCACTTTGATATGTACTTAAGTCAATCAAATGACTTTAATTACTCTTTTTACAATCAGTCATTACTTGGTTTGAAGTATGGCTATATCAGTACTGATATTGAATATAGCTCTAGCGCAGGATTTAAGACAGACGAAGCGTTATACCGATTAAATTCAAGAAATAAGAAATTCGATGTTGGATACTCAAGGTACTATACCAGTTTCAACAGTACCGATTTTTTGCAGAAAGACTACCTAAATAATGGTACGTACTCTGTGAAGTTTGGTAGTTCAAATGAATTGCTTTTGGGTGATGTAAGAGAATATCAGAAGCACTTTTTCTACTCACCAACCGATGGATTATTGTTGATCAAGCGTGGTGAGAAGATCTTACTGCAACAAAATGTGGTTCAAGGGCAGGGTTATTTCACCAACGCTCAACTACCAAGTGGCCGCTATGATGTCGACGTTATTATTCTTGCAAATGGTGTTGAGGTCTTAAATGAGAAGCGAACCATTCAAAACAGCTCATTTAGCAACCTATTAGTAAAAGATTACGACTACTTATTAGAAGTCGGCCGCTATGCGGAAAGCACGGACTCAATGACAATGAAGGGCCCGAGATTTGGTCGTGCATCTGTCTCTTATAGAGCGTTGGATACCTTAACATTAGGTGCGTCTCTTAATGTTACAGACTACGAAGATTACGCCGTCATCGGTGGTAGCTATCAACTTAACCAGAATTTTGCCATTAATTCGGTTTACACATTGTTTAGTGATGAGTCAAACGAGTTATTTGTTTCTTCAAACATCATGGGACTGGATATCGCCTACGAATCATTTCGATATGGCGAAGGTAGCGCTCTCGAAGGTTTGCTAACAACGCCGAATGACTACCGTTATATCTCAGCTTCTTATGGGGCAAGCTTTAATGGTGGTTCCGGCTATCTAAGTTACACATACAATATCGATGAATTGGAAAGTGGAGATCTTGTTACACAGAAATTGGATCTGAACGTTAACCTTCCTTTCTTTGTTCAAAGTCGCTTAGATTTATTTAGTTCATATGACTTTAATGATGAAAAAGCAGTTAGTGATCGTTTTACGCTGGGAATGAACTTAACGCTTCCTTTAAATGATAGTATTTCTTACTCACATTATTCTGGCTTGCATCCTGACGGCGCGTTTTATTCTTCGAATTCAGCATCAATGGAAACTGAATTGGTTGATGACGAGATTAGAGCAAGAGCATCTATTTTAGATGGTACGTTTTTCGATAACGGTAAGAAGACGCAATCAATTCGCTCTGGAACCGTCGGTTTAGACCAAAACAGTGAACATTACAAAATGTCGTTGTATGGCTATGCGAACAATAAGCAGTCTAGAAACGCTAACTTGGCGCTAAACAGCTCTCAAATTGTCACTAAAGACAGGGTTAAAGTAACCAGCCAAAAAGCAGATTCCTACCTTGTTGTCGATACGGATAACAATATTCGACTGAAAGATAACAAAAATAAATTTGGGATCCTTCAGGTGAATACGATGAATGCAAAAGGGAAAGAGAACCTAATTCATTCTGAGGGGATAACCGATGAATCTTTTGTTCAGACCCTACCTGAATATAAAAATATAAAAGTTAAAGTCGAAACGAGTAGCTTAAGTTTGAACAATGAAGGTAATGAGAACTATGTGATGTTTAGTTACCCAGGTACGGTTGCGATCATTAATACAAAAATCACCAGAACATTAACATTTGTCACGATGGTGACTGATATTTTTGAAAAAGATATTACGACTCTTAAGTGTGTTGGTGATGGATGTATCGATATACAAGAAGTTATTTCTGGCGTTTACAAGGTTTCAGTAAAAGAAGGGTCGCCGTTCAAACTTCAAGCAGAAAATTCATTCTGCTTATTACCTGATTTAATCGAATCAGAAAACTTAAATATGGGTACGAACAAGTGTCTACCTGATATCTATGAAATTGGTCAGTATCTAGAGTTTGATGAAGATCGACGGATTTACTATATCGGACGATTTAAGGAATCTGATTTTGACAAGTTTGCTCAGCAAATAAGAGCAAATAATCCTTCTGGTGAAATAATTAAGACAAAAGTAGGTAAGAGTGTCGTTGTTCATTTGTTAGCAGAAAAGTATGCGAGTGTAAATGTGAATGGGTTTGATAAGTATGCATCTGACTTACGTGAACTGGTTGATTTGAATAGTGTTGTTATGGCATCTACTAACTGATGGGGTTTGTATGAAATATTTTCTTTTGGTTTTCTTTGTATTATTGAGCAGCTATGCATATGCATTTCGAATCGATTATATGCTTATTACTGCTGACGACAATGGCAATGGTGTTTTTACTGTTGGTAATAATATGGATTACAGACAGTTCATATCAACAAGTGTTGCAGAGCTTTATGTAAAAGACGGCAATATATATGAAAAACCGTACACCAAGAAAAATATAAAAGAGTGGGAAGTTACACTCACTAATCCTAAATTCATTTTGAACAGAGATGAAATGAAACAAGTTGGTGTTCTTAGCTTGTGTAATGATCGTTGCAATGAAACGGAAGACAAGGTTTATAAGATAACGTTTTCTCCAGAACCATATGGCGAAGAAAAAGTAGTCAATGTTAATTTTGGCTATGCCCCATTATTTATAATGCCAGCTAAACAAGCGAATATTAGTTATAAAGTTAAAAATACCGGTGAGACATTGATATTTGAAAATACAGGTAACACTTACTTAAGGTTCATGGTCGATGGTTGTGAAGATGCAGATTCACAAAATAATTGTAGGCTGGTTAAAACATCTCTAGCTGGAAGATATAGAGAATATGATTTACCCGACGTGGTAAAAAACAAAGACATTGAAGTTTTAATCATTAACCATGATGAATCTTATAAGAAACGAGTTCTTGTAAGGCGAGAACTATAAGGTGGAAACAATGAAAATACTAAAAAAAATTGGTGTCATATTTTTGTTGGTATTCTCTGGCCAAGCTTTGGCTTCTTCACTATTGGTAAAAATTAAAATCGATTCAAATGGAAACCTATTTTTAAACCAAAATGATAGCAATATTATGCATGATTATTTTGGTGGCGCAGGAATGTACACGACAACACGTTGGTATATTGAGCAAAATGTACCAACAGTCACCACATGGCAACCGGGTACCTTCCAAACTAAAACTCGACCATTAGTTATCAAAGTTGGGAGCTCATATAAGGAGATTCCGATCAGTGTTATTGGGGTGAACTATCGGACGAATATAGGGGGAACATCGAGTTCGTTTTCTGTTGTTGATGGTGCTCTGGCCTCTGGTGTGACCGTTTGTTCGGATGGGGATACATTACGAACTAACGCGACGGAATTCCATTTAAGGCAAGGAAGCTCTGAAACGGGTGGCGAACCATGTGTATCTTCAAAATATATCGTTAATAGCGAAGAAAGAAACCCATTTTATTACCTTAAACCAGTTTTTGAAATTGACAGTAATAAAGTGAAAAATGCATTCAATGACTTACCTCCTGGTGTTTACAGAGGGAGCATAATCGTTCCGTTTCGATATTATTATAAATCCCAAAGTAATGTCGTGACATACAACACCATTACAAGGACATTGAACTTTGAAATTGACTATCAGGTCAGAGGATTATCCATTATTTCTGTTGTTGGTGATGGGAATATTATTCCAACCTATAACAAAACTAAGAAAACGGTTTCTGGTTCAACAGATTTCAATATTACCGCTCAAGGTGAGCTAAATAATGGTTTGTCGATAAAAATTAAAAATCCTACGACGGAAGATTTTGTATTAAAAAGTTCCCAAGGATTCAAACCAATAAAATACTCAATATCTTGCTCTGGTTGTTCTGATTCTAGTTTAGTAAACGCAGGTAATGTGGTCAAAAGTGATACCAAAATTAATACGTCTGGTTCACCTATTAACTTTAAAATATCCGTTTCTTATAGTGATATATCCAGTAATGATGTTGAAACAGGCAAATACAGTGATTCCTTTACTCTTATATTTGAAGAGGGACTTTAATGAATAAAATTAATAAATTTCTAATTGGTTGCACAATACCTTTTGTTTCTACGAGTTCCTTCGCGAATACACTTTCTGCTGATGTGAGTGTGTATACAGAGAATGAGGTAGAAGAAACGACACAGTTTAACTATGGTGCAGCAATTAATTATTCTATGTTCAAGTATCTTTCGCTTGATGCTGGTGTCCTATATAGAGAGCCTAAACCTTCCGTAACCGTAGAAGAACGCTCTGTATTTCCTGACTTTGGTATGAAACTTATCTATCCAATGTCTGAAAACGCCAGTGTTTTTATTGGGGGAGGCGGGCTGTTGGATAAAAAGGACGTCGTTCCTAGAGCGGATTTTGGCTTCTTCTATAAATTGTCAAATGATGTTGACCTAAAAGCAGGCTATCGATTTGTTTATGGTGAACCTGATAATAACTTCGTTGAAGATCTAGATATGTTCTGGTTAGGTTTAAATTACAAAATTATTAACCCTGATAAGGAACAACAAGCTTCTCGTATAAATACGCCACCTAAATTAGAAGAGAAAACGGTCGTTGAGTTAGAAAAAAGACCACCACAGATTGTTGTTAAGGAGCCTGAGCCGTTACCTGAGTTGATCATCGATCCAACACCTATCCCTGTGCCTGAAGTTAATTCTTGTAAGTACTATCGCGTTGAAAAGGAAGATTGGCTATTAAAAATTAGTCGAACTTTGGGAGTTTCTTTTGAAGCATTGATCAATTGGAATTTACGCTCATTCGATAACCTAAGAGATTATGACCTTATTTATCCTGAAGAGATCATCACTGTAGATCCGAATGGTCAAGAATGCATTGCTAATGAATGAGGACTCGTAAGATGAAGTTTACTCTTAATCATGCTTGGTTATTGGCACTGTCGGCTTTGCTACTAGGATGTAATGGTGGTGAAGAGGGGAGTGTTAATGAAGATACGAATCAAAATAATGTTCTGCCGACATTATTTACTTCGACATCAGTGAATTCTGTTTTCTTAGGTTCTGACTATGAATCTACCGTTGATCTGAGCTCAGATGTCGGTTCAAGTGATGGTATAACTCCAGAGGTTGTTGACGCTAAATCTATTTCTGAAACATCTACATGTCACTTGGTTGGTTTCGATACGAAAGAAGTAACGGTGTCTTCAACAGAAACAACTTGGTGTGCTTTTGAGTATACGGTGGAACATCCCAATACACGCCAACGTATGAAGGGGACAAAGTACATTAGGGCTTATTCGGATGTCACCAGTTTAACGACGGGTGATTTGACCACGATAAATAAGAGTACGAACCTAGGTGTAACACTTACTATCAATTTGGAGGATCAGACAGATTTTCCTACAGGTGGGACACTAAGTAACATTGAGGTGTTTGGGGGAGGTGCAGCTTCAACCAATGGCAACGTCATTACGTTTTCAAATGATGCCATCGGCCATAGTTACATCTTGTATCAAGTGCACGATGCATCAAGTAACGTTCATTTAGGTCGTATTGAAATCGCTACGGGTACTGGTATGTCAGCACCAAACGCAAGGACGACCTTGGTGCTCAAATATGACAATAAGCCGATACGTGTTGGTCAGAAAATTGAAATTGAGGTGGATGCAGACGATCCAGATGGTGATACAGTACAGCTGATTGTCGCCATCCCAAATACCGGGAAGGTATCTTTTCCCAATGATCCTAACTTCGACAATAAGAAATTCTTCTATACGCCATTACAAGCGGGTGAAAACCTTATTACATACGTTGTTTCTGATAAGAAAGGGGGATTTTCAAGCGCTAAGGTTGTTGTGACGGTTGAATCACCTTTTGACACCTTTACCGTTGGTTCTCTCACTTACCTCCCTCCGATGGATTATGTATCGGCTAAGAGCCTTGGCATTCCTATTTATGATGCTGGCGTTGGTAATGGAACGACGGCTCCAACAGACGTAAACCTTTATACGGTAGATTTTGATATTGCCAGTGCGTTGTGTAGTGCAAAAGGGGGACGTCTACCTACTTCAACCGAGCTTGTTGCTGCACATACTGAGAAGGGAAACCTGTTTAACGCCAGTAATTGGCCTGTCTCCAATCCCTATTTTACGAGTTCGTTTTCCTCCGATAACAAGGTGGTTAACCTGAGTAGTGGCGCTTTGTCTACAGGCAGTTTGACTCGGTATTTTTATGCGTGCGTTAAGTAAGGTGGATGAATTATGAATCGATTTCTAATCACGTTAATAGTGCTTGTCCTATCTGGTTGTAATAGCTCGGGTGATGAGAGTACCAATGCAGACAAAGGTACGAGCGATAATACGCAATCGGAAACAACAAATTCAACGGACGGGTTTGTTTACCACCGAGTTACTGATCTCAATACAAAATCGTTGAAACTCGACGAAATTATTCCGGGGAAAGATGCAGCTTCCTTTACTGAAGGCTTTTCCATTTACCCAGTATTTGGAAATTGCTCATTGCCGTCAGAAAATAGTGACTCTTTACCGATTTATTTTGATGAAGATGCTCAGTGGTGTGTGTACAAATACAGTTTTGATAATGCAGGGAGCTCTTCAGCTTATAGCAACCCTGAAGCCTCTACGTACAATGGCAATTTAGTGGTCGAAGCGCGTAACACCAGCATCGACGAGCCAGTTCCACCGACGAGCAATGCGGCTTTTATAAATGATAGTTTTCAAATCAAGCTTTCCAATCTGGTGCCGTATGGTGTTAATGCAACCGTTGATAAAAGTACCATTTATGTAGATAAAGGCACTTTTGTTCCTTCTACCACGGATGATGACAGAGGGCATTATGTTGCTCCATCCCAGCCGGGTCATGATTACATACTCATGTATGCTGATAAAGCGGACGGTGGACGGATCCTGATTAGAATGGATATATCCGTGAACTTTAGATTTAATTTCCCGCCTAAAGTTACCGACTTTGATTTCTATGTTGATGATGGTTCTGCAACTGGACGACCTGTCAGAATAGGAGAAACCGTCTCGATTGATTTGAAACCTTATGTCTCAGATAGTAATCCGCATTTAACTCCGGACGTTCAAGACCCGTTATCGCTAGTTAAGGTGTACTCGAATTCCGGCACAATCAGCGATATAAATGCGAATGGGTTAACCTTTAAATACAAAGTAACTGACTCGCTTCTTAATTCTATTTCGTATGTTGTGACTGATGCGAAAGGTGGAGTAGGCATTGGACGAATCAACATCAAGGCTTCTAGTGTTTATCAGAATGTCGTTGTTAACGGCTTGGAATATTTCCCTCCATTAGATAATTTGCAAATGCAATTAGCAGGGTTTGAAACCAAGGACGTTATTGTCGGCAATGGAACATCTTCACCAGATGGTGTGAAGGCTTCAACGGTAACGTTAGCCGTCGCAGATGGTATATGTCGTGCCCGAGGTATGGATTTAGCCACACCGGCGCAGTTGACGAATTTGTTCAATGAGAAAGGTAACTTATTTACAGCAGCAAAATGGCCTGTGGATCGTCACTATTGGTCAGATTCAGGCATCGCGATTACTACTGTCAATTTGTCAAACGGTGTAACAGGGAGTATGCCGGCGACGAGCGGTGGTTACTACTCATGTGTTAAGCAGGCTGTATATAAAGGAATTGCGTTTA
Organism: Vibrio sp. TRT 17S01; assembly: GCF_050113695.1. Taxonomy (NCBI): domain Bacteria; kingdom Pseudomonadati; phylum Pseudomonadota; class Gammaproteobacteria; order Vibrionales; family Vibrionaceae; genus Vibrio; species Vibrio sp. TRT 17S01. The sequence goes on along the minus strand of NZ_JBNJOG010000008.1, from coordinate 78,522 downwards.
GAAACGAACCTTATGTATTAAGAAATGACTCTTTTTCTCCAGTTGTATTAGAAGTGGTTTATGAAACCCAATCAGGTACTAAAGTCACTTATGATGGCCCCAAGTTGGCATGGAACGCTAATGTCATGGATGTGAATAATACTTCTCTACGTCTCGCTGTGTTTGGCTCTGGAGGCAGTGGTACAAATCTCAATGTAAATAGTCTTGTTGTCACAGGGGAGGGAGGCAGAGGCAAAATTATTGTCGCCTCTGAGGATGGTAATTATAAACTAGAAAGAGAAGTAGACTTTGCTTTATATGCAGGTGTCCCCGGAACCATTAATAATGGACGTGCTTTTATACTCTCAAGTGACTCAGAAGATACACACACAGTGGGCTTCAATTGGTGTACAAACAAAGGTTATCGTAGTTACGCAGCGAGTTACACGACAGTGGATGCCAGAAATTCCAATGATAATAGCCATAAAGTAATTGCGAATAATGTTGGCTCACTCGCTAGGCTTGGTCTGGACGTTAATACCAAACCCAATTATCTACATGCCGGTTGGACCGGGAGCCGCAGCGCTCGTTCGTTTAAGTTTCCTGGCGATCGAACTTATAGTGTAGAGAATACGAGTGCAGCCCCAAATGGTAGAGCAAAATATGTGTGTACTCTTCAGGCTCAAGAAAGTGTCATTAGTTGGGATGCGTTTTATTGATGTTGTCATGTGTCATTGCACACTAAGGCGACACGTTCATTAATTTTAGTTACATAAAACGGGTAGTTAGCTTCACTATGGAGCTGGCTATCCTTTTTATATACGATCTTAATAAACTCTGTTGTTAATTTGTGGTCATCAATTGCTAACGGTACTTGGCCTACCCACATTAACGTGACAGCGAGAGTTGGCTTGGCAAATACCAAGATAAAAAGGGCGATTAGTGATCGATTAAATAAGCTCATAGCATTTCCTCGTATTGCATATGATTTAATAATTAAATCGGATGAAAAATCGATTACTTTAATTTGATTTGGTTAAATTTTATTATTAAGTATTATTATCAAAAGTGTGTAATTTGTGGTCTGAATTCATACCACAAGAGGAAATAAGCTTGATAGATAGGCGCAGTCGTTTCACTAAAGCGAAGTGGGCCATTTGAGAATAATGAATAAGGGCGCACCTTATTGTGTAAGAGTGACGCCCTTAGGTGTGAGTTCCTTATGCACAGAGTGGTTCTTCATCATTAACTAAGTTATTAATCCACTTTTTGCTTCGAATACGATAGGTGGTCAAAATCAACTTGACGACTTCTTCAACAAGGATGATTAACATGACATATTCTAAAGGCCACCCTAGAATAATTCCCGTGATGTATGCGAGTGGGATACCAAATCCCCACTGACCAAATAAGTCAATGAAAATACTGTAATTAATATCTCCACCACTTTTTAATACGCCGCCGATCCCAACCATATTGAATACTTTCAACACCATACCAAACGCCATTATTAAGCAGATGTTGACGGCTGTTTGTACGTCATGAATTGGAGACTTCTCGAGCAACGTAAACAGCAAAGGTTTCGCGAGCAAAAAAAGGACCGCGAGCATTAATGCCAGTACGACGCTGATGATCACATACCACCATGCAGTATCAGAAACACGCTGGTAATTCTGTGCGCCAATTTCATTGCCAAGGACGATTGATGCTGCAACGGCAAATCCCATAAAGGCTGAGATCAAAACCCCTTCAATTGGCGTCAATAAAGAGACGATAGCGAGCTCTGATACCCCTAATTGCCCAATGATCACGTTATAAATGATCAACCCAAAAGCCCATGTTGTGTCATGTATGAACATTGGGGTTGCGACCTTTAAAAAGCGGCGACGATGGGAGGTTGTGAACGTTTGTAACCAATGTGTTTTTTCCGGCCAGAGCTGTTTAACTCGTTGATGCGCCAAATAAAACAACAGCACTGTTTGAGCGAGGCGAGATAAAAGGCTACCAATCGCGGCTCCCAAAACGCCTAGCTCAGGAAAACCAAATAGCCCAAAAATGAGTATGGCATTGAGTACTACATTAATGATGATGGCTAAGATGCTGACATAAGTAGGCAGTTTTGCTACTCCGACCGCTCTTAGTGCGCATTCAAGTGGAACGACCAAAACAGTAAAGACAAGACTTATGCCCGTGACGACCAGATAGTCCTTGGCCATCACAATGTAAGCCGGATCATCTGAGATGAAGGAAATAATCGCTTCTGGTGATAGTGCATAGCCAACAATAAAAGGGATAGTCACGAGTGAGGCGGCAAGCCAAGTCTGAGCCAACGTAACTTTTACACCATCCATATTATTAGCACCAAAGTATTGCGAAGCTAGTATGCTGACAGCGCCACTTATGCCAAAAATCATCACTAGATTAAAGAAGAAGATGCGGTTTCCCACGCCAACAGCCGCTGTGGCGGCTTCTCCTAGTTGGCTCACCATAAATATATCCACGACGCCAAGCAAAGAAAAAAGCATGGATTGCAAAGAGACAGGAACACCAATTTGAATGAGTTTTTGCCAAAATTTATAGTCAAGCGTTTGATGTGGGGGACGCATCGCATAACTCCTTAGAAAGTACAGAAAGGAGTGTATCGGTTTTTATGTATTCGGTATTTTTAAATTATATCTAAAACTTATGCAAAACTATCAAAATGGAAAAACAAGAGTGCTTTGAGATTTCAGATAAGACACAACATGAGTTCATCAGTTGTAACGAAGTGATGTCCATGGAAAGACTAGGGATTGTTCAATGTGGGATTGCGCATTGCCGTGAGCTATTTACGGTTTACCGAAAAAATCAGCATAAACACATGTTGCTTTACACTGTAAAAGGTAAAGGTTGGATCACCTGCAATTTAGACAAGCAAATTTTAGAGCCGGGTTCATTAGCCATCGTACCAGCAGGGTTAGAAAATGGCTTTAGTATAGAGGAGGAAGAGTGGCAAATTGCTTGGATTTTCCTTTCTCCAAATCATGACTGGAGTGCGTTAGTTGGGGAAGAATTCGAATATCACCTAACTTCTTTAGCAGAAGTTATCTACGCGAACGTGCTGCTGTTATTACGAGCAAGAAACTTGTCTGTCGAATTGAGTTGTGTGGTGATCGAAAACGCACTTAGCCAGATTGAACTGTTCTTGAAAGCGCCAAAGTTACAACGCCACTCTGATAAAAAAGCGCGTTTAAATCGGGTATTTGATACCGTACAAATGGCGCTTCACAGAGATTGGAATGTCGGCCAAATAGCAGCACTATACCCATGCTCCCCGCCGCATTTACATCGTCTTTGTCAGCAAACTTATGGACACAGCCCCAAGGTCCATATTACGCGGATGCGTATGGAATATGCTGCAAGGTTGTTAAGCTCGACTACGTGGGCAATCCAACACATCGGTGAAATTGTTGGTTATCCCATTGCTGCCAATTTCACAGCTCGCTTTAAAGCATGGTGCCATAAAACCCCCCGTCAATTTAGAAAGGAAAATTCGCGCATTCCTTAGTGAGCTTGTCACGATTGGTGTGATTGATAATTCGAAAATTCAGATATATGCGCCTAAACTCATTTTATTGAAATTACAATTCTAACAATAACGAGTCAGTTGGCATTTTCAATCAGTCATTGTGCTCCAAGCAAGAGGATATTGGAGCAGGGGTTTGGGATATGAAAATTGCCACTAAAATTGTTCTGGCGTGTACGGTGTTATGTGCTATCGGTGTTGTTATCACGGGTGGATTCATTGGATGGAAATCATCGGTGCTAGCTGAAGAGGCGTTGTATAATCGGGCGTCGCAACAACTCATCTCCGTTAGAGAAATCAAGAAAAATGAAATCCAACGTTACTTTGACCAGATAAGTGGTCAGGTAACGACACTCGCAGGATTAAAGTCGACACAGGAAGCGATGCTTGAATTTACTCAAGCTTTTAAAGCTTACCCCGCAAATCAAGTCTCATCTTCTGATATCACAAAACTCAATCAATACTATTCTAATCAGTTCGGTGCGACTTACAGAGAGTCCAATAATGGACAGTCAGCCAATGAGTCACAAAGGCTCTCGCAGATCCCAGAGATCGGCATAGCGCTCCAAGCCCGCTATATCGCAGTGAATCCAAATGGTCTGGGAGAGAAGCACCAGATGGAGAGTGACTCTTTAGGGACGGATTATGATGGGGTACATAAAAAACATCATCCTGGCATCAAATCGTTTCTTGAGCAGTTTGGCTACTACGACATATTTCTAGTGGATCTTGATGGGGATATTGTTTACTCCGTTTTTAAAGAACTCGATTTTGCTACTAACCTTACATCCGGTCCCTATCGGGACAGTGGTATTGCTGTTGCGTATCGTGAAGGAATGAAGAAAGGCAATGGTCAGTTCTATCTTGAAGATTTCTATCCTTATTATCCGTCGTATGAAGCGGCTGCCTCCTTTATATCTACGCCAGTCTTTACGCAAGGAAAGCGGTCAGGGGTTTTAATTTTTCAAATGCCAGTGGATGAGATCAATGCACTCATGACATTTGATGGCAAATGGCAATTTGCAGGGTTGGGCAATACCGGGGAGACCTATCTTGTTGGTCCGGATAAGTTAATGCGCAGCCAACCAAGGATGCTAATTGAAGACGACACTGCTTATTTTGAGGCTTTAAAAGCAACTGGCGTATCAAATGATTTGGTTACCCAGATTTCAGACAAAGGCTCTGCAATTGGGCGTCAAAGAGTCGATAGTGAAACCTTAACTCTTGCATTGACCGGGCAAAGTGGGATGAAACTGTCGACGAGCAGCACTTCTGGTAAGCCCGTATTTTCCGCTTATGCGCCAGTAACGGCTGCGGGTATGAAATGGGCAATTTTGACCGAATTAACAGTTGAGGAAGCCTTGAGAGATGTGGAAGTGTTGGTTGAGGCGGAAATTACTACTGCACTGATTTGTATTATGATCGTGGTTATTGCTGCGATTGCGCTGTCCTACATGGTTGGTAATAGTATTTCGCAACCTATTCGTCATGCCAGTGAACAAATCAAGGAGATCAGTCACAACAACGATTTGACATCGCGGTTAACGGTTAATGGTAAAGATGAAATGGCGGAACTGGCTGGCGCATTGAATACCTTGTTTGAGCATTTACAAGGAATGATCCGACAATTTGCTCAGGCAACAGATGCGTTAAATTCGAATACGCGCAGTATGTCTTCCAATATGAACAACACCCGTTCCGCGGTCTCTGAACAAAGTCATAAAGCAGACTCAGTCGCGACAGCTGTCAACCAAATGAGCGCGTCGATCGCTGAAGTCGCTCAGTTTGCTAACCGAGCAGCGGAATATGTCACCAATGCTAATCACACCGGGAATGAAGGTATGAAAATTGGTACCTCGCTGGGGGATGAAATTTCCCAACTCGACAATGAGATGAAAACAGCCGTTGAGGCAATTGAACGACTAAACGCGGAAAGTAATTCTATTGCAGAAGTGCTTGATGTAATTCAGGGCATCGCGGAGCAAACCAATCTATTGGCATTGAATGCAGCAATTGAAGCGGCTCGAGCAGGGGAGCAAGGTAGAGGCTTTGCTGTCGTTGCCGATGAGGTGAGATCGCTTGCCGGCCGTACTCAATCTTCCACTGAAGAGATAAGATCAAAGATTGATGCATTACAGAAAGAAACTCAAGGTGTCGCTCAGAGTATTCAACATGCCAACCAAACTGTGTCATCAGGTGTGGAAACCTGCCATCAAAATACCGATATGCTTGGGCAAATTGTTGACATGCTCAGTCAGCTGAATGAAATGACGACTCAAATTGCCGCAGCAGCGGCGGAACAAAAAGCCGTGACAGAAGACATCAGTGGCAGTATCACCTCGATTGCTGATGCATCAGGGGCCGTTTCTGAACAGGTAAATAACGTAGATGAAGTGATTCAAGATTTATCAGGTCAATCTGATGGCTTGAATAAAGAGATTGCTCAATTTAAGTATTAGTATTGAGTACAACTGCACCGCAGCAATTGTGATTTGTTGCGGTGTTTTTGTTTTTCGTAGTACTTACTCTGAGAGTTTAGGTGAGGTACACCGAGTTGAATGGTGTCACAATGTACAAATAACGGTAAGAGCCATCTCAATAGGTTGGGGGATTTGTAATCGCTTCGATCGAATTCGCACCCATTTGATGTAAAACCCAGCAATCAAACAGGAAAATGATTTTTTTGTTTGACTCTTTTCCTGCAATCCGTAAAGTATGCATCGAACGCAGCGGTGGGTAACTAAAGCGTTGAAAGGAAAGGCGCGTTGGCAGAGTGGCTATGCAGCGGATTGCAAATCCGTGGACCTCGGTTCGACTCCGGGACGCGCCTCCATTCGAATTTAAAGATGGTGTTTAACAAAACTCTTAAACGGCATCACAAAGAAATTTGTGTGCCCTGGTGGTGGAATTGGTAGACACAAGGGATTTAAAATCCCTCGGCGTTCGCGCTGTGCCGGTTCAAGTCCGGCCCGGGGCACCATCTCTCATTTGTTCATCCGAACAGAAAAAATAAGGCGCGTTGGCAGAGTGGCTATGCAGCGGATTGCAAATCCGTGGACCTCGGTTCGACTCCGGGACGCGCCTCCATTTTTGACTCAGTTTATTTAATTCCCAAATATATCCTTTAGATTCTGCGGTTTGCCAAGTAAGAAACCTTGGTAGTAGTGGATCTCGAGCTCTTGCATTTGCTTAAACTCTTTTGTTGTTTCAATGCCTTCTATGATCACGGGAACATTTAGTACGCGAGCATGCTGTAATACTTCAATGAGAGAGGCTGGGCGACCTTGGCAAAATGCCTGCAACAGTGAACGATCGACTTTAATGATGTCCGGTTTTATCAAACTGAGCCGTTTTATGTTGGATTCTCCCGCTCCAAAATCATCAATGGCAACTTGAAACCCCACCTGCTGCATATAATGTGTGGCAGAGGTTAATAGTTCATCTGCCATCGATTCTGTTTCAACTAATTCAAAAACAACACGGCTGGTATTGATGCCAAGTTCTTGCATACGCTTTAAAAGTAGCGTGGCATCGATGGCTTTTTGCATATTGTATTCACTTGAGATAGGCAACATGTTGAGAAATAGGGTGATATCAGTGCGGTTAAGAGTAGCGAAGTTTCGAAGATGGATAGCTCTACTGAGGCGGTCGACATTAAGGCAATCGATGAAGTCATTCTTTTGGGTATCTAAAACAAGGTTAGGAGGAATGAGCTTTTGAGTTTTAGTGCTAAAGACCCTCAGTAATGCTTCAAGGCCAATGAGTCGTCTTCGCCCATTAACAATGGGTTGAAAAACACTGCTCAACTCCAGCCCTTTATAGCGCGCTCGATGATTGCCCGTCTCATCGACATAACAGTGCTGGTTAAATGCCCCTCTGGAATTTAGTACCATCCCACTTCCCCTGATTTGCTAAGTATAATTGTTATTTTTATCGTTATAGTTGCGGGTATTGTAACCGATTGTTATGCAATAAACGAAGGACTTGGTCATATTGTCATCAGTTGGTTTTAATTGTTGTTTTTTCCAATCTAAATCAAAGTGCTGAATGAGTTGGGCTTCTAGACTTTTAATTATTGATTTCGATTGGCGCAGAATATGGATAAAAAGAGTTCGATGATATTACAGGGAGCATTGCTAACAGAGTTTAAGACTGTGACGGCGATGGTGAAGATCTATTGTCATGCTCATCATACTGAACATGAGGGGCGTGACGAACTGTGTGAAACGTGTGAAAGCCTGTTGGATTATGCAGAAATGCGACTTGACCGGTGTCCTTATGGCCAAAATAAACCAACGTGCAATCAGTGCCCAATTCATTGTTATAAGCCTGAGCCGAAGGAGCAAATGCGGCTAGTTATGCGATATTCAGGCCCCAGAATGTTACTACCACATCCCATCCTTGCGATTCGCCATTTAATTCATGAAAAGAGGAAGGTACCAGAGCAGCCGAGTAGTAATGTGTCAAATCGTTATTTAAGAAAGCGAAAAGAAAAAGGGGCCTAATATAGCCCCTTGTTTATTCTCCTGCCATGGCTTGGCGTTTGCTTTTCACGCTTGCAAGTAACATATAGATGCACGTTGCTAGCAATGTCGCGAACAGGTATCGCATTAAGCCGTGGTTGTCTGCCATAAACCAGTCTGCGGCAACAGGGCCAGCAACAGAGCCGACACTGTAGCTAAACAGCATTACTTGAGTTGCAGAGACGATATAGCTTGCATCTAATTTATCGCAACCAAGGTTGATAGCTACAGGGTAGATGGCGAATGTCGCCATACCAAGTATGAACAGGCCAAGCCCCAGCACGCGCAAATCTGAGAAAGCGCTGGTCAAAGCGATAGCGGCTACCCCTAACATACAAAACAGTGCCATCAGTAATGTTCTGCCTAAGTACTTAGATAACCATGGGACGATAGGTTGAACCGCCATGCCACCAAGAATGATTAAAGCCATTAAGCTGCCTAAATCCTGATGTTGGATCCCTCGGTTATCCAGCTCAAGAGGCATCAGGCCATAAATAGCGCCCAGTGTGAGGCCAGAAACAATACAACCAATAATTGCAGCGTGGTTTAACTTACCAATTTGTTTTAATGACAAAGGAATGCTGTGTTGGCTTTCTGGTTGATCGGACTCGCCAAATAGAAGTACGACAATTGCCATCAGAAGCAAAGTGAAAATAGCGATGAATGGCACGCCACCTTCAATGCCTAGCAAACCGATGCCGAGTTGCCCTAGTGAGCTGCCTCCATAAAGGGAACCCATATATAAACCTAGACGTTTTGCGCGAGAAGTTTCATCACCATGTAAAAGCCAAGACTCAACAATGACAAATACCCCAGCAACGGCAATACCGGCAATGAATCGCGCGCTGAGCCAAAGTGTAGCATTCGTAAAAATTGGCAATGCGATGATGGTTAAGATGAAAGCTGTTAAGCAATAGACAAAAGCATTGCGGTGGCCGACACGAGTGACGAGCGGTTCAATGATGGCGGCGCCAACTAACAAACCTGCATAAAAAACACTAGCAAGCCAGCTGGCTAAACTACTCTCCAACCCGTAATGCGGAAGCATCAACGGAATTAAGCTCATCAGATAACCAGATGCAACGGCATAAAGTGCTAATGCAATAACTGGCACGGTGATACGAGCTTTCACAGGTTCAGGAGAGAAGGTATTTTCCAACGTCGTCGCCTCAATGAATTGGTAGAAAAGTAATCAGAATTTGGCGCGACTATGGAGGGGATTATGGTTGAAGTACAACGAAAATTATTGAACTTGACGATAAATAATATTTATTGATGTCAATGGTGTATAAATAGGTGTAAAAGCCGCCGATTTATGCATTTAATGGCGGCATTTATTTGAGTGTGCTATTTGCTTATAGCCACGTTTAACCATTGCTGGAATTGGCTTTTAGGAAGGGCTCCGTTAATTACATCGACTCTTTTCCCACCTTTAAAAACCATAACGGTTGGAATGCTTCTAATTTGATATTTCATGGCTAGGTTTTGTTGTGCTTCAGTGTCAACCTTTACGAATCGTACCTTCTGTTTTTGCTCTACGGCCACATCAGCAAATACTGGGGCAAATCCAACGCATGGGTTACACCACGGTGCCCAGAAATCAACAACCACTGGTTGGTCGCTATTTAATATTGCATCGAAGTTTAAATCGGTACCTTCGACGGGTGCACCATCAAGCAGCTCTGATTGACACTTACCACATTTGGGAAGGTCCGATACTCTTTCTAAAGGAACTCGGTTCAGTCCTGAACAAGAAGGACAACGAGTGTTAAATGTAGACATGACTTTTCTCTCTTATAATGTAACTCAAATTAAGAACGAGTTTTTCAGGGCTTTCTTACAAGATAAGGTTTAGATTATTAATTTCAATAGGATGACACTCGGTAGTTTGGGTCGTTATACTCAATCCATAGCGAAAAAATAACAAAAGGTCCGCAATGTCTAATTTTTATGCCGAAATTACCGGGTGGGGGAAATGCTTACCACCTGCAACGCTGTCGAATGATGACTTAAGCACGTTCATTGATACTTCGGATGAGTGGATAAAAACACGTACTGGAATTGAAAATCGTCGTATCAGCCATGTGAACACCTCTGACATGGCAACAGTTGCCGCTCAGCATGCATTGGCTTGCGCAGGTTTAACCGCTGAAGATATTGATTTGGTGATCATTGCAACTTGCTCACCAGATTCCTTGATTCCAAATATTGCATCTAAAGTATCGCAAAACCTCGGGTTAAAAACGGCTACAGCATTTGATCTCAATGCTGCCTGTACGGGTTTTGTATACGGTTTGGAAACGGCCACTCGTTTAATCCAAGCGGGCAATTACCGCAATGCCATCGTTGTAGGTGCGGAAAGATTGTCGTTTTACATTGACTGGACAAAGCGTGACACCGCCGTGTTGTTCGGTGATGGTGCAGGTGCTGTTGTGCTTTCAAAAACTGAGAAACAAGTCGGTTTGCAACACGCTCAACTTGGTTGTGACTCTGCAGGGCGAGATATTCTTGCAGTGCCGAAATTCGGTACCTGCATGGATCGATTTGCGGCTGATAACGGCTACTGGGACTTTAATTTCGTCGGTAAAGAAATCTTTAAACGAGCAGTAAAAGGTATGGGGGCAGCAGCACACAGTGTGCTAACTCGAAGCAACCTCTCAACTGAAAATGTCGATGTAGTGATTCCACATCAAGCTAATATTCGCATTATCCAAACACTGTGTGATCTGTCAGGTATTGAGCAAGAAAAAGCCTTTGTGAATATTCACAATTACGGCAATACCTCAGCGGCAACCGTGCCAATTGCGCTATGTGAAGCGTTAGAGCAAGGGCGAGTAAAAGCCGGAGATAACCTTTTACTTGCGGCATTTGGCGCCGGATTAACATGGGGTGCTGGCCATATTAAATGGGGTGAGCGTGTGACGCCAATTGGCAAGAGTGATGCAACGCTACCAACATGCGACAGTACTGCACTAGAGCTACTGGAACACGCAATCGCGCACTGTAAAAGCCGAGCGGAATAATTCAGATTGTAATCAGTAAAAACTGCCACGTTTTTTGTGGCAGTTTTCGTTTATAACATTTGGCACTCAATGGTATCATTAGCGTCAATCGAATATGGATTTCACAGGGCGTTAATGAAGTTCCTTCACACTTCGGACTGGCATCTTGGCCGTCAATTTCACAACGTATCTCTTCTTAAAGATCAGCAAGCTGTTTTAAATCAAATCATTGCGTACCTAAGTCACAATGATGTTGATGCTGTAGTGGTTGCTGGTGATATTTACGATCGTTCTGTTCCTCCTACGGCTGCGATAGAAGTGTTGAACGACTTTATCAACCGAACGTGTAATGAACTCAATGTCCCTGTCATTCTTATCCCAGGAAATCACGATGGTGCTCAGCGATTAGGGTTTGCGTCTCGCCAGATGTCGGGGGCAGGTTTACATATACTGAGTACGTTTGAAGATATGCGTCAACCGGTGATCATCACGTCCCAACAAGCCGGTGACGTGGCCTTTTGGGGTATGCCATATAACGACCCTGAATTGGTACGTCATGCCTATCAAACGCCAGTTTCTACCCATGACGAAGCGCATAAGCAGTTAGTCGATGAGATCACCGAACATTTTTCTTCTGATCAGAAAAATGTCCTTATTAGTCATTGTTTTGTCGATGGGGCTATCGATTCTGAATCTGAGCGTCCGTTGTCGATTGGTGGTTCTGATAGGGTGAGTCATGAGCATTTTCTGCCATTTGATTATGTGGCGCTTGGGCATTTGCATCAACCTCAGAAAAAAGGTGAAGACTATATCCGTTATTCCGGCTCACTCATGAAATACAGCTTCTCTGAACAACATCAAAAGAAAGGGATGACGTTAGTCGAGTTGGATAAGTCTGGTTTTAAATCCGCTACTCATATCGATTTGGTGGCTCCTCACCAAATGCGCATTATTGAGGGAGAGCTTCAAGACATTATCGAACAAGGGCAAAAAGATCCTAATAGTCACGATTACATATTGGCTCGTCTGACGGATAAACATGCCATCTTGGACCCGATGGAGAAGCTGAGGAAATCGTATCCGAATGTGCTCCACCTAGAGAAACCCGGCATGTTAATTGGGGTTGAACAAGAGATGGGTAAAGCGCAGTTAGCAAGAAGTGAAATGGATATGTTTAAGGATTTTTTCACCGAAGCAAAGCAAGAAGCGTTAACAGAAGCTCAAGAAGCGGCCATGAATGAGATCATTGGTCAATTAACCCGCAAGCAAGAGAACGCATAATGAAGCCAATCAAATTAACCGTTCAAGCTTTTGGTCCATTCGCGGAGCGTGAAGTTATTGACTTTACATTGCTTGGCTCGGCACCTTTATTCTTGATCAATGGGCCTACTGGTTCTGGGAAAAGTACAATTCTTGATGCCATTTGTTTTGCTTTATACGGTGAAACTACTGGCAGTGAACGTACGGGCGACCAGATGCGTTGTGACCATGCGAAAGCGGAGTTGATGACGGAGGTCATTTTTGAGTTTGCGTTGGGTGAGAAACACTATCGCATTGAACGTAGCCCAGAGCAGCAGATCCCAAAAAAACGGGGAGAGGGAACAACTAAAAGAACACACTCAGCAACGTTGTTTTGTATCGACCATCAAGACGAAGAGTTAATTGCAAATAAACCCACCCCCGTCGCGAAGGCGATCGTAGAGTTAATTGGTTTAGACGTTAAACAATTTCGGCAAGTGATGGTGTTGCCTCAAGGAAAGTTCCGTGAACTGCTCATCGCAAATTCCAAGGAGCGTGAACAGATTTTTGGGCAGCTTTTTGCAACACACATTTATGTTGCTATTGAACGGGCATTGTTTGACCGTGCAGCGGGAATTCGCAAAGCGAAAGACGAGTTTGATAACCAAATTAAAGGCGTATTGGATGTCGTGAATGTGGACAGTGAAGAAGCGCTGCATGCATTACATCAGCAACAACTCCCACAATGTGAATTAGCAGAAAAAGAACTAGTAAAGACGCAAAAAGAGCTAGAGCAAGCACAGGCGAACGAGAAGCAGGCAGTCGAGCTGGTTAGTAAGTTTGACAACCTAGATCAGATGCTTGCCCAGCAAGCAACGCATTTGGCACAGCATGAGGCCCATGCTCAAAATAAATTGCGACGAGAAAATGCGTCAGCGGCAATCGCTCTGAATGTCGTACATGCTAGGTTGCAACAAACCAATCAAGAAGCCAAACATGTCTCTGAACAAGTGTGTAAAACCAAAGTCACGCTTGAAGCTGCCATTCAACAACTTGAAGTAAGCAATAATGCTTGGCTCCATGCAGCAGAGCAAGCCAAACAAGTACCTGAGCTCAATCAGCAGCTATACACATTAAAGGAAATCTCAGGCAAGTTTGCTGAGTTGGTGAAATCCGAGCAAATGGTGGCTAAAAGCAACCAATACATTTCTCAATTGAGTACTGAGAAGTCGGCGTTAGATAGAACGCATCAAAGCTTGGAGAAAAGTCTTGCTGAAAAACGCAGTGAGCTCGAGTCGGTAAAAGATGCTTACGCTACTATTCCGCTGAAGCAGCAGCAACTTGATGCCATCAACAGCCAACTAACGCTTGTTGTTCAAAAAGCAGAAACTGAAACTGCGCTTGAGAAGCAACAATTGCTTTTAAAGCAGCTTGAACAAGAGCAAATGCAAGCCCAACATCTTGTTGCCAAGGCGAAAGAAACGGCAGATCGTATCGAGTTTCATTGGCATAGCACTCAGGCTGCTCAACTTGCAAAACGCCTTGAACTAGGGGAGCCATGTCCTGTTTGTGGCAGTTGTGAGCACCCAAATCCAGCTCGTTTTACCTCTGAAGAAGTTACAAAAAAAGACGTTGAACAAGCGCGTTTAGAACAACAAAAGCATCAAGAGCAACTCGATACCGTCAGTGCTCGAGTTCAAAAAGGCATGCTGGTGGTGGCGAAAACTCAGCAATCGCTAGACAGCATTTTGCTCCAGCTTGGTGAAAGAGCAATAGAGACGAAAAAACAAGTTGCTGCGCAATTATCGATTTTAGACAATGAGTTAGCTCAGCTACGTCGCCTTAACCCTGAGCAGACTAACCAACAACTTGTGCAACTTGAAAGTCAGTTCACCAAAGTGAAGAGTGAATTGGATGAAAAAACGCAACAATTGAATGATGCGAATGTGTTGCTAGCGCGGCAGTTGGCGCAAGTCGACACTTATTCAAAAGGGATCCCGGCACAGTATCAAAAGCAGGAAGAGGTTACGGCTGCCATTTCACAAACAGAGCATTTGGTTAAGCAATATCTCGACACTGAACAAACGACGAAAACACATGCTGAGCGGGGAAAACAGAAAACGATTGAGCTGCAAGCAACATGTGATGAACTGAGTAAGCAATTAAATCGGACTCAAACTGAGGCAGAAGAGGCTCAGCGACTCTGGTTAGAAGCGCTTTCGAGCAGCCCGTTTTCAGATGAGCAAGCCTATCTTGCCGCCAAGTTAGATCCGCAGACACTGGCGCTGCTAGATGTTGAGATACAAACGTATGATGAGAAGTCTGCCAGTCTACGAGGCTCAATTGAAACGCTACAGAAAACACTTGAAGGCGCTTCAAAGCCTGAAGTAGAGATGTTGTCACAAGTAAGAGAGCAAGCCAATATTGCTCACCAACAGGCGCTGAACGCTTATTCTGAGGCTAAGTCTGTATTAGACCGTATCCAAGAAGTGCAAAAGAGATTAGTGGCCCTTTATGCGCAAAACGAGGCTCTTGAGAAAGAGTACCAAGTGATCGGCACTTTAAGTGATATCGCAAATGGTAAAACTGGGGCAAAAGTGAGCTTACACCGCTTTGTTCTTGGTGTGTTGTTGGATGATGTGCTTATTCAGGCCTCTCAACGTTTGCGGATCATGAGCAAAGGGCGATACGAGCTTCGTCGTAAGGAAGAACGTGCAAAAGGTAATGCAGGCTCAGGGCTTGACTTGATGGTGGAAGATGGCTACACCGGCAAGCTGAGAGATGTTGCGACCTTATCTGGCGGTGAATCGTTTATGGCGGCATTATCGTTAGCGTTAGGGCTTTCGGATGTGGTTCAGTCATACAGTGGCGGAATTCGACTGGACACACTGTTTATTGATGAAGGCTTTGGTAGTCTTGACCCAGAATCTTTGGATTTGGCAATCCAAACCTTAATCGATCTCCAGCAAGGCGGGCGAACGATCGGCGTGATTTCTCATGTCAGTGAGTTAAAAGAACAGATGTCACTGCGTGTTGATATTGAAGCCAGTCGAGTTGGAAGCCGAGTGAAAGTCGTTAGCTAGTAAAAACTAGTTAGGCAGGGTATTTGGGGTGGTACATAAAGTTGTGCTAATCCTTAAAGTAGAATAATAAAATATACGTTGGTTTAGGAAGTCGAATGGAAGCTGTACGCAAAGTCTATCAATATGCGGAGCCCAATCTGACCCTTGTAGGTTGGATGGGGCTACTTGGCTTTCCGGTGTATTACTATATATGGGCTTATTTGTTTCCTCAGCCCTATGAAAACTTGGCATTAAGGCTGTTTTGTTCGGCTCTGTTTGCCTTGATTGCATTTCGGAAAGCGCTACCGAAGCATATTCAACGTTTTATGCCCCTCTTGTACTTATTTGTTATTGGTTTTTGTTTACCGTTCTTTTTTGCCTTTATGATGTTTCAAAACGCTTGGTCAACGGTTTGGGTCATGTCGTTTATGGCATCTATCTTTTTGCATATCCTGTTGGTTCACCAAACTCGTTTGATGCTTGCACAAGCACTGGTTTGTATCGCGCTAGCCTTTCTCTTTGCCTATGGCTTTGACTACACAAAAATCGCTGGTCATGTGGTATGGGCGTATGTGCCCATCTTTTTGTTTACTTACATTTTTGGCAATTTGTTTTATTTCCGTAATCAAGTTGAACACGAAACAAAGGCCTCTATTGCTAAATCATTTGGTGCCGGGATTGCTCATGAAATGCGTAACCCCCTTGCAGCGCTTAAATCATCATTAGAAGTACTCAATTCTGTATTACCTCAAGCAAGCCATGGACGAAAAGAATTCCACTTAATGTCTCATCAAGAATTGATGTTGGCACAAGATGTAATTGCAGATGCCAATGAAGTGATTGAGCATGGCAATGAGACGATAGATCTACTGCTTACTTCAATCGATGAAAGCAGAATATCAAGAGGAACATTCAAGCAGTATTCTGCATTACAGGTGGTTGAAGAAGCGGTGGCCAGCTTCTCGTATCGCCGAGCAGCAGATAAAGAAAAGGTGACACTCGATGTCATGGAAGACTTCCAATTTCTAGGGAGTGATTTGCTGCTTAAATATGCGCTATATAATTTATTGAAGAATGCGTTTTACTATCAAAGTGGAGATTCATTCCGAATCAGTATCACGCTCAGGGCCACTCAAGATGGTAATGAGCTGATATTAACGGATACCGGGGTTGGTATTGATCCCGCGATCAAAGAACATATCTTTAAGGACTTTTATACCTTTGGCAAAGAAGGTAGTTATGGCTTAGGTTTACCGTTTTGCCGTAAAGTGATGAAAGCACTTGGTGGTGATATCTCTTGTTCATCACAGGTTGGCGAATGGACCAAATTTACCTTAAGTTTTCCTCATTATCAGTCCAAGCAAGTTGAGGCGATCAAAATAGACTTATTAAAAGATAAGTCCGTACTTTATATCGGTGAGCAGAATGCTGTAGGGCGTTTATTAAATGAGCTCTCCTTTTATCGAGGTTTTCGCTTAAATAATATCTCTCTGGAGACGGCGACCAAATTTGAAGAATACGAGTTTGAATATGATTTGATCATGATTGATCTCGATGCTGCGGTTTCCGAACCTAACTACTTTGATAAGTTGGAACAAAGGCTGCATTTTACTGAGGCACGGCTTGTGTATCTTTATGATGAAAATAGCCAGTACTATAACGCAATTGAACGCCATCTCACGGTGTATCCTATCGAAAAACATCGCTTTTTGTTGAAAGGTAAAGAAGTTTTAGATGAACTTTTTTTCGAGTCACCCTCCGTTGACCGAAATGTATTGCCAGAGAAAAAAGGCATTGGTGGCAAGCGAATTATTGTTGCTGATGACAACCAATCACTTCGTACCTACACTTCCATTTTGCTAGAAAGGCAGGGTTTTGAGGTTGTCCAAGCGAAGAATGGCATTGAAGTCTTGGAAATGTTGGCTGCACAACCCGCTGATCTTGTCTTAATGGACATTGAGATGCCCGCTTTAAATGGCATTGAAACAACGTCACGGATTCGAAACTCAAGTGAGCAATATGCTTCGATCCCTATTCTAGGGCATACCGGAGATAAAACGGAACAGTCGATTGAAAAGATACAGAGCTCGGGTATGAATGACTATATTGTGAAACCAGCGGATAGTGATTTGATTCTCGATAAGATTGCCAATTGGATTTAGCGCTCCCCTATGACAAGACATAGGGGAGCCCTCTCTATTAAAGAAAATAGATGTTTGGCTGGTGGTAGGCGTCATGGCATACCTGTATCAGCTTTTCTAGTTGCGCGTCGGTAACAGAGCTATTTAGAGAAAACCGGATGATGTTCTTATTTGGAGTGGTTGCTGGCCGGCAGAAGACAGCTCCAAATACGCCATGGCTTTCTAAGTAGTCTCTAACCTTTTCTGTGTTTCTTTCATCCCCTGTTTCCAATGCAATGATTTGTGATTCACTGCGAATTGTGAAACCAATTGAGCGCAGGGTTTTAGCCAAAGCGTTGGCTTTTTCTGCGAGCACCTCTCTTTCCTTATCCGCTTTCAAAATGATTTCCAACGTTGCGCTGATGCGGTCAATTTCATACGGCAACATTGCCGAGCTGAAAATAGCCGGATAGGCGACAAATGGAATACACTCATTAGCAAGGTTGTTACACCAAATCGCTCCTGCGCGGTAGGCAAATGTTTTAGCAAGGCTTGCCGTTAGGAAGTCGACCTGTTTTGTTAAGCCAAGCTTATTCACTAAACCCGCACCATGGTAACCATGGGTGCCCAGAGAGTGTGACTCATCAACTAAAATCGCACAGCCAAGTTCTCTACTGATGGAAACCATCTCTTCCAACGGTGCGATAGTGCCGATGGTGCTATAAATGGAATCAACAACAACTAACCCTGGGCCATGACGACGGATGAGCTTTTTGAGGTGGCGTACATTGTTATGCATAAAGGGATGAAGATTTGCACCAGCAATTCTTGCGCCTTCCCACATTGACATGTGCGCAAAAAAGTCGATGTAAACATTGGTATTGGTATCGCAAATAGTTTGCAACAGGGCAGTATTCGCAGCCCAGCCTGATTGAGACAGTAAGCAAGAAGAAAACCCGGTAAATCGAGCGAGTTGTTTTTCTACACTCGGTTTATCAGCTTCATCTTGAAGAAATATGCCAGACATAAAAGGCGTATCTGTGTTACTCAATAAAGACTGAACCTGAGCGTCAATGATTGTTGGATGATTTGATAAATCAAGGTAATCATTGCTTTGTAAAACGATATCTTGTGATGTAGGACGCTTACCTAATACAAGATGTTTGCCATTCTGATTAGAGCCCATTAAATCTTCAATGTAATGATCTAAAGACGATTTAATAAAGTCTGGCAGAAGCGGAGCACTTTTTAACATGTTCATGGTACATATATCCTTTTTATAAAACCTGGGCCAGCTGACAAGGGATATATGAATGAATCGGAGTGCATAATCTAGGATTGAATATGATTTCTTTGCGCTAGTGAGCAAACAAAAATATACTGTGTATTAACTTATTTATTACTAGCGTACCGTTTGGGCGTGCGGCCGGTTCCATTTTTATAGCTTAGGTTGCTCAATTACCTTGTTCGAAAAAAACTCAGGCCAGTACATTTTTACGTAGCCAAATGAGACCCAAGCAACAAGAATCGTTGCGATCGTCAGCTCAAAGAAACCGAATTTGTGTAGCCAATGCCAATGAGGGTGGTACTGCTCGAAAAATCCCGTCAACCGATGCATTGCAACAGCGCTAATGACAGAAGGGAAGGTGACTGCTGCAATGGAAGGTTGGAATTTCAAGCGCAGTAACCGGATATAGCAAAGGTAGATAAGCAAGGTCATAGTGATGGCTATGCCAGCTAATGCTCCGGTTAAAATAGGATCGGGCTGCTTAAAGTTCACTAGGTAGGTTGCTAGGGTTAAGTTGATAGGTGCGGCCATGATAGCAAGTGTCGGTCTCGCTCGCCTTGGTAACATGCCTTCAAACACCAGACGATATAACACCAGTGGCAACATGAAAAAGTAGATCGTGATACAAACATTCACCAGTGTTTCAGAAAAGACCGTATGACCAAACTGCGTGCCTGCCAAAGAGCTGCTGATCAACCCGACAGGGTAAAGAAACCAACTGGGGACAATGTTGGACATTTTGAAGTTAAGCAGTTGAAAGCTAAAAAACAGTACCATCATGGTAAAGTGCAACAAAAGCGCGGCAAACCATATTGGATATGCAATGACGGGTGAAATAACAGCGAGATAGTCACAAAGGATCAATAATGCCATGCTCATAGGGGCCATCAGACTGCCACTAAGAGGATGACGAATATCATTTAGAAACGTATTGAGGTTGGTGAAATACTTAATAAGAACTGGGAGTAGTAACAATGCCCCTAAGCCAGCCATATAAGGACGCACTAATACCCCAAATTCTGGCATATACAAAGCCCACGCATGCCCTAGACCAATCATTCCAAGAGCTAAGGCCGCTTGAGAAGGGGGAACATTTTGGAATTGCGTTAGCCTGCGCCAGTTCAACGGTTTTCTCCTAGAACATCTACTCTAATCAAGAACGAGGCTATCCTTAGCCCGGTTGAATTTTCGGCAACGATAATACAAGTTGAGTGGTTACGGCGCAATTCTCAATTTGGCTCACGAGGTAAGTCTACTTGCCTCAACTTCTCATTTTTTAAGGTTCGATGAAGTAGCTGACTGTAAATAGGTTGACCGCCCAAGACTTGAGCAAAGATCACCGCACCCAGGCTAGTAATAATCAATGGTAGGATTAAGTAGTAATTGTTGGTCATCTCAATCACCAATAAAATGCCTGTGATTGGAGCGCGTACAGTGGCTGCAAATAATGCACCCATCCCGGCAATTGCAAACATGCCCGGTTGGATATCAAGCTCTGGGAATAGACTCTTAGCTGTTAATCCAAATGCATACCCAAATAGAGTCCCAAGTGCCAGCATTGGTGCAAAAATGCCACCAGGTGCGCCCGAGCCAAAACAAATCATAGTAGTGATAATACGGCCGAGGAATAGCAGCAAAAGAAAGCCTGCACTATAGCCACCATTCGTGATATTGGGAATAAGTCCAATACCGCCGCCAGTGAGTTCTGGCATGTAAAGCAACATAATGCCAAAGCATCCGCCGATGAGGGAGCCTGTTAAGAGGTAGCGCTTACGGTCGTTTTTGTGAATTCGTACGAATGCATCTTGTGACAACGTCACCAACTTATTAAAAGCAACACCAAAAATACCAAAAAGAGCCCCTAATAGTAAGAAGAGCCACAAAGACGGTAAGCCAGGTGGCTGATATTGCGGCATGGTAATAACTGCGGCTTGTCCATTGATGGTACGAAAAACAATATTTGCAGCAACAGCAGAAATGATAACTGCGCGTATCGATATTAAAGAGTAGCGAAATTGAGGGCGCATCTCCTCAACCACAAACATAATACCAGCCAGTGGCGCATTAAAGGCTGCGGCTAAGCCTCCGGCAGCTCCTGAGGCGAGAAGAGAGTGCTTGGTATCATCATCTTTGACTCTGAAAATGTCAGTGACCATACGACCAATGGCGCCACCCATCTGAACAGTTGGTCCTTCACGTCCAAGTACCATACCTGATCCAAGGGCACCCATTCCGCCGAAAAACTTCACAGGAATAACACGCCACCAACGAACAGGTCTAATGCCGTCCATTGCTCCTTCAATCTCTGGAATACCGGAGCCAGATGCTTCTGGCGCGAAGCGATGAACTAAGAAATAGCCAATGAATGCAAGGCCAGCACTGATCAAAAAGGCGGCTAACCATAAAGGAACAATATTTCCGATTTCAGTTTTGAGCCAATCAGTTCGAGTTTCAGAGACAAGGTGAACCGCAATTTCGAAATAGGTGCCAATCAGACCAGCAATGATGCCAACAAGTGCTGACAAGAACAGTACTGAAACGGGGGTTTTATCTTTAGAGAGAAATTGATTGATGGTGTCTTTAGGCATTTTAGACAATAAAGACAACTTAATTTTCTCTCTTCGGGTCATGGGGTGTTTGGCCTATTTACTAACGAGTGGGGAAGGAATAGGTAAATTATACTCGTCAAGGTGTTTTACTATAGCGACAGAAATGGAATTTTGATTTTCATATTTGATGCGTTTTGCACAGAAGATCACATGTCTAGACTTGAAGTTTGGTCATTTTGAGCCATAGTTAAGTTGTAAGGCAATCTGAACCGACTCGCAGGGAGGACATCAAGGCCATACATACAATTTGGATGGATTCGATAACTCATTTCTAGAGCCTCGTTTATTATCAGGTCGCACCTATAGACTTCCTGATTCGCAAACTCACGATTGAGTAACGAGGGATAGGGCGCACTCAGGTAGTGCGCCTTTTGTCGTTTATAGCCCCATAATACTTAGGCTTTTAAGTGATTGTTTGACTTTACGCGTGCGTAAAGCCCTTTTGGGTATATACTCACTGCTGCAATAAACGGAGAGCAACAATGACAGCTAAAGTACCTACAAATATCATTACGGGATTTCTTGGTGTTGGTAAAACGACCGCTATTTTAGATCTTCTTAAAAACAAACCTGCGCACGAAAAGTGGGCGGTCTTGGTTAACGAGTTTGGTGAAATCGGTATTGACGGTGCCATAATGAGTGAACAGGGTGCCTTTATTAAAGAAGTTCCGGGTGGATGTATGTGCTGTACTGCTGGTGTTCCCATGTCGGTTGGGATAAATGCTTTACTGCGCCAAAACCCAGATCGCTTAATTATTGAGCCGACGGGTTTAGGTCACCCAAAGCAGGTTATTGCCACACTAACGTCATCTCAATACGAACCATACGTTGATCTTAAAGCAACAGTCGCTTTGGTTGACCCTCGTAACTTAAGTGATGACAAATACACTTCAAATCAGAATTTTAACGACCAATTAGACAGTGCGGATGTGGTTATCGGCAACAAAGTCGATCTATGTCATGCGCATGATATTGATGTATTCAACGATTGGGTGACTGATCAAAATCCACCAAAGGTCTTTCACAAACTCGTGAAGCAAGGACAATTACTGTTAGAAATTTTGGATATCGAAAGACGCGGTGGTAGTGCGTCTACGGTAATTGAGCATCATCATCACGAGCATGCTGAACTTGAACCTCAATTTCAATTAGAACCCGGAAAAGCTTTTGTTCGAAAAGAGAATAAAGGGCAAGGTTATTTTAGCTGTGGTTGGCTATTTGGCGCTGAGCACACCTTTGATTTTGATGAGTTGTTTTCAATGTTGTCTGCACTGACGGCAGAGCGTGTAAAAGCAGTCGTTAATACGGATAAAGGGTGCTACGCGTTTAATGTAGCCAAAGGTGTTGTATCCGTAAATGAAATGAGTTTGGAAGGTTTTGAGAGCCGTTTCGAGGTCATTGACTCTCAATTACTACCATGGGCGCAGCTTGAAGGTGTTTTGTTGAAGTTAGCAAATATTGATAGATGATTGATTCACATTAAACTCTCCATTATGCAGTAATTAGAGACTGCATCGTGTGATGGTACTTTCGTTGGCTATACTGTTTAAGCAGTCCCATGGTTTGAAGGAAGACTATACCAATGACGTTGAAAGCTATCATCACACGGTTATTATTGTGTTCCTTCTATTTGCTGCCAGCACACGCTGATGAATCCCTACCGATAGTGTTTATTACTGGAGAGTGGCCACCATATACCTCTGCCCACATCAATAATGGTGGCCTAATTACCGAAATTGTTTCTGCGACGATAAATGAGATGGACATTGACGCTAAACTCTCGTTTGTTCCTTGGGAAAGAGGGGAGAAAATGCTGAAAAATGGTGAGGCTTTCGGTTTCTTCCCTTATGCGATTACTCCTGAGCGCAAGAAAAACTTTGTTTTTTCAGAACGCTTGCTTATCAATCCTTCCGGTAAATTCTTTTACAAAACCAGCAAGCTAAAAAGTGTTCCAGAGATCAAAACATGGGAGGATTTTAAGCCTTATAAGTTTGCTGTGTTAGCAGGAGATGCATCTGTAGAAGTGATGTCCCAGATAGGTATCGAAATGGAACGAGTCATTAGTGATGATCTGAATGTTCATCGGCTATACAAAGAGCGTGTCGATTTTGTGCAGATGGATCCTGTTTTAGGTTGGTACTTGATTGAACAATTATATCCGGGAGAAACGCATCTCTTTTCAACCTTGGATATTACATTTCAAGAACTGATCGGCGAAAGTGGCAACCCGGACTGGGATTCTTATTTGATGGTGTCGCCAGATTATCCAAATGCTAGTGAATTGCTCAAGAGCTTTAATGAGAGCTTGGAGAGAATTAAAGCAAATGGTGAGTATGACGAGATTTTAACTCGGTATGCGCTCAATTAAATGCGTAACGCTTGTGGGAAATTCAATAGAAGCTGTTCAGGGATGGAATCATCCCTGAACAAAAATCGCTTAGCGTTTATTTTTCAGATAACGTTTACGACGCTCTTCTTTTCGCTTCGCTTTTTCTTCGGCTTTTTTGGTTGCTTCAATTTCAACTTCAATCAGCTCTTGTGTGATCATCTCAGGAAGTTCTAAGGTCACTTGACCAAGCGTACCACCTCGAAGTTCGTGCAATAGAATTTCAGAGCATTTATGCAAATCAACACGGCCGCCAGCACGTAGAGCACCACGACGGCGTCCAATTTCTTCCATTAGCTCAATGTCACTCTCTGGTAACTCTTCGATTTGATAACGCTCTTTCAAACGTTCAGGGTAGGCTTTTGCAAGGTACTCAACCGTGTAAAAGGCCACTTCATCATATTCCATGGCGGTATCTTTTACCGCGCCTGTTGCTGCAAGGCGGAAACCGCTATGTGGGTTCTCAACCTTAGGCCACAAGATCCCCGGAGTATCAGATAAAACGATGCCATTTTGTAGATTAATACGTTGTTGACGGCGGGTGACAGCAGGTTGGTTACCCGTTTGAGCGATGGTGCGGCCAGCAAGCGTATTAATAATGGTTGATTTCCCTACGTTTGGGATCCCCATAATCATAGTGCGAATGTTTTTGCCAATTTCTTCGCGGTGAGGTGCCAGCTTACGGCAAAGCTCAAGGATTTTGTTCACTTCTTGTGGGTTAGAAGTGGTGATCGCCATTGCTTTAACATTCTTTTCTTTTTCAAAGTGATCAATCCAAAGCTGAGTTAACTCTGGGTCGGCTAGATCTCGCTTGTTCAGTACTTTTACTACCGGTTTTTCGCCACGGATTTGTGAGATCATCGGGTTTTCACTACTGAAAGGGATTCGAGCATCCAACACTTCGATGATGACATCGACCTGAGGAATCGCTTCTTCGATTTCTTTGCGGGCTTTGTGCATGTGACCCGGAAACCATTGGATTGACATAAGAATGACCTTAAAAAATAAAGTTTGCGCACATTGTAAGGGGAATTCTCACCCTGTAAAGGGGCGCTATCCAATCCTTATACACCTTGTTTGGTAAGGGCTTGTCTATATCATCGCTTTTTTCGATAGAAATTAATCGTAATTACCCATTTTAATCGAGTTTATTCATAGAGCTATACTGCGTTTGGGCAGAAAAGAGCTTTTGTCATGCATTGGAGAGCAACTATGCGTATGTCAAAAAGCTTCTTAATTATTTCAATAGGTCTGGCGTTTAGCGTTCAGGCACAAACTCTTACCAGAGACAACGGAGCACCAGTTGGTGATAACCAAAATTCACTGACGGCAGGGCCTAATGGTAGTGTCTTGTTGCAAGATGTTCAGTTGATCCAAAAACTGCAACGTTTTGCTCGTGAGCGTATTCCTGAACGTGTGGTTCATGCAAGGGGAACTGGCGCGTACGGGGAATTCGTATCGAGTGGTGATTTTAGTGATCTAACCATTGCCGATCCTTTTAGCGAGAAAGGCAAAGTAACGCCTGTTTTCGTGCGCTTTTCTACGGTTATTCACTCAAAAGGTTCACCAGAAACCTTACGTGATCCCCGCGGGTTTGCCACCAAGTTTTATACTGAACAAGGCAACTGGGACTTAGTGGGAAATAATCTACCTGTATTCTTTATTCGGGATTCGATTAAATTCCCTGATATGGTTCATTCATTGAAACCGTCACCCATTACCAACGTACAAGATCCTAATCGATTTTTTGAC
Organism: Vibrio sp. TRT 17S01; assembly: GCF_050113695.1. Lineage (NCBI taxonomy): Bacteria > Pseudomonadati > Pseudomonadota > Gammaproteobacteria > Vibrionales > Vibrionaceae > Vibrio > Vibrio sp. TRT 17S01. The sequence goes on along the minus strand of NZ_JBNJOG010000008.1, from coordinate 52,997 downwards.
TTCTTTAGTCATGAGCCAGGTTCAACTCATATGTTGAGCTGGGTTTACTCCAACCGAGGCACGCCGAAGAGCTACCGAACTATGGATGGTTTTGGTGTTCATGCGTACAAATGGATAAACCAACTGGGCGATGTTAAATACGTTAAGTTTCAATGGAAGAGCCAACAAGGGATAGAGAGTTTAGGGCCTGATGATCTCGCGAAAGTACAAGGTATGGATTTTAATCACTTAACTAATGATCTGTATAGCGAGATTGGTAAAGGAAACAACCCTAAGTGGGACCTATACGTTAAGGTGTTGACACCAACGCAGCTTAGCGAACTGGATTACAACGGTCTTGATGCGACCAAAGTGTGGCTGAATATTCCGGATCAAAAAGTTGGAACCATGATTCTTAATCGGGTACCAAAGAACTTTTTTCAGGAAACAGAACAATCGGCATTCGCGCCTTCTAATTTAATTCCGGGAATTGAACCTTCGGAAGACCGTTTATTACAAGGTCGTTTATTTGCTTATGCTGATACGCAGCTCTACCGCGTTGGAGCAAACTTATTCCAGCTGCCCGTAAACAAACCAAAAGCGATGGTGAGTAACCATAACCAAGATGGCGCCGGAAATGGTAGTTTGACGGACTCAGACGTGAACTATGAGCCTAGCCGTATTTTACCGCTGAAGGAAGATGATAGTGCAAGGGCGGTGGAAACGGCACTAGTTGGAACTGTGCAACAGAAAGCAATCTCGAATCCGCGTAATTTCTATCAAGCTGGGGAGTTTTACCGTGGGCTAAGTAAGCAAGATCAGAAAGATCTCATCGTCAATCTGGCCGGAGATTTAGGAAAAGTTCAGGATGATGAAACAAAACATATCATGTTGAGTTACTTCTATCGAGCTGATAAGGACTACGGAAGTAAGCTAACCAAAGCCGTTAACGGTAATTTAAGCCGTGTAGAGAAACTAGCAGAAATGTAATCGGTTTGGCCCATGGGGTAAACAATCCGCTCTTTTCTGCCCGGAATCTAGAGGATGCCTCATGGGCCTTTTATATCAGATAGTTGACTGGAGGCTCATTATGAAATGTCTGTGGCGTAGTGTATTCATGGTCATATTATTGGCTGGAGGAGTAAACCAAACCGTATTTGGCAGCCCCTCTGAAAAAGAAGATGCCCAACAAATCTCTGCTTACTTTTTCGCTGCTGCGCGGATAGGAGAAGTCGATGTTCTGGAGCAGTTCATTAATGCGGGATTCCCAATCAACTTACGTAATCTTGAAAGTTATACCGCATTGATGATCGCAGCATACAATGGCCAATTCAAAGCGGTGGAGTTATTGATTCAAAATGGTGCAGATGCATGTGCTCGTGATAAACGTGGTAACACCGCACTGATGGGGGCACTAATTAAAGGTGAGCTATCAATCGCTAAACTCCTTTACCAACAAACCTGTTCTGACCGACCCAATAAAGCGGGGTTGACGTTATCTGAGTTTGCCAAAATATACGGGCAGGCTGATACGCTGAAAGGATTTGCGAACAAAGAGAAGTGATTGCGACTTTCAAAACGATCATCGATATAAGATAATAATTCTCATTATAAAATAGTTTTTGTAAGTTTCATGAAGCTTTTTCCATGGCCTGATAACTTGGTTTCCCGCTACCTAAGCGTGGATTACAGCCCTGATTTTATATCGCATATAGAGTTGCAAGGTATCCATTTACCAAGTGATTTTGGTAAAGCGGTACTTAAGCGCCGTTGTGAATTCTTAGCAGGACGAGCGTGTGCATACCAAGCATTAACCTATTTAGGTCTTGAAGCTGCCGACAGTATTGGTATTGGTCGCGGGAATGACCCCGTTTGGCCTGAAGATATTGTAGGGTCTATTTCCCATTGCGTGGGGCATGCTGTCGCATCCGTTGCTCACCGCAGTGAAGATGTCGCTGGGGTAGGGGTAGATATCGAGAAAGTGATGTCTCGCGAGTGGGCGAATCAACTTTCATCACAAATTATCTCGCTCAACGAACGGTATTTCGCTGCTTATTTTAGAGATTTTTGTCAGTTTCTAACGTTAATCTTTTCGGCAAAAGAGGCGATCTATAAAGCGATTTTCCCTACCGTTCAGCAGATTTTAGATTTTGATTCAGTCGTTCTTGAGCAGATTGATTGTGCTAAACAAGAACTGACTTTTGCAACAACGCCTGTTCTCGATGAATATTTGAATAATGAGATGAATATTAAAGTCCGTTATTCAATGATGGATGATGCACATTACATCACATGGTGTGTGATTGGCGAAAGTCACCTGAAACACTGACTAATTGGACGAACTGTTATTTCCTCGAGCCTGCTTAACCAGTTTGCTGACTTCACTTCTACAGTGGACATTAAGTTTACGGTATACCTTGTAAATATGTGTTTTAACGGTGTTTTCTGATAGGTATAGCAACTTTGCGATCTCTTTGTTTGAGCTTCCCTGAACCACTAAATCGAGGACTTGCCGCTCTCTTTCGGTCAGTTGATCAAAGCTGCAATCGCGTATGTTACTCGGATCTCGATAAAGCATGATCAATTCTTCCAGATACCGTCGTGGTATCCACATGCCACCTTGCAAAATACATTTCACCCCATCAATTAAGTGTTGCGCGCACGCAGTTTGTAGGATCATCCCTCTTAATGTGCGCCAGCGGACAAAAGGGTGGTTAAGCCCCAATTCTGGAATGTTGTAAACCAATATATCAAGATTAAGTAGGTCAAAATCAGGCAGTATGTCGAGATCCTCAAGGTAGGTGAGGTAATGAAAATCGAGAATCACCAAGTCCATCGTCAATCGACTGCAAAGGTGATTGAACTTATCTGGATGCACGGCGGTAGTCGTAACGTCGCTTAAACATAAAAGCTGTTGTTCGATTAAGTTACTTTGCAAATTGTTGTCCGACAGAATGACGAGCGTTGTTGGAGCCATAATAGCCTTTCCATATGCATAGCCAATAAAACGTTGTATTTAGATACGTTATGAATAACGTCCTATTGATTGAAGTATAAGTTAAACTCTTGAAAGCGTTTTAAAAATGGTAAATAGGTTCTAGAGATAACCATTTTTGAGTAGTCGTCAGGTTTAGATTTATTTATTAGTAATAAACGTTTTGCTAATAAAATAAGGTTTGATTGGTCTTTTTTTCCCCAGTTAGCCTGATCGGTTTCCCCCTTTTACTGTTGCGCAACAAAGAGTATTAGACCTGCTCGATTTGGGTGATAGAAATCTAATGCTAATTCCATGGGTTTTTTCATACTTTTCTAATAAGCCGACAGTAAGCCTATGAAATTTAGTAACTAAATATCTTTGTTAACCTTCGTATTATCTCATTCTATGAGTTGCGTAAAATGCCATCTCATTTATGAGAATTTTTGTGGCGCATAGATTCCTATAATCACTTTGCTTTCGGGCATATCGAAAGGACAAAACCTTCAAAACACGATGGAGTGAATATTATGAATCTACAAAAAACAGGCTTGGCAGTAGCAGTGTCCGCTCTTCTATTCAGCGGTGCCGTGTTAGCAAATAATTCTAATGATTCCTTTGGTAGTGATGATGTAGCCAGTCACAATGATGTATTAAGTAACAACGCAGTCGCTAGTAACAACAACACGCATAACCATACCAACACCAATACGACCATCGGTAATGGTGATGATGGTAACAGTTATAACGAGAACGGAAACGATGGAAACACCACGACAATTGGTGGTGGTGATGATGGTAATAGCTTTAGCTATAACGAAAATGGTGACGATGGTAACAATTCATGGTCAGACAGTTTGAATACGACAACTACGACAACCAATACATCAATTTCTTTAGAAAGCGATATGGTAGTCGCAGATGCCGATCTTAACGGTAGTATTTCAAACGTTTCGGCAACGAATACCCAGCTTGCGTTGTTTGGCTATCAGCGTGTCTCAAGTGCTAACTCACTAGACGGATTCTCTGGTACAGCAGGTATTACAACGGTTGGTCAAAATGCTGGGGCCAATTCTATGGTGCAACAAGCCGTAACCACTAACGCCTCTGTGTTTACCAAGTAAGTAGAGGGATTCGCCATGCGTTTAGCACTGTTCGTCTTGGGATTACTCATTCCAACATTTGCGTATGCTGATGATCTAGTGCTGACTGACTTTGAGCTGTCTGAAACAGAACTGGACAGCTCTCGTGGTGGTCAGTATTACATTGACCTCGACAGCATCGCGGCAACCTCAACCGTGGAAGGAATCAGTTCAGGTAACGTAGCCGAGCATGTGGTTACAGGAAACAATACCATTGCTGCTGGTGCGTTAGCAGCAAGTTCAGGGATCACGAACGTTATCCAGAACAGCGGTAACAATGTGCTGATTCAAAATTCCACCGTTGTTAATTTAACACTTAAGTAAAATGAAACTCCGGCAATTTTTCATTTCGTTTGTTTTACTCACACCTTGCTATGCGGCCGCCTTAAATTGGTTGCCTGAAAGAGGAAGTTTTCAGGTGCCTGTTAGAAGCTATAAAGAAATACAGTTTGGTGATGTGATTCGCCAACAGTATGATTTCAGTTGTGGCTCTGCGGCATTAGCATCACTGCTGACCTATCATTATCGAACCCCCAAAGATGAAGCCGATATATTTAAAGCGATGTTCGCAAACGGCAATCGGGAACTTATTGAAAAACAGGGCTTTTCGTTACTTGATATGAAGCGGTATTTGATGAGTCAAGGATTTGAGTCAGAAGGGTATAAACTGACGTTGGAGAAGATAGAGTCGATTGGATTACCAGTTATTACTCTGGTTGATTTTGATGGTTACCGTCACTTCGTTGTGGTGAAAGGTATCAATCAAAGCGACGTGATATTAGGTGACCCTTCTCGAGGGACAATAGTGATGAGCAAGATCAAGTTTGTTCAGTTTTATCAGGGCATTGTATTGCTAGTTCGCAATCATGCAGAGGTAGGAAAAGAAACCTTCATTGATGTGGCCCAGTATAGACTTTACAACCGAGCACCATTGGATAGCTCGCTGCCTCGAGACTCGATCGGCCAATTCACTATCACTTTGCCGGAGTCAGGAGAATATTAACCTATGTCTAACTTCATTAGGGTGCTTCTGATTGCCTTAGCTTCATTTTCGGTAGCAGGCTATGTTCAAGCAAAAGTGAGCTCCCTGCTCACGCTGAATCCGCTGACTGATGTTGAACTGATGGAATATCGTGGCGGTTTTGGTGTTGCGAATGATTATGTCGTTAATATTGGATTGAGTGTTGTTACCTCTATTAACGGAAATACAATTTTTAATTCGCACATTGCTGATCTGGTAATTCGTAATGGGCAGATCATTTCTTCAGGGATAGCAGACAGTGGCGTAAATGTCGTGCAGGTTGGCGAGAATAATCAGGTGGTTCCAACCGAATCGACAGAAAATAGCTTACCCGTGGTCGAGAGTGAAACTACCCAGCCATCGAATATAGAGCCAATTGATAGCACACCTGTTGTGAGTCACCTAGCTGTAAATCAGGGGGCTACATTGTTGAGTCATGTGGTTCAGAATACGCAGAATGATAGCGTGATTGGGCTCAATACTGTGGTAGATATTGATTCACAGGTGAGTGGTGCACTCCGAGATTTGAGAGCTAACCTTCGCTTGCAAGAAGCGCTGCAAATGCAATTGTACTGAGAGAAACATAACTCAAAGCAATTCAAAATCCCCCAATAACAAGGGGGATTTTTCTGCGTGGATAAAAAGGGTATTAAAAGGTGAACGGAACACGCATGGTCAATTGGAAATCAGGAGAGTCTTCAGTGAGGCCTGCTTGAGCACTGACGTTGATAGAGGTTTGATCAGAAAAGGCGTAGTTCATCCCTATACTGATGGTATCCAATTGAAGCAATTTTGCATCATCGCTTTCTTCACCATTCACTTTACTTTTTAAGATGGTCTTGTGGTTTAAGCCAAACGACAAAGACAGATCGGGGTTCACGGCAAAACCTAACCCAGCAGCTAATGATAGGGTATCTCCGATATCGACTTTAACGTTTTCACCCCCGACACTGACATCATCTTCAATGTTGTAGATGTACCCAAGGTTCATAAACAGCACGGCGGGGTCGGTAGGGTAGATCATGGTGACGCTTGGCTCTACACTCCATAACCCTGACCCAGTTGGAACTTCGGTGAATGTATTGGTTGTTGTGTCGATATCAACCTCATAGGGAGAACGCCCGGTATCACTTTTTATTTTCACACCTGCGATCCAATATGGTGTGCTTTGGAAGTTAATCTGGTGGCGAATTGCAAATTCAATATCGCCTAATCCACCCCCATCAAGTGTTGTATTGATCGTATTTGCAGCTGCACCATCCTGAATTGGCCTTGTTGATATTTGGTCATTTCTGTATACGAAAGGGAGCCGAAGTTCCAATTCCGTACTTTCAGTTAAACCATAACGTGCGGTTAAGCCTGCTGTTATAGTGGTCCGGTCAGAATCACTGACTTCAATTCGGCCGACGATGAGCGTAGGTAGGATGGTGTAGCCAACAACAGAAACCTTGTTCGATGAGTTTTGGGTGTAACTTAAAGAAGTTTCGACGTTAAATCGCCCCTTTGGCGTTAATACACCAGATTGGGTGATGACGTCTGCCACTGTTTGTGCACGATTATCGCGATTTTCAATGGTATCGTTGGCCATTGAAAAGGCAGAAATGCAAGCGATCGCGAGTGTAGAAAGTCTAGTTATTTGTTTCGTCATAGGTCTGTCCATTATAATTATCAGAACTGTCAATTATTAGATAGAAGACGAACAATTGACTCGCTATAAACGAAAGTTTGGACTCGCGATATGTCCTTAGTTACGCCAAGGTTTATTAGGTTTGTCTTAAATTTGGTATTAATGAAAACTTAAAACTGAAGTTAGTAAAGGTTCAGAGAGAAGGAAAGGACTCCAGCGGAGCCCTTTGTGTTGTTAGAATTGATAATCAGCCACAAGGCCGAAGGTACGAGGTCCGCCCATTTCGATAAGATCATTCTTATGACGAAGAACGTAATCTTCATCTGTTGCATTCTTAATGTAAGCTCGAATGGTGAGATCATCCATGGCATAACCTGCATTAAGATTCAATATGGTGTAGTCACCTGCTGATGTACTTCGGGTATTGGCGAGATCTGTAAAGTAATCCGTTACGTGATTAACACGAGCACCAAAGAAAATGCCCGAATCTAGCTGCTGGGTAAAACCAAGACCTGCCGACACTTCAGGTGCATAGCTGAACTCATTCCCATTTAAGTTTTCAACGGTACCGCTTGGCCCTTCGGTGATTTCAGTTTTTAACAAGCCTACAAATGCGAATACGTCCAAACCTGAGTCAAACCAGTAATTGGTTTCAACTTCAGTACCGTATGTTTTTCCTTTAGGGATGTTTGCGATGTAATTGTCGAAACGATTTCCACTGTCACCAAACACGACCGTTTGATAGTTTTCATAGTCGTTGTAGAAGACATTTGCAGTTAAACCAAGTTTATTTTCAAGGAAAGTTGAACGGGAACTTAGCTCATAAGTCCAGACTTCTTCCTGCTCAAACACAAAGACCTGTTGTTGGTACTCGTTGTACCCAAGTCCGCCAGCGTTGTATCCTTTACGAGCAGTAAGTCCAAGCATTGAATTGTCTGATACATTTAACGTTACACCGACTTTTGGCAGCAAAATACCGTTACTTTCATCGGCATTGAAATCGAGTGGGAACCTTGCGTGGTCAAAATCACGCTTCAGCTCATCTTTTTCGTAACGAGCACCAAGTAGCAAGCCCCAACGGTTGTTGAGCTGGACTTTTGAATCGAAGTAAATTGAGTTGGTCAGAACTTTATCTTTACGCTTCATCGAGTCTGTTTGCGTATCCTGATCTTTGTAAAAACTACTTACCCCGACAATGGCATTGTATTTGTCATCTAACGAGTTATAAGACAGCTTTGCTTCTGCGGTGTAGTTTTTTTCATCAACATCACCCCACCAATCCGTACGTGGATAAGCTTTGAATTTCGTATTGTAGTCTCGGCGCGCAAGCAATACATCAAGGGTTAATTCATCATTGATCAAGTAATTTACGTCAAAATTTGCATTCCAACTTTCGGTGGTTTGACGTCGAGTACCGTTTTCATCGATATATTCAAACTTGCCTTTTTCAGAAACCAGATTTGTATATTGACCTTCTTCATTACGGCTCGCCAATGTCAGTTTTAGCGTAAGCTTATCGTTAGACATCGGTTTGAATAACAGCTTGCCTCTCACATTATGAGATTCAACTTCAGAAGGGTCCCATGGATATTGGTCATTATTGGGCAGCGAGTAATCAATTGGTGTATTACCCTTTGTGCCCTCAGCGGCTAATCGAAATGCGAGCTTTTCAGACACGATTGGGGCAGAAACAACACCCGCTAAATGATATTTGCCATCTTCGTTTTCATAGCCACCACGAACTTTACTTTCAAAGTGGAACGTTGGATCTTTGGTTTTGATGACCACCGCGCCGCCAATACTATTTCGGCCTTGGTTGGTTGATTGAGGGCCTTTATAAATCTCTACTTGTTCTGTATCCCACAATCCGGCTTTACCAAAGGCCTCACCAGTCCATGACTCTGACACGCCATCAACAGTTGTATTCACCCTTGGCGTCGCTCCTGTCATGAAGGAAAGGAAGCCTTCACCAGGTCCACGACCATCTACACCTCGAATATGTGGAATACCAGATGGGGCATTCAGTACATTCGGGACGCGATCGAGTAGATCGTAGTATGTTTGATCTTCGCCATTGTCTGCTTCATCAGTAAAAACGGTGACTGAGCTTGTGTTCTCAGCAAGTGTGCCACCGAGTTTCTCACCAAGTACCACAATGGTTTCTTGGCCTTTCTTAGTGTTGCTGTTGTCCACTTCCTCAGCTGAAAGAGTGGTGCTGGCTCCAAGGCAAATTACACCAATGAGCATGGCAAGTTTAGTTTTGCCAGTATTAGTGATGGTGATGCCACTGTTTAAATCCATGGGCTTCATGACCTGAGTATTCCTTAATAAAAAAAAGAAGAAAACATTTGATGTTGTAACAACATTTATGTAAAAAGTGTTGCGGTAATAATACTAATGATAATTATTATTATTTACAACAATAATGATATAAGTTTGTGCTACCTCATTACTAGAAGATATGCATGAAGTTTCGACGTACAAGTTGGATTTGTGATGGATATAAAGGCTTATCGAACAATAGAAAATAAGAATATCAATAGTGTTTTAAGTGGTTTGCTTGAAGCTAATGAAGAAGTAGGAGCTCCATGTTGGTGGGAGAAGGTGCAGACAAAAGGAACACCTTTTATCCTTTCCCAAGATAATACAAGCGCTGAGCTGCTATTTCTTTGGCGAAACACGGATGACAGTGTTGAAGAAATATACATTGATATCAACGGTATTACTGATCATCACAGCTTTGATATGGAAAGGCTTACCCATGTTAAAGGAACGGATGTTTGGTTTTATAAGACAAGGGTAAACAGTACGTGGCGGGGGAGCTACGCGTTTATTCCAGTAACACATGAACGCGTCCAACCAGCGTACCAAGGAACATACCAAGAGAAACGCACCAAGCATCGGGAGTGGTTGAGAACCATTTTTCCTCTTAGTGTTCGCGATGATTTAAGTAAAAACAATTTGTCAGCCTGCGAATGGGGACGTTCGAAAACGCCGCTATCTATGCCAAAGGCAGTATCGCAAAGTGCTTGGTCAAGGTTCGATACAAAAAATGGCGATGTTCAGGCACGAGCGAACATGCAGCTGACTTGGACGAGCCAGTGTTTAAGTAATGAGCGCCATGTTTGGTTGTATTCGACAGCCAGCACTGACCAAATAGCTGAACTGCCGTTGGTTTTGATCTTAGATGGTCAATTTTGGTCTCAATCCATGCCTTTGTTTAGTGCGCTGACCGATGCGACGAGCAGCGGTCAACTTCCACCTGCCTTGTATGTCTTCATTGATGAAATCAATGGAGCGCTGCGTAGCGAAGAGCTCAGTTGCAACCCTTTGTTTTGGCAGGCTATCACTCAAGAACTACTGCCGTTGGTTGGTCGTTATTTCCCAATTACTAATGACGCAAATCGTACGGCTGTTGTTGGGCAAAGCCTTGGTGGTTTAAGTGCGATGTATGCCGGATTGAACCATCCGGATCGTTTTGGTGCGGTTGTTTGTCAATCGGGTTCATTTTGGTGGCCTGATTTTTCGTTAGTGAAGCCACCTAGTGAATATTCTCCCTTCCAAACAGGCGAACCTTTAACTCAAATGAGTCAATTAGTTCATTCAGGCCTTGGTTCTAACGTAAAGCTAAGTGTGTTTATGGAGGTTGGATTAGGAGAGGACGTTATGGTGGACTTGAGCCAAGACCTATACCAGCAACTTAAGAAACAAAACCATCGGTTATCGTTTCGCACCTTTGATGGTGGGCATGAACGCCTGTGTTGGCGCGGAGGCCTCATTGATGGGTTGTCGTATGTTTTTAATTTTGAATCCTGATTTTTCTATTATTGGAGTTAACTATGTCTGAGAAATACATTAATCCTTTTGACGAACCTGAAAACCAGTTCTTTGTGCTGATTAATCACAACAATCAATATAGCTTATGGCCTGAATTCAAAGGGATCCCTTCTGGCTGGAAAAGCACATTTGGTCCGTCATTAAAGCAAGACTGCATTGATTATATCGAAGCGAATTGGCATGACATTCGTGTGTAAAAAACAAACAAATAGCCACAACGATAATAATTAAATTTTTAAGGAATACACCAATGCACACTCAACAAGTGCAAGATAATTTATGGCCCCTATTGGGCACACAACAAGGAATTTGGTTCGCTCAGCAAGTGATGCCAAACCCTGAAGAATTCAACGTCGCACATTATGTAGAAATCGAAGGTCAAGTTGATACGTCGATTTTTAGGCAGGCAGTGGCAAAAGGGCTTAACACTGCAGATTCATTACATTGTCGTTATGTAGAAGTCGAAGGCGTGATCAAACAGCAATTTCAAGCAGGAAAGGCTTTAGAAGAGGTGCTGGAGGTTTTCGATTTTTCCCATTTAGAGCAGCCAAAAAATGCTGCATTGGAATGGATGGAAAAAGATCTACAAACGGCCATCGATATTCAAGGCAATGAAAGACGCTACCGTCACTGCCTAATTCAAATTGGCTCCAAGCAAACACCAAAGTGGCTTTGGTACCAGCGTTATCACCATATTGATGTTGATGGATTCAGTTTTAACGCAATTAGCCAAAATATCACCCGTCACTACAATCACATGACACTCGGAACGTCCGAGCCTGAAGGTTTTACACCAATGGCCAAGGTAGTCGCGGAACATGGTCAATTTACCGAATCAGAGCAATACGACAAAGCACGATATTTTTGGAAGGAGGCCGGAAGTTTGTTGCCCGCTCCGCCTTCTTTAACCACTGGCGGAACCGATAAGGCACGTTTTGGTGTTGTTAAGCAGCACATTAGCCTTCGTGGTGGCGATTGGCTACATGCCCAAGGCAATAATGTACTACCCTCAGAGCTCTCAATGGCTCTTGTGTTTGCGTATTTACATTTACACAGCGGTAATGATGACGTCTGCGTCGGCTTCCCATTTATGCGCCGAATGGGCAGTTCGGCAATGAGTGCGTCTGGTGCGGTTGTGAATGTACTACCTTTGGCATTTTCTGTTGATAAAACAATGAGTATTACTGATGTCGCTCGGGTGATGAATAAAGCCATCAGACAAGCTCGTCGTTACCAAATGTATGATGCAGAGCAAATCTCGCGTGATTTAGGCAAAGTAGGGCAACCCTTGTACGGCCCAATGCTCAACTTCAAGCCATTTGAAGATGAACTGCATGTTGGTAGCATTAAATCGAAAACGCATATCTTATCTGCAGGTCCGATCGATGATATTGAGTTTTCTCCTGCATTAAGTAACAGCAAGCTTGAGATTGAGCTCACTGCCAATGCGCAAAAGTACAATACGCAATCATTAGCGATTCATGCTGATCGATTTGCCAACATGGTGGAGCAAATCGCGCAAAACCCATCCATTACACTTGCTGAGATTGCACTTATTCCTCAAAGTGAGCAGCAAAGTATCGCTGATTGGTCTGTTGGCAATCGATGGCGAGATCCGCATCAAGATAAATCTGTTCTTGATGTTTTTGAACGCAATGCTGCACAAAAACCAGATGAAACTGCGCTCGTTTATAAGCAACAAAAATGGAGCTTTCAGTCACTGCGTGAAGCCATTGAGCAGCGCGCTACTCAGTTGCATACTTTGGGTATCAAGCCAAAGCATGTCGTAGGCGTGGCATTGCCTCGAAGTCCTGAAACCGTGGTTACTATGCTGGCTATCATGCGCTGTGGTGGGGCTTACTTGCCAATAGATCTTGATTATCCCCAAGAGCGTATAGAGACGATCCTTGAACAGGCTCAACCTCAAACAGTTATTGTTGAAGATAAAGAAAACCTATCATGGGGGGAATTAGCAAACTGTACAACACTTGCTGAATTAACCGCTCAACAGATTTCAACCCCAGAACTGATTGATATTTCCAAGCATGATGTCGCCTATATCGTATTTACCTCAGGCTCAACAGGTAAGCCGAAAGGGGTTATGAACACGCATGGTGCGTTACTTAATTTACTTCATTCTCATCAAAACTCTATCTTTGCGAAAGCGATATCAAGCCTAGCGAGAAATCGTTCGACTGAGCCGGAAAAGATTACGGTCAGGGCCTCACATACGACTTCATTCTCATTTGATGCATCTTGGGAACAAGTCATTTGGATGTTATGCGGTCACACGCTTTACCTTTATGATGATGAACAGCGCAAAGATGCCTATGAATTAGTTGAATGTGTAGCAAACGACCACATCGATGCAATGGATTTACCCCCATCGCTGTTTAATCAGATGCTTGATAGCGGGCTTATGGAGCAGGTTTATACACCGACTCTGGTTCTCATCGGTAGTGAAGCGGTACCAGAAAAACTGTGGGAGCGTGTGGGGAATTACCCTCAACTGTTGGTAGAAAACTTCTATGGTCCAACAGAATTTACCGTAGATGCCGTGAGTGCTCCTCTAAATGCAGATACCACTCCTGTAATTGGCCGTCCGATACTCAACGCTAAAGCCTATGTTTTGAACTATGCATTGCAAGAAGTGCCTGTCGGCGTGGCCGGTGAGTTATACCTTGCAGGTGCAGGGCTGGCGAAAGGCTATTTGAATCAACCGGGAATGACAGCAGATCGATTTGTTGCCAATCCATTTGAGCACGGTCAGATCATGTACCGTACGGGTGATTTAGTAAAATGGCGTGAGAATGGGCAGTTAGACTTTATTGGTCGAACGGATGATCAGGTCAAAATTCGTGGTTTCCGTATCGAACTTGGTGACGTAGAAAGCGCAATCAACAATATCCCGGATGTGGATTCATCAGTGGTGATTGCAGAACGTTTTGGAGATTCACACCGTTTAATTGCGTATTGCACGTTAGTCAGCCATGCGAAGGGGCTTATCTCTGAGCAGCAGTTACTCGATGAAATGAGTCAGGCATTACCAGAATACATGGTTCCGGCAGGTTTGATGATCCTTGACGCGTTCACGCTAAACGTCAACGGGAAAATCGATAGAAAGTCATTACCAAACATTGATCTTACCAATCGCGAAGAAGTGATCGCTCCGGTTACAGCAGAAGAAGTTGCTCTATGTAGTGCCATTGCAGAATTGCTTGGTGTTGCTGATGTTGGTATTTCAGATGATTTCTTTAACCTCGGTGGGGATAGTATCTCCGCAATGGGGCTTGGCACCATTTTGCGTAAAGTTGGCTTCGAACTCCGCCCCAAAGAAATCTTTGCCGCCCGTAGAGTTGGTGATATGGCGAAAGTGATGAAGCCACTAAACCAGCAAGAGCATGTGGCGCAAGAAGGGCAAATAAAGCCGTTGCCAATGTGGCAATGGTTTGAAGATACCTTCTCGGAGGACACCAGCTATGTTCAAAGTGCCTTTGTCGAAATCGAAACTGATGTCACGTTGAGTGCGCTACAACGAGCGCTGGTGAAACTGGTATCGATGAATTCGGTGTGTCGCTTGATAAAGAAAGAATCGCAATATTATATCGAATCGATAGATCAACTTGATGTCGCATCGTGGGTGGAGCATCTAACAGTCGACGAGCTAAAACATGCCGATATTGATGCCATATTTGATCAGTATGGTAAGACAATGAGCTTGGCTAATGGTCAGCTACTACGGTTAGTGATGCTAAGTGATAGTAAAGGGCAATGTGGCCTGATGATCTTAGCCCATCACCTGTTGATTGATGGTGTCTCTTGGCGTGTGTTGTTGCCTCAGCTTAAATCACTAACTCGCGCGGAAGTTTCCGGTCATGACATCGTCATTCCAAATGAAGTCACGGGTATCAATACGTGGTCTGATGCGCTGCACAATTATTTGGATGTCGCGGCTCAACAAATGGCGGATTGGCGAGCACGAGAAAGTCGTCCTGTCATGCCGTTCAAACCTGCGCAAGAGGATTGCCGAGTTAAGCATTGCCGAAATAAACTGGCAGCCGCTACCACAGAGCGTGTGCTTGAGTTCGGTCAACTGTCAGAGTCGATTGATATTGAAGAGATCTTACTTTCATCCGTAAGTGCAGCCATTGCTAATGTGTTTGGCAACGAGGCGATTAAATTCAATCTTGAATCTCATGGGCGGGAAGAGTTTGACTCGTCCATCAACCTAAGCCAAACCATGGGTTGGTTTACCACAGAGTATCCTTTGGTTGTGGCGTTGCCGGAATCAGGGACAACGGTTGACTTGCTGCGTGAGGTAAAGCAAGCCAAACGGAGTATCAAGGATAAAGGGTTGGGGTATATGGCCTTGCTCCATCTTGATAATCCGCATCGTAACGAGTTAAAAGGACTAGCAAGTCGTTATAACTCGTCGGTACTCTTTAACTATTTGGGCCGATTTGAGCAATCGTCAGAGAAATGGTTGCCGCAAAGTCGATCTGGAAAATTTGCTGATACCTTTGCTGTTCTGTTAGACAGTGAACAAGCACTACAGCACGATCTCGAACTGAATATTTTTGTCGATGAAAATACAGCCGCGCCCGCATTTGCATTGAACTGGTCATGGAACGAATTTCAGTTTAGCCAAAATGAAATCGATATTATTAGTGACAAAATTGAAGAGAATCTGAATTCTATTGCCGATTGGCTTTCTTCGAGAACAATGTTGGCTGAAGAGCTAAAAGTGCCAGCAGAATTGACGATTGCCGGTATTTCATTGCCACAAGCTTCAAGTCTTGAAAAGCGATATGGGGAGCTTGCAGATGTGCTTCCGGCCTTGCCTTTACAAGAAGGATTGTTATTCCAGTCACAACTGGGTGATGAGAACAGTAATTACAATTCAACAACGCGATTAACCTTTGACGGTGAGATCAATATTGAACATGTTAAGTGTGCTCTTAATGTGGTGATAAGCCGTCATCCTCAATTAAAGGCTAAGTTTGATAGCGATATGCTGGGTAAAACCGTTCAGCTTATTCCTAAGGAGCTCGGTGAGTGGCCAATCGAAAGTCATAGCATTACTTCGATGGAAGAAAGCGAACAGCAAGCGTATCTGACTCGTTTTGAGAAAAGTGAACTGACGCGCCAGTTTGATCTCAGCAACCCTGAACAATCACTATTAAATGCGAGTGTGATTTATCATGGTGATAACCAAAGTACTTTGTACATCTCAGCTCATCACTTGGTGGTTGATGGTTGGTCGACGCCGATTTTGTTGAGAGATTTCCTAACGGCATATGCGAGTGGTGTTGATGTCTTAACGCCGATTAGCGCAAGTTATGCCAGCGTTGTTGAGCAGCTTACAGGAAGAGATAAAAAAGCCGCTCAGCAACGATGGGTGGATGTGTTACAGGGCGTGAATCCAGCCATTGCATTTGAAGATATCCCCGTCACAGATAAGCTCAACGAGCTCGAACTGTTTATCCCAGAAGGCAAGACTCGAGCGATCAATCAGCTACTTCGCCACTATGGCCTTACCATGAACTCATTAATGCAAGGTGTTTGGTCGAGCATTCTTGGCAGCATGATGGGTAGAGAAGATGTAGTGTTTGGTACGCCGATATCAGGCCGCTTTGGTCATGTGGAAGGGATTGATGAACATATTGGTTTGTTCAGCAATACCATTCCGGTAAGGATGAAACTCAAACCAGATCTAAGTTTGCTTGAGCAGCTAAAAGCGCATCAAGAAATTCAGATTCAATTACTAGAGCATGATGAGCTTGGTTTGGGTGAAATTCAGCAATTGGCCGGCGGCGAAACGCTATTTGATACGCTGCTGGTGGTTGAGAACTATCCAGATCATTCAGATTGGTTTAACAAAGACTATGCTGGAGCACAGCTGTGCGATATTCATAACCGTGGCTACACTCATTACCCATTAACGATCTTAGTGTTACCCGGTGAGCAGATCCATATTCTGTTTGAATACCGTGATACAGCGGGTGTCGCTGAGCAAGTAATGCAGCGCTTTGAACAAGTGCTAGATGCGATTATCGCGTCACCAGAGGTAAGCTTGACCCAGTTAGATTTACGTCTTGCTGATGAAGTTGAGTTGCAGCAGCGTGTCAACCAGACCAAAGTTGCGTTACCAGAGCAAACCTTGCGTTCGTTGATGGCACAACAAGCTGAGAAAACGCCCGAAAAACTTGCTTTGATTGATGAAGAACGAAGTTTCACTTATCGCGAAATGAGAGGGCAGGTAAAAGCGATAGCGGAGTTACTTTGGCAGTACAATGTGAGTGTTGGCGATATTGTTGCCGTTGCTTTGCCAAGAAGCACGAAGTTAAGTCTTGCGTTCAATAGTATTATTGAATGTGGGGCCGCTTACTTACCGCTTGATGTGGGTTATCCAGATGAAAGGTTGGCGTACATGGTCAATGATGCGAAACCTAAGCTGATCATCACGACATCTGAGCACCAAGCGCGCTTTTCTGCATTCGGAGAGTTGCTGATTTTGGATGACCTTCCTGAGCCAGTGGCTTCCACGCTGACTGAAGAGAAGGATGGACTTGCGCCTTATCATGGGGCCTACATCATCTATACCTCTGGTTCGACAGGGAATCCGAAAGGCGTGTTAGTTTCGCATCAGGCTATCGTAAACCGTCTGAAATGGATGCAGCATGAATACACGCTCAATGCGCAAGATGTGGTCTTGCAAAAAACGCCATGCAGTTTTGATGTTTCCGTCTGGGAGTTCTTCTGGCCGCTGATTGAAGGTGCGAGCTTGGTCATGGCACCACCGGAATCGCATAAAGATCCGGAATGGTTAATGCAGATCATCAATGACTACAAAGTGACAACCATGCACTTTGTACCTTCTATGCTTGCTGCGTTTATGGCATCGATAGAAAACAGTCATGAACAAGGTGAGCGTGTCGCTCGAAGCTTGCAGCGTGTTTTCTGTTCTGGTGAGGCATTATCGAAAGAACTGTCTAATCAATATGCACGCTGGATAGAGGCGCCATTACACAACTTATATGGTCCAACTGAGGCGGCGGTTGATGTAACGTATTGTCCGGCTTTTGGTTCTGCTTTAGCTGAAAGCTTAGGGACGAGTGTGCCGATCGGTTTACCAGTATGGAATACGCAGGTGTATGTGCTAGATAGCTTCCTGAGAGAAACGCCAGTGGGTGTCCCCGGTGAGTTGTATCTAGCTGGTGATCAATTGGCTATCGGCTACTTGAACCGCAGTGGATTAACAGCCGACAGGTTTATTGCGAATCCGTTCTCGAGTGGGGAGCGTATGTACCGTACCGGGGATGTTGTTCGTTGGCTGCCCTCAGGAAAAATCGAATACCTTGGTCGAAGTGATGATCAATTAAAAATTCGTGGTCAACGGATTGAACTGGGAGAAATCGAAACGGCACTTCAATCGCTTGCAGGTGTTAAGCAGGCCCTTGTCTGTGCAAAATCCTTGAGTAATGAAAAGGCTATGGCGGGTGCGGATGATCGCCAACTTGTGGGTTATGTGATCCTCAATGATGATGTCGAAACAGAGAGCGAAACTCTGCGCAACAAACTGGCAGAGCATTTACCAGCGCACATGGTTCCTGTTGCCATTATCTTGATGGAAGAATACCCGTTAAGTGCCAACGGCAAACTTGATCGCAAAGCATTGCCCCTCCCGAGTGACGTTGTCACTGGTTCTGGGCGGACAGCACGACCAGGGATGGAAACGCAACTTGTGAGCATATTTGCTGACGTGTTAGGGCTGGATACTCTGTCTGCAGAAGATGATTTCTTTGCCTTAGGTGGTCACTCATTAATGGCAATGAAGTTAGCAGCAGATATTCGTCGAATTCTTAATGTTCCTGTGACCATTGGTCAAATCATGGTGAATCCAACACCCGAGAAACTGACGGCATTATTATTAGACGATGAAGCGCTAAACGATCCAACTCTTGCTGGCTTTGGTGAAGTCTTGCCAATAAGAGCGGGATCTGGTCCTGCGCTCTTCTGCATCAATTCCGCCTCTGGTTTCGCGTGGCAATATACAGGTTTACCTAAATATCTGGATGGTCATTATCCAGTATTTGGTCTGCAATCACCACGTCCAAATGGTGCCATCTCTGCGGGGCGAGACATGGAAGATGCTTGTGATATTCATATGAAAGCATTGAAGCAATTACAGCCTGAAGGACCATACCATTTACTAGGCTATTCCTTTGGTGGAACAGTAGCTCAGGCATTGGCATCTAAACTGCAACGTCAAGGTGAAGAAGTTGCATTCCTAGGCTTGCTAGATACCTATCCACCTGAAGGTCAAGATTGGGAAGGGCCAATGAATGAAGAGGCGCAAGACGAGATCGAAAGAGAAAAGGATTTGTTCTTAGCAGCAAATGACATTACAGATGATGAATTGGACAAGCAACGTATGGCGATGTTTAAAGATATAACATCGAACTATGAAGATGCTGTTCGGCTATTATCTAGTGCAAAATCATCACTTTATGATGGTGAGGTGAATTTGTTTGTGGCTGAACGTACCTTACCGGAGGGGTATGACATTGATGCGCATTGGAAGCCATTTATTACCAGCTTACACAAGCATTATTTTGAGTGTTCACACGAAGATATTATCGCGCCTGAAAACGTTGGTGATGTTGGGGAACAGCTAAATACGTTGCTTAGTGGGCTCCCAAGCTTGAAATAACAAAAATAAAACCGGCGAAATCGCCGGTTTTTTATTGGTGTAAATTCTTTATGTGAAACGCATGATATCGCCAGAAACGCTAATCGACTCTAGAATCTCGAGGAATGATCATTGGCGTCTTGGTGAGAGGGTCGGGCATTACTAAACAACGTAACCCATATACGTGTTGGATCAGTGTTTCTGTGATCACCGTATTGGGTGTTCCTTCTGCAACGACTTGCCCTGAATTCATCACGATTAAGTGATCAGCGTAACGACATGCATGATTGAGATCGTGCAGCACCGCAACGATGGTTGAACTGTTTTGCCGATTCAGTTTTCTGAATAGATCCAATAATTCGATTTGATGTGCAATGTCTAAATAAGTTGTCGGTTCATCTAACAACAAATAAGGTGTTTTTTGCGCTAAAACCATAGCAACCCAAACACGTTGCCGCTGCCCTCCGGATAATGCTTCAACGTTTTGGCCTAGTAATGGCTCAACCTGAGTTGCCTCTATCGCTTGTTGTACGGCCTGTTCGTCAGCTTGTGTCCAGCGTTTCAAAAATGATTGATGAGGGAAGCGCCCTCGACATATGAGATCGTGAACAGTTAAGCCAGATGGCGCAATTGCAGATTGGGGCAGTAGTCCCAGCTGCTTTGCCAGTTCTTGACGAGGAAAGTGGCAGAGATTTTTGCCATCTAACAAAACAGATCCAGATTTGGGCATGAGCAGATTGCTTAATCCGCGTAGTAATGTTGATTTACCGCAGCCGTTTGGTCCTAAGATGACAGTGAATTTATTGTCTGGAATGCCAACTGACAAAGATTGAGATATGACGTTATCTTGGTAGGCGAGTGTGACTTGTTCCGCCTGCAATCGATAGCGCGAGTTTATTTTATGTTGTGTTGCGTTAGTCAAATTATGATCTCTCTGATTGGCGAATAAGCAAATACAGCAAGTAGATACCTCCAATACTTATGGTTATTACGCCGACGGGTAATTGGTTTGGTGCAAATAAATTAACGGCGGTGAAATCGGATAGCGTGAGTAACATCGCTCCCATCAATGCAGAGGCCATCAGTCCCACCGAGCCATCTCTGGTTAGCTTTCTAGCAAGTTGTGGAGCGACTAAAGCGATGAATGAAATCGGGCCGGTAGCGGCGGTGACTGCTGCTGTCAAAATGACGCCAGATAACATCGCCAGCCGCCGAGTACGCTCACCACTTACGCCAAGCATTGCGGCATTGTCATCACCCATTTCTAAAATGTTTAACTTTCTGACAAGTGCTGCAGATATGACAAAAGCGACAGTAATAAAAACAAACGATGGCAAAATTTTACTCCATCCCAGTCCATTCAATGTTCCAGCACCCCATATGGCGGCTGTCATCGCTGTCTCCAACTTGCTTGTGAGCATCAGCCAGCTATTAAAAGCGCTTAACATGGCGCTGATGCCAATACCAATGATGATTAATCTAAATCCTTGGATTCCTTGTTTGTATGCCAGCAGGTATACAGCCGTTGCTGCAATTAAGCCGCCTGCGATTGCACCAAATGCAACCTCAAAATAGCTTCCTCCAAATACAATGATGACGACTAGTGCACCTGTGTATGCGCCAGTGTTAAAGCCAATAATGTCGGGGCTTCCTAATGGATTACGGATGAGTGATTGAAAAAGTGCACCACTGACTCCGAGCGCTGCGCCAAAAACAAGCGATGCAAATAACCTCGGCAGTCGCCATTCAAGAATCACAATTGAAGTGAATTGTTCAGCGGTGCCGAACGCTACCTCAACAAGATCGGTCAGGCTTGTTCTTAGCTCTCCTTGAGACAGAGCGAAGGTGGCAATGATTGTTGTGGCTATCGTAAGCAAAATGCACCAAGCGACAGTTCGTTTGGATAATAGAAAATTGAAACGACCACTTTTGCGGCCAAGTAGGTAAGTACCTGATGGTTGCATTAGAGTTTACCAAAGGAGTTCAGTTTACGAGCGAGGTAGATTAGGACTGGAGCCCCGACAAATGCTGTCACAATTGAGACTCTGACTTCATTGACAGCGATAACACGGCCAATGATATCGGCGCTAATCAAAAGGAGAGGACCAAGAACCATTGCATAAAGCGTCAACCAGCGTTGGCTTGAAGAAGCCAGCTTTCGAGCTACGTGTGGGATCATCAAGCCAACAAAGCCAATTGGACCAGCAAGCGCTGTGGCACTGCCACATAAAATAGCGATCACTAGCAGGGCTAAAGCTTGCGTCTGTTTGACATTCGTCCCCAGTCCTTGCGCAACATCTTCACCAAGGGCTAAGTTATCCAACCCTGGTGCAATCAATAACGCGACTATCAATGCAAATGTAATGGGAGCGATGGCCGTAAAAGTCAAAGAGAGGTTTCTGATATCTAATGAGCCAGCGTCCCAGAAACGCATTTCGTCAAAGGCTTGAGGGTTTAAGAGTGTCACTGATGACGACACCCCCGCAAGAAGAGCACCTAGAGCCACACCTGCAAGTGTAATTTTTAATGGATTCACTCGGGCTTCTTTATATGTTCCTATGAAATAGACAAATAAACTTGTGGCGAGAGCACCGATAAAAGCGAACCACAGGTGTTCACTCATCAAATGGTTACCGAAAATTGCGACACCAATAAGCACGAAAAAGCTGCTACCAGCATTCACACCGAGGATGCCGGGATCTGCAAGGGGATTTCGTGTCAAAGATTGTATTAAGGCACCTGCCACAGCTAACGCCGCTCCGACTAGCAGTCCAACGAGGGTTCGTGGGACTCTTGCTTCGAGGATTATTTGGCTTGCTGTTGATGTTACTGTGCCTCGCAAGCTTTCAAACACAATGCTTGGCGATATACTTTTGGCACCGATCACCAAGCTTAAGATGCATGTGAACAGCAGTAGAGCACATAAAGAAAATAACGTTAAAGAGTGGCGATAAGTACGTTTTTTACGGGAGTCTGGCGTTTGGGGGAGTGCCGTTTTACTTGGTAAGAGAGAAGAGATTAAAGGCAACTTATGAACACTCATAAATACAATTGTAAATAATTATCATTGCCATTATTGTAACTTGATGCGTAGAATGTTCAAGCAATAAGCATCCTCTTTCATCGTGTTGATTTCACGACTCACAATATTTGACGTAAGAAATAATGAAAATGCCCAAAATTATGCTGGATTTCAGCTTACTTAAAGAAAACCCGAATTTTAGAATGGTATTTATTGCAAGGATGATGTCGATTCTTGCTCTTGGCATGATGACCGTCGCTGTACCAATACAGATACATCAAATGACTGGCTCAACCCTTCAAGTCGGAATGATCATGGCATTAGATGGCATCGGCATGTTTGTCGGGTTGCTCATCGGGGGCGTTTTGGCAGATAAATACGACCGACGCAAACTCATTCTATTCGCCAGAACAACGTGTGGCATTGGATTTGGGGCGTTAGCCTTAAACAGCCTATTGGCGGAATCTTCCTTGGTTGCACTTTATGTACTTTCTGTGTGGGATGGCTTTTTTGGCGCGATGGGAATGACGGCCTTGATGGCTTCGTTGCCTGTTATTGTTGGACGAGAGAATTTGCCCTCAGCGGCGGCACTTAGCATGCTTACTGTTCGCATGGGAATGGTTTTGTCACCAGCGATTGGTGGGTTGCTCATCTCGTTTGGTGACGTCAGCTGGAACTACCTTGCTGCTTCAATTGGCACCTTGTGCACCTTATTCCCGTTGTTCAGACTTCCTTCCATGAAACCGAGTCATGACGCACCAGAAAATCCGTTGTTGTCATTGTATGAAGGCGTAAAGTTTCTCTTTTCGAACAAGGTTGTGGGGTGTGTGGTTGTTTTTGGTACCTTAGAAACACTCGCAACAGCGGTTAGAGTTATGTTTCCCGCGTTGGCTCTTGAAACATTTACCGGAAATGCAGCGAATGCTGGTTTGATGTACTCAGCGATCCCATTAGGCGCAATGGTCGGTGCATTAACGTCAGGCTGGGTAAAGCAATCTCAACGGCCGGGAATGGTTATGATCTACGCAACCATGGGAACATTTTTAGCCATTGTGGCCATGGGATTGGCAGGAAACTACTGGTTATTCCTTGGTATATTGGTGATATACGGATACTTAGGTTCTGTGGCTTCGCTTATTCAATATTCTATTGTCCAAGGACATACCCCAGATCACTTATTAGGCCGTGTAAGCAGTTTATGGACAGCGCAAGACGTAACTGGAGACTCAATGGGTGCTATTGGATTAGGTGCTTTAGGTAAGGTTATGGCGCCAGCAATGTCGATATTTTCATTTGGATTGGGGGCGACAGGGATAGGGATGTTAATGGTTATTCTGTTCCGCCCGCTGCGCCGAGCAAAGCTATTTGATCCTGCTTTGGCTCCGCCACCAGAGCCAACCGGTTCAGCAAAAGAAGCCACAGCGACAAGTTAGAATAAACCGCCCTATATGGGCGGTTTGTTTTCTATTGAGTAGTGAATAGTGTTTCAATGTTCTCAAGTAAATTCATGGAGCTGTAATAATCAAGTCTAAATGAGTCATTACCCATTGCGTAAACATGGTGATCTCGAACCGCTTTCAAATGGGCGATGAACTTATTTTCTCGTAATTGCTGAATCACAGGTGTTTCTGCGGCGAATAAAAGTATGGATTGACCTGTTATCGCATCGGCAAAGTTCTCACCATTGACTGGAACAATGTCTTTTCGTCGTCCCATTTGATGATTGTCTGTGAGTGGTTCTGGGATCTCACTTAACTCAAACCCTAAGGCTTGCAAAACTTTTCCTTGGGCGGAGTTTACTGTCCAAAAATTAGCACCACGACCATCGCCATAATACACCATGGCAGTAGTTGGTTGAGGTGGCAGTTTAATGCGCTCTTTGACTTCGACAACCCTATGATTGAAGCGTTGAATTGCGTTTTCCGCTTGCGTTTCCCGATCAGTAAATGATGCTAATAGTCGGGCAAGCTCTTGCCAGCTTTTATCGTCATAATTAATAACCAGAGTCGGAGCGATAGCTGAGAACTGGTCATACATTTTTATTGCAGAGTCACCACCCGTTGCGGACACAATAATCAAATCTGGTCGTTCTTTGGCGACGGCTTCTGCATTAGCTAGGCCTTGATACAGTGGTTTAACGTTTCTTTCATTGGCAACGGAGCGCCATTGATAAAAATACCCGTCTTTATCTGCGACAGGACTGTTGGAAAGCGTCCCACCCGAAGCAATCACTGGAGCATCAATAGCCAAAAGCGTTCCTGTGATCGAAACACTGGTGGAAACAATTCGCTTGGGTGGCGATGTCAGTGTGATGTCACCATAGCTTGACGTTATTTTCTTTGGCCAACCGTCTGAAACAGTTAATGGCTTAGACTGCTGGTCTGAAATTGCAGCATCATTGCATGCCGACAATAAGGTCAGAAAAAGCAGCCCTATAAAAATTCTCGCATAGTGGTGTCTCATCATCAGTTCCCGTGGTTAATTGCTCTATAACGAACGCATATGACTTCATTTTTGGTAGAAGGTAGCTACTTTATTGCGAACTACTATCATTATCAATTGATTTTGTCTTTGCTGCTGCTTACTATTGGTTAAATGATAATTGTTACCATTTGTTTCTTTGTTCATAAACAACGTCAACCAATTCCTATATAGGAAATAACTTACTAAGGATTATAAAAAATGGCGATTCCCAAGATTGCTGGCTACGAAATACCAGAAGTTGATACTTTCCCTGATAACAAAGTCAACTGGAGTATTGAGCCGGACAAAGCGGTGTTATTGGTTCACGACATGCAGGAATACTTTATTAACTTCTTTGATAAGGCCAAGCAACCTATCCCACACTTACTTCGCAATGTACAAAATATCGCACAGGCAGCCCGTCATGCGAATATCCCCGTGGTTTATACGGCGCAACCTGCGAATCAAGATCCTAAGGAACGTGCTTTACTAACGGATTTCTGGGGAACTGGGCTCACGCAAGAAACAGAAATCATTGCAGAAGTTGCCCCCGAACAAGGTGATATTCAGTATAAAAAATGGCGCTACAGCGCGTTTAAGAAGACGCCTCTATTAGATTGGATGATAGAAACGGGGCGTGACCAACTGATTATTGTCGGGGTTTACGGTCATATCGGTATTTTGTCCACTGCGCTAGATGCATTTATGCTAGACATTAAGCCCTTCATTGTCGGGGATGCGATTGCAGACTTTTCTTTGGAAGATCACCAGTACGCGTTGAAATACGTTGCAGGCAGAGCGGGTTGCATTAAATCAATGTCGCAGGTTATCAATGAAATAGCACAGGGTGGGCAACTGAAGTCAGAGCTGAGCCTAGCTTCCATGCGCGTTGATGTCGCAGAGATTCTAGATATGGATCTTGAAGAAGTTGATGTTGATGAGAACCTAATGTTTTTAGGCCTAGACTCCATAAGAGCCATGACGTTATTTGAAGCTTGGAGAAAGCAAGGCATTGATATTGCCTTTTCGGACATCATGCAAAAAACCACCTTAAGAGAATGGTGGCAAATGATTGAATCGAATTTGGAAGTTGCCGCTTAGAGCTAAAGTAAAAACCGATTTCTGATGAAATCGGTTTTTTTATTATGAAGAGAATTGTTCTCTTAGCACTTTCTTGTTTATTTTGCCCACCGGAGTTTTAGGTAAGGCTTCAGCAAAATGGATTTGGTCAGGAATCTTGAATTGAGCAAGTCCTTGACTGTGCAAGAAGCGTTTTAGTTCAACAGGCTTTGGTTTCTGGTTGTTTTCAGGAACAATAATCGCACAGCTGCGCTCGCCCAGAAACTCATCAGGTATGGCGACTAAAGCGACATCATGTACGTTGTCATGTTGAAGTATCAGATTTTCTACTTCTTCTGCGGCGATTTTTTCTCCGCCTCGGTTGATTTGGTCTTTATCACGTCCAGTAACAATGATGTTGCCGTCAGAGGTTAACCGAACGAGATCTCCCGTGGCGTAAAATCGTTCTGCGTTAAATGAACGTTGATTGTGTTCTTTGGCGCGGAAATAACCTTGGATCGTATATGGGCCTCGGGTTAATAGTGCACCTTCTTCACCAACAGGGACGGGTTTGCCTTCGTCATCAACCACGAGCACTTCATCGTCTGGCGACATTGGCCGCCCTTGTGTTTTTACGATGACATCAATCGGGTCATTTAAACGTGTATAGTTGACCAAACCTTCCGCCATTCCAAAGACTTGTTGTAATTGGCAGTTTAGCTTACTAGGTAGCTCTCTGGCTGCGGTTTCACTGAACTTGGCGCCGCCAACTTGCACAAATATAAGACTAGAAATATCGTCACAGGCAGTCTCTGCATGTTTCATCCAAAGTAACGCGAGTGGTGGTACAAGAGCGGAGACGGTGATCCTATGTTGTTCTATCAGCTTGAACGCATTTTGTGGTGAGCTATCTTGTGCCAGTACCACACAGCCCCCAGCAAAGAAAACGCCTAATGCACCCGGGGAACTTAATGGGAAGTTATGTGCTGCTGGCAATACGCACAGATAGCGTGTTTGTTCACTGAAGTCACAGATTGCATTACTTGCGATAACGCTATATGCATAGTCATTGTGTGTTCTTGGGATCAGCTTTGGAGTGCCTGTAGTGCCACCAGACAGCTGGAAGAAAGCGACATGGTCAGCATTGCTGTTTTGAGCAATACCTTGTGCATCATAAAGCGTGCTTAATTCGGTAATTTGAGAATCTACCGATTGGTCTGTATGAATGAGGTATGACAATGACGCACATTCATCCTGCAAAGTTAAGGCCGTCTTTTGGGCATCAAAACCCGGCGTGTCATCCGAGAAAATATACGCTTTTGCTTGGGCGTGACGACAGAAATAGCTGAGCTCAAGAGTTCGGTGGGCCGGCAGTGCAACAACTGGCTTTATCCCTTGCATAGTCAGAGCAAAGAAGCAGATATAAAACTCCGCTCGATTGCTGATTTGCATGACAACATTGTCACCCGATTTCAGGCCTAATGTAATGAATCCTGCAGCGAGCTGGGTGACTTTGTCATGCAACTGTTGATAGGTGTATGAGCATTCACCACTGATGATGGCTAAAGCATCTGGATGAGTCTTAACCGAGTCCAGTAAATGGTCGAATAATGTTTTATCTTGCCAATATCCCTTTGCTCGATAGTACTGAGCGGACTCTTTTGGCCATGGTGTAAAATCTAACGTGTGCTGTGTGTTCGTCATGCTTTCTATACCGTAAGTAATTCGTCAATTTGAATGCCAGCAGCACGTAAAATTGTTCCCATCTTTGCTCCTGTTTCATCTAGCTCACTCTGAGGTGAAGAGTCCGTGACGATACCTGCACCCGCAAACACGCACATTTCGTGCTGGCTTACTTCTGCGCAGCGAATGGTTACCACCCACTCACCATTACCCCTTGCATCACACCAACCAACCATGCCGGTAAAGTAGCCACGGTCAAAGTTCTCTATCTGCTTAATGGCTTGATAAGCCGAATGTCTCGGGAACCCACAAACCGCTGGAGTAGGGTGCAGCTCGGCCGCGATTTGCAGTGCATTCGTTGTTGGATCGTCTGCCTGACCTTCCAACACGGTCGACAAGTGCAGCATTGTTTCCGTTTCAATCACTGAAGGCACCATTGGAGTAAACAGGTTGTGGCAATAACGACTCAAGACTTTTTCGACTTCCTCGACAACAAAACTATGTTCATTCAGATCCTTTTGGGTATCTAACAAAGAAGCACGTAAATGAAGGTTTTCTTGAGTGTTTTTAGACTTGGGATGAGAGCCGGCTAACGGGTTAGAAATTACATGGCCACCTTTTTTGGCCAGTAGCAGTTCCGGACTGGCTCCCATCAATTTAGCGCCACTTCCAATGTCTGCAGCAAAGGTGTAACCATTGGCATTGATGGATAATAAGTTACGCAGTAGCACTGTCTGGTCGATCGTGTGATCTGTTGCCAGCCTGACTGAGCGCGAAAGTACGACCTTTGATAGCTCTGTGGTATCAAACAAATTCAAGAGAGTAGATACACCTTGTTTGTAATCGTTTCCTGTTGGAGCAGACACTATGGTCGCTTTATTTGAACTTTGTTTATCTTGTCCTCTTGCTCTGTGGCTACTGGAAACATAAAGTTTCTCTGGGATAACAAATCTTGTTGGCGTATTTTCATCGAAAGGAACGGTGGCAAACAAGACAGGGTTATCGTTGTGTTCAGACTTTGCTTTTTCCAACATTTCATTGGCTTGAACTGCCAGTTGTGAAAATGGAATGGCTTGCTCAAGTTGTTGTTCAATACCGACGCCTAGCATCGAACTATGGGGGGAAGCAAAGAAGAAAGGGGACTCATCTAATCGCGCATCCAAAATCTCATCAGACATTTTGGAGAATCCAACAACTTCACGTTTCATAAACCTAACCTCTAAATATTCTGTTACTTATATTTGCGAATTGTTTCGTATGCGAATACAGTGCTAGAGTATAGATGAGAATAATTATTAATATCAAACGATAATTAATTGCATTTTGATAAGGAGTGATAAATGACGTCAGATTTCTGCTACCACTTAAACGTTGGGGTAAGGTAAATGAATAGTACTTTTGAAACGGTACTCCTTACTGGAGCAGGTAAAGGTATTGGTTATGCTGTGTTGGAACATCTGTTAGAAAATGGCTATCGAGTGGTAGCGACAGATAAGGATATTTCGTTGTTGAACCAAAGCCTTGAAGGTCTTAGAGCTCGCTTTGATGAATCTAGGTTACGTTGTTTCGAATTGGATTTATTAAAACACGATGAGGTGAACGACAAAGTTTGCCAACTCGATCGTGAGTTTCAGTTTGACCATTTAGTGAGTTGTGCTGGGATATTGCATCTTGGTGCAGTGAACGATATGCCTCTGGATGAGATCAAACAAATGTTTGATGTAAATACCTTTGGTGCTTTAGCGTTGGTCCAAGCGATTTCAAACGGCATGAAAGATCGGCAGCAGGGAAACATTGTCGTAATTGGCTCAAATTCGGCAAATACACCTAGGTTGAATATTGGGGCATATGCAGCAACAAAATCAGCCTTACATATGCTAGTGAAATGCGTTGGTTTGGAACTTGCTGAAAAGGGTATTCGCTGCAATCTTGTTAGCCCTGGTTCAACGAGAACAGACATGCAAACTCAGCTATGGAACGCCAACTACGGCGAGAATGAAGTCATAAAAGGGAACTTAGAACAGTATCGATTGGGGATTCCATTGGGGCAAATGGCAGAACCAGAAGACATAGCTAAAGCCGTTCTCTTTCTGATGTCTGATGGTGCTAAACAGATCACAATGCATGATCTTCGTGTGGATGGAGGAGCAACGTTAGACAACTAATGAAGCCGGGCATTATGCCCGGCTAAATAGTTAAGCGATCTCAGAATGAAGGTATTCATTTTGGTAAGCGACCTTAACAGCTTCATCGAGTTTAGATAAGAAGCTGACAGAATCATCCCAGTTCAAACACTCGTCGGTAATCGACTTGCCGTAACACAACTCTCCTGAATTCAATGCTTGGTTACCACCTTGCAAAAAGCTTTCACACATCACACCTGAAATGCTGGTTTCACCTGCAGCTAATTGATCACAAATGTTATTGATAACATTGAGTTGGTTTTTTGCAATCTTACCACTGTTGCCATGACTGCAGTCGATAATGAGGCTAGGTGCTAACTTGTTGTACTCAAGGTGATAAGCAGTACTACGAACATTTGGACTTGAGTAGTTTGGAGCCAATCCTCCACGAAGAATGACATGACAATGAGGGTTGCCTGGTGTCTGGAGTGCGACCGGATGCCCATTGGAACCGGATGTCACCAGTAAGTGAGAGTCTCCTGCCGCATGTATTGCGTCAATGGATATGGAGGTGTTTCCGTCTGTTCCATTTTTAAAGCCGATAGCACAGTGAAGTGCTGATGCAAGTTGTCGATGAGGTTGTGACTCTGTTGTACGTGCTCCAATCGCCCCCCAGCAAACAAGATCAGCAATATATGGAGCAATGTTTGTATCGAGAAACTCTGTTGCAGTAGGGACGCCAAGCTCTAGTATCGATTTCAATAATGAGCGACTTTGATAGACACCTTGCTCTAAATTGAAATCGCCTGTTAACTCTGGGTCGACGATAAAACCTTTCCAACCTTTTCGTGTTCTCGGCTTTTCGAAATACGTTCGCATGACAATTTTTAACGTTTGACTAAATTGTTTTTGAACTTTGGCTAATCTATTCGCGTATTCCAAAGCTGCATTAGGGTCATGGATTGAACACGGGCCAATGATCACAAGCATACGCTGATCTTTTCCCGATAGAATATCTTTGATCTCGTCACGTTGAGTTTCAATAAAACGCGCTAAGCGCTCATCTACTCCAGATTTAGATAACACAGTGTGAAGGGTAGGCAGTTGTATGGCTGACGCTGCGTTGATGGCGTTGTGTAAAGGTTGCATGACTAATATCCAAATAAACCAAAAGACGATAAATGTAATGATGTTTTATTAGAGTTGATAATGGTTATCATTTCACTCTTGGGTAGATAGTGTGAAACATTTTGTAACTTGTCAATACGTGTGAAGACGTGATTTAGTACATGAGTATCTAAAGCTTGCGAAAGAAAGGGGTATTGCGAGCAAAATGTATACTTTATTCGAAGCCTTTAATCCATTTTAACGTGCCTTATTAATGTATTTGTAATTAGATAGTAGTATCAATAAGGATAACAGTAAATAAGAGGTAAATCGTATATTTAAATTATGGGCTCTCTAGTTAAATAAAAACTCATCTAACTTTCTTAAAACACAATAACTATTTGTTACAAAATGACATACCTTTTAAATAAAAATTAGAGATGATTTATAAATGAATTTTCCTTTGAGTTTTTATTGATTGAATTATTAATATTATAACCGGCTTCTATTATTGTTTTTTTTGTTAATAACAATTATCCTTAAGTAAACTTTAAAATTATTTAAAGTGAACCTTAATCCAAAGCTCACTATAACTTCTGAAAAAGTGTCATTCCTTTTTAGGTAACTCGATCTCTTTCAATTTTTTGTGTGATTTTTAACTTGATGTTAAGAGTTGATTGAGCTAGCAATAGCAAGGAGGTAGGCTGTTTAATCCTATTTGTTTTTATTTATCTCATTGAATTTAATGGATTTTTGTTGTTTGTTTGATTGTTCTATTGTCATTGCGCAATTGTGATCTTGCTTCAATTGTTTTCTGAATGGTATTGATTGAATGCATTTGTAATTTGAATGTGATTACTCTCTATTAATTTAATTAAGCTGGAACTTACGTTTATTTTATTGGGTGCAGATCACGTATTTGACCAATTCTATATAATGAATTTAATCATTTTGGATTATGGTATGACCAATATTAAAGATTGGTTTAAATAATCTCTAAATTAGCATTGTCTCAAAGTGAAATACGCAAAAAATAAAGCGTTTCTTTGGGCGTTTTCCTTGGTTGAACAGGCTTTATCTTAACGCTAACGGTTCGATTTTGGCTGTTAAAGATAATTTATAATAATTAAAGGTCAATTAAGTTCTCCTTAATGCTTTAGAGAATAACAATAGAAAAATAAGAATATTTGGTGAGGTAAGGGAAGCTTTACATCACTTTGTTTAACGACGTAATTGGCATAGGTATTGGAGACGTAATATGTCTAAAGAAGGAAGTGTTGCTCCTAAAGAGCGGATTAACATTAAGTATATTCCGGCTACTGGAGACGCACAGGCTGAAGTAGAACTGCCACTGAAAACTCTTGTTGTTGGTGATTTCAAGGGACACACGGAAGAAACACCAGTTGAAGAGCGCAGTACAGTATCAGTAGATAAAAACAATTTTGAATCTGTTATGCGTGAGAGTGATCTTAAGCTTTCTACAACAGTCAAAAACAAACTGAGCGATGATGAAAATGCTGAGCTTCCTGTTGAGTTAAGCTTTAAATCGTTGGCTGATTTTTCCCCCGATTCAATCACTTCTCAAGTTCCTGAACTTAATAAACTTATCGAGCTGCGTGAAGCTTTGGTTGCACTAAAAGGTCCGCTAGGAAACATCCCGGCATTCCGCGATCGTCTTCAAGACCTGCTTGCTTCTGAAGAGTCTCGCGAGAAACTGCTTTCTGAATTGAACCTTGTGAGCAGCTCTGAAGAACAACCAAAAGAGTAACTTAAGCCTCTTACGTTAATTATTACAGTTTAGGAAAACAATCATGTCTGCTACTGAATCAGTATTGGAAAGACCGGAGCTTGCTGAAGGAAGCTTGCTCGATGAAATTATGGCTCAAACCCGTATCGCACCAAGCGAAGAAGGGTATGAGGTGGCGAAAAAAGGCGTTGCTGCCTTTATTGAAAACCTAATTGGTTCAAATCAAGCTGATGAAGCTGTGAACAAGTCTTTGGTTGATCAAATGCTTGTTGAGCTGGATAAGAAAATCAGCGCTCAAATGGATGAGATCTTACACGATGAGGCATTCCAGCAGATGGAATCATCTTGGCGTGGTCTTAAGCTATTCGTAGACCGTACGGATTTTCGCGAAAACAACAAAGTTGACATCCTGCATGTGACAAAAGAAGAGCTTTTAGAAGACTTTGAGTTTGCACCAGAAACGACGCAGGCGGGTCTATACAAGCATGTGTATTCTTCTGGTTATGGTCAATTTGGTGGTGAGCCAACGGGTGCAATCATTGGTAATTACGCATTTACACCATCAACACCAGACATGAAGCTACTTCAATACATGGGTGCGCTTGGTGCAATGGCACATGCTCCATTTATCTCAAGTGTCGGTCCTGAGTTTTTTGGTATTGATTCTTTTGAAGAGCTTCCGAATATTAAAGACCTCAAATCTACATTTGAAAGTCCAAAATATACCAAGTGGCGTTCTTTGCGCGAATCTGAAGACGCACGCTACCTTGGTTTAACTGCACCAAGATTCCTACTTCGTGTCCCTTATGATCCAACAGAAAACC
Organism: Vibrio sp. TRT 17S01; assembly: GCF_050113695.1. NCBI lineage: Bacteria > Pseudomonadati > Pseudomonadota > Gammaproteobacteria > Vibrionales > Vibrionaceae > Vibrio > Vibrio sp. TRT 17S01. The sequence goes on along the minus strand of NZ_JBNJOG010000008.1, from coordinate 19,697 downwards.
CAATCAAGTCGTTTAACTACAACGAAAATGTAACGGGCTCTCATGAACATTACCTATGGGGTAATACAGCATTTGCATTTGCTACTCGTCTAACAGATAGCTTTGCTAAGTACCGCTGGTGTCCAAATATCATTGGTCCTCAAAGTGGTGGTGCAGTAGAAGATCTACCTGTACACGTGTTTGAGTCGATGGGTGCACTGCAAAGTAAGATCCCAACGGAAGTACTGATTACAGACCGTAAAGAGTTTGAATTGGCAGAAGAAGGCTTTATTGCTCTAACGATGCGTAAGGGCAGTGACAACGCTTCATTCTTCTCTGCAAACTCGATTCAAAAGCCGAAAATTTTCCCTAACACGAAAGAGGGTAAAGAAGCGGAAACGAATTACAAGCTAGGTACTCAGATCCCGTACATGATGATCATCAACCGCTTGGCTCATTACATTAAAGTGCTGCAGCGCGAGCAAATTGGTGCTTGGAAAGAGCGTCAGGATCTAGAGCGTGAACTGAATACTTGGATTAAACAGTACATTGCAGATCAGGAGAACCCACCAGCAGACGTACGTAGCCGTCGTCCTCTGCGTGCAGCGAAAATTGAAGTTGCAGATGTAGAGGGCAACCCAGGCTGGTACCAAGTCTCTTTGGCCGTTCGCCCACACTTCAAATACATGGGAGCAAACTTTGAGCTCTCGTTGGTTGGACGTTTAGATCAGTCTTAATATGCCTTACTTCGCACCTGAAGAAAGTGCATTTGGTGTTGGTTTCTTTGAGCGTTTAGAAGCCGACACCAAGCCAGTTTCGGCCCTATCAGGGCCGGATGCTGAGGATGTACTGGATTCAATAAAACGAAATGTGTCCGCAATTTTGAATACACGAGTTGGTGGATCACAAAGCGCTCCGAAGTTAGGGCTAGTTGATTTTAATGATGCAACGTTAGAAACCCTAGACCTATCTCTTCGTATTAAATTGGCTATACAAGATTGCTTGGAACGTTATGAACCTCGATTAACTGATGTTGAAGTTCGTACACTTTCTGATGCATACAGCCCATTAACTTTGAAGTTTCATATCGCTGCAGTCATCAATAGTGAAGCGATTCATGAAAAAGTCGAATTCAGTTTATTACTGGATCAAAACCGAAAATATCGAGTGCTGTAATCACAATGACGCAAGACAAGTATTTCAGGGAAGAACTGGCGTTTTTAAAAGAGCAGGGAAAAGAATTTACAGAAATTCATCCACAGTTGTCCCGTTTTCTTCATGGCAATACGACCGATCCCGACGTTGAAAGGTTGTTGGAAGGTTTTGCCTTCTTGACTGCTCGTCTGCGCGAAAAAGTGGAAGATGAGTTTCCTGAGTTAACGCACTCTATCATCAACATGCTTTGGCCGAATTACTTGCGTCCAGTACCAAGTATGAGTGTAGTTGCCTTTTCTCCTGATAAAAGCGTCAGTGAAAAGCAAACAATTGCAAGAGAAACTCAGCTTGATAGCAAAGCAATATTTGGCACCAAATGTCACTTTCGTACGTGTCGAAATGTCGAGATTTTTCCACTGACAACCTCTGAAGTTCATGCTCACCATACACGTGAAGCAACAACGATTAAGATCCACCTAAAAATGACTGGTGAGCAATCAGTTGGTGAAGCATTGCTTGATAAATTAAGATTTTATTTGGGAGGCGATAAATATAGCTCTCAAATGCTTTACTTATGGCTCAATCATTATTTGAGCAAAGTATCGGTAGATGTGAATGGAACCGAGTTTGCATTACCTAAAAGTGCATTCAGCATTGTTGGTTTTGACAGTAATGAGGCGTTATTACCGTACCCAACCAATGTATATGAAGGTTATCGCATTCTGCAGGAATACTTATCATTCCCTGAGGCGTTCCACTTTTTTGACATCAAAGATATCGATAAAGCGCTTCCGAAGTCTGTGCATGGCGAGTTTACGCTGCAGCTTAACTTCTCAAAAACCTTACCCGCAGATGTTCGCGTTCAGACGGATAACTTTCAGCTTTATTGCACACCTGTCATTAATTTATTTGAGCACGATGCTGACCCTGTTGACTTAAATGGTCGTAAGACGGAATACAGAATTATACCTTCTAGCCGGTATCCAGCTCATTATGAAGTGTTTAGCGTAGATAGTGTGGCTGGTTGGCAAGACAACACGCAAACAGGGCAAAGGATTCGTGGCAAGAAGAGAGTGTACTCTTCATTTGAAAGCTTTCAGCATGAAGTTGAACGTGTTCGAGATCGTAAGGCGTTATATTACAGAACACGCGTAAAAGACAGTATACGTGGTGATGGTTTTGACTCTTTCATTTCCTTTATTCGTGGGGATGAAACCCTGTCTGTTGACGTCGATGAAGCCGTTTCAATTAAGTTGACATGCACGAATAGATTGTTGCCTTTAGAGCTTGGGGTCGGTGATATTTGTGAACCGACCGACACCTCACCACCATTTGCGACGTTTAGGAATATTACAGAGCCTTCCCAATCATTACGGCCAATTTTAGATGGTAGTTTACTTTGGGTTCTGATCTCTAACTTATCACTTAACTACCTTTCATTGCTTTCTAAAGATGCATTGAATTGTGTGCTGCGGGCCTATGATTTTAGAGCGTTAGTAGATAGGCAAGCTGAGCGTGTTGCGCGTAAGCGCTTAGATAGCATCGTCAAGATTGAATCTCAGCCTATTGATAAAATTTTGCGTGGTTTACCTGTTCGTGGGTTGCAATCGACTTTGTATATTGATCAAGCAGGTTTTGGCTCGGAAGGTGATTTGTATCTATTCGGAACAGTGCTCAGTCACTTCTTTACGCTTTACGCAAGCATTAACTCATTTCACGAGTTGGTCGTAATAAACACATCAAATCAAGAGAAGTATACATGGGGAACTCAAACGGGTATGCAACCGCTGATATAGCGGTAGACACTCCGGTTGGGCCCAAACTACCGGAGTCAGTACATTCCTACAACTTTTACCAGTTAGTAGAATTGCTGCAAAAGATTAATCAATTAAACCCTGAATCAGAAGAGTGGGAACGTGCTTGTCAACTGGTTTTCAGTGCAAACCCAAGCCTTGGTTTTTCACCCTCTGATGTTGTGAATATTGATCAGCGAATCGACGAAAGAATGGTCATGTTGACCAATTTCTTTGGTTTGTCAGGTTCACAATCGCCACTCCCCGGTTTTTTTGTCGAGCAATTAGCAATGGAAGAACGAGGTGGCTGTAAGCAGCCATTCCTTGATTTCTTTAATAATCGGTTGATTAACCTCGTTTACCGGATCTGGCGCAAATACCGTTACTACGTGCGTTTTCAGCCTGACGCTAAAGACCCATTTTCAGCACAAATCTTTGCTTTAGTCGGCCTTGGGGATCCTGATTTACGAGGTGAAACACCAATTAATTGGTGCAAAATGCTGGCGTATGCAGGGACATTAGCCGGACGCAGCCGCTCGCCTCAAGTTGTCGCGGGGATCATTTCGCATTGTTTTGATCTTGATAGTGTCGAAATTCGCCAGTGGGTGACAAGAAAAGTAAAGATCGCCCGAGCGCAACAACTTTCGTTGGGCCTACAGAACGCAAGCTTGGGTTATGACAGCACCATGGGGGAATCCATCATGGACTGTAAAGGCAAATTTATTATTGAAATTAAAGGGCTTTCTCGTGAGCGTTTTGCTGACTTTTTGCCGTCAGGAAAAGAATTTCAACCGCTTTGCAAATTGGTCGAATTCATTTTGCGGGAACAGATGGCGTACGATCTTGAATTGTCAATGGATGAAAACGAAGTGATGGAAATGCGGTTGGATGATGCGGTGAAGCCCGCTTTAGGTTGGACATCTTTCCTTGGCCAGAAACTAACAGATCGCCGAGTCTTGATTCAAGTAAGGCAATAATATGAATGTGAAAAAACAATCAATACTGAACTTCACGGTTAGCAATGTCCAGATTTTAGAAGCTGGCTTAACGGCTCAGAAATCTTGGGATTTGAATGGCGGGATCATTGGTTCTTCCTCTTCTTCTGACTGGATTCTGAAAGATAGTGCAGGTAAGACAAAACCATTCCATTGTGAAGTTGTATTAGTGGATGGTGTGTTTTGTCTTAAGGATCTTAGCGGAGAAACATACATCAATGGTTCTCACATGCCACTTGGGCAAGGTGAGTTAGCAAGGCTAGATCATAAAGATGAGATACACATTGGCCCTTATGTGATCCGAGTGCTTCGAGAAGATAGTGATGATGCGATGTCTCATGCGTCACTTGCAACACTATTAAACACAGATAGTAATGCACTTATCGCAGATGAAAAAGAAGAAGACAATTTGCAACCCGCGCTTGATGAGAGCGAGGAGTCATTGCATATCGATCCGTTAGCAGCACTAGATGAAGTGTTGCCCAAAGAAAATGAGTTTTCTCTTATTGATGAACTCGAGAAGCCTAAGGTCGATGAAGAAAGCCAGCGAGTTTTAATTCCTGAAAACAATTTGGCTTTGCAACAGCCAGATTTTACTCCACAAGCCGATAGTGATTTCGAAATATCTTCATCAGTACGGCTGAAAAAAATGTTCAAAAAATTATGGTCAGGTAGTCGTCACTCTGAGAATAAATCGACTCCGGAGGAGACACCAGCCAATAAACAACTTGTATCAAATTCAACAGACAACAATGTTTTAGAGGGCTTAGAGATGGATGAACGAGTACTAGACTTGCTAGAAGAAGAGGTGGCTAAAAGTGTTAAGCCAGAGCAAGTTGAACTGCAATCAAACCATGTAGGTGGAACACATTTACTTACTGGCCCGATGCTAAATGGCATGGGAGTAGACATCAGCTACGAACATGATATGGAACGTATGCATGCGTTATCTCGTGAGCTCGGTGAATCTCTTCAAGCTTGTGTGAAAGGTCTGTTAGATGTCCATGCTCAGGTTCAGGAAGGGCGCTTTGGTGTAATGAATCGAAACCTTCAGCCTATTGAAGATAACCCTTTAAGGCTTGGCTTGTCTTACGAGGAAACGATGCGCACGCTTTACGATGGTGAGCAAAGCCTTGTTCATCTTTCTGCTCCTGCCGCTATTTCCGAGAGCTTGAAAAATGTACGTGCTCATAATGAAGCCATGCAGCACGCTACTACTGAAGCCTTGTGTCAAATCTTAAATGCGTTTTCGCCCGACGTATTGACCCGCCGATTCCAAAATTATAAGCGCAGCTCAGACAATGTGAATCAGAGTGAAGGTGAGTGGGCTTGGAACATGTACCAAAACTACTACCAAGAACTGACCTCAAACCGCCAACGTGGCTTTGAAAAGTTGTTCTGGGAAATCTTTGAACAAGCATACGACAAAAAAATCCGTGAAAAACAATTGGAGTTCTGAAAGTGAATAAATGGCTAATCATGCTGTGTTCATTATTCTTTTTGGGCGGCTGTAGTAGCAGCTCATCAGAATATGATCCTGCAAATATGCCGACAAAAGTTACTTTCAGTTTAGTGGCTGATGAAGGCATGAACCCGAATATCACAGGTGAAACCTCGCCAGTTGAAGTACAGATATTTGAACTTAAAGACGACTCAATGTTTATGTCTGCTGATTATGACCAGTTACGGGAAGATCATAAGAAAGCACTCAAGAGTAATTTTGTCGAAGTATATGACTATGTATTAACCCCAGGTCAGTTCAAATTTGTTACCGCGTTTGAAGTGGATGAAGACACTAACTACATCGGCGTGATGGCAAACTTTTCAGATATTGAACTTAGTGAATGGAAGAAGGCGGTCAAAGTTTTGAACAAGGGCAGAGAATATCACCTGCTTATGCTGTTCAAAGACTATGACGTCAAATTGGAAAGAGTGGAATAAAGATGTTTGCACGTAACCGTGTAATTTGGAACGAAGGGCTTTTTATCAAGCCGCAGCATTTCCAGCAACAACAACGCTACGTTGAATATCATGTCGATGAGCGCATGATTGCTGTAAGTCGCTATTTATATGGTATCTCAGAACTGTCACTCAATCCGGAGTATCTCTCATTTGGACGGATTGCGATTGAACGTGCTGTTGGAGTTATGCCAGACGGTACGGTATTCCGAATTCCCCAAGAAGACGAGATGCCAGATGCATTGGAAATTGATGATGCATCTCTTGCGAACCAGTTAATTTATCTTGCGATCCCATTGCGCAGTGAGTCCTTGATGGAGATAAATTGGCCTGACGAACGTGGAACCGGACGATATGAAAGTCGTCGTCTTGAGCTACGGGATGTTCACACGGTACAAGGGGATACGACAACGATTGATGTGTCTCCTGTGAAGATGCAATTGATGCTTGAAAAAGAAGATCGAAGCTCTTACGCGTCGATTGCGATTGCACGCATTCGTGAGAAGCGTCCTGATGGCAGCGTGGTATTAGATCATGACTTTATCCCGTGTCATTACAATGTCGTGGGTAACGATGCATTACATCGCTTCATAAATGAAGTCTCTGGCTTGATGAGAGAGCGTGCAAAAAACATTGCACAGCGTATTAGTTCACCTTCACAAGGTGGGGTCGCTGATGTCTCAGACTTTATGCTGCTTCAAGCGTTAAATAGACTTCAGCCTAAAATGCAACATCTGGCTGAACTTCGTAGCTTACATCCCGAGCGATTGTTTGAATCGTTGGCGTCAGTTTGTGGTGAGTTGGCCACTTTTACAGATGAAAGTCGCATGCCACCAAATATTCCAAGTTATAACCACGATATGCCGGGTGAGTCATTTTGGCCTTTGATCCGTAATTTACGTCAGAGCCTAAGTGTAGTGCTTGAACCGAGAGCCGTTTCGATTCAATTAGACAAGCGTAAGTACGGCTTGATGGTTGCTCCTATTCAAGATCCTCAGTTGATGTCTGACGCAGAGTTTATTGTTGCTGTGAAAGCACGTATGCCGCTTGACGAATTGCGTCGCCTGTTCACGCAGCAAACGAAAGTTTCATCAGTAGAGAAAATTCGCGAGCTTATCTCGTTACAGTTACCGGGTATTCCTTTGGTTTCACTACCTGTCGCTCCTCGACAGCTGCCATACCATGCAGGATATACGTACTACCAGCTTGATAAGACGAGTCCTGCATGGAATACCGTGATGAATTCAAGTGGTTTCGCTCTTCATGTTGCTGCGGCATTTGAAGACTTAGATCTACAATTCTGGGCAATCAGGAGTTAAGCATGAGCTTTGATAAAAAACAGAGTCAGTACAGCAACTTACTTTTTGATGATGTAGAGAAAATTAATCACGATCAAGATTACTGGTTCCAGCTACGTGGTGACAATCCAAATATCTTAATTGATGCTGCAACGCCGTTGTTTGGCTTATCACTTCGTGTTCGCTCTTTGGCCGAGTGTGACAACATTGAACAGATTTACAAACAGACCATTGAAGAAATCAAAGCAATTGAAATTGAGTTGAACTCACAAGGATTTGAACACGCCGTTCTCATGGCGTACCGCTACATTTTATGTGCATTTTTAGATGAAGCCGTTATGGGTACGGAGTGGGGAGCGTCTTGTGTTTGGGCTGAACACTCAATGTTGTCGAGGTTTCACAATGAAACTTGGGGCGGGGAAAAAGTCTTTATCATTCTCTCTCGTTTAGAGGGCGAGCCTCAGACATATAAGCCTCTGCTTGAGTTCATTTATCACTGCTTAATCCTTGGCTTCGAAGGTAAGTACAGAGTGATGGAAGGCGGGCAAGTTGAGCGTGAGAAAGTAATCGAACGTTTACATAACCTTATTCACGATGAAGAACAACAAACATCAGTTGAATTGACCAGCGCAACGGATCATGTTGTCCGTTCGAAGTACAAGCTGAGCAAGCAAATGCCTGTCTGGTCGATTTTTGCAGGATTCGTGATCTTATGGATAGGTGTTTTTCTTGGCTACTCCTATTTACTGCATACCAAGTCAACAGATGTGTTGAGCCAACTAAACCAAATACTCTAAAAATTAAAAGGCTAGGTGATAACTGTGATACGTATTGAACTACCCACTCTGATTTCAAAACTTAATGCACAAAGCAAATTAGCGCTAGAACAAGCGGCGTCATTGTGCATTGAGCAACACCATCCAGAAGTTACGGTTGAACATTATTTAGAAGCTTTACTTGAAAATCCACTTTCCGATATTCGTCTAATCTTGAAACAAGCGAATATCGATTTGGAGACAATAAAACAGGCGATTACCGCGAGCTATACTCGCGAAGCAGAATTAGATACCTACCCACCATTTTCTCCTTTATTGGTTGAGCTACTGCAAGAAGCATGGTTGCTTTCAACGACGGAGTTGAACCAAGCAGAGATGCGCTCTGGTGCTATTTTCTTAGCTGCCTTATGCCGATCAGATCGCTACTTGGATTATAAACTAATCCAATTACTTGAAACGATTAACCGTGAAACCCTTAAAAAGCATTTTAACACTGTTTTAGTTGATTCAGCGGAAACTCAAGTAACGAGTGATAAAGCAAAATCTGCAAGCAAAACTATTGCAGAGCAAGGTGAAACGCCTCTTTCTAAATATTGCACTAACGTAACTGAACAGGCTCGCAAAGGGGAGCTTGATCCAGTTCTGTGTCGTGAAAATGAACTGAATTTGATGGTCGATATTCTTTGCCGTCGTCGGAAAAATAACCCGATAGTTGTCGGTGATGCTGGCGTAGGTAAAAGTGCAATGATCGAAGGGTTAGCACTTCGAGTGACTGATGGGAAAGTACCTACACAGTTACAAAATGTTGAACTTTACTCATTAGATTTGGGCTTACTTCAAGCCGGGGCTTCTGTAAAAGGTGAATTTGAAAAGCGCCTGAAAGGTGTTATCGATGCGATCAAACATTCACCAAAACCCATTATTCTGTTCATTGATGAAGCGCACACATTGATTGGCTCTGGAAATCAAGAAGGTGGCAGTGATGCTGCAAACCTACTTAAGCCTGCGTTAGCAAGGGGAGAGTTAAGTACTGTTGCTGCAACGACATGGAAAGAATACAAAAAGTACTTTGAAAAAGATCCTGCGTTAACGCGTCGCTTCCAGCTTGTAAAGCTTGAAGAACCGAGCATTGAACAGTCAATAGATATTCTGCGTGGTCTCACTCCTGTTTATGAAAAATCTCACAGTGTATTAATCTCTGACGATGCGCTTAAGTCTGCGTCTGAGTTGTCTGCTCGATATATTTCAGGTCGACAACTTCCTGATAAAGCAATTGATGTCTTAGACACAGCATGTGCTCGAATTGCCATTAACATGACTTCGCCACCAAAGCGTTTAGCATTTTTGGAGAGTGCATGTCATCAACGTCAACTTGAAATCGACATGCTTGAACGTATGGAGTGCATGGGTAAAGAGGTTGATATGGCCCGGTTGGACGAGCTAAAAACCATCGAAGCACAGGAAGAAGTTGAAAAATCAGAACTGACAGAGCGCTGGAACCATCAAAAAGCCTTGATTGAATCCATTGTTGAGTTACGTGGACAGTTAATGTCACCAAGTGATTGTCACGATGAAGAGTGTGACTTTGAACAACTCAAATTGGACCTTAAGGAAAAATACCAAGAGCTAGAGTCAATTCCTCATCGCGAACGCCTAATGCATCCACAGGTGGATGCAGAGCAAGTTGCAGAAGTGATTGCGGATTGGACTGGTGTTCCGATTGAGCAAATGAACAGTGATGAGCTGCATAAGATCACGCACTTAACCTCGATCTTGGGTGAACAAATTAAAGGTCAGGATCACGCGATCAAACGCGTACATAAACATTTACTTACCGCCCGAGCTGATTTACGTCGTCCTGGAAGGCCGAAAGGGGCTTTCTTGTTGGTTGGACCAAGTGGTGTTGGTAAAACAGAAACCGTCGTTCAATTGGCGGAGCAGTTGTATGGTGGCAAGCAGTTCTTGACGACCATTAACATGTCTGAGTACCAAGAGAAACATACCGTATCTCGTCTCATCGGCTCGCCTCCGGGTTATGTGGGTTACGGAGAGGGCGGCGTGCTAACCGAATCCATTCGTAAGATGCCTTACTCAGTTGTACTGCTTGATGAAGTAGAAAAAGCGCACCCTGAAGTTTTAAATATTTTCTATCAGGCTTTTGATAAAGGTGAGCTTGCTGATGGAGAAGGGCGTTTGATTGATTGCCAGAATATTGTGTTCTTCCTTACCTCGAATCTAGGTTACCAAACAATCGTTGATTACGCAGAAAACCCGAAAGCGTTGGACGAAGCGCTCTATCCTGAACTGGCTGCTTTCTTTAAACCAGCACTTCTTGCGCGTATGGAAGTGGTTCCATACATGCCACTTAATAAAGAGGTATTGGAGGAGATCGTTAAAGGAAAACTCTCTCGCTTAGAAGCCTTGTTGAAGAAGCGCCATAACGCGGAGGTTATGGTTGAAGACTCTTTAATTGAAGAGATCTTAAAACGAGCGACACGCTCAGAAAATGGCGCTCGCATGCTTGAAGCCATTATTGAAGGTCAGCTATTGCCACCAGTGTCTCTAGCCTTATTAAACAAACTTGCTGCGCAGGAAGATGTTAAGCAGATCCGGCTTGCAGCACAAGATGGTGAGTTTATTGGTGAGGTTGAGTAACGATGAGTAGTTGGTTAGCTTTTGCCACGCAGTTGGTGGGACTAAAAAAGCCCGACCAATTAGCTACAAAATTTGTTGAAGTACTAACTCGCGAGCTCCAATTGTCTCGTTGCTTAATACTGTTTCCTAATTCAGAGGGGCGCATGCTTGTGCCCCATAACGCTGAATTATCATGCCAATGGTCAGTAACGGATTTAAATAATCCGTTTACTCAAGTACTGCAAACGTCTCAATCCATGACCTTATCTGCAGATGACTTGGTCTTTTGGCGGGGAGATCGATACTTTAGTCAGTTGGTTGAAAATGTGGGCATGTTTGAGGCTGTACATGTTCAGCCGCTGCCCATCGATGCTCGTCATGTTCAAAGTGTCCTCATGATGGTTGGAGAACAGGACTGCATTACGTCCATTTTTGCGGATGCAGGATTCTTGCAGTTCGTTGATTTGTTCACGAAACAGTGGAACTTATTGACAGAAATGATGAAAGAAGAGCAAGAGCACCGAGTATTGAAAGCATCATTTGATGACTTCGAAAAAGATTCTATGCAACGTGCTTTGGCACAAACATTAGAACCTATTTTGATTGGTCAAAGTGACGTGATGCAGCGGCTGCGACGCCAAATTGCAAGTGCAGCTACATCCCAATTGTCGGTAATGGTTCAAGGAGAGACAGGAACGGGCAAGGAGCTGGTTGCTCAGGCCGTCCATCAGCTATCTTCAAGAAAAAAAGCTCCGTTTGTCGCTATCAACTGCGCCGCAATTCCAGAAAGTCTGCTTGAAAGTGAGTTGTTTGGGTACAAGAAAGGGGCTTTTTCTGGTGCTGACAGTGATAAGCAAGGGCTAATCGCTCAAGCAAATGGGGGCACATTATTCCTTGATGAAATTGGTGATATGCCTTTGTCTTTGCAGGCTAAGCTACTTCGAGTACTTGAAACTCGATCATTCAGGCCTGTTGGTGGTAAAGAGGAGCAGACTTCTGACTTTCGTCTGGTCTCAGCGACTCATGTGAATTTGCTAGCGCAGGTTCGAGATAAGCAGTTTCGACAGGATCTCTATTATCGCCTATTTCAATATCCACTGACGTTGCCAAGATTAAGTGCACGTAAAGAAGACATTGACCAATTGAGCCAACGCTTTGTTGCTAATTTTAATCAGCAGCATGGAACGAACATTCGCGGTATTCATTATCGTGCATTGGATTGTCTCAAACGTCATGACTTCCCTGGAAACGTACGTGAGCTAAAACACCTTGTTGAATTTGGTTGTGCTCAAACTGAAGATGGAACTCAGGTTGAAGAAGCCTGTTTTGCTTCGCGTATCTCATTACTGTGTGAAATCGGAAAGACAGAGGCAACACACGATGATGCTGTGGTGAATGGTCAGAATAGTCATGATATCAAGTTCATTGATGACTTAAAGCAAGCGCTAAGCGATTACGAGGCTCAAATAATCCGAGATCGTCTGCAACAGTATGAGGGTGATAGAGCTAAAGCGGCTCAAAGCCTTGGGATACCAAAGCGCACCTTAGCGTACAAATGTCAAAAGCTGGAGATAAAAAGCTTATGAGAAAGTTATTGTTTTCAGTACTTAGCATTACGTTAAGTTCAGTGTGTTTATCTAGCAATAGTCATGCAACAAGTGAGTCGAGTCAGCTTTTTGAACGTGCGAAAGAGTGCACTCAAGTGATAGCGAGAATTGAAAGGCTTAAGTGTTTTGATGAGGTGTTTGCAACACCTGTTGAAAGTCCGGTAGTTAACAAGGAACGACTACCAGAACAATGGGTTCGAGCTATGGAAAGTTTCTCGGACTCTGTCGATGAACTCCCACTTGTTTTGAAAACCCAAGGGGAAGAAAAACAAAGTAATGCATGGGTTGCTTTACGAGCACAGAACGACAAAACGGCCTTTGAGGGAAATGATAAGCCCATTTTGATGATGAGCTGTATTGACAATTTAAGTCGTGTTGAGCTTATTTTTCCAGAAGCTGTTTCCGATCCAAGAATTAAATTATCAGTAGCTTACGGGCCGACACAGTATTGGCGTAGTGATGACTCAGGGTTGTTGTTTTCTTCTGCTCGCGGATTACCTGCAATTGAGATGATGAAAGCAATGGCTAAGGAGAAGCGCCTGGTGCTTCGTTCAAATGCAGCTATTGCTGATGGGTTGAAATTTGATAGTACAGAACTCAAAAACTCGCTGTCAGCATTGCGCTATCGTTGTGGTTGGTAAAGGAAGATAACCATGGAATTAGCAGAGTACCGCGAACATATAGTTCGACCTATTTCTTCTAAAACATCGGTTGGAGAACGACTCATCGATGATCCTCTTTTTGATTTTATTGAGGATCAGATGATGAAAGTGGGTTCGCTATCTCATGGCAGTGTCCAATGGGATGAAGTGGAGCATAGCATTGTTAAGTTATTTAGTGAGAAAACCAAAGATATAAAGCTTTTGGTCCACTTACTACAATGCTTACACAATCAAGTTAACCCGCAGCGTCTAATCGTTTCTTTTGGAGTAATGAATGATTTTATTGCTCACTACTGGGAAACCTGTTATCCGGCTCCAGGTAAACGTGGCAACCTTCCTCGACGTAAATTTTTTAGCCAAATGGTGCAGCGCTTTTCTTTGGTGTTGGAAAAGGTTGACTTTAATCTGTTTGATACCCAAGACAGAGACGCGTTGTTGTCAGCATGTGAGGAGTGGCAGAAAACGATTGAAAAGGCAGGGTTAACAAATGATGTCGTTAGCTCGGTTGCCATTTCCATTACCTCTGAACTACGCAAAGTTGATGAGCGCCAGAAGACTGAACAGCCAGAGATAAAGCAAAATGTTGCGCCTCCCATCACGACAACGAGTACATCTTCAGTATCGGTGGACAGTACAAGTGATAAGGCGACAAAACAGTCATTGCTAAAGGTGGCTGACTTTTTAGGTGAGCAGGAATTTGGCAGCTCGATTGGGATCCGCTTACGACGCTATGCCGTATGGGGGGCCATCACAACATTGCCTGATCATGATGCTAATGGAGAGACGCTTCTTCGTGGCATGCAAGCTGACCGAGTAAAAGATTATCAAGATAAGCTTAGGCAGCCTGATCTAGTGCTTTGGCGCCAAGTAGAACAAAGCTTAACAATGGCTCCGTATTGGTTTGAAGGCCACTTAATGAGCTATCAGATAGCCAAAAGTCTTGGTAAGCAAGAGTGGTGTGAATCAATTGCTTCGGAAACACGTCTATTCTTGCAGCGTCTTCCTGAATTAATGAGCCTCAAGTTTAAAGGTGGTGAACCATTCGTACCGCAATCAGTGATCGAATGGATTAATGAAACTGATACAGCACAAAGCAGCTCTCAATCAGCTTTAGGTGATTGGCAAGAGCGAAGAAAGGAAGCATTTTCCTTAGCAAAAGAAGGCGGAATCGCGGTTGCGTTGTCCATGTTAAATGATGGATTAGTTAAGGCAACAGAGCCACGAGATCGTTTCTATTGGAGAATGCTTTCAGCAGACCTCTTACAGGCAAATCATCTTGATGAGATGGCAGCCTCACAATATCAAACGCTATATGAACAAGTACTATCAATGAAAGTCACCGATTGGGAACCTACATTGGTAGAAGAATTAAAACGATACGCAACGTCAGATTAATCGAAGGATATACTCCATGTGGAAATTTATTGTTGGAATAGTAAAGAAGCTTAAACCAGGTATGGTTGCTGCTTTACCTGTTTTGCTATTCACAACGTTCATTTTAGTGAACGTGGCAATTTGGTGGGCTGGCCCGTGGTTAGAAATTGCAGGTAACCGACCGCTTGATAGTGTAATGGCACGTCTATTGGCAAGTGGATTTTTTACACTTGGTTGTCTAGGTATCTGGGGTATTGTCCAATGGCGTAAGTTACAAGGGTTTAAAGCGGAGCAAAAACGAGAAGAGACACTTCGCCAAGATCCAATAAAGTTACTTGAAGAGCGCCAAGAAAACGAGCTCAACCACATGATGGTTAATATGAAGCAGAGCTTGAATAAGCGTAACTATTTGTATGCTTTACCGTGGTATTTAGTACTTGGACTTGAGAATGCGGGTAAGACGAGTCTTATTAATCGTTCTGGACAAAACTTTGTGTTCTCTTCGGTACTTAGGGCTTCCGGCCAAAAAAGCGAGAACCCTTATTCTTTTGATTGGTGGGTAGGTGATGAATCTGTTTTGATCGATCCAGATGGTGAACTGCTTACTCAAGGCAATCGCAGTGAAGACAATGATGGAGAAATGGAACGCAGGCTTTGGCTTCACTTCATCAATTGGCTTGATCGTACTCGCAGCCGTCGACCGCTAAACGGTATTGTGTTGGCGCTTGACCTATCACATTTGGCAACGGCAACAGCAACTGAACGAAAAGCGTATGCTAGTTTACTCCGTGCTCGCTTACGTGAGTTGATGGAAACATTATCGACCCGCCTACCGGTGTACGTCTCATTGACTAAACTCGACTTACTTCACGGCTTTGAACCGTTCTTTAAACAATACACAAAGAAACAGCGCGAAGAAGTTTTAGGTTTCACTTTCTCATTAGACTCTGTTGATGAACTTGATCATTGGCTGGAAGAATTTATTAATGAATATGGTCAGTTTGTTGAGCGTATTAACGAACTGTTACCTGAAGCCGCTGCGACACCTATGTCACTTGAAGAGCGAAATGCAATTTACAGTTTTACTCGTCAAATTGCTGGCTTAAAAGATATTTTGAAGGAGTTCTTCCAAGATGCGTTATCAAGTGATCAGTTCTCCACATCAGCGCTAGTTCGTGGTGTCTACTTTACCTCGGTTTATCAGCAAGGGGTTCCTACGAATGCATTTGATGATGCAGCCTCTCGTCGTTATGGGTTGACTCATGCGGTCAATAAAGCTCAACAGGCAAAGAATTCCACGGTCTACTTTACTCAAAAGCTATTTAGTAACGTCATTTACCCTGAAGCAGGGCTTGCGTCGGATAACTTCCGCGTTGCTAAGCAAAAGCGTCGGTTGATGGGGTTATCATTTGTTGCTTGCTCGATTGCTTCGCTTTTGTTGGTTGGTACTTGGCATCGTTATTACATGGTCAATACCAATCAGGCGTCGGCGGTATTGTCAAAAGTAAATGAATACAAGGAACAATTTCCATCCAGTTCACGCTTAACATCGCAGCAAGACATTCTCATCCCATTAAACAAAATTCGTGAGGCTACGTTGGAGTTCGGTTTCTTCCGTGAAAAACCGATGTATGTTTCTGATTTTGGGCTTTATCAGGGCCATACTATTGGACCTAAAGTGGAAGAAACGTATCTGAACTTGTTGGAGACCCGTTTCTTGCCTCTTCTTATGGCGGATGTAGTTGTTGAGCTCAACTTAGCTGAAACTGATGAAGAAAAGCTCGCGGTACTGCGTGTTTATCGCATGATGGTGGATAAAAGTGGGCGCTACAAAGAATATGTGCTCGATTTCTTCGGTAAATATTGGCAACAAGAGTTTTCTGGTCAACGCAAAGTGCAAGAGGAGCTCCTTGGTCACCTTGATTATGCAATGCGTCATACCGATCTCGCTGGCGACAGAAATAATGGCGATATTGCTGCCGAACAGGTAATGAAGCCTTATGATGTAACGATTGCAAAGGTTCAAGCGGATCTTGGGTCTATGCCTAATGATCAGCGAGTATATCGAAACCTAAAATTGACGGCTCAAACAGCACTTGGTCCTTCTATCAACTTAAGAAATCTCGTTGGTCCAGTGTTTGATCTGGTATTCGAAGAGCGTGTCGAGCGCAGTTCTGCGTTGTTCATTCCACAGATGTTGACTAAAAAAGGTTTTGAAGATTACTTCCTTCCGGAGTCTGAACAAGTTTCTGATCTAGCATTGATTGATAGCTGGGTGCTAGGGCAGTCAAAAACGGCCCAGTTTAGTGAAGCGGACAAACAGGTTCTTCGTGACAAAATACGAGATTTATATGTCGCAGATTATGTGAATACTTGGCGAGCTGCACTGAACGAAATTGATATGAAGTATTTCCAGGATATCAACGATGCTGTTGCTGTATTGGATAACCTGACAGGAAACATTGAGCCGCTACAGCGTTTACTCCGCACTTTGGATACTAATACTCAGGTGATCGCCCAATTACCAACTGGAGAAGATGCGCAGAAAGAGATCTTAAAGTCACCAAAATACAAAGTGGCTTCAATGATCCAAGCGCCATTTTCTGAGCTAAATAACATGCTAGCACCTGTTGGAGAACAACCTGCTTATATCAACGAAGTATTGGCGTCTGTTGAAGAACTGAAAAATTACCTCAAGGGCATTCAAGAATCTCCGGATGCAGGCATGGCTGCTCTAGAAGCCACTAAGGCTCGGTTAAAGCTTGTTAATGCAGATCCGATCTATACCTTGAGACGTATCTCTTCAGGTTTACCTCAACCACTTGATGCCATGGTTGCGAAGCTTGCTGATGAAAGCTGGTATGTCGTTAAGCAAGAAGCGATTAAGCATTTGGAAGTGCGTTGGTATGAAGATGTTTACAAAACCTATGAGACTAAGCTAGCCAGTCGTTATCCTTTCAGCCAGAAATCGAGAAAAGATGCAGCGTTAAATGATTTTGAAGCCTTCTTTGCTCCGAATGGTACATTGGACAGCTTTTACAATCATCAGTTAAAGATGTTTATTGAAGATGCTTCAGCACTCAATGAAGGCGATGACGCTCAATCCATCATCCGCAAAGATGTTCTTGAGCAAATAAAGCAGGCTCAACGTATTCAGGCTGCATTCTTCAACCGTAAAGGTATCTTGGATGTGAACTTTGCAATTGAACCTCTGCGTCTAACTAATAATAAGCGTCGTAGTGTGTTGAACGTCGATGGGCAGTACTTGGCGTACAGTCATGGTCCACGCGAAAGTGTCGATCTTATCTGGCCAAATACCTTGCGTGATTCTGCTGTTTCGAAAGTCACGCTTGTTCCTGCAAAACCGAATCAGTCTCCACGCAGTATTAATCTTCAAGGACCATGGGCGTTCTTCCGCTTGTTGGAGAAAGGTGAAGTGATTTCAGCAAGTCCGACATCGGTTGACTTTAAGTTTGCAGTCGATGGTGGTGACATGACCTATCGGATTTATGCTGAATCTGATGCGAACCCATTTACGGACAGACTGTTTAAGTCATTTAAACTATCAAAAACACTGTACTAACTTATCAGGAGCGGCGTAAGTCGCTCCGTTTAATTCAGGACGAAGTATCTATGTCCAATATCTTATTTATTGACCAAGTTCCTTTCCATATTGTCGATGACACAGCTTCGTTGAGAGATCAAAGTACCTATCAGCGTGTTAGAGAAGAGATTAACCGCCGTAACGGCCCTTTTGGTGGCAGTATTGATTGGGAGAAAGTAAAGGCTGATTGTGAAATGCTCGCTAGTGGCCCCGGTATCGATCTCCTTTTATGTGGTTATTATGTCGTGGCTTGTTTGAAAACCTCTGGTCTTGCTGGTTACGTGAATGCTCTTGAATTATTGAGCTTAGGTGTTAGTCGAGCTGACAAGCCTGATAGCAAAACGGCCAAAATGCGTAAAGAAGTTCTCGATTGGATGAATGCACGTGTCGTCAGAGAGTTAAAAGATCTTAAGCCTGATTATCACTCTCTGCGTGACTTATACCGGTGCGAAAACTATTTTGACCGAATTTTTCTGCTTATCGAACATCAGCAACCCGAATACCAAGTTGATTTTGAGGGGGTGGCGTTTGCCGTTTTTGAGCATATTGATCGAATTGAAACAAAATACCACTCTTTGGTTAAAGTGGACGAGGAGCATCAGGCTGAAGTTCTTCGTAAAGGAAAAGCCAAACAACGCTGGTGGCTAGCTGGTTGTTTCCTATTGGGAATTGGTTCGGTATTTGGCACGAACGCGATTTATCAAAATACGCCTTGGTTCCATGAAATATCTTTTCAACAGCAATTAACCACACCAAATTTGGCGGGAAGGGAACAAGCATTACATTATTTAAGCATTCATTCTCAGGAGTCGGTAGCCAACGAAGAGCAGGGCATTACAACGCTTTATAGTGAGTCTATTGGAACTTTGATCGATTCATCTGTGGAGCTGCCGTTAATTCAGGCCCAACAACAGCTTGAAGTACTGAATACTCTATTTCCTGATTCAGAGTTAACCCAACAAGCAAAAGAATCTGTGGCGCTATCAAAAGAGCAAGCACTTCTTTTAACCTCTCAGTTTATTGAACGTTTTCAAGAGATAAGAACCCGCATGGCCAATATCTCTTTGTTAGCAAAGAAAGAGCGTTGGCGAGAACTGCAGCGACAAACTAAATCGCTTGAAGATTTTGCAGTGAGCTTATCGCCAGTGTATGGGCGAGTGGGTTATGTGCAGGATCTCATTGAGCAGGGCGATTATGACCAAGCACAAATGGAATTTTCCGTGCTTAAAGAGCGATTAAATAGTTTGAGTTGGAAGGTGGTGGAATTAGAAGAGCGCTTGGCATTAGAACAAAGAAATGGCGCACCATCAGAAATCTTGCCTGAAGAGCAATAATTTGCTCGTTAAGGGGCAGTTATTTGCTTGTTTTGTTTTAACTTATTGAAATTTAATGGATTTGAGGTTGGCATCCCCCTTGCTCTATCCTCTTCGTTCAATCAACCACTCATTCAAAAATGGATTAAAGGAAGGATTACGATGCCAACTCCATGTTATATCTCTATCGAAGGTCAGGTTCAGGGCCTTATCACTGCTGGCGCATGTACTGCAGATTCTATCGGTGACTCTTACGTGGAAGGCCACGAAGATGAAATGCTGGTACAAAAATTCGACCACGTTGTGACTGTACCAACAGATCCACAATCAGGTCAGCCAGCAGGTCAACGTGTTCACAAACCATTCCAGTTCACAGTATCACTGAACAAAGCCGTTCCTCTGCTATACAACGCACTGGCATCGGGTGAGAAGCTGTCTTCTGTTGAGCTTAAGTGGTACCGCACTTCAATTGAAGGTAAACAAGAAAACTTCTTTACTACCAAGCTTGAGAACGCCTCTATCGTTGATATCCAGTGTGAAATGCCACA